>JAIQEV010000033.1 GCA_020073585.1 Terriglobia bacterium
TTCGCGGTGGACGCGGTGCAGGCGGTGGGCAAGATTCCGGTGGACGTGCAGAAGGACAACATCGACCTGCTGGCCATCTCCGGGCACAAGCTGTACGGGCCGAAGGGCGTGGGCGCGCTGTATGTGCGGCGGCGCAACCCGCGCGTTCAGCTCTCCGCGATCATTGACGGCGGGGGGCACGAGCGCGGCATGCGCTCGGGGACGCTGAACGTGCCGGGCATCGTGGGGCTGGGCAAGGCCTGCGAGATCTGCCAGAAGGAAATGGCGGAGGAAAGCGCGCGGATGCGCAAACTGCGCGACCGGCTGAAGGACGGGCTGATGGCCAAGCTCGACGAGCTGTTCATCAACGGCTCGATGGAGCACCGGCTGCCGAACAATTTGAACATCAGCTTCGCTTACGTGGAAGGCGAATCGCTGCTGATGGGGATCAACGACGTGGCGGTTTCCAGCGGATCGGCCTGTACCTCGGCGACGCTGGAGCCCAGCTACGTGCTGAAGGCGCTGGGGGTAGGCGAAGACCTGGCCCACACGTCGATCCGGTTCGGTCTGGGACGATTTAATACCGAGGAGGAAGTGGATTACGTGACCAACCGCCTCGTGGAAGTGGTGAGCAAGCTGCGCGAACTCTCTCCGCTATACGAGATGGCGAAAGAGGGCATCGACGTAAGCAAAGTGAAGTGGCAAACGGCCTAAGGGCCTCTGCCAAGGAAAAGGTGTATGACACAGGACGGAATCATTCGAATTCAGCGGTCCATCGGAGGCAGCGGGGCTGCTTTCCAGGTGACCTTTACTCCCTACAACGCGGAAGAGGAAGCGGGCGGGGTGCGGCGTTTTCATGAGCTGCAGCAGGTGCGGGAATTCCTGCGCGTGCTGGGGATTGGCGCGGACTTCATCCGCGAAGCGCTGCGGCAACTGGCCGCAGGGCGCTCGGCATCGGTCTCCGACGTCCGGCTGACGGACAAGGTGGCCCGCCGCGCAGGTTTTCTGAGCACGGAAAATTTGGCAAGGAGCACAGGCTAATGGCATACAGCGAAAAAGTGGTGGATCACTTCAACAACCCGCGCAACGTGGGGAGCCTGCCCAAGGAGGACCCCAACGTCGGCACCGGACTGGTGGGCGCGCCGGAATGCGGCGACGTCATGAAGCTGCAGATGAAGATCAATCCCGAGACGCAGGTGATCGAAGAGGCGCGCTTCAAGACCTTCGGGTGCGGCTCGGCGATCGCCAGCTCCTCGCTGGCCACCGAGTGGGTCAAGGGCAAGACCGTCGAAGAGGCCCTGTCCATCAAGAACACGGACATCGTGAAGGAGCTGGCGCTGCCGCCGGTGAAGATTCACTGTTCGGTGCTGGCCGAAGACGCCATCAAGTCGGCGATCAACGACTGGAAGAAAAAGAAGGGCCTGGAAGTGCCCGCGGCGGAGAAGTCGGCGCACTGAGCGGGCGACGCGCCGCCTGAAGGCACCCGGTTATGGAAACGAACGCCGCCAATCCGATCACGCAGGCCCCCAACGCCGCGGTCATCCACCTCACGGAGCGCGCCGCGGAAAGAATCCGCGCGCTGCTGGTCAAGGAAGGCGTGGCCGCGGAAGCCGGCGGGCTGCGCGTCGGCGTGCAGGGCGGCGGCTGCTCCGGCCTCTCCTACGCCATGCGCCTGGACACGCAGGCGCGCGACCGCGACAAGATCTTCGAAGAGCATGGCGCGCGGATCTTCGTGGACCCCAAAAGTTTTCTCTATCTGAGCGGCACGACGCTGGACTACGAAGTCACCGTGATGCGCCAGGGATTCGTCTTCCAGAATCCCAACGCGGCGCGGAATTGCGGCTGCGGCAGCTCCTTCACCGCCTAGCAGAAGCGCAGACTTCCGTTTGCGCTCTTTCCGGGCAGGCAGGCCGCGCCGGGCACGTGGCTGGCCGCCGCATCCGCCAGCCACTTTTTTTGCGCCTCTTGGGGGAAATTCGGCCGGGGTTCCGGCCGCGGGAATAGAGATGGCCGAGCCGTACACAATCACGAATCCGCCGCTGGTCTGCTGGAGCTGCCACGACCGCACGCTGGGCACGCACTTCTGCTCGAGCTGCGGCAAGCTGGTGCAGTTGCGCGGGGGAATCGACTATTTCACGCTCTTCGAGATGCCGCGCAAGCTGTGGGTGGAGCTGCCCGCGCTGGAGAAGAAATTCCTGCAGCTCAGCTGGAAGCTGCATCCCGATAATTTCGTGAGCGCCAGCGAGCAGGAGCGCGAACTGTCGCTCCAGCACAGCTCGGAGCTGAACGACGCCTACCGCACACTGCGCGATCCGGTGGCCCGCCTGGAATATCTGCTGGGGATCGAGGGCATGCGCAAGGAGGGCGAGCACAAGCAGCAGGCTCCGCCCGAGCTGCTCGAGGAAGTGTTCGAGCTGAACGAATCGCTCGAGGAGCTGCGCGAAGCCAAGGCTTCCGGCGGCGATCTGGCGGGGCTGCAAACGCGGCTGCAGGCCGCGGAGAAGAGTTTTCAGGCGCAGCTCGGGGAAGTGGACGCCCGGCTGCAGAGCGCGGCCCGCGAGTGGGACGCGGCGTTCGACGCCAAGGCGGATGAGGGCGCGCGCAAAAAACTTTTGTCGCGGATGAACGAGCTGCTCAACCGCCGCTCCTACATCCGGAACCTGGTCACCAACGTGCAGAAGGAGTTGCAGTAGCGCGGGGCGGCAAACCTGCGGTTTTTTCCGAGGCATCGGTCACAAACATGGCACGCATCGTCGGCATCGATCTGGGCACCACCAACAGCCTCGTCGCGTACTTCGATCCGCAGACGGGACGCCCGCAGTGTATCCCGGGGCCGCACGGCTCGACGCTGTGCCCCTCCGTCGTGAGCCTCGATCCCGACGGCAGCATCATCGTCGGCGAGCCGGCGCGGCGGCGGCTGCTCACGCAGTCCGAGCGCAGCATCTATTCCGTGAAGCGGCTGATGGGCCGCGGGCCGGGCGACGTTCAGGACGAGCTGAAGCTTTTCCCGTTCCGCATCGATCCCGCGAGCCAGAACGTGATTCGCGTGCGGCTCGGCGAAAGAGTGTTCACGCCGCCGGAGATTTCCGCGTTTATTTTGCGCGAGCTGAAGAACTGGGCGGAAGCGCACTTCGGCGAAGCCGTGGAGCGCGCGGTGATTACCGTTCCGGCGTATTTTAACGACGCGCAGCGGCAGGCCACGAAAGACGCGGGGCGGATCGCGGGGCTGGAAGTGTTGCGGCTGGTGAACGAGCCCACGGCCGCGGCGCTGGCCTACGGGCTGCACGAACGGCAGCGTGGCAAGGTCGCGGTGTACGATCTGGGCGGGGGCACGTTCGACATTTCGGTTTTGAAGCTGATCTCCACGGGCGAGGGCGACATCTACCAGGTGCTCGCGACCAACGGCGACACGCATCTCGGCGGCGACGACATTGACAACCTGCTGCAGGCTCAGGTGCGCGAAGAGATTTTGCGGCTGCACCAGGTGGACTTCGCGAAGAGCGCGGACAGCGTGCAGGAGCTGCGCAAGGAACTGATCCGCGTGAAGCACGAGCTCTCCGCCGTGGACCGGGCCACGCTGCGCTTTCCGCTGGCGGGCGGCGCCGTCTATGCGCGGGAATTCACGCGCGCGGCGCTCGATGCGCTCATCGCGCCGGTGGTGGAGCGCACCATGAAGCCCGTGCGCCAGGCGCTGGCCGACGCGCAGTTGCAGCCCACGGAGATGGACGAAGTGGTGCTGGTGGGCGGCACCACGCGCACGCCGCTGATCCGCGAGACGGTCGAGAAATTCTTCGGGCGCAAGCCGCACGTGGAGTTGAACCCCGACGAAGTGGTGGCGCTCGGCGCGGCCGTGCAGGCGGACATCCTGGCGCGCGGGGTGAAGAACATGCTGCTGCTCGATGTCGCTCCGCTCTCGCTGGGGATCGAGACCTACGGCGGCGCGGTGGCCAAGATCATCCCGCGCAATTCGACGATTCCGGCGAGCGCGCAGGAGCTGTACACCACCGGGGTGGACAACCAGACGGGCATAGACATTCACGTGGTGCAGGGCGAGCGGGAGCTGGCCAAGGACTGCCGCTCGCTGGCGCGCTTTACGCTGAAGGTGCCGCCGGCGCCGGCGGGGCTGCCGCGCATCGAGGTGAAATTCCTGATCGACGCCAACGGCATCCTGCAGGTGGCCGCGAAGGATCTGCGCACCGGCGAGCAGCACACGGTGGAAGTGCAGCCGAGCTACGGGCTGAACGACGCCGAGGTCGAGCGCATGCTGGAAGAGTCCATCGAGTATGCGGAGCAGGATTTTGCGGAGCGCCAGCTAATCGAAGCGCGCACCGAGGCGGAGTCCATCCTGACGGCCACGGCCAAGGCGCTGGCCGCGGTTCCGGACGCGCAGCTTGCGGGCGGCGAGCGCGAGAAGATTGACGCGAACGTCGCGGCGTTGCAGGCCGCGGCCGCGGGCAGCGATTACAAGCTGGTGCGCGCGCGCATTGACGAGCTGAACCAGGCGACCACGCACCTGGCCGAGCTGATGATGAACAGCGCGCTTTCGACGGCGCTCGAAGGGCGGCGCCTGGCAGAGGTTTGAGGGCAGAGGAGAATTTTATGGGCGGCAGCAATCCCTATATAGATGAAGTCAAATATAAAACCGCCACGAAGAAATACAAGGTCACGTTTCTTCCCAGCGGCAAGACGGTCGAGGTCGATCCGGCGCAGTTCCCTTACGGCCACAACGGGCTTCCGGGAAGCATCCTGGACATCGCCGAGGGCTTCAAGATGGGACTGGACCACGCCTGCGGCGGGGTGTGCGCCTGCTCGACCTGCCACGTGATCGTGCAGCAGGGCATGGAGACGTGCAACGAAGCCACCGACGCGGAGCTGGACCAGCTGGACGAAGCGCCCGGCATCACGCCGAAGTCGCGCCTCGGCTGCCAGTGCGTGCCCGATGGCACGACGGATATCACCGTGGAGATTCCGGAGTGGAATAAGAATTACGCCAAGGAATTGGATCACTGAGAGGGCGCAAGAGTTGACAGTTAAAAGTTGACAGTTGAAAGTTGGCTGTTGACTGTTGAACCTGTGGGCTATCACGAGTCACCAGTCACGAGTCACGACGCCACTTCTTGCGGGAGCGGGGCATGCCGCCGACATTCGGTTGGGACAAAATAGAAGATATCGCCATCGCGCTGGCGGACAAGTTTCCGGAGACCGACCCGTTGACCGTGCGCTTCACCGACTTGCACAAGTGGGTGTGCGAGCTGCCGGGCTTTGCGGGCGACCCGCAGGCCTCCAACGAAGCCAAGCTGGAAGCGGTGCAGATGGCCTGGCATGAGGAGTTTCAGGACCGGCAGGGATAGGGGAAAGTGACTCGTGGTTCGTGATTGGTGACCGGTTACCTGCGCCGTCCTCCTTCCCCGGCTTTGACCAACGCAGCGAATTCTCTTATCCTAGTTAAGTAGTCCTGCCACTTCGATGGCGCTATGGTGCAACGGTTAGCACGCGGCCCTTTCAAGGCTGAAATACGGGTTCGATTCCCGTTAGCGCTACCAAATCTTCCCGTTCCATTCCCTTGCTTGACGGCACGCCTCCGGGAGGCGCGCATTTTCAGTTCGCCGGTGATACCGTCAGACAGTGACAGCGGAGGCGATCCAAAATGAGTTCACAGAATGCGCAGAGCAAGGGCGAGATGCCCGCGGCGGAAGCAGTTTCGTTGGCGGAACTGGTGAGGTATCAGGATGGAGCCGTCGTCAGCCGGACGCTGGTGAAACGCGCTACGGGAACCGTCACGCTGTTCGCTTTCGACGAGGGGCAGGGTCTCAGCGAGCATACCGCCCCGTTCGACGCCCTGGCGCATCTGCTGGAGGGGCAGGCGGAAATCGTGATTTCGGGGAAGCCGTTGACGGCGAAAGCCGGCGAAGCCGTCCTCATGCCGGCCAATCAACCGCACTCCCTGAAGGCCCTCACCCGGTTCAAAATGCTGCTGACGATGATCCGCTCGTAGTTTGAAAAAGTTCATCTGGAATGCCCCGAATCATACCTGTTCTGCCTGTCCACTCTTAGTGGGGAGCATTACATCGTTGACCGCTAGTGTGCGTTTCGCGGCGGGTTCTTGGGTGTGGCCATGACGGCGACGGCGTGGAAGAGCGGGGCGGTGAGGCGCGCGTCGCCGCGCGTTTCGATTGCGGCGCGCGCTGCGGCGGGGAAGCTGTTGGTGAAGAGGCGCCAGGCGAGGTCTGGCGGGATGGCGGCTTCGGCGGCGAGGGAAGCCGGCTCGGTGTTTGTAAGCTGCCAGGCGGGGGCGCGGCGGACGAGAAGCCAGGCGCCGCCGGCCTCGCCGGTCACGGTCACTTTCACTGCTGTGCCGTCGGGAGCGTCCACCTGGGCATAGGTCCGCGGCAGCGCGCGCATGAAGGTGTCCAGCACGGGATAGTAGAGTTCGCGGGTCAGGATGTCCGAAGCGGTGGAACTTCCGGGCTGCGCGACGGCCAGGCGGATCTGCTGCTGGTGGTGCCAGCGCTCGGTGTATTCGCGGGCCACGTCGAACCAGTTGAGCGATTCCGTTTCCCCGGCCCAGGCCACGGAGAAGGGCGCCGGGGCGAAGGGATCGAGCGCGGCGAAGTGCGCGCAGACCTCGCGGCTGGTGATCTCCATCCAATCGGTGAGCACGCGCGGGCTGATGCGTCGGGCGGCGCGCACCCAGTCGGCATTCAGGCGGTCGAGGAAGCGCACCAGGCCGTCGTAGCTGCCGGCGTTTTCCGGCGTCTCGCCGAAAAATGCGTCGCGGGCCATGGAGAGGCGGCGCAGGCTGGTGTCCAGGAGGTGCGCGGCGATGTCTTTCACGGTCCAGCCGGGACAGATGGTCGCGCGGCGCCAGTCTTCGGGGGAGAGCGAACGCAGGAGCGCGACGAGCCGCGCCTCGATCTTCGGAAAAAGGTGCGCGACGAGAATGGGTTCTGTTGGTGACACCGCCGGGTCTCCTCCGCGGCCCGCCCTGTTTGACCGCCAGGCTGGCAGGCAGGCGCACACAGTCTTGTCTCACGCGGCGGCGAGTGTCAACATGCCTATTGCGGGGATGGGGAGATCGCGATGTCCGGAACCGACTGGAACATACGGCCGCTCAACGATGAACTGGGCGAGGTGCTGCGCGCGGAACTGCTTTCCTGGCCCGGCGTGGTGGCCAAGCCGATGATGGGCACGCTGGCGTTTTGGCGGGGCAAGCGCATGCTGGGCTGCTACGTGAACCGCGAACTTTCGAAGCGCAAACCGGAATGGATGAACGCGCCGGGGGCGCCCGCTTTCGTCTGCGTGCGGCTGCGCAAGGAAGATGCCGAGCGCGCCCTGCGCCGCGAGTGCGTGAACCCGGCAAGCTTCGGGTTCCGGTCCTGGGTCGAGGTTGCGCTGGTTTCGCGGCGGCATCTGGAAGAGGCGGTGCGCTGGCTGGGCGTGGCGTACGAGCATTCTCCGGCGCGCGCGAAGAAGAAAGCGGTGCGGCGAAAGGCCGGAAAGTGATTTTCAGCCGGTCCGGGCGCGACCGGCTGCCATGCCGCGCTTAAAGAGGACGGGCCGCGAATCGGGGAGCGATTGCCTGTGAAGGCACACAGCAAAACCAAGCGCAAGGAGGGTGAACCGGTGCTTTCGCAGCGGTTCATCCGGGCGCTGGGCTACGCCGCGCGCATCCATGCCCGGCAGAAGCGCAAGGGCAAGGAACACCCCTACGTCGGGCATTTGCTGGCCGTGGCTTCCATCGTTATCCAGTACGGCGGCGACGAGGACGCAGTGATCGCCGCGCTGCTGCACGACGCCGTGGAGGACCAAGGCGGCCTGCCGCGGCTGCGCGAGATCCGCGGGAAGTTCGGGGCGCGCGTGGCGCGCATCGTCGCGGGCTGCACGGACACCGACGAAACCTCCCGCCCGCCGTGGCGCGAGCGCAAAGAGAGCTACATCCGCCGCGTGCGCCAGGAATCGCCCGAGGTCCGCCTGGTTTCCGCCGCCGACAAGCTTTCCAACGTGCGCGAGATTCTCGCCGATCACCGGCTGCTCGGCGACGCGGTCTTCGAGCGCTTCCACGGGCGCAAAGAAGGCACGCTGTGGTACTACCGCGCGCTGGTCGAGGAGTTCCGCGCCGCGGGGGTGACGCCGCTCGTCGAGGAGCTCGACCGCGTGGTCTCCGCGCTGGAGCGGCGCGCTCGCCCTGCCGATTGACGGGCTGTTGCTGATAGAAAGATCCAGCACATCCTGTCAATGCGCGAAAGTCGAAAGTTGAAAGTCATTTGTCCTTATTAGGCGCATGCGAATTTTGTTTTTCGAATCTCGGCGTGTTTCCCCTGCATCTTAAGACTGCCCTTGTTCCCGGCCGCAGAATTCGGCAGAATACGCCCGCTGGCTTCCCGTGCTGCCCCCGACACAATCCGGCGTTTTCTTCACCATCGGGCACTCGAATCTGGAGGCCGAGGCGCTGCTGGCCGCTTTGCAGCGCCATTCCGTGGTCATCCTTGGCGATGTGCGCAGCCGCCCTGCCAGTGGGCGCTACCCGCAGTTCAACCGCGAATTCCTGGAGGAAGCGCTGGCCTCCGCCGGCATGCGCTACGAATTTCTCGGGGAGGAGCTGGGGGGCCGCCCCGGCGACCCCCGCGCGTACCGCTCCGACGGCCTGGTGGACTATGCGAAGCGCCGCGACTCCGCGGAGTTTCGCAGCGGCCTGGAGCGTGCCCTGGCCCTTTCGCGCGGCGGCAATCTCGCGCTGCTGTGCGCGGAGGAAGACCCGCTGGAATGCCATCGCTTTCTGCTCATCGGCCCCGCGCTGGTGGCCGCCGGCGTCGCACTGCAGCACATCCGCCGCGGCGGCGCGCTCGAATCGCAGCGCGAAGCTGAAGACCGCCTGCTGGCCCTGCACGGTTTTGCGGACGTGACCAGTGACGCGCTCTTCACTTCCGGGCGCGCCGCCGCCCTCGAGGACGCCCTGCGCCTGCAGTCCGAGAAATATGGCTTCCGGGTTTCGCCCGAAGCGCTGGAGTCTATCTAGGCGCCATGCACATCCTCCTCTGCACCATCGGCTTCGCGGGAAAAACAGCGGAGGAGTTTTTCTTTCTGCTGCAGTCCGCGGGTGTGAAGCAACTGCTCGACATTCGCCAGCACCGCGGCGGCCAGCTTTCGGGCTTCGCCAAGCATCCCGACCTGGCCTACTTTCTGGAGCGCCTCGCCGGCATCTCCTATCAGCACCAGGTGCTGCTCGCGCCCACGCCGGAATTATTGAAGGATTACCGCACGACCAAGGACTGGCCCGCTTATGAAGCAGCCTTTCTTTCCTTGCTGAAAAAGCGCCACGTGCCCAAGTCCCTGGCCATGCCGCCCCCGGCGGCACCGGCGGCATTGCTGTGTTCCGAGCCGGGTCCCGAGAAGTGCCACCGCCGCCTCGCTGCCGATTGTTTGGCCGAATGGTGGCGCGGGCAGGGTCACTCCGTCGAAGTGCGGCATCTCGTCTCCGAAAAATACAAGCCTCCCCGCAAGAAACGCCCGCCACGGCAGAAATAGACATGACGCGGCTCCTCATCACGGAGATTACCCGGATGGGGCCGGCGTTCTGTGTCATCGGCCTGGCGCGCGAAGCCGAAAAAATCCAGTCCCTGCGGCCGCTGCCGCCGCGCGGCAAAGGCTGGGCGCATTTTCCGCATCGCCGCGGGGACATCCTGGAAGGCAGCCTGCTGCGGCTTCCCGCGCCTCCGCCGCACGTCGAGGACCGGACGTCCACAAGAGGGCTGCGGAAAGTGGGGGAAGTGGGGGAGGCGGAAATAGTTCCCTTTCTGCGCCAAGCGGAAACGGCGGGTTCCCTCGCCGAACTGTTCGGATGCAAAATCCGCGAGAGCCGGCGCGGCGCGGGCTTGTATGCCGCGCCGGGCGAGGCGCAGCGCTCGATCTGCGGCTGCGAAACGCAGAACGTGCGGCTCGAGCTCTGCGGCAACGAGCTGCGCGCCTCGCTCGTGCTGCCTTCGGGGGAGGCGCTCCGCGACCTGCCCATGGTGGACCGCGACTGGAACGAGTTCACGGAAGCGGCGCTCGCCGGGGAGCGCGGCGCCAACCGCCACGCCCGCCTCGAACGTTTCTTCAACTCCCGCTTTCACAACAAGGTCATCTGCTGCCCGCATCACTATATTCGCCTGGGCCTTACGCGGCCTTTCCATGACCGTTGCTGGGTAATGTTGGATACACTATTTCCTTTGCCCAGCCAGGAATGGCTCGAGGAGTTTTGATGCCCGAACCCATGGATGCCAGCCGCGCGCGCCGCTTGATCGAAGGCTGCCTGCGCAGGGAACTTGCCCCGGACGCCGCTCTGCCGCGCGAAAACGTGGATCTCGTGGAAGAAGGCGTTCTCGATTCCATGGCCTGGGTGAGTTTCCTGCGCGCCCTCGAATCGTCCACCGGGGCGCCCGACCTGGGCTCGCTGTTGATGGGCCGGCCGTCGAGCATCGAAAGCGTCCTGGCGGCCATCGCCGCGTCGGATGGGCCGACTGTTGCCGAACTGCCGGTGAAAACCACCGCGATCGCGGACGGCCCCGTGGAAGGAGTCTTTCTCGTCAGTTCCGGCACGGCTTTTGGTTCGCGAAACGTTCCTTCCGAGGAGGTGGACCGGGAATTCGGGATGCCGGTGGGGAAGCTGCGGAAGCGGGCGGGGATTCTGTCCATCGCCCGGGTAGCGGAGGGCGAAAGCGAGCTGACGCTGGGGGCGCGGGCGGCGCAGCAGGCGCTGCGCGCGGCGGGGTGCGGCGCGGGGGAGGTGGACTGGATCCTGGCCACCAGCGAGACGCATCATTCGTATCCCTCGCTGGGCGCGCAACTGCACTCGCTGCTGCTGGCGCGGGAGAGCTGTGGCGTTCTCGATATCGGCGGGGCTTGCCTGGGGCTGCTCAACGCGCTGGCCGCGGCGCGGGCCTTTCTTGCCGCGGGGCAAGCGCGGACGATTCTGGTGGTCTCCGCCGACGTGCACAGCCGGATTCTCGCGCCGGGGCGCGTGGTGGGCGAATTCGGCGGGCTTTTCGGCGACGGCGCCAGCGCGTTTCTGCTGCGGGCCCGCGCCGACGGGGAGAACGCCTACCGTCTGGGAGAATTTCAGTTCGGCTGCGCGGGGCAATATGCGGCGGCGATCCGCGTGGCGTCCGCCGAGGCCGGCGCGCCAGGCGGAGCACTCGAAGTGCAGTTCGACGGGGAAGCGCTCTCCCGGGCGGCCGTCTCGCGCATGGAAAAAGTGCTCCACGACGCCGCGCTGCGCAGCGGTTTCGCGCTGGCCGAGGCCGCGGGCTTTGCCACGCACCAACCCAACCCGCGCCTGGTCGAGCTGCTCGCGCGGCATCTCGGCGTGCCCGTGGAAAAATTTCCGCTGATCGCCAGAACCTGCGGGAATCTCGGCTCGTCCACCTGCGGAGCGGCGCTGCACACGGCGCTCGCCGCGCAGGCCGAGGTTCCGGCCGCGAAGCGCAAGCCGGTGTTTCTGGCTTCGCTGGGTCCGGGGCTGCTCTTCGGCGGCGGCTGGGTCGAGCCAGCCGCGGGCAGGGCATGAGCGCGCCGCGCGAAATCGACCGCGCGCTGCTGCACGGGCTGCTGCGCGAGCTGGTGGCCATCGATTCCGTGAATTCCACGCTGGTCCCGGGGGCCCCAGGCGAAAAAGCGGCCGCGGAATTTTTCCGCGCATTTTTGCGCGCGCAGGGAATTCGCGCGGAGCTCGAGGAAGCCGCGCCCGGACGCCCCAACGTCACCGCCTGGCTTGGTCCGCAGCCATCGGCCGGGGCCGGCGGCAAACCGCGCGCCGGGTTGGCGATCCTGGCGCACATGGACACGGTCGGCGCGGGGAACATGCCCGAGCCGTTCACGCCCGTGGAAAAGGAAGGCCGGCTTTACGGGCGCGGGGCGCTGGACATCAAGAGCGGCGTCGCGGCGATGGCCGCGGCGGCGGTGGCGGTTGCGCGCAGCGGGCGGGCTCTTGTTATGCCGCTCTTCTTGGCCGCCGTGGTGGATGAAGAGTGCAACAGCCTTGGGACCTCGGCTCTTCTCGAGCGCGTCACGGCCGATTGCGCCGTGGTTCTCGAGCCCACCGATCTGCAGCTGGTCGTCGCGCACAAGGGCTACGCGTGGTTCGAAGTGACCACGCGGGGGCGCGCCGCACATGGCAGCCTGCCCGGCGAAGGCCGCGACGCCATCCGCGCGATGGGCCGGGTCCTGCGCGCCCTCGATGAGGTGGAAGCGCGCTTGCGCGCCACATCGGCGCACCCGCTGCTCGGCCACGGTTCGCTGCACGCTTCGCTGATCGCCGGCGGCCAGGAGCTGTCGAGCTATCCCGCGGAGTGCCGGCTGCAGTACGAGCGCAGGCTCCTGCCGGGGGAGACGGAGCAGTCCGCGCGGGAAGAGCTCGAGCGCTGCCTTGCGGAACTGCGCGCCGCCGATGCCGAGTTTGCGGCTACCGTGCGGCCGCTCGGCGCACGCCCCGCGTACGAAATTTCGCCGGAAGCGCCGGTCGCGCGCGCCGCGGCCGAGGCCATCCGTGCGGTCACGGGCAGCGTGCGTCTGGCGGGCATGGCTCCCTGGACGGACACCGCGCTGCTCGCCGCGGCGGGCATCCCGGGAGTGGTCTTCGGTCCCGCGGGCCGGGGCCTGCATGGACGGGAAGAGTACGTGGAACTCGAATCGGTGGAAATTTGCGCGCGTGTTCTAGCCGAGCTGATCGCTGCGATCTGTTGCGCGCCAAGCGCGGCGTGAAGGGAATGGCGCGAAGCGCGGCCCCTCAGACCGCGGCGGTGGCGCTGTTGAGGGTGGCGGTGAGGGCGATGGTATCGCCCTGCTGATAGCGGCGGAGTCCCGCAAAAACCTCGCGCATGACTTCCGGATTCTTTTCCGGGGGAAGCGCGGCCAGGAGCTTCTTGAAGGGAGCGGCGCGTTCGCTGATGGCTTGCCAGGCGTCTTCGACCGTGCCTTTCCACGGCCAGGGCACCGTGTGCTTGGCCGTGGCCACGTTGCGGAATCCCGTGGCGGCAATCGCCGCGGCCAGCTTGCCCTGGTCGGCAAAGCGGAAGACGCCGGGAGCATCCGGCGGGGGCGCAGGCAGTTGCACGTGCTTCAGGAAAGGGCTGAAGGTTACGGAGAAGAGGGGGTTTTCCTCGAGGGGGCCCCAGACGAGGAAGGAGACACGCCCGCCGGGTTTCAACACGCGGCGAATTTCGCCGAGCGCCTTGTGCACATCCGGAAAAAACATCAGGCCGAAGCGGCAGGTGACGCGGTCGAATTCCCCGGCCTGGAAGGGCAGATGTTCCGCGTCGGCCACCTGAAATTCCATCTGGGAGAGTCCCTGCGCGCGGGCGTTTTCGCGGGCGGCCTCCAGCATCTCGGGAACGAGGTCGGTGGCCACCACGCGGCCCGCGGATCCCACGGCCTTCGCCAGGCTGAGTGAAGGCTCGCCCGTGCCGCTGGCCAGATCCAGCACGTGCATCCCGGGCTGCAGCGCCGCGCCCTGCACGACCAGTTGGGTGGCCGCGTGCGACTGCACGACGGACTTGTGATTCCACTTTTTCCACAACGGCGCCGCGCCGGCCCATTCCTGGCGCACGGTTTCTTTGAACTCGGCGGGGTTGTTCGGTCGGGTGCTCATTTTCGCGCTCTCCGGAGTTGAATGCGCTGCCAATCCCGGGAAGGAACGATCGAATTCGGACACGGTGTCCGGAATTTCCGATGCGAACTCCCCTAGCAAAACATTTTACACGTTGGGGATTCCCTGCGCGGCATTTTCGCGCGGGTTCCGACGCTCACGGAGAGGTGCGGGCCCGCGTGGTGAATTCGGTGTCCACCGGGGGCACGACGCAAGCGAAGTTGGCGGGCCAGCCGGGGTCGGTCAAGAGGTTGCGGCACAGCGTGCTGAGCGCATTGTCGACTGCCGCGGGGTCCACGGCGCCGTTGAGCGGCTCGGCGTAGACCTGGTAACTTTGTGCCGCGCCCACCGCCAGGCGCTCGAAACGGTAGCTGCCGTCGAATTGCGGCGGCCCCGCGCCGCTGCAGCTCCAGCCGCCCAGGACGCCGGCGATCACCGCGCCGCTGGAGGCATCCACGGCCACCACGTGCGCGCCGAAGATGCCGGTGACGCCTGCGGGCGCCGCGGGCAAGGAGAGAGGATTGGCCGGCAGGACGCGGCCGGTGATGGTTCCGATGTGCGTGGTGTCGCCCGCGCTGGGATAGAGGACACGCAGGCCGGTGCGGTCGTCTTCGCCGAGCGGCGCGTCCGGCTGCGACACGGTGGGGCGCGCTCCGGTGTAGGTGCCGGGCACCGGCGCGAAGGGATCCATCATCGCGCTCCAGACGGCGGAATGGCTGAAACCGAAAAGATGTCCCAGCTCGTGGGTCAGTATTGATTCAAGGTCATATGCCGTGGGCGAACTCGCGAGCGCTTGCGGCGTGGCAAAGGTGATGCGGGAATCTCCCGGATTGAAATAGAGGTCCGCGTCCAGGATTTCCCCCAGTTCGGTGGCCGGCGCGCCGCTGCCCACCTGCGCGCCGATGTGGTCCGCGGTGAGCACGCGCGAGAAGGCCAGCACGCCGGGAGTGAAGGCGGCGTCGCTCTGGTCGAAGCAGATGGAGTTGCGGCCGTCCGCGGCGCAGATGTTTGCCGAGGCCGACCGGACCAGCGGAGCCAGCACGGCGGGTTGCAGCATGCTCCCGGAGACTCCCGTCCACACGTTCAGCGACTGCTGGATGACCTGCTCGATTTCGCTCAACTGCCCGGAGGTGGATTGGTTCAGGGTCAGGATGGTCACGGGGTTCGTTCCCAGAATCGTGCTCCACTGCACAGTGAGGCTTCCCGCAGCCGTCAGTTGATGCGCCGGGATGGGGCACGCGGAGGTCCCGGCTACGCTCGCGGAGAGCCGCAGGTCCGGCACGATCTGATTGAAGGCATAGCCCCGCGCCGTCTGCGCCGAAAATAGAGTGAGGCATAACGCCAGGGCGCCCGCGGTGATCCTGCAGAAACAACGCTGCATTTGTGTCTGCCTCCTAGCGCGTTTCGGCCACGGCCCGCCGCAGGCGCTCGCGGAAATCAGCCACCGGCACCCGGCGGAACCCTGCGCTGCGAAACTCGCGCCTTTGCGGGTCGAAGACGGGCATCGCCGCGGACTCCTGCGTGACCGTCTCCTGCCTGGTCAGCGGATTCTTGACGATGCGGAATGTGCCCTGGGCCCAGCCCAGCACGCGGTAAGGCTCGCCCGCAGGCGCCCACAAAAAGAGATAGACCTCTTCGCCCGGACGGAAGCGCGGCACGCCGTCCACGTGCGCCTCGAGCCCGCCGGCCCGGCCGCCCGGCGTGCGCACCGTGATCTGCTGCGGCAGCGTACCTTTCTCCGTTTCCAGCACGGCGAAGCGCGTGTCCGTCCAGATCTCGCCCTGCTCCCAGCGGCTCTCCGCCGCGAGGCAGCGCAGGCGCGCCACGGCCGCGGCCTGCTGCGCCAGCGAGCCGAAGGGCAGCCGGGTGAACGTTGTGGCGTTGGCCACCAGGGCGATGAGCAGCAGCCCGCCCAGAAACAGGATCCACAGAAAACGGCGGCGTTGCGCGAAGTTCATTTCACTCGACCTCCAGGGCGCCGCTGGCCGCGGTCTCGTCCAGATTGGTGTTTTGGATGAAGAGCGTGCGCGCGCCCGGCAGCGCGGTGCTCGCGAGCTGCAGCGTCAGGTGGATGATCCCCAGCCCGGCCGGCTGCTTGGCGATGACCAGGACGTCGCCCGGCCCGGAGACCGTGTAGGTCATGCTGGTGTCCAGGCCGCTCTCGGAAAACAGGCAGATATCCACGGCGGCGGTTCCCGAAGCCGGGCGCAGCAGCGTCAGGGGATTTCCGCCGAGCGTGCAGGAGTTGTTGGCGGTCGAAAACAGGCCCAGCGCCGCCACGTTCAGGTCCACGCTGGCCCCGGGCGAGGAAACCCCCGCCGTGGTGGGCTGCACCACCACGAGGTCTTTTCCGCTGGCCTGCGGCGCGGCGGCCGTCAGCGCGATCACCTCTGCGCTGCCTGGCGCCGCCAGAACCACCAGGGAGACGCTGTTCGAGAGCGTGCCGTCCGGATTCTTTATCTGCACCGCCAGCGTGCCCGCCGCGGCCACGTCCGCGGGCGCCACTGCCGCGGTGCATTCCAGCGCCGAGTTGCACGTGGTGGTGCGCGGAGTTCCCCCGAGGAGCAGCGTTGAACTTGGCCCAGGACTCGAGGCCGCGAACCCGCTGCCCTCCACTTTCAGCGTGAATCCCGCAGTACCCCCGGCATAGACGCTCGCTGGGAGGAGCCCCAGAATCGCCGGGCCGGTTGTCAGGGTGACGTTGGCCGTGCCCGTCTGCGCGGTGTTCTCGGAGCTGACCGCCACCACCTGCAGGGTGTTCGGCGCGGGCGCGCTGGCCGGTGCGGTGTATACGCCGTTGGCGTTGATCGTTCCGCAGGGGGCTGCGGCGCCGCCGCAGGCCGCGCCCTGCACCTGCCAGACGACGTTCTGGTTGTCCGTGCCCAGGACGCTGGCGAAAAACTGTTGTATGGCTGCGGGCGCGAGCGTGACGCTGGCCGGGGAGACGGTCACCAGGATGTGGGCGATGATGGTGATCTGCGCCGCGGCGCTCTTGGTGGGATCGGCCTGGCTGACGGCCTGCACGGTCACCGGATTGGGCGTGGGGAGAGCGCCGGGCGCGAGGTAGTCCACCTGCGCGCTGCTGCTGGTGGTCACGGCCTGGCAGGGATTCGAGCCGGCCACGCAGAGCTGTCCGACGCTGGCGTTTCCGCCGGCGACGCCGTTGACGCTCCACGTCACGGCGGTATTGGCCGTGCCGCCGACGGCCACGCTGAGTGTGAGGCGATGGTTTATCGCCCGCGTCGCGGAGGCGGGCGACACGCCGACCGATACCACGGCTGTAATGGTCACCGCGGCCTGGACCTGGCGCGCGGGATCGGCCGCGGGAGTCACGGTGATGACCACGCTCGCCGGATTCGGCGGCGTGGCCGGCGCCGTGTAGGTGGCCGAGGCGATAGTCGCGCCGCCCGTGGACGAAGCGCTGCCGGTGCTGGTCAGCGTGCCGCAGGCGCTCCCCGCGCAGCCCGCCCCGGAGAGCGCCCAGCTCAGCACCGTATCCGGATTCGAGCCGGAGACCGGCTGCAGCGTGGCCGTGAGGCTGGCCGTTGCGCCTGCGGGATCGCTCGCCGGCGCCGTGATTGTCAGAGTGAAGCTGCTGGTGAGGGTGAGCGTGGCGGAGGCCTGCTTCGAGCTGTCCGCGGCGCTTTGCGCGGTGAGGGTGACGCTCGGCGAGGCGGGCAGGATCCGCGGCGCCGTGTAATTGCCGCTGGCGTCCACCGTGCCGCAGGCCGCCGGACACGCCGCTCCGCTGAGGTTCCAGCGCACGGCGGTATCGGGATGGCCGCTGCTCGCGAGCGTGGCGTGGAAGCTCTGCACCGCGCCCAGCTCCACGCTGGCCGCGCCCGGCGCGAGGCTGAGGGCAATGTCGCTGGTGATGGTGACCTGCGCCGCGGCGTACCGGGTGTTATCGGCGTGGCTGGTGGCGCGCACTGCCACCGTGGCCGGCGACGGCAGATCGGCCGGGGCGGTGTACAGCCCGGCGGCGGAGATCGTGCCTACCGTGGAATTCCCCCCGGGCACGCCGTTCACCGTCCAGGAGACGGCGGTGTCGCTGGTGCCGCTGACCGTGGCCGTGAACGCCTGCATGTTGCCCAGCAGGATGGAGGCGCTCCCGGGCGTCAGGCTCACCGTTACCGCCGGGGGCGGAGAAGGGGGAGGCGAAGGCAGCGGGGGCGCTACAGGGCTTGCGCCTCCCCCGCCGCAGCCCAGCGTGCACGCACTCGCCATGAGGAGAACAAGGAATCCGTGTGCGGCAACGATTCGTTGGCGATGCTCGGAGAGGGGCGGCATGCCCGCAGAGAAAGCAGGCGAAGGGCCAGCGAATGTCCGGGAATCGTTTTTGGCCGCAGGGCTCTTTGGCTGGAGTCGCAGCCTATCTGTAACCTATGTTAGAAGAGGGAGTTATGGGAGGTAGTCGGCTTGACGTTGGCAGGCTGAAGCAAGTCCTGCGCGATTTTTCATGGCGGAGCATGGCAGCGGGAAGTTCCGTTCTGGCACTGCACCAGGATGGTTCATTCCCAGTTCGGAATTCATACACGGGCTCTTTCTAATCACCTGCAAAGCTTCGCTGGCCATCCATTGACAGACTGCGCCGCACATCGAATAATCCGCCCATGCCTCGCCCCGACGCCGCCCGCCGCGTGAAATCGTATTCCGCGGCGACCGGCTATGTCTTTCAATACTATTTTTTCGAAGTGCAGCGCGTGAGCCGCGGAGCCAAGTCCGGCGCCGAGTACCGCTACATGGTTTCCGCCGATCGCCAGGCCACCTTCCCCCTGCGCATCTTCGTGGATGGCGCCGCGGTGGAAGCGTGGCAACAGCGCGCCGGCCACGCCCTCACCGGGACCGAAGAGTACGCGGTGGCCAAACTCCGCCTCTTCCAGGCCTTCGACGAGGACGAATCCCTCGCCGCACCTCCCGCCGGCGACGGAGCCGGCAGAGGGGCGCAGCTCTTTGTGGATGAGTCCAATCTCGACGCGCTGCTCGAGCGCCTCGATCCCGGCCGCCTGCAGAGTTGAATGGTGGAACAGTCCAACCGTTGAAGTGACCGAAGAGCCCGCGCCGTTCAGTCCGCGGCGAGGACGGCGGCGAGCGCCGCGCGCAGTTCCGGATGGCGGAACCGGTAGCCGCACTGCTCGAGCTTCTGCGGCAGCACGCGCTGGCTGGAGAGCAGCAGCGCGCCGGCCATCTCGCCCAGCGTCAGGCGCAGAGCCAGCGAGGGCACGGGAAAGATCGCCGGGCGATGCAGAGTCCGCGCCAGCGCCTGCGTGAACTCGGCGTTGCGCACCGGTTGCGGCGCCACCACGTTCACGGCGCCGCTCAGGGGCATGCGGCTCAACACGCTTCCCGCCGGGGCCTCCTCCAGCGCGAAGCGGAGGATGCCCACGACGTCTTCCAGCGTCACCCAGGAGATCCACTGCCGCCCGGACCCGAACCGTCCGCCCACGCCCAAGCGGAAGGGCAGCAGCATCTTCGCCAGCGCTCCGCCGTGTCTGGCCAGCACCATGCCCAGGCGCGCGCGCACCACGCGGATCCCCAGCACTTCCGCCTTCACCGCTTCCGCTTCCCACTGCTGGCCGATGCCCGCCAGAAAACCCGAGCCCGCCGGGCTCTCCTCCGTGAGCACTTCCTCTCCACGATCTCCGTAATAGCCGGCCGCTGAAGCGCACACCAGCACCCGCGGCCGCACGCTCATCTTCGCGAGGGCATTCACCAGCGCCCGCGTCGTCTCCACCCGGCTCGAACGCAGCAGCTCCTTCCGCCCCGCCGTCCAGCGCCCCTCGGCAATCGGCGCCCCCGCCAGATGCACCACCGCGTCGGCTCCTACGCCCGCTCCGCCCAGCTCGCCCGTCGCGGGATTCCACGGCACATCGAAGCCGGCCCCCGCACCGGCGCCCTTTTCGCCCGCTGTCCGGCTCCCCGGGCGCACCAGCCGGCAAACCGTATGCCCGTCGCGCGCCAGCGCCTTCCCCAGCGCCGTGCCCACCAGCCCGCTCGCTCCCGTCACCAGAATCTTCATCGTTGTGTTCCTCGGGGCCCGCGCAAAAGGGAAGCGGCCCCTCTCGAAACCTACGACCCCCTTCGCCGGCGGTCAAGCGCAAACCCGCATCTCCGCCCCGCGCCGCGCGGAATATAGCCTTGCAGCGGCGGGCGGAATTGATCCCGGCCTGGGCGGGAGCCCGCCGTCTTTCTGGCAGTGGCCCGCAGCGCTCCCGGCAGGGTAGAATTATCCGGAAGGCTCTATGCAGATACGCGTACTCTTTTTCGGCCGCCTCAAGGAGATCGTGGGACGCGCGGAGGACTCTGTGGACGTCGCCGAAGGCGCACGCATCGAAGATCTCTTCACCCGCTATCGCCAGCTGCACCCCGAGCTCGCCCCCTACCGGCCTTCTCTGGTAGCCTCGCGCAACCAGGAATTCGCCCCCTGGAGCGCGCCGCTGGCCTCCGGCGACGAAGTCGCCTTCCTTCCTCCCGTGAGTGGAGGCTGATAGGCATCCTGCCATGACGCCGCCCAGCCCCATGACCAACGTCCAGGACCTCATCCGCCTCGTCCGCGAGCCCATCGAGCCGTTGGCGCTCATCGCCCACGTGCGCGCGCCCGGCGACGGGGCCGTGGCCACCTTCGACGGCTGCGTGCGCAACAACTCCCGGGGCCGCGCCACGCTGTATCTCGAATACGAGGGCTATGAGGCCATGGCCCTGGCCAAGATGCGCGAGATCGCCGCCGAAATGCACTCCCGCCTGGCCATCGACCGGGTGGCCATCGTGCACCGCCTGGGAAAGCTGGAGATCGGCGAGACCAGCGTGTTCATCGCCGTCAGCGCTCCGCACCGCGGCCCGGCCTTCGAGGCCTGCCGCCTGGCCATCGACACCCTCAAGAAAACCGTGCCCATCTGGAAAAAGGAGTTCTTCGCGGACGGCGCCGTCTGGGCTGACGGCGAAATGCCTCCCACCCCGCCGGCAACCCCGCCGCCTCCGCCGGAGTCTCACTCCTAGATGCGACTCCTGTCCCGGCGTAGTCCCTGGCTCCCCGGCCTGCTGCTCCTCGCGGCCACGCTTCTTCCTGGAGCGCACCTGCGCGGCGCCGCGCCCCGCGCGGCGCAGGGCCGCGCCGAGGCCGCCGCGGTGCAGGAAAAGGGCCGCATCCGCGTGCAGGTCAACCTGGTCAACGTCCTCGTCAGCGTTTCCGACGCCCATCACCGCCCGGTGCCCGATCTTACCCGCGAAGCTTTCGTCGTCGAAGAAGAGGGTGTGCCGCAGAAGATCGAGGTCTTCGAATCCGAAACCCAGCAGCCCCTGGATCTCGCCCTGATGATCGATTCCAGCCTGAGCGCGCAGAAGGAGATGGCTGCCGAGCGCGAGGCCGCCGCGCACTTCATCCGCCAGGTCCTGCGCACCAGCGACCAAATGGCCCTCTACGAATTCGACGAGACGGTCACGCAGCTGGTGCCCTTCACGAACGACGTGGCGCGTTTGCAGAGCGCCGTCCGCCGCGTCTCCGAAGGCGCCGGCACCTCGATCTATGACGCCGTCCTGCTCGGCGCCCGGGCCCTCGACCGCCGCGGCAGCGAGCGCCGCCGGGTCATTATCCTGGTCACCGACGCCGGGGAAACCACCAGCCGCTCCGATTTCGACACCGCGCGCAAGGAGGCCGTGCGCTCCGGCGCGCTCCTCTACACCATCGTCATCCGCTCCATCAAGGGCGAGAGCGGCCGCAACACCGCCGGCGAACACGCCCTGGAGACCATTACCGACACCACCGGCGGCGCCTTGTTTTTCCCGGATTCCGCGCAGGACCTCGACCCCATCTTCGAGCGCATCGACCGCGAGCTGCGCACTCAGTACCGCCTGGCCTACTACCCCAAGCCTCGCGGCCCCGCCGGCTCCTTCCGCACCATCGAAGTCAAAGTCCCGGGCGACTACGAGGTCCGCCACCGCAAAGGCTATTTCACCGCAGCGGAATAGCGCGAGGGCGAAGCCATTGCCGCGGAACTGTTCTTCCTCGCTGCGGATGGTAAAGTGGAAAAAGCATTCGCGCATTGCGCGGAGTCAGAAGCAGGCGCTGTTTTCAGGTATCCGACATGTCCAAAAACTATCTCGAAGCCGCCGTCGAAATCGCCCAGGAAGCCGGGAAGGTCCTGCGCGAGGAGTTCGCGCGTCCCCCGGACATCGCCTACAAGGGCGATTTCGATCTGGTGACGCAGGCCGACCGCCGCTCCGAGGAGGTCATCGTCGCGCGCCTGCACAAATATTTTCCGGAGCATGCCATCGCCGCGGAGGAGGGCACCGGGCGCGAGAGCGCTTCGGAATTCCGCTGGCATGTGGATCCCCTCGACGGCACCACCAATTTCGCCCACGGCTATCCCTGCTTCGCCGTCTCGATCGCCCTGGCGCAGGGCGATACGCTCCTCGCCGGGGTGGTCTACAACCCTATTTACGACGAACTTTTCGCCGCCGCGCGCGGCGCCGGCGCCACCTTCAACGGCCAACCCATGCGCGTCTCCAAGAACGCCACCCTGGCCACCAGCCTGCTGTGCACCGGCTTTCCCAATCACAAGCGCCAGGCTCATCCCAACATCCACTACTACTGGGATTTCACGCTGCGCTCCCACGGCGTGCGCCGCGACGGCTCCGCCGCGCTCGATCTGGCCTGCGTGGCCGCCGGCCGCTTCGACGCTTTCTGGGAGTTCGGCCTCAAGCCCTGGGATACCGCCGCCGGCGTTTTGCTGGTCGAAGAGGCGGGGGGAAAGATCAGCGACCTCGCCGGGGAGCCCTACCGCCTGGGCGGCCCCACCATCCTCGCCAGCAACACCCTGGTGCACGCCGAAATGCAGCGCGTCGCCGCGGAGATCGCCCGCCGCGACCCCGCGGCCCCGCTCCAGCGCTGACCCGCGCCCCCTGCGGGCGAAAGCAGGCCATCCCGGTCAGGCTTTTTTGCCCTGCCACTCCTCGTACAGCTTGATGATTGCCGGGCCGATGGTGAAGCCCCACGCGAAGATCCCCAGGTTCTTGAATTTTTCCGGAGGAGCGTAGCGGTGCGCCGCCTCTTCCACCGGCACCCCCGCCTTGTACAGCTTCTCCGCCTGCTCGGCGATATCGTCGAATACGTCGCGCAGCTGCTGGATCCCTTCCTGCCCGCAGATCTGCCCGTGTCCCGGCACGAAGAGGGTGTCCTTGCCGTAGGACGCAAAGATCTTCAGCGTCGCGCGCCAGCCGGAAACCGTGGCCTTTTCGTCAAAGCACACCGGATACATGCCGTGGAAGAGCAGATCGCCCGCGTACACCACGTCCTGCTCCGGCACGCGCACGATGATGTCCGTGCCCGAATGCCCGGGGAAACTTTCCAGCACGGCCCGCACTCCGCCCAGGTCCACCGTCAGGGGCAGCTTCGCGGGGTCCAACGGGTGATTGGGCACCGCCAGCACGGCGTTCTGCAGCAGATCGAAAACCGTCCCCATGGTGTTCACGTCGCCTTGCGCATGCTGGCGCTCGGCCTCCGACTTCGCGTCCTTCACGCGCTTCTCCAGAGGCGCCAGCACCGCCGCGCGGTCCGCGCCCTGCAGCGGAAGGTAGCTCCCGGCGATGCGGCTGGCCGTCTGGGCGTGTCCCCAGAGCGGGATATTCCGCCCGCCGTAGAAGGCGTTGCCCAGGGAATGGTCGAAGTGATAGTGGGTGTTCAGCGCCGCGCGCACCGGAACCTGGCTCACCATGCGCAACGCTTCCATCTGGAAGGCCGCGCCCGTGGTGCTGGCATAGCCCTCCAGCAGCAGCGCGCCGTCCTTCCCCGCGAGGAAGCCGCCGTTGCACATCGTTTGCGCGCCCTTGGACCCGTCGGAGATCGTCGCGTACAGCCCCTCGCCGATCTTGCGCACGGCTGCAAAGCCCTTGTCCACCAGCGGCGCCTGCGCCACCCGGGCATCCGCGGCCAGCGATGCCGCCAGCACCGGCGTGGGGATCAGCCGCGCCAGCGCATAGGCCGCCCCGAAATACGACGTCCCGGCCAGAAAATTGCGCCGCGAAAACGGCATGGCGCGCTCACTCAGGGAAAGATCGATCATGGCTCCTCCGGTAGTTGGCACTGCAGACGAAGTCAGGATTCTAGCAGAGTCGGCGCTGGGCAATGCAATCGTCCCCATTCCCCGCGCCGTCCGGCTTTGCAATTCCTGGTGAAGTCCAGCCGGCTGCCGCCCGAGGCCGGATGTTCAGAGGCCCGGGCAGAAAAACCGAAAAGAAAATGCGGAACAGTGGAACGGCAAACGCTTACGGGCAGCCGGTTTCATCAAGCAGCGCCAGCTGTTCCCGCGCTTCCTTGTATTTTTTCGCCGCCGCCGTGAGCAGCACCCGCGCCTGGTCGCAATTCTTCGCCACGCCCAAGCCCTGCAGATACAGGTCGGCCAGCAGGAGCTCCGCATGCGTATTGCCCTTCTCGACCGCGGCCCACAGCAGCCCTACCGCCTCCGCGGGATTGCCCATCTCTTTTCCCCGGCGCAGAATCTGCTGCGCCGCCGTCACTTCCGCTTCTCCGATGTCCACAGGGGCAGGGACGGGGACAGGAGCCAGGACGGGTGCCGCCGAGGCTACGCTGCTTCCTGCATTTCCGGGCGTGACGGGGGGCGCCTCCTTTGCCGGCGGGGTATCGGCAGCGCGCTTGCCGTTCCCGGCGTTCATGACCGGTGTGGCACGCGCGGGGCGCTCTGGTGCTTTCCCCGCGGCTGTGCGCCAAGCGCTGGCCCGTTGGGCAATCGTTCCGCCGAGCCCGGCGAGTGTCCCGCCGATCTCGCGGCGGCCCGCGAACAGCGCCACTCCCAGGGTGGCCACCAGTGTCACGAGCAGCATGGCGCGGACCGCCCTGCCCACGTTCTCCGGATCGAGCCAGGGGTTGCGCGGCGGCCGGCTCTCCAGCAGAAACTCCGGCACCGCCAAGCGTTCGACTTTATTTCCAGGTGGTTTCTTCGCGTCTTCTATCGCGGCCACTCGAGTACCGGCCGGCTGCAGCAGGTATCCCCGTATTTGCCTGCGGACCGTGTCCGATAATTCCGTGAAGCTGAGCCCTGCTATTCTCCCGGTTTCGTCCGTCCACGCCAGCTGGCCATATCCTTCGAGGTGCCGCGTTTCATCCAGGTCGATCCGGAAATGCACCCGGGCGCCTTCCCGCAGCGGGCTGACCGCCTGAAAGCGGATGCCGCTCTCGGAGAGATCCAGCACCACGCCCCCGTTTTCCGGCCCCAGTTCCAGGTACAGGAGTTGCTCGCGCCTCGCCTTTTGGCGGCGCTCCCGCTCGGCCGTGATCCCACCGCTCTTCGCGTCGTCCTGGCTCATGCGTCTTTGTCCATCGCGCCGGGTCAATTTACCGGCAAAGGGAAAAATAGAACGTGATTTTACCTCTCCTCGTCGTGGAAGTCTCCCTCCGCCATGATGCGCCGCCTGGACCATCCGGGGGCACCCGGCCGCCGGCCCGCTGCGTTGACGCTTCTCCCGCTCAATGCTACCCTCGCGCAGCATCGCTCCCGTTCTCATGCGCGCCGTCGACCTGATCCGCAAGAAACGCGACTCCGGGGAACATTCCCGCGAAGAGATCGACTTTCTCATCGCCGCCTGCACCCGTGGCGAAATCCCCGATTATCAGATGGCCGCCTGGCTCATGGCCGCCTGGCTGCGCGGCTTGTCCCGCGCGGAAACCGCCGCGCTCACCGAAGCCATGCTGCATTCCGGCGAGGTGGTGGACTTCTCCGAGCTCCCCGCCAGGAAAGTGGACAAGCATTCCACCGGCGGCGTGGGCGACAAGACCTCGCTCATCCTCGCTCCCATCGTGGCGGCCGGCGGCCTCTACGTGCCCATGATCAGCGGCCGCGGCCTGGGCCACACCGGCGGCACGCTGGACAAGCTCGAGTCCATCCCCGGCTTCAACGTCAATCTTTCGCTCGCCGACTTCCGCCGCGTCCTCCGCGAATGCGGCATGGCCCTGATCGGCCAGACCGCGGAGATCGCTCCCGCCGACAAAAAGATCTACGCCCTGCGCGACGTCACCGCCACCGTCGAGAATCTCGGCCTCATCTGCGCTTCCATCATGAGCAAGAAGCTCGCCGAGGGCATTGACGCCCTGGTCCTGGACGTTAAGACGGGTTCCGGCGCTTTCATACGCCAGGAAGAAGATTCCGTGCGCCTGGCGGAGCTGATGGTGGACACCGGCCGGCGCATGGGCAAAAAAGTCGTCGCGCTCATCACCGACATGAACCAGCCGCTCGGCCGCTTCGCCGGCCACTCCGTCGAAGTGCTCGAGTCCCTCGAGGTCCTCAGCGGGCGGGGCCCCGCCGACCTTCGCGAACTCAGCCTCGAGCTTTCCGCCTGGATGTTTTTCCTCGGCGGGCGCACCCCCGGCGTGGACGAAGGCCGCCGCCTGGCCGAAGAGATGATCGCCAGCGGGAAGGCCCGGGACAAATTCCGCGAGTGCATCCGCCGGCAGGGCGGCGACGCGCGCGTCGTGGACGAGCCGGACCGCCTGCCCCGGGCCGCACACCGTGCGCAGATCCCCAGCCCCGCGTCCGGCTACCTGGCGGCCACGAAGTGCGCGCAGTTCGGCGCCGCGCTGGCCGTGCTGGGCGGCGGCCGCGAGAAGCAAGAAGACTCGATCGACCACGCCGTGGGCCTGGAGTTTCACAAGCGCATCGGCGACCGCGTCGCCGCGGGCGAGGCGCTGCTCACCGTCCACTACAATGACCAGCGCCGCCTGGCCGCGGCGCAGGAGCTGCTCGCGGACAGTTGCGAGATCGCCGCGCAACCGCCGCGGGAAATTCCGAAGCTGGTGAAACGCCTGATCGGCGCCTGACCGGCAGTTGACGAGGGAAAGGCCCTCGCGCAATACGCGAAAGGAGCGTCATGGGAAGACTGGCAGGGTTGTTCGGAATCGCGGCAATGCTCGCGCTGGCCTGGCTCTTTTCCACCGACCGCAAGGCTATCCGGCTGAAGACCGTGGCCTGGGGTCTCGGCCTGCAGTTCACTTTTGCCGTTTTCGTCCTGCGCTTCGAGCCGGGTCGGCTCCTGTTCCAGAAAGCGGGCGACGCCGTCAACCGCCTGCTCAGCTTCGCCTTCGCGGGCTCGGAGTTCGTCTTCGGCGAGATGGGCCGCAAGGGCTCTTCGCTCGGCTTCTACTTCGCCTTCCAGGTCCTGCCCACGATCATCTTCATCGCCGCTTTCTTCGCCCTGCTCTATCATCTCGGCGTGATGCAGTTGCTCATCCGCGCCGCCGCCTGGGTCATGACCCGGGTCATGGGCGCCAGCGGCGCGGAATCGCTCAACGTCGCCGCCAGCATCTTCATGGGCCAGACCGAAGCCCCGCTTACCATCCGCCCCTTCCTCGACAAGCTCACCAAGTCCGAGCTCATGTGCGTGATGACCAGCGGCATGGCCCACGTCTCCGGCGGCATCATGGCCGCCTACATCGCCTTCGGCATCGAGCCCAAGCACCTGCTCTCCGCCGTGATCATGACCGCGCCGGGCACGCTGCTCATGTCCAAGATGCTCGTTCCCGAAACCGGGAAGCCGCTCACCGCCGGGCGCGTGGAGATGCCGCCCATGGAAAAGGAGGCCAACTTCCTCGGCGCCCTCGCTCGCGGCACCAGCGACGGCCTGCACCTGGCCATCAACGTCGGCGCCATGCTCATCTCCTTCCTGGCCATGCTGGCCCTCGTCAATTTCCTCATCGGCGGCGCGCACACCTGGCTCGCCGGCCACGGCATGGCCTGGTTTCCCGCGAGCCTGCAGCAGATTTTCGGCTGGCTCTTCGCGCCCGTGGCCTGGCTCATCGGCATTCCCTGGCGCGAGGCCGCGGCCATCGGCAACCTGCTGGGCACGCGCATGGCGGTCAACGAACTGGTGGCCTTCCAGCAGCTCAGCACCATGCGCGGCGTGCTCGATCCGCGCTCCTTCACCATCGCCACCTTCGCCCTCTGCGGTTTCGCGAATTTCAGCTCCATCGGCATTCAGATCGGCGGCATCGGCGCCCTGGCTCCCGGTCAGCGCGGGCAGCTCGCCAAATTCGGCATTCGCGCCATGCTTGCCGGAACCATGGCCAATCTCCTCTCCGCCTCCATCGTGGGGATGCTGCTGTGAGCGCGAAGAGAGCGGCCGCGAGCCCGGAGTTCGCGCGCGCCGAGCGCGCCGCGAAGTTCATCCGCGCCAAAACCAGACTCCGCCCGAAAATCGCTCTGGTCCTCGGCTCCGGCCTAGGCTCCTTCGCCGGCGAATTCGTGCGCGCGGTGAAAATCCCCTACGCGAAGATTCCGCATTTTCCGCGCTCCACGGCCATCGGCCACGCCGGGCAGCTCGTCGTGGGCGCGTTCGCGGGCCTGCCCGTCGCGGCGATGCAGGGCCGCGTGCATCTTTACGAAGGCTACTCGGCGAAGGACGTCGCTTTTCCCGTGCGCGTCTTCGCGCGCCTGGGCGTGCGCGCCGTGGTCCTCACCAACGCCGCCGGGGGCATCAACCCGGAGTTTTCGCAGGGCTGCCTGGTGACCCTCAAGGATCACCTCAACCTGCAAGGCGCCAACCCGCTCACGGGCCCCAACGACGAGCGCCTCGGCCCGCGCTTTCCGGACCTGTCCCACGCTTACGACCGGGAGTTCCGCCGGTTCGCCGCCGAGGAAGGGAAGCGCCTCGGCTTGCCGCAGCACGAGGGCGTGTATGCGGCGCTCGCCGGACCCAGCTACGAAACTCCCGCGGAGATTCGCTGCCTGCGCACGATCGGAGCGGACCTGGTGGGCATGTCCACCGTGCCGGAGGTGATCGCGGCGCGCCATGCGGGCCTGCGCGTTCTGGGCATCTCCTGCGTCACGAACATGGCCGCGGGCATTCTGGATCAACCCATCAGCCACGAAGAAGTCCTCGAAACCGGGGAGCGCGTGAAAGGCCAGTTCATCGCCCTGCTCAAGGCGCTGCTCCCACGCATCGCGGAGGCCATCGCATGAGCGAATTCGATACCCTGATCGCCGCGGCCCGCGCCGCCCGCGAAAACGCCTACGCCCCCTACTCTAATTTCCGGGTTGGCGCGGCCCTGCGCGCCTCTTCCGGCCGCATCTTTGGCGGCTGCAACGTGGAAAACGCCTCCTACGGCCTCACCGTCTGCGCCGAGCGCGTGGCCCTCTTCAAAGCCATCTCCGAAGGCGAGCGCGGCTTCGATGCCATCGCCGTGGTCACCGACGCCGAAAAGCTCACGCCGCCCTGCGGGGCCTGTCGCCAGCTCATCTGGGAGTTCTGCGGCGACGTCCCGGTGGTGCTCGCGAACCTCCAGGGCGGCGTCGAAGTCCACCCGATGCGCGAGCTCTTTCCCCGGCCCTTCGATTCTTCCAACTTCTAAAGCCAGGACAGGAAAATGCTCAATCGGAACGAAAGAATCGTCACACCTCGCAGTACCGCTGTTTTCCTTCTCTTACTGCTCTTGGCCTTGGCCGCCACCCTGCCTGCCGCCGCACAGACCTCGGACAAGAAACCCGCTTCAGCGTTGCCCATTCTTCCCCGTAAACTCGAGCGCGCCGACCTGATCGTTTCCGGCGGCACCATCGTCACCATGGACGCCTCCCGCCGTCTCTTCGAGGACGGCGCCATCGCCGTGAAGGGCGACACCATCCTGGCCGTTGGCCCGCGTGCGGAGATCGAAGCGCGCTATGCCGCTTCGCGGCGCATCAACGCCCGCGGCAAGCTCGTCCTGCCAGGGCTCATCAACGGCCACACCCACGTGCCCATGACGCTTTTCCGCGGCTTGAAGGACGACGTCACGCTCCACGAATGGCTGACCAAATTCATCTTTCCCGCGGAAGCCAGGAACGTGACCGAAGAGTTCGTGCGCTGGGGCACGCGCCTCGCCGCCCTGGAGATGATCCGCAGCGGCACCACCACCTTCGCCGACATGTACTACTTCGAGGACGCCATCGCCGAGGAGACCAAGGCCGCCGGCATGCGCGCCATCCTCGGCGAAACGCTGATCGAATTTCCCGCCCCGGACAACAAGACTCCCGCGGACACCCTGGCCTACACCGAAAGATTCCTGAAGCGCTGGCAGGGCGATCCGCTCATCCACGCCGCCGTGGCGCCGCACGCCATCTACACCAACTCGGAGAAGACTTTGCGCGACTCCGCGGCCCTGGCCCGCAAATATCACTCCCCGATCCTCATCCACGTCGCCGAAACCCAAAAGGAGCTCGAGGACAGCCGCGCCAAAAACGGCGCCACCCCCGTCGCTTATCTCGACCGCATCGGCCTGCTCGGCCCGGACGTCCTCGCCGCGCACTGCATCTGGGTGGACGAAGCCGACCGCAAGCTCCTGGCCGTGCGCCAGGCCGGCTGCGTGCACAATCCCGGCAGCAACATGATGCTCGCCAGCGGCGTCTCGCCCGTTCCCGAAATGCGCGCCGCTGGAGTGCGCGTCGGCCTGGGCACCGACGGTCCCGCCGGCAGCAACAACGACTTCAACCTCATGGAAGAGATGGACCTTGCCGCCAAGCTCCAGAAAATTTCCAAGATGGACCCGCAGGCGCTGGGCGCAAAAGCCGCCCTGGAAATGGCCACCATCGAGGGAGCGCGCGCGCTGCACATGGAGAAGGAGATCGGTTCGCTCGAGCCCGGGAAGAAGGCCGACCTCATCGTCATTGGGCTGGACGCGCCGAACGCCGTGCCCATGTATGACGTCTATTCGCAGATCGTCTACGCCCTGAAGGCCAGCGACGTGGAGACCGTGGTCATCGCCGGCCGCACCGTCCTGCAGGCCGGCCGCGTCCTCACCCTGCACGAAGCCGAAGTCATCGCCAAGGCCCGCGAGTACGGCAAGAAAGTGGCCGCCTCGTTGCAGGAAGCAGGGAAGTAGGGAGCCAAGGAAGAACGAAACTGCTGGCCGCGAACCTGCGCGAATTCCATCGCATGAAGGTGAGGATTGGGCACGGGAGAAGAGCGCACCCTGCCACCCGGCGCGGTTGTGTGGTTACATGGGAGCGCGACGGGGTGAAATGCGAATCGAGATTTATTTGCGAAGAGCTGCAGCACGATTTTTCCGGAAAATTGCGGGCGTGTGTGCCTTGTTTTTGGCGCTGCCGCTGTTGGCGCTGGCGGCCCCGGCGATCCAGTGCGCTCCCGGCGTGGAGCTGCGCCTGAGCGCGCCGCTATCGACCCAGGGGAGTTTGCTGCTCGTCGAAGTGCGCAGCGCCAAGCCGCTGGCCGAACTGCAAGGCGAGTGGGGCGGGCGCGCCGTGTCGTTCTGGCGGGAGGATGGACCGCGCGACCTGCGCCGCGCGCTCCTGGGCGTGGACCTCGAGAAACCCGCGGGAGCTTATGCGCTGACGCTGACGGCGCAAACCCAGCGCGGCGCGGCGGTGAGCTGCCGCGCGCTGGTGCGGGTCAGGGCCGGGCGCTTCGCCACCGAGCGCCTGACCGTGCAGAAACAGTTCGTGGAACCCAGTCCCGAAGAGCTCCAGCGCGCCCAGGAAGAACGCCAGCGCCTGCGCGAGATTTTCGACCAGGTCACGCCCGAACGCCTGTGGCGGGGCGGCTTCCGCGTCCCGCTCGACGGCGTCGCCACCGGCGGCAACTTCGGCCGCCGCCGCATCCTCAACGGCCATCCCGGCTCGCCGCACAGCGGCGTGGATTTTCCGGCGGCGGCCGGCACGCCCGTGCATGCCGCGCAGCGCGGCCGCGTGGTCCTGGCCGAGCCGCTCTTCTTCTCCGGCAATACCGTGGTCGTGGACCACGGCCTGGGGATCTACACCTTCTACGGCCATCTCGAATCGCTCGCCGTGAAGGCCGGCGATGTGGTGGAGGCGGGCGCGCTTCTCGGCCAGGTGGGCGCCACCGGCCGCGTCACCGGCCCGCATTTGCACTGGGGCCTGACCGTCAGCCGCGCCCGCGTCGACGCCCTGCAAATCGTCAAGTTGCTTGGGAAAAAATGAGCGAGCGGCAAAGAATGGATTGGCCATTGCGCTGGAGTGACGCTCCAAGCGCAGGGGCTAGCCATAGCGTGCCCCTGCGGAAGAAGAGGCCGGAAAGTCGCGGCTGCTAGCGGCGAGATTCCCAGCTTCGGGGATTCTTTCTTACTTCCCCGTGTACTCCGGCGGGACCTCTTCTTCGGGGAGTTCTTCCGCCTCCGCTTCCCTTTCTTTCCTCGGAAGCACCGTGGCATCGGCGTCTGGAACGTTCTCCACGGCGCTCACCATTTCGGCCTCCCGGTCCTGGCCCTCTTCCACCAGCTCTTCCACGCTCTCCGAATTGCCAATCTGCAAGCGGGAAAGTCCCTGGATATCGCCGGACTGGCCGCCCGAAGGCGCTCCCAGTCCCCGCAGCTCGACGGCCGCGATTTCCACGGGTTCGTTCATGCCGCGGAGGGGCTTTCTCCGAACCGGCTTTTTGCGGGCCGGTTTTTTGCGGCGGGCTGCTTTCGCGTGCAGGCTCTGCTTTTTGTGGTTTTTGCGGATTGTTTTTTTTCTTGGCATGAGGGTCGTCCATCGCCGGTATTGAGGAAGGGCAGCTCCGGCTAAGGAAAGTTTACCACTTTTTGCCGTTTGTCCATGCCCGCAGGCCTGTCCCCCGCCGCTCCGGCCGGCGCTGTTCGGGGGCGGACCGGCCTCTCCGTTTTTCAGAGGTTGTCGAGGAAGAACTGCGTGACGCGGCGGAAGAGCACGATGCGCGCCGGGGGATCGCTAACCGGGTGGCCGCGTCCGGGGAAGAGCGCTACCTCCGCGTACTTGCCCTTGGCGATCAGTTCGTTGACGAGCGAAAGCGTATTCGCCACGTGCACGTTGTCATCGCCCGTGCCGTGCGCGATGAGCAGCTTGCCCTTCAGCCCCTCGGCATGGCTGATCGGCGAGGAGTCGCGGTAGCCCTCGGCGTTGTCCTGCGGCCGGGCCATGTAGCGCTCGGTGTAGATGGTGTCGTACTGCCGCCAGGCGGTGACCGGCCCGCCCGCGAAGCCCGCCTTGAAATCGTCCCCGGCCTCGAACATGGCGTGCAGCGTCATGTGCCCGCCGTAGCTCCAGCCCCAGATGCCGATGCGCCCCCCGTCCACGTAGGGCAGCGAGCGCAGATAGGCGGCGCCGTCGCGCTGGTCGGAGAGTTCCTGCCTGCCCAGGCGCAGATGAACCGGCGTTTCAAAGACGTGCCCGCGCCCCGCCGAGCCGCGGTTATCCACCGCAAAAATAATGTAGCCCTTCTGGGCCATCATCTGATGCCACAGAAAGTTGTTGCCGCCCCAGGCGTTCAGCACCACTTGCGCGTGCGGCCCTCCGTACGTGTAGACGAGGACCGGATACTTGCGCGCGGGATTGAACTCCGGCGGCTTGATCATCATGGCGTTGAGCTTCGCGCCGTCGTGCGCCGTGACCGTCAGGAACTCCACCGGCGAAAGCTGGTACTCCGCCAGCTCGGCGACCTTGTTTTCGTTGAGCGCGGCCACGAGCGAACCGTCCGTGCGCAGCAATTCCTGCCGCGGCGGAGCCTGGGTGTTCGAGTAGGTGTCCGCGAAGCTGCGTCCGTCCGGCGCGAAATTCACGGCGTGCGTGCCCTCCGCGCGGGTGACCCGCGCAAATCCCGTTCCGTCCAGTCCCACGCGATAGAGATGCCGCTCCAGCGGGCTCTTCTCCGTGGCCGTGAAGTAGACCAGCCCCTTCGCTTCATCCACCGCTTCGACCTGCGTGACTTCCCACTCCCCGCGCGTGAGCTGCGCGATCTGCGTGCCGTCCGTCCTGTACAGATAGAGGTGGCGGTAACCGCTGCGCTCGCTCGACCACAGGAAGCGCTGGCCGTCGCTCAGAAAATTCAGATCGTCGCTGAGGTTGATCCAGCAGGCGTCTCGCTCCGTGAGCACGGCCTGGGCCTGCCCCGTGGCCGCGTCGGCAAAGAGCAGCTCCAGCGCATTCTGCGCGCGGTTGAGCCGCTGGATCGCCAGGCGCCTGGAATCCGGCAGCCAGTTCACTCGTGCCAGGTAGATGTCCGTCTCCTTGCCGGTGTCCATCCGGCGCGCCGCGCCGCCCGCGATGCCCGCCACGTATACATGCACGATGGGGTTGGCGCCGCCCGCCTTGGGATAGCGCATGTACTCCGTTTCGCCGGTGTAGGAGGTGAAGTCCTGGAGGGGGTAGCGCGTTACCGGGCGCTCGTCCATTTCGAAGTAGGCGATGGCGGAGGAGTCCGGCGCCCACCAGTAGGTGGTCTTGTTCTCCAGTTCCTCGGGATAGACCCAGTCCAGCTCGCCCTTGCGCAGGTCTTCCGTGCCGCCTGTGGTGAACGCGCGCGTTTCCCCGCTGGCCACGTTTACCAGCCACAGGTTGTGCTCGCGCAGGAAACTCACCCAGCGCCCGTCGGGCGAAATCTTGGAGTCCGCGAGCGCTTCCTTGCCGGAGACCAGGCTGCGCGCGCTCTGCGTCTTCAGGTCATACCAGGCCAGCGACGTGGCCCCGGCGAAGAGCAGGGCATCGCCGCGCGGCGCCCACTGCCCGCTCGCGGGAGCACGCCGCCCCAGCCCGGTGGCTTGCGTGGGCTGTGCAGAATCCGGCGGCAGCACGGAAGAGAGTTTGTCCGCGGAGAGCAGCAGGCTGCGCGCGCCCGTCGCCGTGTCCATCACCCACAGTTCGGTCGTGCCCCCGTTCCCCTGGAAATAGGCCAGGCGCTTGCCGTCGGGACTCCACGCCAGCCCGCGCAGCAGCCTGCCACCCAGGCTGGGCTGGCCGTAGATGCGCTCCACGGTGAGGGCCTTGCCGGGTGGCTGCGATTGTGCTGCGGAAGCCGGAGGAAGGCCGGCGAATGCCAGCAGTGCCAGCCCAAACCACCCACGTGCAGAACGGGAACGCCGCATCTCTTCCTCCTCGAAAATTCCGCTCGCTCGCCGCTCGTTATGGGCTCTTCGGCAGTTCGTAGAGCTCGATCAGGACTCTGCCGTTTTCGATGGTCGGAGCGAGAAAAAAATTGATGCGCGTCCCGTTCGCCCCGGGCCGCGTTTCCGGATAGACCGGCGGAACGCTGAAGCGCTCCTTCACGATGCGCGTCGCGCGCTCCACGTCCTCCGTGCGGTACTCCACCTGCTGGACGCCTTCGCCCAGCTTCGCCAGGTAGCGCGCCACGGCCCCGCTGCCGGCCGGGTCCCGCGTCGTCAGGATGTCCAGGGAGATTCCGCCGTCGAAGTGCAGCTCGAATTCCCGGGCGTCCTGTTCCGCCGGCACCTCGGCCTGCCGCGGCGAGCCGTTGGCCGCGCAAATCCGCGCAAATGTTTCCGGCGTCACGGCGATGCCCACGGTGATCTGCGGAGTGGCTCCGCCGAGCAGCCGCGCGAGTTCCGCATCGCTGCGCCAGCGCCGCAGCACCGGCTCGGACAGCGCGCGGCCCGCCTGATACAGTTCGGCGGCGGCAGCGGCGCGATCGGAAGCATCCGGTGCGGCAAGTGCGGCGATGGCAGCGGCGAGAGGGTTGGCCATGGTCCGGGAAATTATTCTACCTTGATTTTTGGTTTTGTAGCCCTGGGCTTCCGCCCGGCATCCTGTTCTTTAGTTACTTGCCGCGAACCGCCGCCGTGGCACGCTGCCACCGCCGCCGTCGCTTACGTTTTTTCCGCTGGAGCCTCCGCCTTCCGGGGCGGGCGCAGCAGCGACGCCAACAACGCGGCCAGCAGAATCCCACCGACGACGGCCAGCGAGAGGTGCACGGGAATGTGCATCCACGGCTCCGCGATCATCTTTCCTCCGATGAACAGCAGCACCAGCGCCAGCCCCGTGCTGAGATAGGAGAAATAGTCCAGCACTCCCGCCAGCAGGAAATAGAGCGCGCGCAGCCCCAGGATGGCGAAAACGTTCGAGGTGAAGACGATGAACGGGTCGCGCGTAATCCCGAAGACCGCCGGGATGGAGTCCAGCGCGAAGGTTACGTCGGCGGTCTCGATCACCAGCAGCACCAGGAACAGCGGCGTGGCCAGCCAGCGCCCGCCCTCGCGGATGAAAAAGCGCGCGTCGTGGTACTTTTCGGCCACGCGCAGATGCTTCTTCGCGAACCGGAAGATTATGTTCTGCTCCGGGTGCGCTTCCTTTTCCCGCGCCACCAGCATGTGCAGCCCCGCGTAGAGCAGAAACCCGCCGAACAGATAGGTGATCCACGCGAAGCGCGCCAGCAGCGCCACGCCCGCCGCGATCATCATCCCGCGCATCACCAGCGCACCCAGAATTCCCCAGCCCAGAATGCGGTGCTGGAAACGCGCGTCCACCTGGAACGTCCGGAAGACGATCAGGAAAACGAACAGGTTGTCCACGCTCAGCGATTTTTCGATCAGGTAACCGGTGAAGTATTCCAGCGCCGGCTGCTCTCCGTACCAGCGCAGAATCCCCAGCCCGAAGAGCACCGAGATGGCGATCCACGCCAAGCTCCAGGCCGCCGCTTCGCGCCAGCGCACCGAATGCGCGCTGCGGTGAAAGACGCCCAGATCCAGGGCCAGCGCCAGCAGCACGAAGAGCAGGAATGCCGTCCAGTGCCAGGGAGTGCCGATCCCCGCCATCGCCGCGGTGCCGGTCAGAGCTGCCAGGAGTGCCATGAAGAGTGGACGCGCCGGAAATTACGGCTTGGCCGAGCGCGCTTCCGTGCCGTTCAGGTTGCTGAGTTCCGCGTGCGTGGTCCGCCCGGCTTCCACGCGCACCGCAACGTCCCAGCGCAGGCGTACATCGCCCGCCGCGGCGTCCAGCCCCAGCGTGCTCAGCCAGTAGTCGCCCGCCGGGAGGCCGCTCAGGGCGGCCCGCCCATCGAGATCCGTATCGGCCTTGGCCGCCAGGTAGCTGGTCTGCGCAATTTCCGGAATTCGCCGCTCGAGCCGGTGGCGGTGTTCGCTGCGAATCTGATTCCACTGCCGCGCCGGGTTCACCCCGTCGAGATACGCTTCCATGCCGCCGAGCGTCTGCAGGTTCGCGGTGATGAATTTGCGCAGCGCCGCCAGATACTCCTCGCGCAGCGCTTTGTAGCGCTCGGGGTCCGCGGTCTTGTCGGTTTCCTTGTATTTCGGCCGCGGCAGGCCCGCGGTCACCCCGCCGCTGTTCGAGTGCAGGTAGGCCTCCAGAAATTCCGGGATGGCGATGATGTCATCCGCGGTGAGTATGTCGTCGATCTCGGAGGAAGTGAGATCCATGGCCTCGTGCTTCTTCAGCCATTCCTTCAGTTTCGCGGAGACCTTCAGCCCGTCGATAAATTTTTCGCGCGCCGGCAGCGGGTCGGCCGCCTCGGCTTCCCGCGCGATTTCCGCGTAGCTTTTGCGCAGCAGATAAAACGTGAACTGCCGCACGGGCTCGGGCCGCGCTCCCGTCGGCGTGATTCGCGCCTGAAATTCCAGCGCGCCCGCGCCGCCCGGCGCCGCCTGCGCCCGCGCTCCCGGCGCCAGCCCCGCCAGCATCAGCCCCAGCAAAAACACGGTGAACTTCGTTGGTATACGCATCGCGCTCATCCTAGCAGATGCCGGGTGCGCAGCAGTAGGACTCTTGCGCCCCTGTTTCTTGATCCCGCCGGTCAGCCACCTCAGCGGCCGGCGCGGGGCAGGGAAGCCAGCGCGCGCACGCGTGTGCCGTCGCGCACCTGGTTCGGCGGATGCGCAATGACCTCCGCTCCGTCCTCGATCCCGCGCAACACTTCCACTTCCGTCTCGCTGCGGTGTCCGATCTCGATTCCGTGCAGCCGCGCCCGCCCGCCCGCGATCGTGAACACGCTCCATGCCTCGCCCTTCCGGAACACCGCGCTCGCTGGAACCTTCAGCACGCCTTCGCCCGCCCACACCACAATCCGCGCTTCCACCCGGTACGCGTCGCCCAGCGGCCCCGGCGGGTCCACGAAATCGCCGATCACGTGCACGCGCTTCTCTTCCACTCCCAGCGCCGAGATCTTCGTGAACCCCGCCGGCTCCACCAGGCGCACCTTGGCGCGCAGCGGATGCTCCCCGCCCCAGCCCTCCAGCAGCATCTCCGCGCCCGGCTTGATCTTTACCGCGTCCGTGGACAGCACGTCCACCATCACCTCGATCTTCTTCGGATCCCCCAGCACCACCAGCGGCATTCCCGCGCCCACCGCGCGCTCGCTCTTTTCCGGCACGTGCAGCACCTTCCCGGCCACCGGCGAACGCACCGCGACCGGTTTCTGCTCGCCGCCCTGCGTCTCCAGTCCCACCAGCCCGGCGCGCGCTACCTTGATCTCCGCCGCCGCCATCTGCACCGCGAATTGCGCCGCCTTCAACTCCTCGGCTCCGGCGCGCTCGGCGGTGCGCACCTGATCCAGCGCCTGCCTGGAGATCACGCCGTTGCGCGCCAGTTGTTCGCCGCGCTGCCGTTCGGTCTGTGCCATTTCGTAATCCGCGCGGGCGTGCGCCAGCCGCGCTTCCGCCTGTCGCTGCGCGGCCTCCGCGGCCGTTACCCGCGCCAGCACCTCTTCCCGCTCGCGTTGGCTGAGCGGAGAGGGCTCGATCGTCGCCACCACCTGGTCCCGCGCCACCGCGTCGCCTTCCTCCAACTCGATGCGCAGCAGCCGCCCGGGAATCGGCGCGGCCACCACGAAGCGGTCGTGCGCGCGCGTCTCGCCCTCTTCGTCCACGGTCACCCGCAGCGCCCCGCGCTCCGCCCGCGCCGTTTCCACGGGCACCGCCGCAGGCCACAGCAAATAGGCCAGCAGCGCCGCCAGCGCCGGCGCAACCAGCCACGCATACGATTTGCGGCGTTTCTTTGGAAAGGGCACGCTATTCCCTCGTCTTCAGCACCGCGATCAGGTCCATGCGCCGCAGCCGCCGGAAGATCAGCAGCCCGGTCAGCGCCGAGGCCGCTGCCACCACGAAAAACGACACCGCGTAGGTCCGTCCGCTGATCACCAGCGGCATCCGGTACAGCTCCGTCTGCATCGCCGCCGTCAGCAGCGCGCAAAACCCGTAGCCGAACGCAAAACCCACCGGCACCGCCAGCAGCGCCAGAAGGCCCTGCTCGCCCAGCAGCATCCAGCCGATCTCCCGCTGCGTAAATCCCAGCACGCGCAGCGACCCCAGCTCCTGCCCGCGCTCGGAAAGCGCTATCCGCGCGCCATTGTAGACCATGCCCACCGCAATTACCGACGCAAACAGCACGAGTGCGCCCGTGGAGATACGCAGGCTCTTGGCGATGGTCGCGTAAAAGCTCTGCAGCATCGCTTCCCGCACCGCCACCCCGCTCACCGCCGGCGTCTGCTTCAGCAGCGCGTATAGCCGCGGCGCGGCGCGCGCGTCCACCGCCAGGAACGCTCCGGAAAGCGTGTCCCCCTCGCGCAGCATGCGGTTCAGCGCCCGCTTGTCCATGTACGCGGAGACCCCGATCAGCTCGTCCACGGTCCCGGCCACGCGCACGCTGCGCACCGGCCGCTTGCCTTCCAGCACTTCGATGGTCAGCTCGTCCCCCGGCCGCACCCCGAGAATTTCCGCCAGCTTCGCCGAGAGCACCACGCCCTCCGGAGGCAGCTCCACGATTTCCAGCCGCCGGTTCACCAGCCGCCGCAGCTCCCCGCCGGGCTCCAGGCCCAGGATTCCCACGCGCCGCGTGCGGTGCTCGTGGCGCAGCCGCGCCGGCACCATGCGGAAAGGCTCGCTGCGCAGCACCCCGGGCAGGTGTTCGATATCGTGCCGCGCCGTGGCCCCCTGCTCGGTGGCAAACGTCAGCGTGACGTCGTCGCGCAGCGCCGTCTGGAATTCCACTTTCACCAGGTTGTCGATCGCGTCGTAAAAGTAGAACCCCACGATCAGGATGGCCACCGCCAGCGACATCCCCAGCACCGTCAGCGCCGCCTTCCACGGCCGCCGCTCCAGGTTGCGCAGGATCATCCGCGTGTAGATCGTGAAATATTCCTGCAGCCCCAGGCGCTCCGCCAGCCCCGCGCGGAACTCCGGCGGCGATTCCGGGCGCATCGCTTCCGCCGGGGGCAGCGCCGCCGCGGCGCGCACCGCCGCCAGCGCTCCCAGCGCCGCCGCAATGCTGCTCAGCGCAATGGCCATCAGCAGCAGCCGGCCCCCGGCCACGAAGTGCAGCTCCGGAAACCGGAAATAGTCGGCATACAGCCGCGCCAGTCCGCGTCCCATCCAGATGCCCAGCGGCACGCCTCCCGCTGTTCCCACGAGCACGGCCGCCAGCGCGAACTGCAGGTAGTGCACGGCAATTGCGCCGTGGCCATAGCCGAACGCCTTCAGCAGCCCCACCGCATTGCGCTGCGTGCTCACCAGCCGCGTCAGCACCACGTGAATCAGAAACGCCGCCACCCCCAGGAAGATGCTGGGTGCGAAAATCCCCGTCACCCGGTCCTGCGCCAGTTCGTCGCTCAGAAAGCGGTGCGAAATCTGGTCCGCGCGCCCGTAGGCCCCCAGCCCGCCGTACGGCTCGAGCAGGGAATCGAGCCGCGCCAGGACTTCCGCTTCGCTCGCTCCCGGCGCCAGTGCCAGCGCCACGTCGTTGAACGCGCCCTCCATCTGGAACGGCGGTCCCAGCGCCTCCCGGCCCATCCACAGCACGCCGAAGCGCCGGTTGTCCGGGAATACTTCCGCGCCGCGGATCTCGTAAACGTATTCCGGCGACAGCGCGATCCCGGCGATGTACAGCCGCTCCCAGCGCCCGTTGATCACCGCCCCCAGCGTGTCGCCGGGCTTCAGCCCGTTGGCTTGTGCGAAAGCCTCGCTCGCCAGCACTTCGTTGCCCGCGCCCGGCTCGATCCAGCGTCCTTCGCGCAGGCACAGCGCATTCAGCAGCGGCTCGCGCCGTTCCGGGATGGAGACCAGCCGCCCCAGCGCCGGCTCCGCCAGCCCCGGCACGTCCAGCGTCACTTCCTCGACCACCCGCGTCTCCACCGCGGCCACCCCGGGGATCATGGTCACCCGCGCGGCCATCGCCCGCGGCGCGCGCTTCACCTGCACGAAAACGTCGGCGAAGTGATACCGCGCGTAGTAGTCGCTCTGCGCCGCGGCGAGCGATTCGTAGGCCCCGCGCATGGTCACGTACGCGGCGATGCCGCACGCCGCCACCGCGGCGATCGTCAGCACCTGGCTGCGCAGGTGCCACAGGTCGCGCACCAGCTTTTTCTGCAGCGCCGTCATTGCCGCCTCACCACGACAACTCCGCCGGCGTGGCCTTCTTCTCGTTGCGCCGGATCTCCACGATGCGCCCGCTGCTGATGCGCACCACGCGGTCGGCCATCGCCGCGATCGCCGCGTTGTGCGTGATCACCGCGGTGATCGTGCGCAGTTCGCGGTTCACGCGCTCCAGCACTTCCAGCACCAGCTTGCCCGTGGCGTAGTCCAGCGCCCCGGTGGGCTCGTCGCACAGCAGCACTTCCGGCCGCTTCACCACCGCCCGCGCGATGGCCACGCGCTGCTGCTCCCCGCCGGAAAGCTGCGCCGGAAAGTGCTGCAGCCGGTCGCCCAGCCCCACCATCCGCAGGCACTCCTCCGGGTCCATCGGGTTTTCCGCGATCTCGGTCACCAGCGCCGTGTTCTCCAGCGCCGTCAGGCTCGGTATCAGGTTGTAGAATTGAAAAACGAAGCCGACA
>JAIQEV010000094.1 GCA_020073585.1 Terriglobia bacterium
AGGAGTTCGCAGAGGATGGCGCTCTCCTGGCGGGTGAAGTTGAAGAGTTCCTGGAGGCGGTGCTCGTATTTGGCCACGCGGCTGTCGGAAGTGGTGCCGAGGGCGACGAGATTGTTGTCCTTCAGGCTGCTCAAGGCCTGGCGCACGGCGGGTTCGTCCAGATTCATGAGGGGATCGCGGTTGGATTTCTGGTTGCAGGCGTGGAGGAGGGCGTTCAGGGAAAGAGGGTAGTACTCCGGGGTGGTGATCTCTTTTTCGAGGAGCGCGCCGAGCACTCGGGTTTCGACGTCAGTCAGAAGAATGTTCACGGGAGCAAAGAATACCGAAAGATGGAGCGGTTTGCCAGGCGCGGCCAGAGGGCAGGCCGGCGGCGGAGTCCGCGAAGATTGCGCCCCCCGGAAGCTGCCGGTGGGCAGCTTCCGGGGGGAAATGGGTGAGGCTAATGCGCCGGCGTGGTGGGGCGCAGGCCGGGGTTGTACATTGCGGCGTAATTCAAATATTGGCGGACAGGATCGCGCGGGTAGCTGATCTCCACCTTTTCGATCTGGGCATCCCGGCCCCAGCGGGCGGTCAGGTCGGCGTTAATCCCGGCCCAATAGGTGGGGAGGTTGAGCTTGCGGTAGCGGGCTACGATCTGGTCACGCAAGGCGGTGTTGAAATGAACGGCGTAGCGGTCCACGAGGGCCTTGATGGCGGCGTAGTCACCCTCGGCCTTGATGCGCATCAGTTCGGCCAGCAGCAGGCCCACACCCTCGCGCATCTTCTGATAATCCTTGACGCGGATGAAGGTTTTGCCGTCGCGATCGAATTGTTCGATGGCGCCGGGGGTCTTGTCCATGATGAAAAAGACGATCAGCTGGCGATTGCGCTGATGGTCTTCTTCGATGGTGTCGCCCTTGGGGATGCGGCGCAATTGCGTGAGGGCTACGCGGGCCGAGGAGTCGTACATGGTCTTTGCGAGATCGTCCTGGTCCGTCAGGAGGCCTAGTTCCTTCAGCTTGGGGTCCCAGACATTCCATAGCGCCATCAGGTCCGCGCGGGCCTCTTCCAGCGTGGAAAAATACTCTTTCAGGTAGGAGGCGGAGCCGCCGGAGAGGCGCGCGCTCAGCTTGCCAGAGCCGTGACCGATGACTTCGTGCAGGGCGGTCAGGAGATTCTCCGCCTGGGCGCCGTACTTTTTGCCGCGGGCCAGCTCTTCCGGGGAAGCGGCGAATTCCTCGAGCGCCGACGTGCCGACGGCCTGATCGAACGCGCGGCTGCTGCCGGTGAAGAGAAAATTCTTGGTGCCGTATTTCTCGTGGATTTCGTTTTCATTGGGCAGGTTGTCGCCGATGGTGCTGACCGTGAAGTCGCCGGTTTCGATCAGGGTTTCCACGGCCTTGACCACCGGCGGGGTGAAGGACTGCTTCTTGTATTGGGGGTCCCACGGCGCCTTGTGCTCGAAATAGTCCGCGTTGTTCGCCAGCTTGGCCATCAGGTCGGAGACCGGCTTGTCGGTGATGGAGACGAAGCTCTGGGAACTGCCCTTGGCACCGCGGGCGTCGCGGTAGACCTCGATGAATCCGTTGGCGAAATCCACGGTGGCGTTGTCCTGTACCCAGGCGGCGCCAAAGTTCAGCCAGTCGGCAAAATCGCCGGTCTGGTAGTAGCGGATCAGGGCGGCGAGCACCTGGGCCTGCTGGGGGTCGGCGAAGGCGCGCGCTTTTTCCAGGCAGGCGATGGCCTTCTTCAGAAAAGTGGCGTAGAGGCCTGGGGGAATCGCGCCGTCGGGGGTGCCGGCGCGGTAGACCTCTTCGCGCAGGTTGCCGCCGGGGGCTTTGACGAGGCGGGAGTTCAGCGGATGCTGCTCGCGAAAATCCTTGAGGTCGGCCAGGGAGACGCCCTCATAAAACGTGTTGGAGCTGGCCTGCAGAATGTCTTTGCCGCCTTTGGGGCTCTTGGCAGTGATCATGGGCTCGAAGTCCGGGTCGAAGAGCGAGGCCTGCAGATCCTGCAATTCCTTTTCGAGCTGCGCCGGGGTGGCGATCGGGGGCAGGTCGGCGCAGGGCGTTTTCATGGCGCCGTTGCGCTGGGCGGCGAGAGCCGCTTGCCGCAGTTCCTCGAAGCGGAAGGCCGGCAGGAACTTCTGCGCGGTCATTTCGTTGTGGTTGCCGCGGTTGGCCCAGAAGAGTTCGGTGAAATCGGCGATGCGCGCCATGAGCAGGGGATCGATTCCCGCGGGATGCGCAACGATTTCCTCGAGGAGGCGCTTCTGGCGCAGGCCGTAGCGCGATAGCTGGTCGTAGATGATGGGATCGATGGCAATGGAGGCTTGCGTGAGCCAGTAAGCCAATGCCTGCTGGCGGGGAGAGAGCGCGTGAAAGCTGTCGGCGTCGAGCTGCACGAAGCCGGTATCGCCAACGCGGGCGACCAGGGCGCTGGACGGAGCGGGTTGCGCAGTCTGGGAAAAGGAGACAACGGGAAGCAGGGCGAGAGAGAGGAGAATCGCTAACTTGAGTTTCAAAGTATCCTCCAATTATACGTTACTGAAACTATAGGATGACCGCAAGAGCGTGGCAGGCCGGCCGCCAGCAGACAGGTCACCGCGCGGGGCCCGCGCCGGGCTGCGGACGCGTCTCCGCCGCGGTGCGCTGGATGGCCGCCTGGACCAGATAGGCGGCGACGGCGGAGATGCTCAGGAACGCGATCCCCAGGCTCCAGCGGCGGAAACAGATCTCGCCGATTCCGAACAACGCGGCATAGACCATCACGCAGCCGAGCACCCAGGAGGTGAGATTTCTGCCGAGGTCGCGCGTCGCGGGCAGATCCGGCGCCAGCGCCGCCACATGCTTCCAACCGGCGGCGTGGGGACGCACTTTGCGGTAGAAGGCCAGCAGGACGTCGTCCGGCTCGGGGCGGGTGAGCAGGGTAACGAGCACCCACACCAGGGTGGTAACACCCGTGGTGGCCAGGGTCATCTTGGCGAAGACCACGGGATCCGAGCCGGTGAAAACCTGCGGGCGGCCGAGCAGCGCCAGCCAGAGGGCCTTGGTGCGCAGGAGCAGGGTGGTCGCGAGCGCGGCGGTCATGGCGGAGATCTCGCTCCAGGCGTTGATGCGCCACCAGTACCAGCGGAGCAGATAGACGCCGCCGGTGCCGGCGCCCACTTCCAGGACAATCTTCCAGCCCTCGGTGATGGTGACGAGTTGCGCGGAAACCCAGGCGGTGGCGACGACCAGGAGAAGGGTTACGACGCGCGAGGTCATGACGTAGTGCGCTTCGCTCTCCTTGCGGCGCAGGAAGCGGCGGTAGAAATCTTCCACGAGATAGGAGCTGCCCCAGTTGAGTTGCGTGGCGATGGTGGACATGAACGCGGCCATGAATCCCGCGAGGAGAATGCCCAGCAGGGCGTGGGGCACATGGTTGGTGGCCACCAGCATGTAGCCGCGCTCGGGCTGCTTCAGTCCGGGATAGAGGACCACGGCGGCGAGGGCGGTGAGGATCCAGGGCCAAGGACGCAGGGCGTAGTGGGCGACGTTGAACCACAGCACGGAGAGCAGGCCGTGGCGTTCGTCGCGCGCGCTGAAAATGCGCTGGGCGATGTAGCCGCCGCCGCCGGGCTCCGCGCCGGGATACCAGAAGGCCCACCACTGCACGCACAAGTGCACGAGGAAGGTGAGCACCGGGAGCGTCCAGAGCGCTTCGGAGGTCCAGCCGCGCGAGAAATCCGGGAGCAGGGAAGTGATGTCGCTGGCGTGCGGGCCGGTTGCGGTGCGCATGGCGGCCAGCTTGGCGAGCATCGCGGACATTCCGCCGGCGGCGTGCACGCCGTACCAGGCCACGCCGATGACGATGCCCATCTTGAGGATGAACTGGAACAAGTCGGTCCACAGCACGCCCCAGAGGCCGCCGAGGGAGACGTAGAATCCGGTGAAGGGCATCAGGAAGAAGATGCAGATGGCCAGGCTCGTGGAATCGGGGACGCCGAGGACGGTGCTGATGATGCTGACCATGGCTTTGGTCACCCAGCCGAGGATCAGGCAGTTCATCAGCAGGCCGAGATAGACGGCGCGGAAGCCGCGGAGAAACGCCGCGGGCTTTCCGGTGTAGCGCATTTCGGCGAACTGCACGTCGGTGAGGAGTCCCGAGCGGCGCCAGAGCCGCGCGAAGAGGAAGACAGTCATCATGCCGGAGGGCAGAAAGCTCCACCACAGCCAGTTGCCGGCGATGCCCTGAGTGTAGACCAGGCCGGAAACGGCCAGTGGGGTGTCGGCGGCAAAGGTCGTGGCCACCATGGAGGTGCCCGCCAGCCACCAGGAGACATCGCGGCCGGAGACGAAATAATCCGCGGTGCTTTGCCCGGAGCGCCGCCGGAAATAGAGGCCCAGCAGGAGTGTGATCAGCAGATACGCGGCAATGGCAGCCCAGTCGATGAGCGCAAGCTTCACAGGCTCTCCCTTCGCTTCCCGGCGCGGCTCTCAGGAGCCGATGGTCAGGCTGACAACGCGGCTCAGGTGCGGAGGTTGATCCGCATTGACGCCTTTTTTCAACGAAAGGTAGTATCCCAGAAGTTGCCCGGGAATGACGGCTGCGGCGGGCCGCAGGAAGTCCGGAGCATCCAGGCGGAGCTCGACGAGGAGATCCGCAGCGCGGCGTGCCGCGTCGTCCGCGCGGTTGGTCACGACCAGCGTGGTGGCCCCCAGTTCCTTGATCTCTTCGAGCACGGCGCGCTCGGCTTCGTAGCCGGACTCGGAAAGGAAGAATGTGACCAGCACCCGGGATCTGGTGATGGCCTTGGGTCCATGACGGAATTCGAGGGTGTGCAGCGCTTGGGCATACGAGCAGGACATCTCCATGACCTTGAGCATGGCCTCCTGTGCGACGCCATAGTACAGCCCCTGGCCGAGAAAGACATGTTCCTCGAAATCATGCGCGCGGACGAACTCCTCGATTTGCGCTGGCAGCGTGCGCAGGTGCAGATCGACCTGCGCCGCCAGGCCGGGAATCATCTCTTCGACAGGCGCCGCTCCGGAATAGCTTGCCGCTAAAGCCTGGAGCGCCAGGACGGTGGAGGTAAACGCGCGGGTGACGGCCGTGCTCTGATCGTTCGCGGCAGTCAGCAAAAGCGTGGCCGCGGACATTTTTTCCAGGGGCGAACCTTCCTCGCAGACCACGCCGAGCGCGGGAGCGCCGTACTGTTTCTCGAGGAATTCACCGGCTCGGAGAACCTCGGAGGTCCACCCGGAGCGCGAGATGAGCACCGGCTGGATGGCGGCGGAGCGGGGGAGCATCAATTCCGGGCACAAGAGAATCTCCGACGCGGCTACCGCGCGCGCCGGGCGGCCGGACAGGAGCGACCAGGTTGCCGCCGCGAGCTGCGCGATGTTGTAGCTCGATCCGCAGCCGACGAAGAGCCATTCGCGCTCGGCGGAAATGCGCCGGCGGATTGCGGCGAGCGCGCCCTGGCGGCGCAGGGCGGCAAAGCATTCCACCCAGCAGCGCGGCTGGCCGAGGATCTCGGCAAAGGTTTGGGCGCTCGGTAAACTTGTCATCGGCCTCCGTCCCGTTTCTTTCCCGCTTTTTCCGCTCAGACCAGGGTGACTTCCACGCCCGCATCGCGCAGCGCGCTTACGGCAACTTCCGGCAGCTTGTCGTCGCAGATCAGATGGTGAATCGAAGAGACGGGGAGAATCCGCGCCAGGCTGCGGCGGCCGAATTTGCTGGAGTCGCTGACGGCCACGGTCTTCTTGGAGATTTCGGCCATGACCTGGTTGACACGCGCTTCCTGCTGATTCGGCTTGGTGAAGCCGAACAGCAGGTCGAAGCCGTCCGCGGCCAGGAAGAAAATGTCGGCGCTGAATTTGCGCAGGCTTTCTTCGGCGGTGGGTCCGACCAGGGAAGCGGAATTCTTATGCAGCGTGCCGCCGGTCAGGATCACTTCGGCGGAGGTGTGCGCCAGTTCGGCGGCGATGTTCACGGCATTGGTGATGACCATCAGGTTCTTGAAGTGCGACAAGGCCCGGGCGATGGCGGTGGTGGTCGTTCCGGAATCCAGGATCACCACTTGCCCTTCCTGGACGAGGCGGGCCGCGGCTGCGGCAATCCGCGCCTTCTCTTTGGGATGGAGTTTCTCTTTTTCCTGCAGGGCGAGATCCAGCAATCCGCCCGGCTGGGCGAGCAAAGCCCCGCCGTGGGTACGCTCGACCAAGCCCCGCCGGGCCAGAAGATCGAGATCCTTGCGGATGGTGATTTCGGAGGTGCCAAAAGAGCGAGCGACTTCCTTGACCAGTACCCGGCCGGTACTCTGAACCAGTTCGAGGATCTTGCGCCGGCGCTCTTCGTTCAGCAAGCCTGTCCTCCAAAACCGGGAATGTAGTTACGTATTGCTTCGGTGTGTGTTACGATTCGCACCGAATAAGAGCGCATAGCTTCGACTCAGGTCATTCTGTCACGAAACGATACCGGTGACAAGGAAATTCAATGCGCTGGCTGAGATAAAGGGCAATGGGACGACTCGGCCGAGGCAGGGATTCGGGAAGGGCCGAGCAGCGAGCAGACGGCTGTGGTGAGGCAGGAAGGCAGCGTAATTGATGATACTTGCCGGAGATGTGGGGGGCACCAAAGCCAACTTCGCCCTATTTTCCCGCGAAGGCAAGCGGCTTGCGCCGCTGTGGGTTAAGAGCTTTTCCAGCCAGGCGTTCCTCAATTTGGAGTCGCTCCTTGCAGAATTGCCGCTGGACCCGAAGAAGATCGCGTGCGCCTGCTTTGGAGTTCCAGGGCCGGTGATTTGTGGTGTGGCCAAGGGCTGCAATCTGGCCTGGGCCGCCGATGCCGCCGGGCTGCGCCGGGCGCTGGGGATTCCCAGCGTGTACGTCATCAACGATCTGGAAGCGATGGCGTACGGAATTGCAGAACTTACAGCGGATCAATTTCTGGTCCTGAACGAAGGGCAAGACCGCGGGGCGGCCACCGCAGCTTTGCTTGCCGCCGGGACAGGATTGGGAGAGGCGCTGCTGTACTGGGATGGGATGCGGCACGTGGCGATTCCCTGCGAGGGCGGGCAGGCGGATTTTGCTCCGCGGAACGCGCTGGAATTCCAGCTACTCGAATACCTGCGAGAGAAATTCGGGCACGCCAGTTGGGAGCGGGTCTTATCGGGGCCGGGACTCTGCAACATTTACAGTTTTCTGCGCGATGGCGGTTACGGAGAAGAAAGCGCATGGGTGCGGGAACAGATGCGCGAGCGCGATCCGGCCAGCGTCATCGCTGAGGCGGGACTCGGGAAGGATTGTGCGCTGTGCGCGCGGGCCTTGGAGCTGTTTGTTTCGCTGTATGGAGCGGAGGCGGGTAACCTGGCGCTGCGGGCCGTCGCCGTGGGGGGAATTTTCATCGGCGGAGGCATCGCGGCGAAGATGGCCAGCAAGTTGGCCGGCGGCGGTTTCCTGGAGGCCTTCCTCGCGAAAGGGCGCATGGCGCCCATGCTTAGCAAAGTTGCGGTGCGGGTGATCCTGGAGGAGAAAACGCCGATGCTGGGGGCGGCGCGCTTCGCGTGCCAGCAAGAGGGTTCGGTGTTGGCGCAGGCGGTACATGCGGCGGGCGGGTAAAATCACCGGCGCAGCGCACGGCGGGAAATTCAAGTTCAGACGCTCCCGACTCCGCAATCGCTGGGATTCCTCCTGAAACCGTAGTTCGCCGGAAAGCCTGGTTGCGGGGACGTAGCGGGAGGTCTTGCTCACCAGAAGTAGGTTGCGACCACGTTGGGAACGCTGGGGGAGCCGCCGATAATCTTGACGTGCAGAACGACCTGCACATTCTTGCTCTGCCAGCCAGCCGGGGCAGCGCGGAAGGCCTCGTTCATCAGCGTGGCGTTGGACACGAAATCGCCGGCGGCCTCCGTGCCGTAATGGGTGATGCCCGCGATTTCCACGAGCATGTTGTGGGTATCGGGATCGAAGACCCGCGAGACGATCGCGTAATCCCCTTTGATCGTGGGATCGTCCGGATGGGTGGCGATGGTCCAGTCGGTGGCCTGGCCATTGTCCAGGATTCCGATGGGCAGGCGGTCCATGTCGATGAAGTAGCGAAAGCCGCGGCTGAGTTCCTGCCATCTGGTGTAGGAGTAGCCGACCAGAACGGCGGGTCCGGAGCGCAGGTCCCGGAAGGAAACCGCTTCGCCGATGCGCAGGCGATAGGGCTGGTGCAGCCTGGCCAACGTTTCGGAAACCTGGAGAAGAGCATTTAGATCGCCGGCGGCAACAAATTGATTGGGCACGAGGACAAAATCTTCCGGCCGGGCCGGTTGGTTGGCGGCGAGCTGGCGCATGCGCGAGTAAACCGGAACGACGGCCGCGCACAAGGAGACCGGCTTGCGCTCCTGAAAAACCGGGGCCCAGAACTTGTTGAGTTCCGAGGCGGGCTCGGGCGCCCGGAAGTGCACCCACACCATGGCCAGCGCCAGGCAAGCGGCCAGCCCCGCGGCTCCGGCGAGTCCGTAAGCCCGCCAGCGCCGGAGCGAGCGCGGGGCCTCGGGAAGCTCCTCGCGGCCGGGCTGGGGGAGGGGAGCTTCGTGGGGCAAGCGGAATTCCGGGGCGTAGGAGCCGAGAGGCAGGTCAATCACCGCCAGAGTTCCAGAAGGGCCCGAATGGTAGTAGGCGCTCAGGCGTTTGCGGACTTCCCCGGCTTTAACGCGAACCGTGGCATCTTCACTGGGATCGTAGGAGGAAGGTTTGCCGAAAACGTCGATGCCGATGGCGCGTTCCTTGAGGCCTTCGGAATGGCCCTGCAGGGCGTTCTCCACGACATAGCGAAGGAAATCCTGACAACGCCGGCTGGAGCGGAATTCCCGGCTGGCGAGCACGCGCTGCATCTCTTCGCGAACGAGCTCCGGCGTAATTTCACCGTTGAGCTTGCCCTGGGGGCCAGCCGAAGAAACGGTATCCGGATTGGGAACAGTAGCCACAATGCCCCTGGCTGCATGCGAGGACAGGGATTCTAGCATAGAAGCCGTTCGCGGGAGCAGTTCCTTAAAATTGGCGTAATGTCTTTTTTATCAGAGCGATAGATTCCGTTCGTAACATCATGGATGGCAGTTCCGGCGTCACGCGAGGGCCGGCATTTTGCCCGCAGAGGGCTGCGGGCTCAACGGGTCAACGCAACACCATCTGATATAAAGCTGCTTTCAAGGGTGGTGTTTATGGCCCAAGGGAAACGGGCGGGGCTTTCTGCGGTGCAGAAGAGCGACATGTGGTGCCGTTGGAAGGCGGGACAGTCGTTGCATGAGATCGGGCGCGCGTTCGGCAAGAATCATTCGTCCATTCGCTGTCTGGTGT
>JAIQEV010000004.1 GCA_020073585.1 Terriglobia bacterium
CCTGAAAGATGGAACGGTCATTTCGCCGTCACAGGTGACTGGCAGTACTAGCAGCTACGCGTTGTATCTGTACAGCGACCAATTATCCGGGATGTCTTATTGCGTCGGCGTTTATGCGGATAGCGCCGGACAAGTCTATGTGGCTGAGAATACGATCTCAAAGCAATGGCATCAAGCAGGTCCGCTTTTTGCAAAGTGGGCAAAGTGGCCGTTGAGCACGTTGGCCACCTGGTCGAGCAGCGCCTGGCTCTTGGGCGAGACCCGCGCGCCGTCGAACTGCACCTCGTCCAGCGTCTCCAGCCGCCGGCGGGTGATGACCACCAGCTGCTTCTGCGGCGCCGGGCAGCCGTGGTTCTCCCTGGTGCCGGCCTCCGCCGGGCAGTTGTCCTCGAAGTCGAACACCCCGTCCTGGTCGCTGTCCTTCGCCGGGCAGCCCTTCTCCTCGGCGATGCCGGCCTGCAGCGGGCAGGCGTCCGCCGCGTCGGGGATGCCGTCGCCGTCGTTGTCCGGGTCCGGGCAGCCGTCCTCGTCCTCGAAGCCGTCGAGGTCCTCCGGCTCGTCGGGGCACTTGTCGAGCCGGTCCACCACCCCGTCCTTGTCCCGGTCGGTGTCGGGGCAGCCGTGGTTCGCCGCGGGCCCCGGCTGCAGCGGGCAGGTGTCGTCCACGTCGGGCACGCCGTCGCCGTCGTTGTCCGGGTCCGGGCAGCCGTCCTCGTCCTGGTAGCCGTCCTTGTCCTCCGGCTCGAGCGGGCACTTGTCGAGGGCGTTCCTGAGAAAGGCGAGTCAGAATCGCGCGCAGGCAGAATCTTGCGCGCGAACCGCGAATCACGAGTCACGTCACCAGTCACGAGTCACCAGTCACGAATCACTGCAGCAGGGGGCGCAGCTTGGCGACCCAGACGGCGAAGCCTTCCAGGGGCACGGGGTCCACGCCGGCGTCGCGCAGGGTGTCGCGGACGAAGCGGTGGCGGTCGTTGTCCGCGGCCAGGGGCACGTCGGTGACCGCGGCGAATTCCGCGGAGGAGGTTTTGGCGCGGATGCGCTGGGCGGTGTAGGCCAGGAGCTTGGCGTCGGCGGGGGCGCGGGTGACGGAGAGGGCCTGCACGAAGCCGCGGGTGCCGTTGCGGCGGTAGGCATAGTCCAGCTTCATGGGGTCGCCGGGAAAGGTGAAGTCGTCCACGCGGATGTTCTTCTCCAGGCGCTCCCACAGGCGCGCCTGGCGGAAGACCTGGGTGCAGTAGCCGCGCACGGCGCCGCGGGAGCCGGGGCGCTCGAAGGAACCGGGGCGCGGGGCGGGCGGGGCCACGTGGTCGGCGTAGAGGCGCTCGAGCTCGGCGTCGAGGTCGCCGGCCAGGACGCCCTTCTGCGGAGCGAGCTGCAGGGCGTTGGAGAGCGTGGCGTCCCACTTGGCGAGCAGCTGCTGCCAGTCGCCGTTGGCGGCGGCGAACTGGCGCTCGAGGTCGTCGCGCAGGGCGCGCAGCAGGGCTTCGTCGGCGTGCGGGTGCAGGCGGCGCACGCGCGCGTATTCGCCGGGCTCTTCGAGGAGGCGCAGGCGGCGCTCGCCGGTGGCCGGGTTGTAGACCAGCACGCCGACATTGACCCACTCGTCGCGGACCAGGTTGGGGGTGTAGCGCAGGATGCGGTAGGCGCAGGCCGGCCGCTCGGGTGTGGATAGCGTCGCAGTTTCAGGCATGGTTCACGTCCAGTTCGGAAACGGTTGCCGGGATGATTTTCGGGCCTCGCGCAGCAGGTCCGGCACGCGCTTCTTGCGCCGCTGCAGCTGTTCTAGCAGGGCGTAGAGCGTGTGCAGATCGTCGTCGTACCACTGCGGAGGAATCTCGCGGCTCACGTCGTCCAGCACGCTCTCGGTGATGCGCGACTCCAGGCGTTCGAGCCAGGGGGCGAAGGAGTTCATGCCGGTGACCCCTTCGTAGACGCGGTTGCGCGCGTAGAGGCCGCGCAGCGGGGCGTCCGGGAAGTTCCATTCCCCGGCGTTGAAGCAGAAACCCTGGTCGATCATCACCGTCTTGTAAGCCTCGCTCTGCGCCGCGCTCTCCCGGAAGAAGAGCGTCTGGCGGCCGTTGGTGTTGCAGGTCCACTTGTCGAAGACCAGCATGCCCGCGAAGTCATGCAGGTTTTCCACCGCGCGCAGCTGCTCGTCGGGCAGAAAGTCATGCAGTGTGAGGCGCCGCGGGTCGCCCGGATAGCGCGAGCCGAACTGCAGCCCCGGCACGCAGGGGAGACGCGTGCGCGCCAGCTCCATGGCCAGCGCCGGCGTCAGCCGGATCAGCTCTTCCGGCACGTCCACGACGGCCAGCGGCGCCGTGGGCAGCCCCAGGCGCGCCGCCAGCCTGGTTCCCAGCAGTTCGTTGACCAGAATGCGTTTGTGTTGCGGATTGTTTTGGAACTTGACCACGTAGTAATGGCCGTCGCTGCAGCGCATCAGGTGCGCCTGGGCGCCGCCACGCATTCGCCGGATCTGTTCAAGGGCCCGCAACATGCGGCGCTATGCTAACGGGGTCGCGGGTGGACGGCAAGCTAGGAGTTATTTCCTCCCGGAACATTCCCATTTCGGCAGCTCGGCGGTTCGCAACGGGAATGAATCATGCTGCGGGTGGGTTTCAGCTTGAACGCAAAACAGGCCCGGAATGATTCCGGGCCTGTGCGATCCGCCAAAAACTTCGCGCGCCAGAGCTTAGCGTTTCTTGCGCTTTTTCGCCGCCTTCTTGCCGCCCTTTTTGGCTTTCTTCGCTTTTTTAGCCGGCTTTTTCTTGCCCTTGGCTTTGGCCTTCTTTTTCTTGGGCGCTTTCCGGGCTTTCCTGGCGGGCTTTTTCGCCGCGGGACGGGCTGCCGGCGCGGCCGCCGCTTCCGGCTCTTCTTCTATGACCAGCTCTTCTTCTTCACCCTCCAGAAGTTCCGCAGCGCCGATATCTTCCTCGTCGTCCAGGCGGGACAGCTCGTTGTCGTCGTCAAAGGCATCCTTCTCGAAATCCATACCATCCTCCCCCTAGGGAATCCTCCCCGAGGTGCCGGGGCGGGACGCCTGGCCGGCCGGAGAGCGCCGGCAGCAGTTTTTGTCCTGTTGGCTTGGTATCGCAGTCCGCGTGTGTTTGTCAAGGATTCTCGAATGCGGCGGAAATCGCGGGTGCGGACGGCGGCTGCGGGAGAGCCCGCGGAGCAGCGGCCGCGCGGACCGGGAAGGCAATACCGGAAAATAGGTTAGGGCTTTCCTTCGGCGGCCACGGAAGCGCCGGCCAAGCCCTTGCGGGCCCGCTTGGCGGAGCGGTGCGCCTGCGCCGCGGGGGTGCGCTCCGGCCCGCCGCCCAGGGTGTAGATGCGCAGCATCATGCCGCGGCTGACGCGGTTGGCGCGCAAGCGGTTCCAGCGGCGCACCTCCTCGCTGGTCACGCTGAAGCGGTCGGCGATGCCGCCCAGGGTGTCGCCGCGGCGCACGCGGTAGCGCACCAGGCGGCTCTTGGCCGTTTCCGCCTGCGCCGCCGGGATGATCAGCTTCTGCCCCGGCTCCAGGGGCTGGCTGCGCTCCAGGCTGTTGACCTCGGCGATGGCCGCGGGGGTCACGCGAAAGCGCTTGGCGATGGCCGTCAGCGTCTCGCCCGCGGCCACGCGGTGCTGCCGCCAGCTCACCCACTTGTCCGCGGGAATGGCCGCAATCTCGGAGAAAAAACGGCCGGCGGTGCCCTGCGGCAGGCGCAGCTCGTAATCCGGCTCCGCGGGCGTGACCAGGCGCAGCAACGCGGGGTTCAGCGCGCGCAAGGTCTCCACGTCCACGTCAATGGTCTCCGCCACCAGGCGCAAGTCGATGGGCCGCCGGGGCTTGACCAGGTCGGTCAGCGCCGGGGTTTCCGGCTCGACGGCGATGCCGTAGTGCGCGGCGTCCTTGGCGATCAGGGTCAGGGCCAGGATGATGGGCACGTAGTTCTTGGTCTCCCGGGGCAGGACGTTGAGTTTGTAGAGCTCCCAGAAATCGGCGTAGCCGGTGCGCTCCACGGCCTTCTGCACGTTGCCCGGGCCGCAGTTGTACGCGGCCATGGTCAGATACCAGTCGCCGAACTGCGCGTAGAGATCGCGCAGATGGCGGGCCGCCGCACGGGTGGCCTTTTCCGGGTCCTGGCGCTCATCCACCCACCAGGTGTGGCGCAGGCCGTACTGCTGCCCGCGATAGGCCACGAACTGCCAGATGCCGCGGGCCCCGGCGCGCGACAGGGCCTGCGGCTGGAAGGCGCTCTCGGCCTGGGCCAGATAGATGAGGTCCTGCGGCAGGCCCTCTTCGCGCAGCACCCGCGCGATCATCCCGCGGTAGCGCCCGGCGCGGCGCAGCCCGGTCTCCACGATGGCCCGCCCGCGGGGGGTCTGGAAAAAATTCAAAAAGGAGAGCACCGTGTCGTTGACCGTCAGCGGCAGGTCGTGCGAAACGTTCTTGGCGGCCTCTTCCGCGCGGTCCTTCAGCCGCGGATCCACGGGAAAGGTCATCTCCGCGACTTCGTCGATGGGCGCGGCCACCGCCGAAGTCTCTTCAAAACCGTCCCCCGCGCGGAAGGCCTGCAGCTCGTAGCCGTAGACGGTGTCCACGATGCGCCGGAAGAGCTCGCCCGGCGGGGCGTCCGCGCTCAGGTCGTAGCCGCTCTCCAGCAGCCAGTCCACCGCCTGGTCGAAATCGCGCCGCGCCGCGGCCAGATGCCCGGCCCGGTATTCCTCTTCGCCGGCCGCGAATTTGGCCTGCACCCGCGCCAGCAGGTACTCCCGGGCGCCCACAACCTGCGGGCTGAGCGGGCCCAGGCGCGCCGCTCCCGGGCTGTGCAGCGGCAGCGGGGGCAGAGCTGCGGAGGCGGCCTGCGCCGCCGCGAGCGCCGGTATGTGCCCGTGCTGCCGTGCCGTGCCGCGGGCCTGCGCCGGGCGCCGCGCCGCGTCCTGGCAGCCGGCCCCGCCCAGGGCCAGCAGAAGAATCCCGCCGGCGATGTGCAGCCTTGGCTTCATAGCTTTATGGTAGAGAGTTGCCGCGACCCGGGTCAACCGTTTCCCGCCGGGGAGGTGCGTGGGCGGAGAGCGCCGGCGGACCGAGTGGAGATGCAGAGCGGGCTCGGGCTCCCGGAAACACGTTCCCAATACGGCAATATTATTCCTTGCGAATTCCCGGAATTATGGTATTCTAATTCTGCGTTTGTTGCTCTTGTATAACCTTTGGATTCGTGAAGGGGCTGCGAGACTCTAACTCGCGGCCTTTTTCGTTTTACGGCTCAGAGACACCGAAGGCTCACTAGAGGTTCGGAACACGAGGCACCAGATAGCTTAATTCAGAAAAGAGAAACACAAGTGAGTAAAGAACAAGGAACAGTGAAGTGGTTCAACGCCGGCAAGGGCTTCGGATTCATCCAGCGCCAGAGTGGCGAGGATGTTTTCGTGCACTTCTCCGCGATCATCGCGGAGGGGTACAAGTCCCTCAATGAAGGCCAGGCGGTTGAATTCGAAGTGACCAAGGGCCCCAAGGGCCTGCAAGCCTCGAACGTTCAGCCTCTCTAAGCTTCACGGGGCGGGTCAGCTACGGCTGGCTCGCCCCATTTTTGTCTCTACACGATGCGCCGAGCGGCCCGCGCCGGGCAGCCAGGAGTTCACATGAAAGGTCTCGCGGAAGGGCAGTACATCAAGCACTTTCAGTACGGCCTCGGGGTCATCACCGAGACCAATCCCGAGCGCACCTCCATCGATTTTGACCTGCACGGACCCAAGAAGTTCGTCACCGGCCTGGTGGTCGTGGAGCCCGCCGAAGGCACTCCCCCCAAGCGCAAGCGCGTCCGCCGCAAGAAAGCCGTAGTGGTTGCTCCGGTGGCGGTCGCCGCGCCGGGTGCCAAGTGAACGGCCAGCCGACCATCCAGTATCTGGGCTTCCGCCCCAGTTCCCAGGGCCGCGAATACGCCTTCAGCGTCCGCGAAACCTCCTGCGAGCCCTGCGAGTATTTCGTGACCATCGCCCATGAGGACTTCCAGGGCCGCGTCCGTTTCCAGGACGCCCCGGGCATCTGTTCCCAGCGTTTGCAGCGCGAGCTGGCGGCCGCCGCCAACCATCCCCTGGAAACCCGCTACCTGATCACCGAGGCGGAACTCGCCGAATACCGCGCCGCGCACGCCCCGCGCACGCCCGGCCGCCGTTCCTAGAGCCCATCCGGAAGCGCCGGTTTTTCCGGCCGGTAACTTTTTCAGGTGTGACCGCGAAGCGGTCAATTGTGTGCGTGACCGCATAGCGGTCAACCTCTTCCCTGCCTGCAACGCAAGCCCTGGGATGGCGGCTAGGTCACAGCCCCGGACAGTCCTATTGAATGCCGCCTTTTTTCGACTCACAATTCCCAGATAAGGGTGCTTTCTTCCTCTCGCGGAGCGCCGCTATGGCGCCCGTTCCCGGAAGCCGGAGTCTGGACCACGATGGCCTTTGATCGCGCCGAACTGGAAAAGCTGGAGCGCCGCGAACTGCAGCTGACGATTCTCTCCGCGTTGGTGGTCCTGATTCTCGCCAGCGGCGTGGCCCTGTTCATGTACCCGCTGGTCTTCGTGCACGCGGACCCGGTCAACAAGTGGACGCCGCGCATCGCCTTCTTCGGCTTCTGCACGCTGTCCCTGCTCTTCGTGGGCTACCTGCTGGACCGCCACTTCACCGTGCGCGACCTGAGAAAGCGCCTGCTCGAAGAGCTCAACCGCAACGTGCAATTGCGCGATCAGGCCAGCGTGGACGTCCTGCAGACCATCCCGGACATAAACCACTTTCAGCACCGCCTGACCCTGGAATTCCGGCGCGCGGCCAGCCAGAAAAGCGCCCTTTCCCTGCTCCTGGTGCAGGTGACCCTCGAGGATAACGAAACGAATACGCCGGCGGGCAAGACGGCCCTCGGCGAAGCCGCCCGGGCCCTGGCCCGCAAGCTGCGCCCCACCGACTCCATCTACCAGTTCGGGACGGGCCTGTTCGGGGTGATCCTGCCGGATCTCACTCCGGAGATGGCCCGGCAGCTTACGCTGCGCGTGGGCGAATTTCTCCGCGCGGTCGGGGAGAGCGCGAAATTTTCCTCGCAGGTGCTGCAGTACGATTACCCCAAGGACGTCGCCAGCGTGCAGGAGATGGAAGAGATCGTGGATTCCCTGCTGCCCGGGGCGCGGACCCTGCCCGCGGACGCGGACTGAGGCCTACGCCAGCGCCTGCCGCAAATCGGCGATGAGGTCGGCGGCGTCTTCCAGGCCCACCGAAACGCGCACCGTGCCGGGACTTACGCCCGCGCGCCGCAGTTCTTCCTGGCTCATGTTGTAGTGCGAAGTGTAGATGGGCAGCACCACCAGCGATTCCACCCCGCCCAGGCTGGCCGCCAGCAGAAACAGGCGCACGCGGTCGCAGAAGCGGCTGGCGGCGGGCAGCCCGCCCTTCAGATCGAAGGCCAGCATCGAGCCGAAGCCGCGCATCTGTTTTTTCGCCAGCGCATGGTCGGGGTGCGAGGCCAGGCCGGGGTAATGCACGCGCGCGACCTTCGGATGCCGCTCCAGGAACTTGGCCACCGTCAGGGCGTTGGCGCACTGGCGCTCGACGCGCACGCCCAGCGTGCGTATGCCGCGGATCAGCAGGTGCGCGGTCTGCGGGTCCATGGAACCCCCGAGAGAGATGATCATCGTGCGCACGCGCGCGATCCACTTGCGGCTGCCGGCCACCGCCCCGGCGATCAGGTCGGAATGGCCGCCGAGGTACTTCGTGGCGCTGTGGACCACGAGGTCGTAACCCAGGGCCGCCGGCTGCTGCAGGAGGGGAGTGGCAAAGGTATTGTCGATCATGGAGACCAGGCCGTGCTGTTTGGCGAAGGCCGCGGCCTTGCGCAGGTCCACCAGGCGCAGGGTGGGATTGGTGGGGGTTTCGACGTACAGCGCCTTGGTGCGCGGGCTGAGGCAATCCGCGATACCGGCGAGGTCCGCTTCCACGAGCCGCGTGCGAATGCCCAGGTCCGTGAGAATGTCGCGCATCAGGCGGTAGGTTCCGCCGTAGAGCTGCGCGGTAGAGATGACTTCGTCGCCGGCTTTGAGCACGGCGAGGAGCGCGGAGGAGATCGCGGCCATGCCCGAGGCCGTGACCACCGCGGCTTCCGTGCCCTCCAGCGCCGCTATCTTGGCCTCGGCGACGGCCAGCGTGGGATTGCCGTAGCGCGTGTAGATGTAGGCCTTGCTCTTGCCCTCGGCCCAGCGCCGCATCTCCCGGGTGTTGGGGAAGGTGAAGGTGGACGAGCGGACGATGGGCGTATCCACCGGAGCGCTGACGCCGTGCCGCGCCGCCTCTCCGGCATGAATGGCGGTGGTTTGGGCGCCCTGTTGGCGTGCGGGTTTGTTCTTCATGAACCGGAATTGTTGGCTTCCCGCGCGATTCTGGCAAGCATTAAATTGGAGCATGCTTTCCCGGCGGGGCGCACTCCAACGAGCGTGCTCCTGCGGGGAATCGCGGGCGCTAGACCTCTTCCTCGACCGGTTCGAGGCCGCGCTTGGCCTTCTCCGCGGCGATCACCTTCTCGGCCAGCTCCGGCGGCACGTAGTCGTAGTGCGAGAACTCCATGCTGTAGGTGGCGCGCCCCTGGGTCATGGAGGTCAGGTCGGTGGCGTAGCTGAGCATCTCCGCGAGCGGCACCTGGGCCTTGACGATGACGTTGTGGCCGCGCACTTCGCTGCCGCTGATGCGTCCGCGGCGCGAGCTGAGGTCGCCCATCAGGTCCCCAGAATACTGATCCGGGGCGTACACCTCGACGTTCATCACCGGCTCGAGCAGCGCCGGCCGGGCCTGCTTCATGGCCTCCTTGAAGGCCAGGGAGCCGGCGATCTTGAAGGCCATGTCCGAGGAGTCCACGTCGTGGTACTTGCCGTCGTAGAGGCTGACGCGGAAATCGGTCACCGGGAAGCCCGCCAGATAGCCGCGCGCGGCCGAGTCGCGGATGCCTTTTTCGACCGAGGGGATCCAGTTATTGGGGATGGCCCCGCCGAAGATGTCGTCCACGAACTCGATGCCCTGGCCGCGCGGCAGGGGCTCCATCTTGATGCGGCAGACGCCGAACTGCCCGTGCCCGCCGGTCTGCTTCTTGTGCTTGCCTTCGGCGTCGGCCTTGCCGCGGATGGTCTCGCGGTAGGGCACCTTGGGGGGCTTGAGGGTGAGGTCCACGTGATAGCGCTTGTGCAGCTTGGCCACCACCACTTCGATGTGCTGTTGCCCCGAGCCGGAGAGCAGGAACTCCTTGGTCTGCGGGTCGCGCGCAAAGCGCAGCGCCGGGTCTTCCTCGAGAATCTTGTGGATGGCCACGCCGAAGCGGTCTTCGTCGGCGCGGGTCTTGGGTTCGATGGCGAAAGTAATGGAGGGTTCCGGCAACTGCGCGGGCGAATAGTAGATGGGCGCGGCCTTGTCCCCCAGGGTCTCTCCGGTGGTGGTCTCCTTGAGCTTGGCGATGGCCCCGATGTCTCCCGCGTGCAATTCGGCCACCTCGGAGAGCTGTTTGCCCTGCACCACCTGGATGTGCTGAAAGCGCTCCGGGAGGTTGCGGTTGTAGTTGCTGAGGGTGGCATCGTTCTTCAGCACGCCGCTCTTGACCTTGAAGTAGTTGATGCGCCCGGCGAAGGGATCGGCCAGGGTCTTGAAGACGAAGAGCGAGAGGGGCTGGGCGTCGTCGTATTTGCGCTCCACGCGCTCGCTCTTGCCGCCGGGCTCCTTAAAGCCGACTTGCGCGTGCTCGTCGGGATGCGGGAAGGCGTCGGCGAGGAAGGTGAGCAGGCTGGCGGTGCCGACATTGCGGAGCGCGGAGACCAGCAGCACCGGCACGATCTTTTCCGCGACAATGGCCCGGCGCACCGCGGGGATCAGGTCGTGGATGGGGATGGTGCCCTCCCGGAAAAACTCCTCCATCATGGCGTCATCGCCTTCGGCGATCATCTCCACCAGTTTTTCGTGGGCTTCCTTGGCTTCGCCGGCCAGGGCCGCGGGAATCTCTTCGATGGTGGCCTGGCCGTCGCCGTCCGGCTTGTAGAAGTGCGCTTTCATGGCCACCAGGTCGATGACCCCGCGGAAGCCTCTTTCCGTGCCGATGGGCAACTGCAGCGCGACGACGGTGCGGCCAAAGGTCTGCTCCAGGGACTCCATGGAGCGCTCGAAGCTGGCCAGCTCGCGGTCCATCCAGGTGAGCACGAAGGCCCGCGGGATGTCGTACTCCATGCAGTAATCCCAGACCTTTTCGGTGGTGACTTGCGCGCCGACGTGGGCGTCCACGGCGATGAGCGCGGCGTCGGCGGCGATGAGCGAGGCCTTGGTTTCGGTGATGAAGGTGCTGTAGCCGGGGAGATCCAGGAGATTGATCTTCACTTTTTCGGAGGAGCCGGTGGCCGGCCACTCGGCATAGGCCAGGCCGGTCTGAATGCTCAGCTTGCGCGCGATCTCTTCCTCGTCCCAGTCGGTGGTGCTGCTGCCGTCCGCAACCTTCCCGAAGCGCGGCGTGGTGCCCGCGGTGAAGAGCAACGACGACACCAGTTGCGTTTTTCCGGTGCCGCCGTGGCCGACAATGCCCACGTTGCGGATGTCCTTGGTGAGATAGGCTTTCATGCAGTCCCCCAGTGGGCGGGGGTCTACCGGGCAGCAGGCCGCCGCCGAGGTTCGATTGGTGCTGGCAGGAGAGCGCGGCCCATCCTGGGGTCTCGTGCTGCGAGGCTCAGAGCAGGCAGTCGTGCCCGGACCGCTCCCTGAAATTGCGGATGCTAGCACAGGGCTTCGCCGGGAGCAATGCGCCTCAGGCGTCCGGAGAGGCCGCCGGGGTTTCGCGCGGCGGCTGGTAGCCGGCAAAAATGGGCACGAGGAAGAGAATAGCCAGCGTCGCGGTGAGCATCGAGCCCACCACAACACGCGCTAGCGGCTGCTGCGCCTGCGCCCCGATCCCCGAGGAAACTGCCGCGGGCAGGAGCCCCAGCCCCGCGGCGAGACACGCCAGCAGGATCGGGCGCACCTCGATCATCGCGCCGGCCAGGACCGCGGCGTGGCGCGGCAGGCCTTTCTTTTCCAGGCGGCGGATTCCCGAGAGAAAGACCGAAGTGGCCAGGGTGGTCACACCGATGGCCGAAGTGAAGCCCACGGCCGCGGAGATGCTGAACGGCGTGCGGGTCACGAACAGAGCGATCAGGCCGCCGGTGGCGGCGAAGGGCAGAATGGAAAGGGTGATCAGGGCGTCCAGCAGGGAGGTGAACAGCACATGCAGGATGGCGGTGATGATCACCAGGCTGACCGGGATGATGATCCCCAGGCGCCGCTCTTCCTTCTTCAGGCTTTCGTATTCGCCGGCCCACTCGAAGTCGTAGCCGGGGGGCAGATGCACGCGCTGCGCCAGGCGGTCTTCGAGGCCGGCCATGGTTCCCGCGAGGTCGCGGCCGCGCACGCTGAACTTGATGGGGATATAACGGCGGCCGTTTTCGCGGTAGATCATGAAGGCGCCGGGACGCTGCGTGATCTGCGCCACCTGGGCCAGGGGCACGCGCCCGCCGTCGGGCGTGGGCAGCAGGATATTGCGGATGGCTTCCGGGGACTGGCGGAATTCGGGCTTGTAGCGCACGACAAAGTCGAAGCGGCGGTCGCCCTCGAGAATCTGCGTGACGGCCTGCCCGCCGATGGCCGCTTGCACGGCGGCGTTGACGTCGGCAGCCATCAGGCCGTACCGGGCGCTGGCCGCGCGGTCAATGGAGACGAGGAGCTGCGGCTGCCCGGTTTCCTGGAAGACGGCGAGGTCCGTCACCCCCGGCACCGCGGCCATCACGTCGTGAATCTCGGCCGCCTTGGCCACCAGCACGTCAATGTCTTCGCCGAAAAGCTTGAGCGAATTCTCGCCCTTCACGCCGGACATGGCCTCCTCGACATTGTCCTGAATGTTCTGCGAAAAGTTGAAGTCCACGCCGGGAATCTTGGCGAACCGAGCGTTGATGGCGTCGATCAGCTGCGGCTTGGTGAGTCCGGAGGGCCACTGCGCCGCGGGCTTGAGCTGCGTGAAAAATTCGATGTTGTTGAAGGTGGTCACGTCGGTCCCGTCGTCGGGGCGGCCCATCTGCGAGACCACGGTGGTGACTTCGGGAAAGTCGCGCAGGACGCCGCGAATCCGGTCGGAGAGGCGCGAAGCCGCCTCGAAGGAGACATCCTGCGGGAGGGTGGCGCGAATCCACAGGTTGCCCTCCTCGAGCTTGGGCATGAATTCCCCGCCGATGAAAGGAAACAGCGCGAAGGATGCGGCCATGAAGAGCAGCGCGGCGGTCAGCACGAGGCGGCGGCGCTGGAGCAGCCAGGGAAGCTTGCGCTCGTAGTGATACTTGATCCAGCGCACCAGGTGCGTCTCGTCGGCATGCTTCTCATGCGCGCGGCGCGCGGCGACGCCCCAGGACGCCAGCACCGGCGCCAGAAAGAGCGCAAAGAGGCAGGCGCCCACGAGCGCGTAGCCGTAGGTGATGGACATCGGCGCGAAGATCCTGCCGGGAACGCCGGTCATGGTGAAGAGCGGGAGAAACGCCACCAGGATCACGGCCACGGAAAAGAACACGGGACGCGAGGCTTCCGCCATGGCCTCGGCGATGGCCGCGAAGACCGGCTCGTCCGGCCCACGCGCGCAGAGGCGGCGGTGGATGTGCTCGATCTCGATGACCGAAACGTCCACGAGAATCCCGAAATCGATGGCCCCGATGGAGATGAGGTTCGCGGAGGCGTGGGTGAGCACGAGCATCATGAAGGCAAAGAGGACGGCCAGGGGCACGGAGAGCGCGGCGATGAAGGAAATGCGCAGATCGCCCAGGAACAGGATCAGCAGAACGGTGAGCAGGCCCAGACCGAAGAGCACGATTTCGCGCACCGTGCGCGTGGTGCGCTGGATCAGCGCGGTGCGGTCGTAGATGGCGCGGATTTTCATGCCCGCGGGGAGAATGTGCCGGTTCAGCTTGTCGATCTTGGCGCGCAGCGCCGCCAGCGCGGGAATGGATTGCTCGCCGCGCTGCAGCAGCACGACGCCCTCGACGACGTCGGGCTTCTCGTCCATGCCGGCGCGGCCCAGGCGCGGCTGGAAGCCCTCGTGGACTTCCGCGACGTCGCGCAGAAAGACGGGCACGCCGTTGCGCGCGGCCACCACCACGCTTTTCATCTCCTCGATGTTGCGCAGCAGGCCGATGCCCCGCACGTTGACGCTCTGGCTGCCCTGGCTCAGGTAGTTTCCGCCGGCGTTGGCGTTGCTGGCGTTCACCGCGGCCAGCAGCTGCGGCAGGGTGATGTTGTATTGCAGCAGCCGGCTGGGATCCACCTCCGCCTGGTATTGCCGCGTGGTGCCCCCGTAGGTGGTGATGTCGATGATGCCGGGAACCTGCTTGATCTCCCGCCGCACCAGCCAGTCCTGCGTGGCCTTCAGCTCATTGAGGGAATAGCCCGCGCCTTCCACCTTGTAGCGGTAGATTTCTCCGATGGGCGACCACGGGGAAATCTGCGCGGCGATGCCTGGCGGCAGGGAGACGAACTGCAGGCGGTTGATGACCTCCTGGCGGTCCTGGGTGTAATCGCTTTCGTAATCGAAATAGAGTTTGACGTCGCTCAACCCGAAGAGGCTGATGGAGCGCACGTACTGCAGGTGCGGCATCCCGAACAGCGTGGTTTCGATGGGCACGGTGATCTGGCGCTCCATCTCCTCGGCGGACCACGAGGGATTCTGGGTGATGACTTCGACGAGCGGGGGCGAAGGATCGGGGTAGGCTTCGATGTCCAGGCGGATGAAGAAATAGATTCCCGCGCCCACCCAGGCCACCAGGGCGAGCAGGAAGAGCACGCGATAACGCAGCAGAAAATTGACGAAAGTTTTCATGGCGGTTCAGGAGGCGGCGCGCAGCAGAAACGCGCCTTCGCTGACGATGACGTCGCCGGGCTGCAGCCCGGAGTTCACTTCCACCTGGGCGTCGCGCGAATCCCCGAGGGTCACCGCCCGGCGTTCGAACGTCCGCCCGGCTTTCCGCACGAAGACGAAGGCCGCGGCCCCGTCGCGCAGGACCGCGTCCGCGGGGATGAGCAGGACGTCCTTCGCCGGACGCAGCAGGCGGATGGAGGCGAACATTTCGGGCTTCAGCCGGCGATCCGCATTCTGGAGCTGCACGCGCACCTTGAGGGTGCGCGTCACGGGATCGAGCGCGCCGGACAGCGCCTCGACGCGTTCCGTCCATTTGCGATCGGGATAGGCGGAAACGCGCACCTCGGCCTGCGCGCCGACCTGCAGCGCGGCGAGGTCCTTCTCGAAGAGGTCGCCCACCGCCCACACGTGGCTGAGGTCCGCGAGGGTGCACACCGGCGCCGGCGCGTCCAGAGACTTCGAGAATTCGCCGGCGGAAGCGCCGATATCCAGGATGACGCCGTCGCGCGGCGCGACCACCGAGAAGTGTTCCGAGGTTCCCGAAGGAGAAATGTCCAGGACGCGCAGGGCCGTCTCCGCGCGGTTCAGCTCCGCCTGGGCCATCTCGGCATCGGCGACGGCCTGCTGGTAATCCTTTTCGGAATAGACCTGGTTGTCGTAGAGCAGCTTGGCGCGGTCGCGGCTCTTTCTTTTGATCTCCGCATCCGTGCGCGCCTTGAGGTAGTCCGAACGCGCCGCGGCCACGTCGCTGCTCTGCAGCTCCGCGAGCACCTGTCCCTTGCGCACGCGGTCGCCGGGCTTCACTTTCACGGCGACCAGCCGCCCGCCCACCGGCGGGTAGACGCGAATCACGGTTGTGGGATCGGCGGCGATGCGCGCGGAAACCTCGGTGTAACCGGCGACGCGCGTGGCGGCCACGGTCATGGTCTGCACGCCCTGGGCGTCCGCCGGCAAGACGAAAGTCGTGGCGGCGCCCGCATCGCCGGGAGCGCCGGCGGCGGGGGGCGCGGGGTGCGTGCCGCATCCGGCGGCGCCCAGCGGCAAAAGCACGGCGAGAATCCAACGAAATTTCTTCATGGCCAAAGCTCCGTTCCGGTGGCCAGCGTGAGCTGGTGCACGGCCAGCAGGACATCGCCATACGCCGAGCGCCACGCCAGCTCCGTGTCGCGATAGTTGCGCAGGGCGTCCAGATAATCGAGCAGGCTGCTGCCTCCGTGGCGATAACTGAACTCGACGTGATCGCGCACGCGCTTGGCGCGCTCGAGATAGTCCCGGGAATAGAGCTGGGCGCGCGCCAGCGACGAGCGGTAGGCCCGGTAGGCTTGCGTCACGTCGCTGCGCACCACGCTCTGCGCGGCGAGCTCGCCTTTCTTGCTGGCCTCCAGCTCGCGCTGCGTACGCAGCTTTTCGCCCTGATTGCGGTCGAAGATGCGCAGCGGCATCTGCACCGTAAAGCCCAGCGTATTGTCCGGCCCGTTGCGCTTGTATTCGCCCCCGACGGAGATGTCCGTGGCGCCATTGGCCACCGCGAGCCGCGCGTCGGCCTCCGCCTTGCGCACGCCGTCGCGCGCCGCGAGATAGTCCGGGCGGTTGGCCAGCCCTTTCGCCACCAGTTCTTCGAGGGTCACGCTCAATTCCGGCGCCGCGAGTTCCCCTTGCACGTCCAGGTTCTCCGGCAGGTCCGGGCGGCCGAGCAGGGTCTTCAGTTGCGTGCGCGCCTGGTCCAGCGCGAGCTGCGCGTTCAGCAGGTCGCTTTCGAAGCGCGCCTTCTCGCCGTAGATGCGGTCGTAATCCGTGGGGCTGATGTCCCCGGCCTTGAGGCGGATCTCATTCAAGCGCACCGTTTCCTGGTAGGTTGCCAGGTTGTCCTGGGCCAGTTGGAGATTGGACTTGGCGACGAGCATGGCCGTAAAGCTGGCGCGCAGGGAAAATTCGAGCTGGCGCTGCACGTCGCGAAGCGACTCCTCAGCCAGCGTCGTGCCCCAGCGCGCGCTCTCCACCCGGTATTTGCGCTTCCCGCCGCGCTCGATGGTCTGCAGCACGCTGTCGGTGAACTCCTGGTCGTGGGCCATGTCGATCTGGCTGGGGTGAAAGGCGCGGAAATCCTCGTTCGCGGAGGTGAAGACGGGATTGGGCCGCAGGGCGGCGGTGATCTCATTGGCCTTCACGGCGTCGGTATGCGCGCGGTTGGAGAGCAGAAGCGCGTTGTTCGCGCGCAGCATCTCCAGCGCTTCAGGAAGCGTCAGCGGGCGCTGCTGCGCCTGGCCCCCCGGTGCGGGAAAGGCCGCGAGGGCGAGAAGCGCCGTTATACAAACAGCTCGCATCATGGTTCTCCTCAAGAAATTGTGGATACCGAAGGAAACCGTTGTGAAAAACGGCGAGGAAACGACTGTTAGGAGCGAACGGGAGGAGCGCGGCCCTCGGTGGGACGGTGCAGGGCCGAAACCGGAGAGAAAACTTTCAGCGCAGCCAAAAACTCACAAAACGCAAGAGATTCCCTGCTCCGGGGAGCCGCCGCCAGGCCGTCGGTCGCTTGCGGAGCGCAGGGCGTTCCGTGGACCGTGTGCGCGGCATGGCCGTTCAGCAGCAGCGTGCGCGACGACTTTGTCTCCGGCATGGCCACCAACACGTCCGCGTGCAGATCATCGGTGAGCGAAATCACCGGAAAGAGCAGGACGAGCACCAGCGCCAGCGCGTAAAAGCTGTGCTGGCCCGCGCCGCGCTCGCGGAGCACGGGAAGCCAGCGCGCATACCAGACGGCGGTAAACGCCAGGGCGAGCACCAGCCAGGCGGAATTGAGCAAAATCTCCATAAATCTACGTCCATCATGATAGCTCAGGCCCCCGCGGCCGGCAATCTGTCCGAGCGGAAAGAGTACGCTTCTTTGCACTGCGCCGCGCGGTGGATAGCGAACGAATCGTTGTGCCAGCCTTGTGGCGAAGCTGCGGGCTTGCGCAGCGTGGCGGGCCAAAAAGAGTCCGGCCGGAGGCGCGCAGGGCGTCTCCGGCCGGTGATTGTTTCGGAGGATCGGCGGGAGGCTGGCAGAAAAACCACCCCCCGTCCGTGCTCCGGCTTAGAACTCCAGCCGCACCGAGACCTGACCGGTGCGGCTGCCGCCGAAGTCGGAGGCACGCGCGGAGTCGATCTTGCCGAAATTCCCGCTGGCGATGTTCAGGTTGGGATCGGCCAGGTTCGTGTGATTGAGTACGTTGGTGAAGCTGGCGCCAACCTTCAGGTGCACGCGTTCGGTCCAGGCGAACTCCTTGGACAGGCCGGTGGAGAGGTTGACCATGCCGGGACCGACCACGGAGCCGGGTCGGGAGTTGCCGAAGCGGCCAATGGGGAGCGGATTCGGACCCGCACCGGTGCCGATCGTGCAGGGTGATCCCGGTGTCCAACTGGGCATGCCGGGGCAGACGAACGAGCCGGGGTTGATCCAATTGTTGGCGCTCTGGTTCGCCGGAACCCAGTTGCCGGCCTGGTCGGGATACTGGGCGCGCTTGTAGATCGTTCCGGAACCCGTGCCCGAAGGATCACCACCGGTGAAGTACGGAGTGAGGAAGGGACCGGTCTGCCACAGGAGGATGTTCGAGAGGCGCCAGCCACCCAGGGTGCCGCTCAGGAAATTTCCCCAGTTCTTGCCGAGGGTGTGTCCCTTGCCGATGGGCAGGTCATAGAGCGCCGAAGTGATCCAGCGATGGCGGCGGGTTCCGTAGACTTCGCCGTAATCGAGGCTGCGATCGCCGTAGTAGGTGGCCCGGGAGCCGCCGTTTTCGTCGGCAAAGCTCTGCTGGTGGGCCTGGTTGTCCGCCATGTTCTTGGCCAAGGTGTAGGCGGAGTTGAAGGAGAGGCCGTTGCGGAAGCTGCGATTGGCCTCCATCTGCAGGGCATGGTAGGTGGAGTTGGCGCTGCTGGCGCGGTTGTTGACGCGGCCCCAGTTGGGGAAAGGACGGTCGCTCAGGGGACGGTTGATGGCCGCGGTCGCCGACTGGATGCTCATGTCGTTGTAGTTGGGCGCCCACACCAGGTGCGTGGTCTTCATCCCGATGTAGGAGACGCGCGCGCCGATGCCCCAGGGAAGTTCGTGGTCGAAGGAGAGATTCCACTGCTCGGACAATGGGTCCTTGAAGTTGATGTCGTTCGCCGTTCCGAAGTAGGCAGTGCCGTATTGCGGTGGGCCATACCCGCTGCCCCCGTTGCTGTAAGCCGGCCACTGGTAAAGCGGGCCGCTCGCCGTCTGCTGATTGTCGAACGACTGCGTGCCGGCCTGCAGGGTGCCGGTCAGCGCATAGAAAATCCTGCCGAGGGTGGTGATGTTATACATGCCGAAGCCGGCGCGGATCGCCGTTTTGTCGTTGTTGAACGGACGGTAGGCAATGCCGATGCGCGGCATGAAGCGCAGCTTATCGGCCGTGCGCAGGGAATTCGGCAGGCCGGCCTGGCTCGCCGAGAGCACCGGCGTGCAAGGAGCGCCATTGATGACGGGCCCCGCGCCAGTCAGGTTCGGGCAGGCATTGAAGCTGGCAAGGAAGCCCGGATCCAGCAGCGAGGCCTTGCCATCGGGATAGACGACGCGGCCCGACTTTGCCAGCGTGGGATCGAAATTGCCGATATTTCCGGAGGCATCCTGGTAGCCAGGGTGGTACTCGTAACGGAGGCCGTAGGAAAGGGTCAAGCGCGGCGTTACCTGCCACGTGTCCTGCCCGTAGAAGTTGTAATAGGTGGATCGGCCGTCGTTGTCCATCTGCACGGTGTCGTAGAAGCTGCTGTTGGGAAGACCGAGGAGGAAATCGGAGAATTCATTTCCGGTGAACAGGGCGGAGCTGAAATCGAAGGTGCCATAGTTATCCGCACCGTTGAAGCCCAGTGGCGAAACCGCCTGAATGTGGCGGATATCCCCGCCGAACTTCATGGCGTGGCGGCCCTTGGTCCAGTTCAGAGTGTCGGTGTACTGGTAGGTGTTCGACTGGTTGATGTTGTTCAGCCGGTCCACATTCAGCGAGGTGAGATTGTTGAAGTCCAGCTCCGTCACGCCGTTGAAAAACAGGTTGTTGGAGCCGATGCCGTTGATACCCAGGCTCTGGGCGAACGCCGGACCCGTAAACGGATTCGTGGTGCCGTTACTGTTCCGGGTGTAGCCGAAGCGCGCTTCATTGATCAGAGTGGGCCGAAAATTATAGGTCGCCGAAACCACCATCATCCGGTACTGGTCGATGAAGGTGCTCGCGGGGAGCAGCAGTTGCGTGGGCTGCGCCTGGCTGATGTTCTTCCAGCTGAAGCGCCCGAAGAGCTGCAGCTTCGTGCCGACGTACTGGTCGCCACGGATGTCGAACTGGCTGGAGTGGTAGGTGCTATCCAGGTTCTGGACGTAGTTCGTGCTGCCGTCGAAAACGTTCGGATTGCCGGCATTGGGAAGCGGAAACAGCGACAGGAACTTCTGTGCGATGGGACTGATGCTGGCGCTGGGGATAACCTTGCCCGCGTAGGTGCCGCCGAGGAAAGGATTTTTCAAAGTGGTGACCGAGGTCACGTTAGTGAAGTCGCCGTTGCGCATGGCCGCGGTCGGGACGGTATTGAAAATCGTCGAGGCCTTTGGGAACCGGAAGCCCTCGAAGGTGCCGTAGAAGAAGGTGCGATTGTGGCCGTTGTAGAGTCCCGGGATCTGCACCGGACCGCCTCCGCTGGCGCCGAAGTCGTTGCCGATCTTCGCCGGCTTGCCGGGCGTGCCTACGCGAACGTAGGGATTGGCGTCCAGGGCAGCGTTCTGGTGATACCAGAAAATGTCGCCATGATAGCTGTTGGTGCCGCTCTTGGTAACCGTGGTGATGGCGCCCGGCTGGCCGAACTCGGCGTTGTTGTTGACGCCGTCCACGCGCAGCTCGCCGATGGTTTCCGCGGAAGGCCAGGCGTCCGAAAGCGGGTTGTTGGAGCCCGCATCCTGCGTGGTGATGCCGTCCACCGAAGTTTCGGACATGAACGGCAGACCGCCCTGCACGGAGAACTTGCCGTTGCTGTCCGCCTGAACTCCCGGGAGGCTCTGCACCAGTGCTAACGGGCTGGTGCTGCCGCCCGCGCGGTAGTTTGCCGGCAGTTCCAGGACTCGCGTGGAGTCGAAGCTGGCGCTGATCGAGGCGGTCTCGGTGTTTATGACGCCGGCGGTCGTGTCCTTCACTTCCACCGTTTCGCCGAGCGTGCCCACCTGCAGGGTCACGTCTTCACGGAGCTCTTGCCGCGCAACGAGGAGCACATTTTCAATCACCGCGATACCAAAACCAGACTTGCTGACCGCAATCGTGTAGCGGCCCGGCTTGAAGTCGGGCGCACGGTAGTTCCCGAACGAATCCGTCGTGAAGGTGCGCGATGCGCCTTCCTCGACGTTGGTGATTTTGACTTCGGCGTTGGAGATGACGCTGCCGCTGGCATCCTTCACGGTGCCAAGAAATGTCGCCTGCGTGGACTGGGCGAGCAGCGCGGCGGGATTCGCAAAGGCCACGCACAGAAGCAGCGCTAGAATCCTCTGCGTAGAAAACCGGGTAGAAAGGCTTTTCTTCAAGGACATCAGTACACCCTCCAGTTAAGTGCCGGGCCGCAGGTCCACGCGGAAACTCTGCTTCGCAGTTCAAACGGAAGGACGGGCCCGGAAATGTGCCAGGATAGTGCCCGAGGAATCTGACCAGGAGGCGACGCGGCGATAAATATTGCGTGAACGCGCGGTGCGGAAAAAAGGCGTGCCCGGAAGCTCCGTATCACGCTGTTTGTCAGTGCTTGGAATTGCGGGCCGGCCCCAGGCGGGCTTTCCGGGGTCCCCCAGGGCACGGCGTCAGTCGCCCGCGAATTCACTTGCCTGCAATATTTTTGCGCTATATTGCCAGCCATGCGCGGGCGCAGCGGCGCGCCCGAGGCGAACCGGGGGGAAAGTAGCGGATGAAAACGGCAACCAGAATTGTGGCAGGGCTTATCGCGGGCCTGCTCTGCTGTGCGACGGCGCTCTGCCAGCAGGAGCCAGCGGGTGAAGGGCGGCGGATCTCTCCGGCAGGTGTTTTGCTCCTGGACGCGGCGACACGGCTCCCCGCCGTGGGCGCCCTGCCCACGGTCTTCCTGCGCAGTCCGGACCATTCCGGCAAAGACGGCCAGGGCCGCTATCTGCTGGTGATGTACAGCGGCTACGGCGTGCAGTTCAGCGCGGATACCAACCATGCCCAGCAATCCGTCGGGGTCATCGACCTCAATGCACTCCCCCTTCCCGTGGTCATCCAGAACGTCTATTTCCCCACGCCGCAGAGCGCCAACGTGGGCATCGCCTTCTCTCCCGCCGCGCAGGCCGGCGGCGCCTATGACCTCTATGTCTCGGGCGGCTACGAGAACAAGGTGTGGATCTTCCGCTTCGATCCCCATGCCGCGGCGCCCGTGCAGCCGGATTCCCCCGGCCCGGACACCAAAGTCCACGCTCCTTTCATTGACATCGCCAACCCCGGAGAAGCATCGCCCGCCGATTACAACGACGGCAAAGCCGCGCTCTATCCCACGGGCATCGCTCTTACCCCGGATGGAGAGACGCTGCTCGCCGCCAACAATCTCGGCGACAACCTCACGATCGTGCGTCAGGTGCACGGCGCGCGCGCCGCCCAGCGCGTGGATCTGCATCATCCGGAGAAGAAGAGCCAGAACATCTATCCCTATGACGTCGTGGCGCTGGGCCGCGGCACTCGCGTCCGCGCCTATGTCTCGTGCTGGAACGACTCTTCCGTGGCGGTGATCTCCCTTGCCGGCTCTCCGGCCGTGCGCCGTTTCATTTCCGTGGATCGCCATCCCACAGCCATGATCCGCAATGCGCAGGGCACGCGGCTCTTCGTGGTCAACTCCAACGCGGACAGCGTCTCCGTGATCGACACGCTCGCCGACCGTGAAGTGGAACGCATCGATGTGCGCCTGGCGGAAACGGCGCTGGTGGGGGCCAGCCCGGAAGGTCTGGCGCTCAGCGCCGACGAGAAGACCCTGTATGTCGCCAACGCCCACAGCAACGCCGTGGCTGTCGTGGCGCTCTCCGAGCGCGCCCGCCACGCCGCACCCGCGGCCCATTCGGAGAAGCCCGCGGCCTCCCGCATTCTCGGATTCATCCCCACCGGGCAGTATCCTTCGGCTGTGGCCGTCGCCGCGGGCCGCCTCTTCGTGGGCAACGGCAAAGGCACCGGCTTCGAAGCCTCCTCGATGCAGGTCAGCAACAGCGGGCGCACTCCCAATGTGCCCAACGCCGCATTTCCTCCGGAGAAAAAACCCGGCGATCAGGGCGGGCAGTACAGCGGCTCGATCGTCTCCGGGAACATCAGCATGATTGCGCTGCCCGGCGAACCGGCGCTGGTGCGCTACACGCAGCAGACGATGCAGAATGACGGGCTCCTGGGCTTGGCCGTGCCCCGCCTGTTTCCCGGCGCAAGTCCCATCCGCCACGTCATCTACGTCATCAAGGAAAACCGCACCTACGACCAGGTCTTCGGCGACGTCACCGTCGCGGGTAACGGGCAGCCCGCCGACGGCGACGCGCGCTTCGCCATCTTCGGCGGCGGCGCCGCGGCGCAGCGTCCCGGCGGCGCGGCACAAACGGTCACGCCCAACCAGCACGCGCTGGCGCAGCGCTTCGGGCTCTTTGACCGCTTCTTCGTGAACTCCGAAGCGAGTCCCGACGGGCACAACTGGTCCACCGCCGCTTTTTCCACCGATTACGTGGACAAGGGCTTCCGCTGGGAGTACTCGGACCGCGGGCGCACCTACGACTGGGAAGGCTACAACCGCCTGCCGGACTACGAGCCGCCGGGAAACCTCGCCGTGGATTCCTCCAAGCAGGACACCCTGCAGGCCCTCGCCGAGCTTCTGGAGAGGCACATTCCCTACCGCCAGGGCGGCACGGACATCGCCGAGCCCAAAACCCTGTACCTGTGGGACGCCGCGGCTCGCGCCGGACTCACCTACCGCAACTACGGGGAGTTCGTCAGCGTCATCTCCGCGAAGGACGTGGAAGCCGCGCGCGCGCATCGCGAAAAAGCCTATCCCGACATCTCCCCCGCCGTGCGCTCGGTGGCCACCAAGCAGTCCCTCGAAGCCCATCACAGCCCGAGCTTCCGCAGCTTTGACGTGACCGCGCCGGACAGCATGACCGTGGAGTGCTATCGCGCCGCCGTTTCCGCGGGCGGCGCGCTCGACCCCGCGGTCACGCGCGACAATCCCGCCTCCGCCTGCCGCGGCAACTCGCGCTTCGGCGAGTGGCTCGCCGAATTTCAGTCCTTCGTCGCCGCGCGCCAAGCCGGCCGCGGCGACCCCCTGCCCGCGCTCAGCGTCATGCGCATGCCCAACGACCACACCGCCGGAATGAAGCCGGGCTTTCCCACGCCGCAGTTCTACGTTGCGGAAAACGACTACGCCGTCGGCCGCCTCATCGAAGCCGTCTCCTCCAGTCCCTACTGGAAAGACACCGCGCTCTTCTTCGTCGAAGACGACGCGCAGGCCGGACCCGATCACGTCGATTCCCACCGCTCCGTGGCTCTGGTGGTCAGCGCCTATAACCGTCCCGGCGCGCTCATCCATCAGTTCCACAACACCGTCAGCCTCATCCGCACCATCGAGCTGCTGCTGGGCATGGCGCCCATGAACCAGCTCGACGCCTCGGCCATCCCCATGGACATTTTTCAGGAGGCTCCCGACTTGCGCCCCTACCACGCCGTGCTGCCGCGGATTTCCACGGACAATCTGGTCACCGAAAAGCCGCGGGACGCCGCCAGCGCGCAGTGGATGCGGCGCGCCGAGCGTCTGGATTTTGCCCACGCCGATCTTTCCGACCCCGAAGTGCTGAACGAAATGATCTGGTTTGCCTGCCGCGGCCGGAATTCGGCAATGCCCGCGGCCGCGCAGTTGCCGGTCTATCAGGCCATGCGGCTCGGCCTGCAGGATGCCGAGGACTCCGCCAGCGCCCGCCGCGCGGACGACGACGACAAATAGAAACGCCAGGAAAAGATTCGCGGCGGGAGAAACGCGGCACGCTCAGCGGCGGATATGTGGTCTAGACCCCGGTGAGGAACGCGCCCTGGGCGTCCACCAGGCCGTAGGCCATGCGCGGGGTGTTGAAGGCGTAGCCGGGATTGCCGCCGGGGTCGAGCAGGATCAGCCCGCCCGTGCCGCGGCCGCGCTCGGCCAGCACGCGCACCGCTTCGCGGGCCGCCAGCATGGCCAGCTCCGCCGGTTTTTCGTCCGAGTCCGCAAGCCGCCGCAGGTTGTCCGCCGCGGTCTTGGCCATCACGATTTTCATGATGGCTTCGCCATGGCCCGTGCAGGAGACCCCGCCGGCGGTGGCATCGGCGTAGCAGCCGCAGCCGATCAGCGGGGAATCGCCGACGCGCCCGGGAAGCTTGCAGCAGGTGCCGCCCGTCGAGGTCCCGGCGGCGAGCCGCCCCTCGCGATCCACCGCCACCGCGCCGACCGTGCCCTGCTCGTGGCCCCGATGATGCTCCGCGGCGTGCATTTCTTCGCGGCAGCGCTCCCAGGCTGCGCGTTCCGCCGCCGTCACCAACTCTTCCGGGTCGCACCAGGCCATGCCCTGGTCTTTCGCGTAGCGCTCCGCGCCTTCCCCGACCAGCATCATGTGCGGGCTGTTTTCCATGACCTTGCGCGCCAGGCGGATCGGATTGCGGATGCGCTGCACCGCGGCCACCGCGCCGGCGCGCAGCGTCGCGCCGTCCATCACGATGGCGTCGCATTCCACGCGCCCGTCCAGGTTCAGGTGCGAGCCGGTGCCGGCGTCAAAGACCGGCGCGTCCTCGAGGACCACGATCGCCGCTTCCACCGCGTCCAGCGCCGCGCCCCCGCGCGACAGGATCGCCCAGCCGGCCTCCAGGGCGCGCCGCATGCCGTCCCGGCAGGCTGCCACCGCCTCGTCCGGAATATCCCACGCGCCGCCATGCACGATCAGAGAGGGTCTCATCCCAGCCAGATTGGCAAAGCCGCGCCGCTTTGTCCAGGCGGGAGGAAGCGGGACGGCATTCTTGCCTGTCTTCTTTGTTTTATGGTTTGGCGAAGTAACCGGACCGGCTGGAATGCCGGTCCCGCGCAGTTGCAGCAGGAAAAACTACTCGTCTTCGTGGATGGTCAGCAGACGCACGATTTCGAACTCTTTGATTCCCGCGGGCGTGTGCACCTGCACTTCGTCGCCCACGCGGCGGTTGAGCAGCGCCCGGCCGATCGGCGAGGTGGTCGAGAGCAGCCCCTTCTCCACGTCCGCTTCCTCGGTGCTCACCAGCTTGTATTCCACTTTCACGGACCTCTGCACATCCATCACCCAGATGCGCGAGCCGTAGCCCGAGCGGTCCTTGGGGATATTCGTCAGGTTCAACATCCCCAGATCGCCCATGCGCTTTTTCAGGTGGCCGATTTTCGCGTTGACGTACCCCTGCCGCTCCTTGGCGTACTTGTACTCCGCGTTCTCGGAGAGGTCGCCGTGCGCGCGCGCCACCGCGATCTCCTTGGGGAGCTCGATGTTCAGCTCGTGCTCCAGCGCGGCGATCTCTTCCTGCAGCTTTTTCTTGATCTTGCTCAGTGGGTCGGACATAGGTCTCTTCCAAAAAGGTCTTGCGGGGCGAGCGGCCACTGGGAGGCCGGTCTATCCCCGCAAGCTTCTATTATAGTGTGGGGTGATTTCGCGCCACAAGAGCAACTGCGGCGTTCCCTCCGTTGGCCAGCGCGGGGCTTGTTAGCGCACCTGGAGCGTCACCGTCTGGCTCATGCTGTGGCCCTGGCCGTCCTCCACCGTTAGCGTGTAGGTCGTGTCTTTCGTTGGGCTTACGTCCAGGCAACGGGAATAGGACGGCCACACCGGCCCCACCGGCGGTTCCAGCGTTACCTTCTTGGCGTTGGCCACCCCGTAGCACAACTGCGCCATCTCCCCGCGCCGCAGCACCCCCGGCGAAGCATAAAAGCTCTAGATCTCCAGCCGCCGCCCGCCCATGGACTCGACCGTCTGCTGGTCCTGCGCGCGCCGCTTCCCTGCCGCGCGCTGTTCCAGCGCGCGGTTCTCCTGCCAGCGCCCGAAAAAAATCCCGCCCACATAGAGCAAAGCCAAGCCCAGCGCCAGCGACGTGTACAGCAGCGGATTTTTCAGCGCCGCTTTCGTTTTCCGCGGCGGATCAGAGTGCATCTGCGCTCCTCGCAACCATCCTCCCGGGAAATTCGACCGGTGCGAGCGGCTGCTTCCTTGAAGATATCCTTTTTCGCCCGTGCCGCAAACTACCCGCCTTCGAACTGCTTCCCCTCGAACGCTCGGGAGCCGCGCCGCGGAGCGCATTCGCGCGTTTGCCGAGATAGACTTTTGTTGACCTTCGCCCATCGCGATCCATTCGGCCTTACAATAGGCCGATGAGCACGAACTCGAACCTGCCGGTCTTCCGCGCGCCGAATGCTTTCGAGCGTTTTTTCAACCGCGCCTTCGGATTCCTGGTCGGGCTGGGGTTCGGCTTGGGCCACAATTACCTGCTCCAAGTCTCCGGCCGCAAAACCGGACGTGTCTACTCCACGCCCGTCAATCTCCTCGAATTCCGGGGGCAGCGCTTCCTGGTTGCGCCGCGCGGGCGCACACAATGGGTGCGCAACGCCGAATCCGCCGGCGAAGTCACCCTCAAAAGAGGACGAAACGCCCGGAAGTTCCGCCTCCGCCCGCTCCCGGACGCCGAGAAGCCGGAAATTCTGAAGGAATATCTGGATCGCTTCACGCCGACCGTGCAGCGCTACTTTCCCGTGCCCGCGGGTTCGTCCCCGCAGGCCTTCGCCGCCCTGGCCGCAAACTATCCCGTCTTCGAGCTGCTTCCCCTCTGACGCTCCGGCGCCTGGCCGCGGATTTTAGCCGCGTCAAGACACGAACGGCGGGAGAGAACCCGTCTGGGTTCTCTCCCGCCGCCGCACTGCTCCAGACTTTGCCCTTTCGCGTTTACGACACGGATCAGAACGTGTAGCGCAACGCGAACTGGAACGCCCGCGGGCCGCCGGAACCGAAGAAGCCGCCGGCCGTGTTCCGCGCCTCGTTGAATCGCGCGGAGGTGATGTCGTTGTTGTAACCCGAGTAGTTGTTGTTGTTGGTTCCGCGGATGTTGGTGACGTTGAAGAGGTTGAAGACTTCGGTAATGAATTGCAGCTTCTGTTCCTTGAACAGGGTCCAGGTCTTGGTGCCCCGCAGGTCGAAGGAGTTGAAGCCGCTGCCAAACTTCAGGCTGGGGTTTACCGGGTTGAGCATGCCGCCAGAATGACAGGGAATCTGGTTCACGCCGCTGCACACCGGCAGGGCGTTCCACGCGGCGATGGCCGCGTTCAACTGCGTTCCGGTGGTAATTTCGCGCCCCAGGGCGTTGCGCGCCAGAATGGGCAGGCGCGTGCCGAGTGCGGGCACGAGCGAATCCATGGGCACGGAAGAGCTCATGGTCCAGATGGGGGAGAGGGTGATCTTCCAGGGCACCTCGAAAACGCCGAAGAAGACCAGGCGGTGGCGTTCGTCGGTGGGCGCATAGCCCTTCTCCAGGCGCGTGTTGTTGCTGCGGAAGATGAGGTTGACGGCATCCTCCGCGCCGTTGAAGGGAATCTGGTCGTCGTTGGAGAAGTTGAGGGTTTTCGAGAGGGTGTAGTTGACGTTGAAGCCCCAGCGGAAATTGGCACTGCCCGTGGGCCGCTTCTGCAGGCTGAGGAGCAATGCGTCATACCAGCTCTTGGCCGTGGACTCGATGTTGGTCACCTGGTCGGAACGGCCGGTGAGCGGGTCGGTGATGGTGCAGGGGTCGAATCCGTTGGTGCAGACGATATTCGGCGAGGTGCTGGTGGTGCTGCGCAACAGGCGGCCCCATATGAAGCGCTGCCCGAAGTTGTGAAGGCCGTCGGCGGAAATCAGCCAGTTCTTGGCAAACATCTGCTGCACGCCGAGGGTGAATTGCTGGACGTAGGGACGCTTGGCTTTCGGGTCGATGTGGTTGACGCCGATGCCGAAGACCGCCGCGCCTCCGGAAAAGGGAGCGAGGAGGGTCGGCGTTCCGGTGTCAAACACAGGCTGTATCGTACCCGCTGCCGGCGTCGCGTTGCAGTCTATGACCCCGCCGCCGTAGAAGTTATGGCACGTCGAACCGCCAAAAGCGGCCAGGGGCAGGATGCGGCCGTTCAGCAGAAGCTCCAAGAGAGGCACTTCCGTGACGACGCGGTCATAATAGATGCCGTATCCGCCGCGGACCACCGTCTCCCCGTGCTTGAGGGGATCCCAGGCGAAGCCGATGCGCGGGCCAAACTGCTTCAGGTCCTTCCCGCTATGGGTGCCCAGGATATTCTCGGCGAACTCGCAGGTATTGTCCGCGGTGGTGAGGGTCGGGCAGGGGCGCAGGTTGCTGGCGTCGCCCACGATATCGTCGAACTCCCAGCGGATACCCATGTTCACCGTGAAATTCGACCGCAGGCGCCAGTCATCCTGAACGTAGGTTCCAAAATAGGCGTTGGGGTAGAAGGGAACGCTCGGCGGACGCGAGGGAGCCGCACTCTTGAGCGCAACCGCGATGGGGATATCCCGATCGTCGACTACGCCATCCTGATTGCGATCGCAGAGCAGGATGGGGATGGCCTGGGCCTGGCAGACGTCACCCCCGAAATTTCCGGTCAGGTAAATCGTACCGCTACCGAAGAGGTCGAAGAGCGCGTAGGTATTGAGGTGCTGCCATTCACCGCCGAAGCGCACGGTGTGATTGCCGAGCACCCAAGAGAGCGTGTCGCGGAGCTGGTAGCGGTTGAACTTCGTGCTCTGCGGGATGCGGAAGTTGGCGCCGTCCTGCAGGCTGGCGAAGCGCACCTCGTTGCCCGCGGCGAGTCCCGCGGGATTGGTGATGGGATCATCGGGGCTGAAGGCCGGCATGTCGTTCAGGAAGTAGTCGGCGTGAAAGATCAGGCTGTTGATCACGCGCGGTGAAATCATGCGCGTCCAGTCGGCGAGCACGGAATTGAAGCGGTTCAACGAGCTTTGGCGGTTGGCGGCCGTGCCTTGCGGCTTGCGCAAGCTGCCGTTGGCAATCTCCAGCGAACGGTTGAAGGTGTAGCGCACCGCCAGGGTGTCCTTGTCCGTCAGCTTGAAGTCGGTGCGGGCGTTGAGCAGAAAATCGTGGAGGAAAGCGGGGGCCGAGGCGCTGACAACGGCGTTGGACGTGAAATCACGCTGGCCCACGGAGACCGCGTGCGTCTGGTCGCGGTACTCGGAGGAGACGAACCACCAGGCGCGGTCCTTCTTGAGCGCCCCGCCGACGGATCCGCCGAATTGTTCGCGGGCGAAAGAGGGCGTGGGCTGGGTGCGGTCAAAGGTCGCGGGCAGGCCCTGCAGCGTCTTGTGGCGGAAGAAGAGGAAGGCCGAGCCGTGCAGGTTATTGGTTCCGGATTTGGTGACGATGTTGATGATGCTGGAGCCCGAACGGCCCACTTCCGCGGTGAACTTGTTCGTGGCGATCTGAAATTCCTGGACACTGTCCTCGGGCAGGTTGGCCAGCGTTCCGCCAACGACCTCGTCGTTGTTGTCCCCGCCGTCAATGGTCAGGTTGCCGCCACGGCCAAAGGCGCCGGCGGAGGAAACTTCCAGGGTATTGGTCTTGGTGGGATCAAAATTGGTCGCCGGGCGGTTGCCGGGAATCAGGAAGGCCAGCTCGAGGAAGTTGCGGCCATTGAGGGGGATGTTTTCGATGGTCTGGGATTCCACCAGGCCCTGCACTTCGGACTGGGTCACATCCACCTGCACTTCGCCTATTTGAACATTGACAACCTGGCCGACTTTAGCCAGGACCAGTTTCACGTCCAGCGTGGTGGCGCGGCCAACTTCCAAGCGGACATCCTTCGCTTCCGAGGTCGCAAAGGAGAGAGCCTCGAAGCGCAGGGTGTAGTCTCCGGGAGCCATGTTGGCAAAGGTGTAGAAGCCCTGCGCATCGGTGGTCGTGTCGCGCGAGACGCCTGTGCCTTGGTTGGTAATCGTGACCTTAGCGCTGGCGACCGATGCGCCCTGCGGATCCGTCACTGTTCCATTCAAGGTGGCCGTCGGGAGCTGTCCCATGGCGGCCAGCGAAAAGATCAGACACAATAAAAGGCCGATCATTGAACGAAGCATGATTACCCCTCCATTCCTGAGTTTGAACTCGTAATGGTCAGTGGACTTCCGTTCGTGCGTTGTGGTCCGGTCGAGACTGCGGTAAACGAGACGGAGAGGTCCCCTGCCCCCCATGTGCAATAAATTGGGCGGAGAATAACACAGCCAATTGCCGATTACGACGAATTTTTCGGGATGGGTCAAAGCTTTTTAATTTCAGGCCGCAGACGGAGCCAGCGGCGTTGCTACGCAGGGTACACATTCCGCGGCCAGGCTTGCGGCAAATCCGGCGCTCAGCCATGATCGTTTTTGAGGCCTCCCAAAACGCATGCCAGGCTCGAAGAGATTTGCGGCCCGCCCGGCGCTGTCCGCCCCGGCCCTTCACGCTGACCGCCGCCTGGTCTTTTTCCTGGCGCTCTTGCTGGCCGCGGGAACAGCGGTGCTCTACGCTCCTGCCGTTCACAATGGTTTTGTCAATTACGACGATCCCGATTACGTGACCGGGAATGCCCACGTTCTGCAGGGCGTCACCTGGACGAACGTTGTGTGGGCGTTCGGCACGAACAATCCGGCGGCAAACTGGCATCCGCTCACCTGGATTTCACACATGCTGGATGTGCAGTGGTACGGAACCCGCCCCGCCGGGCATCACCTCACCAATGTCCTGTGGCACACGCTGAACGTCACGATTCTGTTTTTCTTTCTGAACCGGATCACGGGCCGCGCCCTGCGCAGCGCCGCCGTGGCCGCTCTTTTCGCACTGCACCCCCTCAATGTGGAGTCGGTCGCGTGGGTCGCGGAGCGCAAGGCCGTACTCTGCGTCTTCTTCCTGCTGCTCGCGCTGTGCGCGTACGGCTGGTACGCGCGCCGGCCGGGCTTGGGGCGTTATCTTTGCGTGCTGTTGTTTTTTGCCTTGGGGCTGATGGCCAAGATCATGGTCATCGCCCTGCCCTTCGCCTTGCTGCTGCTGGATTACTGGCCCTTGCGAAGGTTTCCGGAGGCCGGCCAGCCGGGGGAACGGCGTCCCTTCTTCTCCGCTTTTCTCTCCTTGGTGGCCGAAAAGATTCCGCTCTTCCTGCTGGCCGCGGCCGGCGGCGGGATGACGCTTTACATGCATCGCAAGGAAGGCGCGTTGACCGGGCTGATGCCGCTCAGTTGGCGCTTGCAGAACGTCGTCTATTCCTATGTGGCGTACCTCGGCAAGCTGATCTGGCCCTCCCGTTTGGCGGTCTTCTATCCCCACCCGGAAAACTCGCTGGCTTGGTGGAAGGTGCTCGGCGCCGCCCTGGTGCTTGCGGCCATCAGCGGGCTCGTCTGGCGCTTCCGGGAAAGAGGCTACCTGCTGGTGGGCTGGCTGTGGTATCTCGGAACGCTGTTTCCGATGATCGGCGTGGTGCAATCCGGACGGCAGGGAATGGCCGACCGCTACACCTACATTCCCGCGCTGGGGTTGTTTCTCGCGGCGGTCTGGCTTCTGGGAGATTGGGCCGCGGGTCTGCAAGGAAAGCAAGGACTGGTGACCGCGTCCCTGGCGCTCCTGCTGGTCCCTTACGCCGGCGTGATGCGAGCCCAGATCGGCTATTGGCGCGACAGCTACACGCTCTTCAGCCACGCGCTCGAGGTAACCACGAACAACGGCATTGCGGAAAACAATCTGGGCACGGCTCTGGTGGAAATAGGTCAGCCGGAGCACGCGGCGGCGCACTTCGAAGCGGCTATCCGGCTCATCCCGGAGCTCCCCTCCGCGCATTACAATCTCGCTGTGCTGCGGCAAAGGCAACGGCGCCTGGAAGAGGCCGCCCGCGAGTATCGCCTGGTTCTCTCCCTCCCTTGCGACTCCCAGCAGGCCGCGCAGGCGCACAACAATCTCGGCATCCTGTATATGGAGTCGAAAAATTCCGCGGCGGCCCTGACGGAGTTGAACGCCGCCATCGCTCTCAATCCCGGCGAACAGAACAGCTATATGGGACGCGGGATGCTCGAACTGGAAGCTGGGAAGTTCGATGCCGCGCTGACCGATTTCTCGCGCGCGGCGGAGATCGCTCCTTCCCCGGCGGCGTACTTCTGGTTGGGGCGCGCGCTGGAAAACAAAGGGGAGTACCAGCGCGCCGCCGGGGCTTATGCCGCGGCCTTGCGGCTGGCTCCGGGAATGGTGGACGCGCGCGCCCGCCTGGAGGCCCTGCGCGCCAAGGCCGGGGAGTGATGGCCATGAGTAGTCGGGCGCACAGGGCGCGGCCCTGCCCACGACAGCATGCGGGATGGCCATGCTACTATCTCGGAATGCCAGCCGGAAAAAAATCACGATGAACGCCGCGCCGCCGGAGGTCCGCGCGCCGAAGAACTGGGGCCCGGAGGCTCTGGACACGGTCCGCCAAGCGCGCCGCGAACATCAGGATGCCATCGCCGGGCGCCGGGACGAATGGATTCGCGCCAACCGCTACTTCTATGACGGGCTCAAGCGCGTGCTGCGATTCATCGTAGAGCCGGGGCAACGCGTCCTCGAGGTGCGCTGCCAGACCGGCCACCTGCTTGCTTCCCTGCGGCCCGCGTACGGCGTCGGCGTGGAGATCGGCAACGCCATGGTGCAATGCGCGCGCCAGCAGCACCCCGGCCTGCACTTTGTGCAGAGCGATCCGGAAGCCCTGGAGTTGAACGAAACCTTCGACCACATTCTTTTCAGCCATATTTTCGATACTGTCGACATTCTTCGCGCCTTCGAACGCATCCGCAAGCACTGCACTCCCGATACCCAACTGGTGGTCATCAACTACAATCACTTGTGGCAGCCCATTCTCGATTTAGCCAGCAAACTGGGGTTGCGCTCGCGGTTCGTCGAGCCGAACTGGGTCAGCGAGAACGACGTCCACGGGTTCCTCAAGCTTGCGGGCTTCCGCCTGGTGCGCAAACACCGCCTGCTCTTGCTTCCGAAATGGATTCCGGTTTTTTCCTGGGTGATGAACGGGTTGCTGGCCCGTTTGCCTGGTTTGCGCCGCCTCTGCCTGATGCAGGTTCTGGTGGCCCGGCCCCTCGCGAAGCCCCAGCGCGAAGAGGACGTGAGCGTTTCGGTGATCATCCCCTGCCGCAACGAAGTGGGCAACGTCCAGGAGGCTGTGAAACGCATGCCCGCGATGGGCAAACACACCGAGATCCTCTTCTGCGACGACAAATCCACCGACGGTACGGCGCAGGAGGTCCGGCGCATGCAGGCGCTCTACCCCGGCAAGGACATTCGTTTGGTGGAAGGGCCGGGCATCTGCAAAGCGGAGAACGTGTGGACCGGCTTCCGGGCCGCGCGCGGCGACGTCCTGATGATCCTGGACGCCGACCTGACCGTCATGCCCGAAGAATTGCCGATGTTTCTCCGCGCCCTGCTCGCTTCCCCGGGCAACTTCGCCAACGGCAGCCGCCTGGTCTACCCCATGCCCTCCCAGGCCATGAAATTCACGAACATGATCGGCAACAAATTCTTCGGGCTGGTCTTTTCGTTTCTCCTGGACCAGCGCATCAAGGACACCCTTTGCGGCACCAAGGTCCTCTGGCGCAAGGACTGGCTGCGCATGGAGCCCCATCTGGGAAGCTGGGGCATCAAGGATCTGTGGGGCGACTATGAGTTGCTGTTCGGGGCCAGCAAGCTGCACCTGGAGATTGTCGAGGTCCCCGTGCACTATCAGGAACGCATTCATGGCGTCACCAAGATGACCAGAGTTTTTTCCAATGGCCTGCGCATGCTGCGGATCTGTGCGCATGCGTGGTACCGCCTCGGTGGGTAGTCTTTTTCCCCGGAGCGCTTCCCGCCATTTTCTGCGCCTGCTCTTCTCTTCTGCCATACGGCCTCCTGGGATGTCGGAGGCCCAAAATCATCCCTAACCTGCCAGTCCGGTTTTAGGGGAATGCATGATAGATGGCTTAAAAGCAGATAATTCAGGTTAAGCCAGTCGGTATTTGCGTCAAAACCCTCAGCTTAGTGAAATTTCACACACCAAGATAGTTTATTCGGCTCCGCAGCGTCAGCAGGCAGCGAATCGTCCGACCATTGTAACCGCTTGAACGTTAAGTATTTATATATAGACGATGGCGCAGCGCGAGAGATGGTGTTCCATTTGCATTATGAAATCCACAGTAGATACCCAGAATGGCTTAAAAATGTCCCTGCAAGTTCTCTCAAGGACAGTGAGGCACGCGATTAAAATACTGACTTTTCTTGCGATTTCGGTCGGACACCCGGTGCCGGCTTCCCGAGTGGCGCAGTGCGCTCAAGTCCCCTGCTCCCAGGCTGCGAAAATTCTGCACTATCTAACCTTGCGGGGGTTAGTGCGCTCACGCCGCGGTTCGAGCGGAGGCTATCTGCTTCGGGAGGGTGCGGAGCAGACCACCTTTGAGCAGGTGATGCAGCTTTTCACGCCACCAGTCTCTGATGAGGAAGACTATCAACCCACCGGCCCTCTCCGGGAGATGTGGCTGGAGACCACCCGGCACTACCAGCAGGCCTGGGGGCACCTCACCATCGCGGAACTTGCCACACGCGCCGCAAGCGGGAGCGAATGCCCGTTCGAAGCGAGCGGGGCCGAATCGGAACCGGATTCGGCCGACTCGGATACAGGCAAGAGAGAACCACTGTGAAGAAGTCTCTCCCAGCACGCGTTGTTGCGGCCCTCCTTGCGGCCGCGGAGTGCGCCGGCCGGCAGCGCATGAGCGGGCGCGCCAATCGGACGGACGAAAAGGCGGACGCCATCCTGAAGTACATGACGCACTGAAGAAATTCTTTTTTGGAGGTGAGGCAATGCGTTTCTCCAGGTATTTCATGGCAGGCAGCGTGATGCTCGGCGGGCTGTTGCTTCTCGGACAACTCCCGCGAGTGGCGCGCGGCGGGCCGAAGGTCATCAACGTGATCGCGGATAAGGACAACCGTTTCAAGATCCCCGGACAGACCAAGCCCGTCATCACCGTGAAGGCCGGCGAGGTCATCCGCTTGCGCATCACGGCGCACAAGGCCAGCGAGTGGGACAAGGACGGAACCGTCCATAGCTTCACGATCAAGGAACTGAAAGATCAGGGCTGGGATCTGCGGCTGAAAGAGGGCGTCCAGGAATTTACCCTGGTGGCGCCGAGCGACCCCGGGGAGTATCTGATCGAGTGCACGGTGAAATGCGGCGACGGACACGATGACATGAGAATGAGCCTGGTCGTTACCCAATAAGGACATCCCATGACCCTTCCTCGTAGAAGCTTTTTCCAATTCCTGGCCCGCGGAACCGGGGCCGTCGTCGCTTCGTGGGCGGCCGTGAAGGGCATCTCGGCCACGATGTTCCGCGAGGTGCTTCCGGCGCGTTCCGTGGCGCCCACCAATCAAAAGTGGGTGATGGTGATTGATCTGGCGAAATGCGACGGCTGCCGGGATTGCACCCGCGCCTGCGGCACCATGCACTTTGTTCCGCCCATGCAGGAATGGGTCAAGGTTTTCGAAGTGCTCGACAACCCGGCGGCGGGCCGCTATTTCCTGCCGCGGCCCTGCATGCAGTGCGACAACCCGCCCTGCGTGCGCGGCTGTCCGGTGGGCGCGACCTTCAAACGCACCGACGGCATCGTGATGATGGACCAGGAGCGCTGCATCGGCTGCCGCAACTGCATCGCGCAATGCCCGTACTCCGCGCGCTCGTTCAATTGGGGAGAACCGCAGCACACCGCGGCGGAACTCTCCATGCCGTACTCGATGGAGTACAACTACCCGCACCGCAAGGGCGTCGTCGAGAAATGCATCTTCTGCCCCCACATGCTGCGCGCGGGCAAGCTGCCCGCGTGTGCGCAAGGGTGCAAGATGGGCGCCATCTATTTCGGGGATGAGCTGGAGGACGCGGTCACGAACAGCAAGGGCGAAACGATTCCCTTCACAAAAATTGCCAAGCGCGGCGCGGCGTTCCGCCTGCTGGAAGAACTGGGAACGGAGCCGCGCGTCTACTACCTTCCTCCGGCGAGCCGGAAGTATCCCACGCCGGATGAAAAGAAGGCACTGGAGATGCATTCGTGATTTCCAAACGAGAAGAGCATTTACTCAGCACCCTCACGGAAACCTCCGGGCGGTTCTATCGGTGGATTGCCCTGCTTCTGGCCATCGTGCTGTGGGGGCTCTATGCCTACGTGCATCAGTTGCGCCACGGCCTGGTCGTAACCGGGATGCGCGATGAAGTTTCCTGGGGCCTGTACATCACCAACTTTGTCTTCTTCATCGGCATCAGCCATGCCGGCACCCTGATTTCCGCCATCCTGCGCGTCACGCATACGGAATGGCGGCGCCCCATCACCCGGCTGGCCGAAGCCATCACCGTGTTTGCGCTGTGCATTGGAGGGCCGATGGTGATCATCGACCTCGGCCGCCCGGAGCGCATGCTCAACCTGTTCCGCTACGGCCGCATTCAATCGCCGATTCTCTGGGACGTGCTTTCGGTCTCCACCTACCTGACCGGTTGCATTCTCTACCTGTACATCCCGATGATTCCGGATTTCGCCATGCTGGCCGAGCGGTCGAGCCTGGGGGCGTGGCGGCGGCGCTTGTACAAGAAACTTTCCCTGGGCTGGACGGGCAGCCCGCAGCAGTGGACCCTGCTGGAACGTTCCATTTCGGTGATGGCCGTGGTCATTATTCCCTTGGCCATTTCCGTGCACACCGTCGTCTCCTGGATTTTTGCGATGACCCTGCGGCCCGGCTGGAATAGCAGCATCTTCGGCCCCTACTTTGTCGTGGGCGCCATCTACTCCGGTGCGGCGGCGGTGATTTTCTCGATGTACGTGCTGCGGCGTGTGCTGCGCTTGCAGGATTATCTGCAGCCCGTGCACTTCCGCAATCTGGGGCTGCTGCTGCTCTCTTTCGCGCTGCTGTACCTGTACTTCAACATCAACGAATACCTGACCATGGGCTACAAGTTCGAAGGGATTGAGAAGGAATATCTCACGCGGCTCTTCTTCGGGGATTACGCGCCGATGTTCTGGACCGTGCAGGCCGTCGGCGTCTTCATCCCCGCGCTGCTGTTAATGGCCGTGCTGGGACTGGGCCGCCATCAGTCCTTCACTATTCCCGGGGTCGCGCTGGCTTCGTTTTTGGCCATTGTGGGCGCCTGGGCCAAGCGCTATCTCATCGTGGTTCCCACGCTCTCGAGCCCCTTCCTTCCCGGGCAAAGGATTCCCTGGGAATGGACGCACTATCGGCCCACCTGGGTGGAATGGTCCGTCACCGCGGCGGCCGTGGCCGTGTTTCTGCTGATCTATGCGCTGTTCTCCAAGCTCTTCCCGATGGTCTCCATTTGGGAGACGCGCGATCCGGACGCAGTCCCGGTGGAGGCGGAAGCTGCGGCGCCCGCCCCTCGCGGCTGGGGCGCTATTTCCTCGATCCCGATCATCCTGATCACGCTGACGCTCGCGGGGGCCAGCCTGGCCCATGCCGGCGAGACCCGCAAGCCCCGGAAACCTGCGCCGACCGCGCTCTCCTTGGAATGGCAAGCTCTCCCGGCGGACAAACTTGCGGCGGCCTCGGCGGAGGAAGAACCGCCGGATGCCATCACTGCCGGACGAGTGCAGCACAGCCTTTCGCAACTTTTCGGACAACTGCATTTCGGATCCAAGAATGCCGAAGAGCAGAAGCCGCCCTCCGCAATCGCCCTGAAGGCCACGTTGAAGGATGAGCGGGGAGCTCCTGTTGCCATGCAGCCGGTGAGCTTTTCCTTGCGCACCTCCTTTGGCCTTGTCCAGTACGGGAGCAGACCAACCAATGAAGAAGGAAAAGCGGAATTGGTTGTGCGCGAGCGGCGCTACGGCCGGTACCCGGTGCTGGTCGCCTATGGCGGGGATGAAGCCTTCGGCGGCACCCGCGCCGAGATCTCGGTGGATTTTGGCTTGCGTCCGGCTCCGGGGCTGCCCACCGCGGGCGTGCTTATCGCGCCGTACGCCACGGCCGCCATCGGCCTGCCCTTCGTGATCTTTTACGGGATCATGTGGGTGGTGTATTTGTACGCCTTTGGCTACTTGATCCTCTGGCGCGTGCGCCGTGCGGGGCGTGAGAAACATCCCAACTGACCGCTGCGCGTCCGCCGGGCGGCGATCCAGTCGCGCGCCGGAACCAACCGCTTTTTGCATGCGCTAAGCCAGGGAGCAAGCACAGTCCGGGCAATTGCGTAAGGCAGGTGACGGATGAGTGGAAACAGGTTGCAGGGCGCATGCAAAACGCATCGGACGTCTGCGCTTGCACAATTCAATTCCTGGCTGACCCTTCGCCGCCTCTCCTTATGCCTTTCCGTGCCCGTGCTGTGTGCAGCGCTGCTGCTGGCAGCCCGAGCAGGATTCGGGCAGGCGAATCCCGCGGCGGTGGCAGACCCGCACCCCGGCGCGGAGCAAGTGTGGACGCCGCAGTTGAACGCGGCGGAGCGCTGCACGGCGTGCCATCCGGGAGTCGCACCGCCCAGCGCCGCGCGGCCCTCTATCCAGCAGCCGGGCCGCGTTGATCCGCTTGTCCCCCATCACACGAAGGACTGGGGCTGCACCGTGTGTCACCGCGGCCAGGGCGCCGCCGCAGAAAAGGAGCAGGCCCACCAGCCCGAGCTCGCTCCGGCGCAACCCCTCCTTCCCACCCGCTACCTGCAGGCTTCCTGCGGCATCTGCCATCGCGCGGATCTCCCGGATACTCCCGATCTGAACCGGGGCCGCCTGCTGCTCGGTGAATTCCGCTGCGTGGGCTGCCACCGCCTGGAGGGGATCGAGCGCCCCGCCATGCTCGGTCCGGACCTGACCGACATCGGAAACAAAGTCAGCGCCGAGTGGATCTACAAGTGGCTGAAAGAGCCGCGCACGATCATCGATGATTCGGGCAACACCGCAGTGAACGGCTACCAAATGGAGCCGCGCATGCCGCAGTTCCGCCTGAACGAGGAGGAACTCCGGAACCTCACCGCGTACTTGAGTTCCCTGCGCGGCAAGCCGGTGGAACCCTATGCGTTCGATCCCAAAGTGGTGGCCGCCCTGGAAAACAGCCCGGATCTGGTGGATCAAGGCGAAGCCCGCTTCCGCCAGATGTTCTGTACCACCTGCCATTCCCTGGCCGTTACCCGCGGCGGCGAGACCAAGCTCATTGGCGGAGACATCGGACCCGAAATGACCAAGGTCGGCAGCAAGACGAACCCGGCCTGGCTGGCGGCCTGGCTCCGCAATCCGCAGGCCTTTCTCCCGAAGAGCAAGATGCCGCGCTACGAGTGGTCGGATCAGGACCTGTACGTGGTCACTCGTTATATCAGCGCAAAACTGACGGACCCGGACTTGCTCCAAGGGGTTCCGAAACTGGACGCGGCCACTCCGGAACAGATCCGTCTCGGCCGCCGGGTGTTCCTGAAGAAAGGATGCGGGAGCTGCCACGCCGTTCCGGGCGCCAAGCTGCAAGAAGATTTTGGCCCGAACCTTGTCAGTTTGGGAGCGGAGAGTATTTCCCATCTGCACTTCGGCGATGCCAAGATTCCCCGCAGCCTGACCGCCTATCTGCAGGCGAAAATCGGCGACCCGCTCTCGGTGAATCCCACTGCGGATATGCCGCAGTATCGTTTCAACTCCGCGGACCTGGATGCGATCACGACGGCGCTGCTGAGCATGACGGGCGCTCCCGGGAGCGGCGGGATGGAGCGCTTGATTGTGCCGCGCACGCCAGCGGAGTTTCACCCTGCCGGCGCATTCGCGCAGGTCTATGAGCGATACCAATGCGATGCCTGCCACCAGTTCAACGGTTACGGCGGGACGCTCGCGACGGACCTCTCGTATGAAGGCAGCCGCGCGCAGCGCCAGTGGCTGATCGACTTTCTGAAGAACCCGCAGACTCTGCGTCCCAGTCTCATACTGCGCATGCCGCAGTTCAACATGACCGGCCAGGAAGCTGCCATCGTGGCCGACTTCATCGGCCGGAATCTCCGGAGTCCCGCGGTAAATCCCGCCGGCGTGGACCCCGCGCAGTTCACGCCGCAGATGGCGGCGCTGGGCAAGCAGCTTTACGAAGTGAAGTATCAGTGCCAGGCCTGCCATTCCATCGGGGCGGGCGGCGGATACGTCGGACCCGAGTTGAGCAACGTGGGCAACTGGATGACGGCGGCCTGGATCGCAGCGTGGCTGAAGGACCCGCAGGCGCTGCTGCCCGGGGGCATCGAGCCGCGCCGCGCTCTGACCGAAGACGAGATCAAGGCGCTCACGGCGTATCTGGTGAGTTTGCGGCAGAGCGAGCCGGCGGGACGCGCGGCCGCGGCCGCAGGAGTGGGGCAATGAGGAAGCACTTTGCGTTTGTCGCTCTGGCTCTCTGTCTGGGTGCCGGCTTTTCCGCGTACCGCGGAGGCGCCGCGGCGCAAGCCGATCCGCGGCAAAAAGCGTATGCGACGGAGCCCGACTGGAACGACCCGCAACGCCTGATCCCGCTGAATTATCAGCAGGCGCGGGGCAAGCGCCTGTTCTATCAATATTGCGTCTGGTGCCATGCGGATGCGACTCCGGCTGGACCCTCCAACCGCGCGAACCTGAACCCGGTACCGCCCTTGCTGAATGACGGAGCCGCCCTAAACGGGAAAAGCGACGAATTTCTGCTGGAAATCACCACCCTGGGGGGCAGCGCGATGGGGAAATCGGCGATGATGCCTCCTTATGGACGGACGCTGACCCGCGAGGAAATTCAGGCGTTGATCGCCTTTGCTCGTGCGATTGCACAGCCGCCCTATCAGCCTCCGGCCCCGCGATAACCGGAACACTCAGGCAGGTAAGCACCAAGCGCGCTATTCTTATCGTCGAACCGACCCGTTCATTTCCAACTCGGCACACCAGGACAGATTTGGCACCGCCACCGGCCGGCATTTCCAACCACGGCTTCAAGAACCAACCAAGTCTTTGATTCAACGACTCTAAATGGACCCGCGCAAGCTTTCATTGGGCTTTGGCGTGCCCGGTTTGTGAACCGCGAGCTCTCGGCACTGGCATACGTGGAGGGAACGAATACCGCGGCGTCGCTGCTGTTCCCAAAGAGAATCTCGTAGTTATTGATTCAGACCGGGGCAGAAGTCCCAAAACCGAAATCTGTTTCCTGAATGGAACAATTCTACGGTTTGGAGAGTTTTTCTAAATCCCTGATTCCGGGAGAGTTGCAAGCGCTTCCGGGGAAAAGATTTGGCCATTCGGCTGCTTTGTTTGGGAGAGACCTGACCCTGTCGACGGCGCACTTTCCGAGTCACGCTGATCGAGCCATGCCGCCTCTTGCCTGAAAGTGCTCTGCTGCCAGCATAAGGAGCATCCCCATGATGCGCACAGTCCGCTCCGAGGAGGGAATCCTCGGACGCGAAGGGCCTCCACATGCACGAATGAGCACGGGGTACGACTTCGGGCACGCAGGGGTTGCGCCCAGATCATTGCCGGGACGAATGCAGTTGCCAGCGATTTGTGCACTTATGCCAGGGGCCAACCGCCGCCGGGTCAGCCTGACGGCGGCGGTGTGTGCGCTCGCAGTTTTCCTGGCGCTGCCGGCGGCCGCGCAGGAACCCCCTCCGGATCTAACCGAGTTGAGCCTGGAAGAGCTCATGACCATCGAGGTCGAGACCGTCTACGGGGCCTCCAAATTTGCGCAAAAAGTGACCGAGGCGCCGGCTTCGGTCACCATCGTCACCGCCGATGAAATTCAAAAGTATGGTTACCGGACCCTGGCGGACATTGTGCGCAGTGTGCCCGGCTTCTACGTCTATTACGACCGGAGTCACAGCTACGTGGGTCTTCGTGGATTAGCCGAACCGGGGAGTTTCAACCCCCGCATTCTTTTGCTGATCGATGGGCACCGCGCCAATGACAACATCTTCGACCAGGCTTACCTCGGTACGGAGGGCATTGTCGACGTGGACTTGATCGACCGTGTGGAATTCATCCGCGGACCGGGCTCTTCGCTCTACGGCTCGAATGCCTTCCTGGGGGTCATCAACATTCTAATGAAGCGCGGACGGAACCTGAAGGGCGCCGAGATGTCCGCAAGTGCGGCGAGCTTGGATACCTATCAAGGGCGCCTCAGCTACGGAGCGCAGTTCTCGAACGGCGTGGAAATGCTGGTGTCCGGCACGATGTACGATAGCCACGGGAACCGCAAGCTCTACTACCCGGAATTCGATTCGCCACGGAGCAACCACGGCATAGCGGAAGATGCGGATGGTGACCGGTTTCAGGCTGTGCTTGCGGATTTTGCTTTCCGGGACTTCCGTTTGCGGGGAGTTTACCACGCCAGAGAGAAACAGATCCCCACTGCCACGTACTCGGTCTTCAATGATCCGCGCGTACGGACCGATCACAGCCAGAGCTATCTTGATCTGAAGTACGAGCACACCTTCCGCGATTCTTGGAGTGTTCTCGCCCGGGTGTTCTACGACCGCTTTGAAGCCCACGGAACATATATCTATGACATAAGCGGCCAGGGGATCCCGCCATTCAACGTCAATAGGAATCTTGCGCATGGCGAATGGTGGGGCCTGGAGTCCAGTGTCTCCAGGAAAATTGCGGGGAAGCACCATCTCACGCTGGGAACCGAATACCGTGATAACCTGCGGCAAAACCAGAAAAACTACGACGAAAATCCCTTTATCCTGAACGTTGACGACCAGCGGAGTTCCAAGAACTGGGCGCTCTATGTCCAGGACGAATTCCGCATCCGGAAGGACCTGACCCTCTCCGCCGGATTGCGCTACGACCACTACTCGACCTTTGGCGGCACGGCCAACCCGCGGCTGGGTCTGATTTACAGCCCGTGGAAAAAGACGGCGTTCAAGATTCTCTACGGGCAGGCGTTTCGCGCCCCCAGTCCGTTTGAGTTCTACTTCGTCATCGGTCCCGGTCCGAAGCGCGATCTCCATCCGGAACAGATCAAGACCGTGGAACTGGTCTTTGAGCGTTATCAGGGCAAGCACCTGCGCCTGTCGGTCGGCGGGTTCTACGACCAGATGCACAATTTGCTGGCCTATCAGGTTTTTCCCGATATCGGCATGGTCCAATTCACCAACTGGGACCACGTCCATGGCAAGGGCCTGGAAGGAGAGCTGGAAGGAAAGTGGTCGAACGGTGTTTCCGGCCGCATCTCTTACGCGATTCAACAAACCGAGAATGACCAGACCGGGCAGTTCCTGACCAACTCGCCCCGTCATCTGGCCAAGGCCAATCTGATCCTGCCGCTGGCAAAAAAGAAGCTTTTTGCGGGCCTGGAAAGCCAGTTCGTCAGCCGCAGAGGAACCGAGCAAAACACGGCAGTGGGCGGCTATTTCGTCACGAACATAACGCTGTTCGGCCAGAAGCTCTGGAAAGGCCTGGCGGTATCCGCGAGCGCTTACAACCTCTTCGACAAGCGCTATGCCGACCCGGCCTCGGCGGATTTTCGCCAGCAAGCGATTCCTCAGGACGGCAGAAGCTTGCGCATCAAACTGACTTGGCGGTTTTAAGGCCATAGGAACAATGAAGAAGCGCTTAAAACCTAGTAGAAAAAGATGTGCGGCGGGGGCAACTGGTTTCCGGCTGCGTCGCTTCGTCCGCGGCAGGCTTGTCACCCGGCTTGTGGCCGGGATGCTCTGCGTCCTGCTGAGTGGCGCAAGCGAAGTGCGCGCCCAAGCCGAACGCCCCGGCGAATATGAGGTCAAAGCCGCGTTTCTTTACAACTTCGCGAAGTTTGTGGAGTGGCCCGCCGAGGCCTTTTCCAACCCCAGTGCGCCGATCCGCCTGTGCGTGCTGGGCGAGGACCCCTTTGGCCGCGTCCTGGATCAAACGGTGCAGGATAAGAGCGTCAACGGCCGCACCTTGCTGATCCTGCGCTCGCAGCAAGTGCGGGAGCTGCGCGCTTGCCACATTCTTTTTATCGGCGCCTCGGAGCAGAATCGTCTTCCGGAAATCTTCACCGCCCTGCGGGGGAGCAGCGCCCTGAGCGTCGGGGATACGGAACAGTTCGTTCAGTCCGGTGGCGCGATTCAATTCACCCTGCAAGACAGCCGGGTGCGCTTCACCATCAATCTCGCTGCGGCCGAGCGCGCGCGGCTGAAGATCAGCTCGAAGCTGCTCTCTCTGGCCCGCGTCGTTCGCGACGACGCGCCAAAGGGTGGTTGAAGTGTCCGGGATTCGCGATCTTTCCATCCGCCGCAAGCTCATGCTCATCATCCTGCTGACGAGCAGCGTGGCGCTGCTCCTGGCCTTCGCCATTTTTGAGATTTATGACGTGCTCACCTTCCGGCAATCCATGGTTCGCGACCTTTCCACCCTGGCCGCGATCACCGGATCGAACAGTACCGCGGCGCTCACCTTCTACGATCCGAGCGCGGCGCGCGAGGTCCTGGATTCTCTGCGCGCGGATAAACAGATTGTCGCTGCCTGCATCTATTCCCAGAAGGGCGAAGTATTCGCCAAATACCGGCGCGGGGACGCCTTTGCGAACTTCGAACCCCCGCCCCCGCAGGCGGAGGGAACGCGATTCGGGGCCAACCGCCTGGTGCTGTACCAGCGCATCCTTCTGAACGGAGATCCCATCGGCACCATCTATCTCGAAGCGGATCTCGAGGAGATGCGCGCCCGCTTTGTGCGCCATGTGGCGGTCGGTGTCATCGTGCTCCTGGGTTCGACGCTGGTCGTTTTTTTTCTTTCCACCAGGTTGCAGAAGATCATCTCCGGTCCCATCCTCCAATTGACGCGAACGGCAATGGTTGTCTCCCGGGAGAAGGACTATTCCGTCCGCGCGATAAAACGGAGCGGCGACGAGTTGGGGCTGCTCGTCGATCAATTCAACGCCATGATGGGCGAAATCCAGACGCGGGATGTGCAGCTGCAGGCCGCGCAGCAGGACTTGGAGAAGCGCGTCGAGGAACGCACCCGGGAGTTGCAGCAGGAAATTGCCGAACGCAAGCGCGCCGAAGAGGAGTTGCGGAGGGCCAAGGAAAGTGCCGAAGCGGCCAGCCGGGCGAAGAGCGAGTTTCTGGCGAATATGAGCCATGAGATTCGCACGCCCATGAACGGAATATTGGGAATGACCGAGCTGGCGCTGGACACCGAGCTGACCGCCGAGCAGCGCGAGTATCTGACCACCGTGAAATCGTCCGGGGATTCGCTGTTGAGCTTGCTGAACGACATTCTGGATTTTTCCAAGATCGAAGCGGGGAAGCTGGACTTTGACGTTATCGAGTTTCGCCTGCGGGACAGTCTCGGGGAGACCATGAAAACTCTGGCCTACCGGGCGTACCAAAAGGGATTGGAGCTGGCCTATCGCGTGAAGCCGGAGGTTCCGGACGTGGTGGTGGGAGATCCGAGCCGGCTTCGTCAAATCGTGGTGAATCTGGTGGGCAACGGGATCAAGTTCACGGAGCGCGGGGAAGTAACGTTGGAGGTGGAGAAGGAGAGGGAAGATCAGGAAGAGGTGGAACTGCACTTTGCGGTGCGGGACACCGGGATCGGGATTGCGGCGGAGAACCACGAGCTGATCTTCGAAGCCTTCACGCAGGCCGACAGTTCGATGACGAGAAACTATGGGGGTACGGGGCTGGGGCTCGCGATCGCGGCGCGCTTGGTGCGCATGATGAAGGGACGCATCTGGGTGGAGAGCGACCCGGGGCACGGCAGCACCTTTCACTTCACCGCTCGCCTAAGCAAGCCTCAGGAAAAGATCGCCGCGCCAAAACGTGTGCATCTTCGGATCCTGCGTAATCTGGCGGTGCTCATCGTCGACGACAACCAGACAAATCGAACAATCTTGAAAGAGACGCTTCGGAATTGGGGGATGAAGCCGGCGGCCGTGGAGTCCGGCAAGGCCGCTTTAGCGGCCCTGCAGCAAGCGCAACAGGCGGAGAGTCCGTTTGTCCTGGTCCTCGTTGACGCGCAAATGCCGGGAATGGACGGGTTTGATCTGATTCGGCGCATTCGGGAGGACTCCACCTTTTCGGGGCCCACCATCATGATGTTGAGCTCGAGTGGCCAGCCGGGCGACGCGGCCCGCTGTCGGCAACTGGGTGTTGCCGCGTATCTTGTGAAGCCCGTCCAGGAGCCGGAACTGCTGGCTGCCATCCGAACGGCCCTGGCCGGGCCGGAGGCGCGGACCACGAAGCCCGACCTGGTGACACGGCATTCCTTGCGGGAAGCGCGATGCGTGGGCCGAATCTTACTAGCGGAAGACAACGCGGTAAACCGCCAGCTTGCCATGCGGCTCCTCGAAAAACACGGCTACAGCGTGATCGTGGCCGCGAATGGGCGAGAGGCTCTCGCCGTACTGGAGAAAGAAGCGGCGGACCTGGTGCTGATGGACGTGCAGATGCCGGAGATGGACGGCTTCGAGGCCACCAGGATCATCCGCGAACGGGAGAAGAAGAGCGGCGCACACCTCCCCATCCTGGCCATGACCGCTCACGCCATGAAAGGAGATCGCGAACGGTGCCTCGCGATGGGCATGAATGGTTACATCATCAAACCAATTAAGACCCAGGAACTGTTCGAAACCATCGAGCACTTTCTGCCGGCGCAATTTGCCGAAGAGCAAAGCGCCAGCGTGCCGCAGCCGCCGGCCGAGGAAGTCTTCGATCTGGCAACGGCACTCCGGCGCGTCGAAGGGGACAGGGAATTGCTGACGGAACTCGTCAGCCTTTTCGAGCACGAATCCGCGCAACTTCTCGCGGAAATGCGCGCGGCACTCGCGCAGCACAATACCCAAGCCTTGCAGCACGCGGCACACACCTTGAAGGGCTCCGCGGGAAATTTGGCCGCCGCGCTGGCCTACGCCGCTGCGGTGGAAGTGGAGAGGCTGGCCCGCGAAGGAGATCTCGGCCATGCCGAGACGGCCCTGGCAGCCCTCGAAAAGGAAATGACCCGGTTGCGTCCGGCACTCGAGGAATTCATTCACAGGGTGGAGAAATGAGTCCGGCAAACCAGGTGGCGGCGCAAGATTGCCGCCGGACCTGCGGGATTCCAAGATAACATTCGAGCAGTTCAATTTCCGGGCGTGGCGAGTGAAAAGACAGCAGGCGGTGCGCTAGTCACGGCCGGCAATTTCACCATTGTGATGAGAGGGTTTAAGTAAATCTGGCGGAGAGGGGGGGATTCGAACCCCCGGTACAAGTTTTAGCTCGTACAACGGTTTAGCAAACCGCCGCCTTCAGCCTCTCGGCCACCTCTCCGCGGCTAACTTCTTGCAACATTGTAGCTTATTACCGCATTTGGTGACAGTCCATCTTTTGATCGCCTCATTTTGGTGCAGGCTGTCAGCGGATGATGTGATCAAGGCGATTCGCCAGCAAAAGTGGATCGGGAGAAAAAGAAATTGCTTCCGGGGACGCACTCACAAATCCCGCCTTCGTAACCAGCGACCAGCGACAAGAAATGGAACGCTGGCCCAGAGGAGCAATGCTGCTATAAGAAGAAGATTGCTTATGATCTGGCCGCCCAGGAACTTCATCAACGCCGCCCCCGCGGCGCCGAAGATGGAGACGTCACCCACCAGCATGAGGCCGGAGACGCGTACCATGTCCACCGGGTTTCCAAAAAGCGACACGAAAATGAATTGATTGGCCATTTTCTCCCGGAGAACAAAGGAAATACCCATCACCAGCAGGTCGTAAAAGAGAACAAAGAAGAACCAGAGAAAAAGCGACATCCCGGAGGCCTTGGCTCGGGTTTCCGCCAGCGTCGCAACCAGAGCCCCCAGTGACAGAAAGACGAGCGCAAGAAGCTGTGCCAGCGCGACAAAGCCGAGATACCGCGTTAGGCCAGACGTTCCTGCCTTGATGGCGATGATTACTCCTGCGAGGCCGAAGCCAAACAACGTTGCGGTCCAAATCGACAGAAAAAGCCCCAACAATTTTCCGAGCAGGATTTCGATGCGCCCGACCGGCTGCGAGAACAGGAGCTCGCTCGCTCCTTTTTCCCCGGTCAGACTGAGGGTCGCCATGCTCAATGAAACAATCGGGATGAGATAGAGGACCAGGTTAAGCAAACTCGCGGCGGTCCGCATAAATCCCTGAAATCCGACCGTACCGGCAGTGACGAGGCCGAAATAGGAAATCGCCAGCGAGAGAATCCCAAAGGCTACCGCAAGAAGGAGCGTCCATTTGTTGCGAATATTAGTCTTTGCTTCGAGACTGGCGATCGTGGAGACGGCGCTAAAATCCATCGGTTTTCTCCGTGACATGCAAACCCAAGACGCTCGAACGCCGCAGCCCCACTCGCGGGGCCGTGGATTTGGGTTCTACAATTAGCACCCCATATTGAGCGTGTCGTGTCATGAGCCTCGGCAAGTTCTCAGATCTTCCAGAGGTCCTGGAAGTTGAGGACCTCCGCGTGAAATTTAATGGAGAACTCTTCAGCCTTCGTTTTCTCCTGGAAAGCTACCAAGCCGCTGGCCATCGGACTGTGAAGTTCTTTGGACTTCACGTAATAGGACTTCTCGGCCGGCAGCCAAATGCGTTTGTCGTAATCCGTCACGAAATAGGCAGCTGCTTTTTCACGCAAATCGCGGTCCCGGACGTACCGAATCATGCAGCGAATATCGTCGAACTTGACGATTGTCCCTTCCTGGTCCACGAACTCCGCGGCATATCGTCTCTCCGAAATCGCCATTTTGCAGGACGAGCAGATATCTCCCGGATCGAGTTCAGCTGGTTCCGGATGGCCGCCGCATCCCACCATTGCCACCAACAGAAGTAGGAGGATTCTTCTCATTGATGTACCTCAGATAGATTTCTTCAAGAGATGGTTCCTCAGTCGAGAAGCGCTCGATCATCGCGCCTGTCGCTTCCAGAGCGCGCAAGATCGGCAGACGCTCCTGAGGCGCGGCCAAAACGATCAACCTCCGATCGGCCAATCGCGCATCTCTTGCACCAGCGTCCAGTGCGACGCGGATGAAACGCTCCTCCGGATTGAGCAAGACCAGGCAAATCCTTGAACTATTCATGAACTCTTCTCGCAGCGTGGCCACGGATTCGGCGGCAACGAGCCTGCCGCCGACCAGCACCGCCACCTGGTCTGCCATCGCTTCCACGTCGGAAAGAACGTGCGTGGAAAAAATGATCGTCTTGCCCTCTTTCTTAAGACTGTTAATGAATTGCCGAAATTGGATGGTTCCTTCCGGGTCTAGGCTGGTTGTTGGCTCGTCGAGAATCAGGACAGGCGCTCCCGGCAAGAGCGCCACGGCAATACCGAGACGCTGCGTCATTCCGCCGGAAAGCTCGCGAATCGGCCGATCGGCTAGCCCATTGAAGTTGAGGCTGAACCTCTCCAGGACTTGTTCAATCCGGCCCGCCGGAAGTTTCCGCAATCGCCGGTAGAACTCCAGAATCTCCTGGACCGTCAAGTTCTCCTGAAAGACGACGCGCTGCGGAAGATAGCTGAGCAGCTCGCGCGCTTCTCCTATCTCTTTCCGGCCCTCTGGCAGGTTGATCAAGAGCTGGCCGGAGGTTGGCCGCATCAGGCCCACCAGGCACTTCAAGGTAGTGGATTTGCCGCTGCCATTCGGTCCGAGCAACGCAAAAGATTCTCCTGCGCCTGCACGGAAAGATACATCCTCGACGGCGCGCAGCTCGCCGAAGCTCTTGCACAGATGGCATACCTCGATCATCGCTTCTTGCCCTGGACTATCAGGAAAACAGAGAGCGCGACCATGAGAAGTGGCACGACCACGGAAGAATGCCCTGCCACGGGGGGTCTGCCGGCCTCCGGCATTTGCACGGACAAAACGACAGGTTTCATCAACGGGTAGAAATCGAATTCTTTGGAACCCTCAATGACTGGGAAGGCCTTATCTGCCAGCGCGATGGCCTGGGCGGCGGGGCTGAAAAGATAGAGGCGCAGGCGCGGATAGTTCCCTTCCAGGTGCTCGAACACGTTCTGGATTTTGAAGGGCACGTCCCCGATCCCGTCGGCATCCAGGTCGTACCCGGTGTAGTCGTTCCAATAATTGCCGTTGCCCAAACGACTCCATAGGGTGGTCGTCCTTTTTCCGACCAGTTGAATTGGGCTCAAGTTGGCCATAAAGTTGTTCCGCTCGAAGACGTTCCCTTCCGCGCTGCTGAAGATCTCGATCGCGGTGTCGTTTGCGGCGATTAGATTTCTCTGGAAAATGCTCCGCCGGAGCGCTTCCATGAAGATACCCACTACGTTGTCCACAATCAGGTTGTCTTCCACGAGGCAGTCATCGCTGTCCTGGAAAAGAATGCCAAAAGAGCTGAAGCCGCGGTTGTGTAGAAAGCCATTTCGCCGAAGTTCGATCCTGTGCGAGTACATGATCGCTGCGCCGGCAACGTTGTTGTAAAAGAGATTGTCTTCGAATTTGTTGTCGTCTGAGAACATGTAATGAATACCATACCGCAGCTCAGAGACGCGATTTCCGGTGATGGTAGTGTGGTAGGCGTTCTGGAAATACATGCCGTCGCGGAGCAGTGTGATGCTATTTGCACGGATCACGTTGTCGCGAGAGTTCCAGATGTGGATGCCGCTGCCTCGCTCACCCAATTCGAGGTATTCACGCCCACGGATGGTGTTGTCCGCAATCAGATTGTGGTCGGCGCTGAAGAGGTAAATTCCGAAAAGCACATCGCGCAGCTCGTTCTGCTCGATCTGGTTATGGCTGGACTTGAGCAGAATGCCGGAATCTTCGTCGACCAGCATTGTGCCGCTGGATTCGATGACGAATCCGCGGAGGACACAGCCGGCAGCCGTCACCGTGATGACGCTCGCCTGTCCGTCGCCATGGATGATCGGCTTGCCGACGCCTTCGAGCGTGACCTGCTTGTCAAGGATCAGGTTGCCCCGATAGAAGCCGCTTTCCACGTGAATCGTGTCACCTGCCCGGGCCGTGTGGATTGCTTCTTGAATGGAGCGGAATGGGCCTTGTTTGCTGACCACCAAAGGTTTGGAGATTGCGTCACCGGCCCGGCAGGCGGAGGTGACCAGCAGACCGATTAGAAGGAGAGTGCTGGCAAGGGCAAATGATTTGCGTTCCAGCCCATGCGGCCTCACGATTTTCCTCTCCTCGAAGCTTCTCGTTCAGCTTGTACCCGCGGTGACCACTCCGGAAATCTGATTACAGCCCCTGGACCTGCCTTCGGGACATTAGCAGCGACACCACCAGCAGCAGAAAAAAAGCGATCATGAAATAAGAAGCCGTCCCCGGATAACTGTACACTGTGAAATTCGCAAGCTGCTTTGACCCCAACATCGGAGGCATGAAGGCTGGAACTTTGACCGCCGCCATGGGGTCCAGGTTGTGGCCATACTGATAGAGGCGACTGTAGAAACTCCAGAAGGAGAACATCCCGAAATACAAGAACAGAACAGCCGTGTCCACCAGGTTGGACATCTTGCCGATCACAACCGTGCGCAGCGTCAGAATAAAAAATACGCCGACCACCAACGGAATCCAGGCGAACTCGCTGAAATCGCTTTCCAGCAGGGGACGCATTCCGATGTAGTGGTTGAGCGTGTTGATTTCCCGCAGATCGTCTCGGCCTGGGGGATGCCCGCCCTCGAGGGTGTACGTATAGATATGAAGATCCAAACCGTCGGGAAACTGATTCGAATACATCGTCATGTTCCAGAGCGGGAGAAGATAGGTAGGGATAAGCAAAAAGGCCGCCACCAGCAGGAGCAGACGGCTCAACCCGCCGAGGGGTAAGTCGAAAAAGGCGTTGGCCCTCGCGAGGAACGCTTCAATGCTCCATTGGACCTTCGCCGGCCCATGCACTTGTTTTGCGAGAGCAACCGACTTCGGCAGGCTGGACATAAGACATTCTCCTTTGAGATGGCCGGCGGTTCTCATGGACCACCGGCCATCCTCTGAAGAGGTTTCTCCCCGAAACCCTATTTGGGCTTCACCAGTAGATATCCTTGCATCTCCTGGTGCAGCGCCGAGCAGAAGTTCGTGCAGTAATAAGGGAAAACGCCTGCTTTGTTGGCGACAAATTCAATGGTCTTGGTTTCCCCTGGATCCACAACCACGTTGATGTTGTATTCGTTCAGCCCAAAGCCATGCAGCTCATCCGTCGTTTGTTCGATATTGGTGAGATGGATGGTTACGGTATCGCCCTGGTTGACTTCGACTTTCCATGGCTCAAAGTGACTCCGGACGGCGATCATCTTCACGGTCACGTGATTTCCGCTCCGTTCGGCCTTGGCGTCTTTTTCGTCCCAGATGGCTTGGGGGTGCTTGTTGTCTGCTTGTGTGTAGACCTCGATGGGCTTCAGCTTATCGGCCTTGATCATTTCCGCGTAGTGGGGCTCGGGTTCGGTGAACGCGTCATAGAGGAGCTTCATTTTCTCGCCGGTGATGTCTATAAGCTGGGAGCTTTCCGGCTGCGATGGTCCGACGCTCAAGTGCCGTCCGTGGGAAAGCTTGTTCAACGCCACCAGGTATTTGCCGAGCGGATGCGTCGTGTCGCCTTCCGCCGCCGCCAGGTGGCCGATGTTGTAGGAAACCGGAATCTTGTCCACAACCTCCCAGGTCCCCAGCTTCCACTTGGCAATGGCGCTCTCGACGAAAAGACTCGTATACGCGTAGCCCTGGTTGTCGAACTGAGTATGCAACGGCCCCAATCCGACATTCACTTCTGCGTCTTTGATCGCATCATAGTTGAGAACAGGTATGCCGTCCTCTTGACCGGTGAAGTTCTTGGCCTGGATCGCGGTCAGAATTTTTTCCATGTTGAATGCGGTGGTAATCGACTGCAGCTTGCCGCTGCCGATGATGTACTTGCCGTCCGGGCTGACATCCACGCCATGCGGACTCTTGGAACATGGAATCAGGTAAACGACACCTGGGACCTCCTTCGGGTCGATCACCTTCGCACCGCCCAGCATCTTGAACTTGCCCTGCTGGATCGCCTGCTCGGCCGTCTTCAAATTCACGGCCGCGATATAGTCGCGGTCTTTTTGCGTTGATGTAACCTCCAGCTTGCCGATGGCGCGTTCTGTGTTGTAAGAGGTCCAGAAGGCCCAACCGTTGCTGGCTCCCTTCCCTGCATCCCCCAGGTCAAAGTCGAACGGCGGCATGAGGATCTGCCAGCCGAGACTCATCTGGCCGGTCTTAGGATCGATTGCCACAACCGACACGACTCCGTGGTATGCCGTCGCGTATTGCTCAACCGGCGCATAGGTCCCCTTGGGCAAGGGAATCGAGAAGCGCGAGGCCGCTAGCAAATATTCGCTGTTCGGCGTGAGAAAGGTAGACCCGTGGTTCCCGGAAACATTCGGAAGCGGACCGAGGATTTGTCTGGTCTTGAAATCTCTCAGATCAATTCGCGCCACCCGATTGTTTGCGTTGTCGTTGATGAAGAGCCAGCGCCCGTCGTAGTCGCCGTTGGTCTCGCTGATCGCCGGATGGTGGGCGTCCCCCCAGCTAAATCCGCCGAGCATCTCCTTGGTCTCCTTATCGAAGCCGTAGCCGGTTCCGGGATACGGCGTGAAGACCGGTATCGTCGCGATGTGTCGCATCGAGGGAACTCCGGCGACGTACACGTTGCCCGATTGTCCGCCGGAATAAAAAAGGTAATACTCATCCATATCGCCCGGGGCAACATACGTTGCGAGAGCCGCTTCCGCCGCTTCGCCCCTGGTTACGCCCGCTTTCTTCTTACAACCGTCCGACAGCAACGTGAGTGAGACTAAAAACAGCCCACAGATGAGGAGGACCCATTTGGCTTCAAATTTCCTGTTCATCTCCGTTTACTCCTTTGCCTTGAAATTGGAACTTAGGGTCTCGTTTGCAAAGACTATTTTTTGGCGCGCGCCTGCTTCGCTTCTTGCTCCAGCTTTCTCTGGTAGGCAATCTTGAGTTTTGCGATCGCTTCGTCCTTCTCGGCGTCGGTGAGTTGAATCTGTGACCCGAGCACCAGCGCCATGGTCCCGGTAGGGTTGTGCAGAAAATCCTCCAGCGTCTTTCCGAAGCGCGTTTGCACATCGGCGTACGCGTTGGACAGGTCGGGGCCGATTTTGGCTGCCGATTCGATGCCGAGCGTGCTCACGTCGTGGCAAACAAAGCAGGTCTTCTTTACGAAGAATGCGCCTTCACCGGTCATCATCTGCCGCTCTTTTTCGATCTCTTCCGGCGTCGGCAGGTCGGCCACTGCGGCGCCCGGGATGTAGCTCACCGGCAGATTTGTCCGCTTCCAGCTCAGAACGAGCAGGGCGAGAGATTGCGCTTCACGGCTTCCGAAGTTGAAGTTCGGCATCACCGTCTCGCTCACCAGCGATTTCGGACTTTTGAAATGCGCGACGTGCCAGCCGAAAACCGATGGCCTGCCGGACATGTGCGAGTAGTCGTACTGTTCGGGGGACTTGTCTCCAACAGCGCTCAAATCTGGCCCGATCACGCCGCCGCGGCCGTTGATTTTGTGGCACGCGCGGCAGCCTTTCTCCCGCACGAGCTGCTTCGCATAGTTGATGTAGTCGGCGCCCGCAGTCTGGCGGTCATAGCGGTGGCAAGTATTGCAGTTCGTCTGGAGCATGGCCGTGCGGTCGCTGATCACATAGGTCTTTCCCAGTTCGGTATAGAGCAGCGGTTCCTCCCATTCCTCTATCCCGGTGGCGTGCGCGGAAGCCACGTCCACGGCGAAGCCCTGCCCACCGTGGCACATGGTGCATCCGTACTTGGAGAGCGGGTGTTTTTCGAGGATTTCCCTGGGGTGTGACCGGAAAGGCTGCGGGGCGCTCTCAAGGCCCTTCCACTCCATACCGAGATGGCAGGTGACGCATCGGTCGACGCGACCCAACCTTTGGACCCAGATCTGCTGGATTCCCTCGGGAGCCTGCTGCGCGCGGTCCGCCCCAAACCGCTTAGCGACGAGTTCTTTGAAATCCGACTGGTATCCTTTCCACTCTGGGCGAATGTCGCCCCAGAAGAGGAATGCAGTGAGAAGCAACGTCACCCCTCCGAGCGAGTAGATCCACAACCCATCTTGGCTCTTCCACTTCATCGTCTTTCCTCAAAACTTCTTCGGCATCTCCGGCCACGCCTCCCACGGCCAGTAGAACTTCCAGTACGGCCCCCGCAGAAACGTACCGATGACGGTCAGGAGGAGAATTCCTGCAACGATGGCCAGAAAGACCCAGTTCTGCGTCCGGCGCTCCAGCGAGAACCAGACCCCTGCGGCCCGAATGGTACTCCGGTCGAGATACGGCCAAACCGCAAGGAGGATCACGAGGATGGCGGGAAGCAAGATTCCGCCGATTAGCGCTCCGTTAATCGTGAAGTCGCCGATCTTCACCGTCGTATCCGTCACCAGCTCCTGGAGCCAGAGGAAATACCAAGGGGCTTTCGCGGGATTGGGTGTGACGCTCGGATTGGCCTGGGCTTCCAATGGCGCCCGCACAACCACAGCAAGCAGAACACTGATCGCCAGAGTCGCCAAAAACACCATCAGTAACCGCCGGGTTAGCTGCGGTGACGAATCCACCGAGTGCTCTTCCTCGTTGACGAGGGCAGTTTCGACGTGCACGGCCGAACCCCGGGCGATTCCTAGCAAGGAATAAGTCTTGGATTTCTTCGGTGCAGTTTGTTCGTGTTTTTGCGTGAGCGAGAGCTGGTCAACGCAGGCGAGGCCTCCGTCCTTCCGCACTCGCCACATGTGCCAGGAGAAGAGAAGAAGCACGACCCCAGGCAGGACAAAACAGTGCAGCACATAAAACCGCAGAAGCGTGCTCTGCGCGATCTCGTTTCCGCCCAGAAGGAGAAATCGGATCTTCTCGCCCGCCAAAGGGGCCGCGCGGGCAATGTTTGTGCCCACGGTGATCGCCCAGTAGGCCAGTTGGTCCCAGGGCAGCAGATAGCCGGTGAACGACAGCAGCAGAGTCATAAGAAGCAGCGCGATCCCCAGGAGCCAGTTGAAAGGCCGCTCTTGGCCGGCGGCCGTGCCATTCTTGTAAGAACCGGTCAGGAACGCCCGCACCATGTGCAGAAACACGGCTGCCACCATGAGGTGCGCTGCGATGCGATGCAGGCCGCGGATGAACCAGCCGTAGGACACCACATACTCGAGATCTTTAACCGATGGATAAGCGCGTTCTACCGAAGGAACATAGAGAAACATCAGAACCACGCCCGTGACCGTTAGGATGAGGAACAGGATCGCGGAGACCGTGCCCAGCCATAGCGAATAGCGAAAGCTCAGGCTCTGCTGCCCGATCTTGGCGGGGAGCCAATGCAGCAGCAGATTTCGAACGATCGAATCACCCGCTTCGCGCTCGCTCTCTGGACTCCACGTCCAGGTCAGCCGTTTTCCGAGACTCTTGTTCGCTTCCATTCGGGCCACCGTTAAACCGTCAATCGAAAGCTCTGGCTCACGCGTTCAGAGAGATCCACCACGAGCTGCCCGTCTTCCGGGGCGACTTCAAGCCGGTACCACGCAAGGGGCCCGGGCGCGGGTCCTGCATAGTTGGTGCCGTCGCCGTAGTACTTCGAGCCGTGACACGGGCAATGAAACTCGCGCCGCTCCTCGACCAGGCGGCCCTTGATTTGCACCTTTTTGGGCTGGCTCAAATTGATCATCTTCACCGTGCACCCGAGATGCGTGCAGACGGCTGAGACGGCATAGAAAGTTTTTTGCTCGCGAAATACGAAGACGCGGCGGTCCTCGAAAAACGTGGCGCCCTCGGGGAATTGATCGGGCAGGCCAGCTTTGAACCGCTGCGGTTCCTCATACAGGACATTGGGAACCAGGGCGCGCAGGAGCGTATACGCTTGCCCCGCAACGGCGACAAGCATCGCCCCGAGCCCGAGCCGGCGGAGCCACGACCGCCGTGACTCCGGCGACTCCAACGCCCTGCTTCCTTTCGTCGCTTGTTTCATTTCAGGAAACGGTTTCGTGCTCTTCATAGAAGAGAATCTCCATGGTCATTGCGTCTGTGGGGCAGCGGATCGCGCAGAGCCCGCAGCGGATGCACTTCTCATCGTCCTTGATCATCGCCGAGAGCTGACCTTTGTCCGCGAGAGGCAAGCCGTACAGCTCCGACAGTTTTTCGGCTGTCTCCAATTCCAGATCCAATTGGTCGAGCGGCACGAGTTTGAGGCAATACTCAGGGCAGACATCCACGCATCGGTTGCACAACACGCATCTCTCGGGATCGTAAATTGTCTGGATGTGGCAATAGAGGCACCGTTCGGCTTGGCGCCGCGCGTCCGATTCGGAGTAGCCGATTTCCACTTCCGAGATCCCTGTGCGGCGATTGAGTTCGATTGTCGGCGGACTCTCCCGTTTGCGTTTCTCGTACGCGGCGGCCATCTGATAGGTGCGCATCGGAATCTTCCGGAAGGAAATCTGCGTCCTTGGCCGGCCCTCGACACCCCTTAGGTAGCAGTCGATCGATTGAGCAGCCCGTTTCCCGTTGGCAATGGCTTCGATCAGATTTCGAGGGCCGAAGGCTACATCGCCTCCGGCAAAGATGCCGGGAGCGGACGTTGCCAGAGTTTCCGCATCCACCTTAATCGTCCCTTGGGGCGTTAACTGGACACCGTCTTCGGGTTTCAGGAAGGAAAGATCGGCCCGCTGGCCGATCGCCAGGATGACGGTATCTGCTTCCAGGCTTTCGCTGACGGTGGGATCGTAAATAGGATTGAAGCGGCCGTTCTCGTCGTAGGTGCGCTTCACGCCAATCAATGCGATGGAATGAACGCGCCCATCCTGCCCCAGGAACCGCTGGGCGCCCCGCTGCGGGTGGAAGACGATGCCTTCCTTTCTCGCCTCCTCGAATTCTTCCTTGCCCTGAGCCGTGCGAAGCACCGGCATCTCGTCAAGGGACTCCAGGCTGACGATGCGCACGTCCGTCACGCCGGCGCGCACCGCGGCGCGGGCCGCGTCCAATGCCGCAACCATCGCTCCTTCGGGCGCGCCACGCTCGGCTTCCCCCTCAAGCGCGGCGCGCAGCGCCATGCGTGCCGCGTCGAAAGCCACGAAGCCACCGCCAATCACCACGACTCGCTTGCCGAGTTGAATCCGGTAGCCGCGATTGATGTTCAACAGGAAATCGATGGCCTTGACAATTCCGTCCAGTCCCGAGCCTTCGATCGCAAGCTCACGTCCGCGCTGCGTGCCAATGCTCAAAAAGATCGCTTCGTAGCCGAGCTTGCGAAGTTCCGGGAGCCCGAGACCTTCGCGCAGCGGCGAATTGAGTTTCAACTCCACGCCTAGGCTTAGGATCTTGTCAACCTCTCGCCCGATCACCGAACGCGCCAGCCGGAATTCGGGAATCCCCTGAGACATCATCCCGCCGGCGCTATCGCTGGCTTCGAAGACCGTCACCCGGTAGCCCATCAGCGCCAGATCATGCGCCGCCGAAAGCCCTGCCGGGCCTGCTCCGATCACCGCGGCCTTCTGCCCGCGCGCAACGTTCTTTTTGCTGGCGATCAGGGTTGGAAGATGCCAACTGACTTTGTTGCCGGGCTCTGTCCGGCCTTCGAAAAGTTTTGTCTGTGTATCGGGCTGAACCGATTCGGCGCCATACTTTTCGCAAACAAAACGCTTCAGAGCCCGGATGCTGATCGGGGCATCGATGACGCCACGCCGGCATCGATCTTCACAGGGCGCCGCGCAGACTCTCCCGCACACGGAGGCAAAGGGGTTGGGAGACCGCGCGGTCAAGTACGATTCCTCATCTCTTCCTTCGGCAATTTCCTGAACGTATTTCCCGGCATCGGTATGAATGGGGCATCCCGCCTGGCATGGGATCATGCCCTTCCAAAATTCAAGACCGGGGATTACAAGTCGATACTGGGCAGGGTTCGCCATGAGAAAGACGCAAGTTCCCCTTAGAGACAAGAGCACCGCGCTGACCAGAAACGCCAGGAACGCTCTGCGGCACAGCCCATTGAGACTTAAGAACTTAGCTGTTCGGTCCTATATCCACCCCCCTCGAGATTGTCGGCTTGGCAGCGAGCGAAATCCCCCACTGCCTGGGGCTTTTGGCTACCGAACTCAATCGCCTCAAATGGGCTTGTGGATATCCGCGGCCCAAAATGGAACGTGAGATTGTCCGGGAAGAGCACCAGCTTGGCAGCAACCCCGTGATTGCGCTTACTTGGGAAGACGGTATGCGGGTGCCCCGTCAGAATATCTTGAGCGCTGCGAAGCGGCACTACGAGAGTACGACAACCAACGAGGGAGCCACTTTCCCGCTGCGGGGCGATAGGAGCGATTTTGAAGTGCCGCGCATCTCCTGAGCCACATCAAGCTTAGATCGCCTCACGGCGAGCGATGTGTGCGGAGCCGCCGGGCATACTGCGCTTGGTCGCGGCCTTGATTCTGCAGAAACCGAAAAAGTGAAGTGGCCCGGTTCGAGAAGTGATTTCCGGGGGACGTAAGAGTTTCCGATCACGCAAGCAGTGCGACGGACGTAGGTCGTCAATCAAGACCCATGCCGTTCCGGAAAGAGCTTCTCCCGCAAGCGTCCAACAGCGAGCAGGATTCCGTGGAGGAGAGCTTGCGGCCGGGGTGGACATCCGGGGATGTACACGTCGACGGGCATGACGTTGTCGACGCCTCCGAGAGAGGCGTAGTTCTTGCCAAAGATACCGCCGCTGATGCCGCAGGCGCCAACCGCGACCACGACTTTCGGTTCTGGCATAGCTTGGTAGGTCTTCAACAGGGCTAGCTCCATATTCCGGGTGACAGGCCCGGTGACCAGGAGCATATCGGCGTGACGCGGAGAGGCGACAAATTGAATGCCGAAGCGTTCCAGGTCGTAGACAGGATTGTTCAGGGCCACGATTTCGAGTTCGCATCCGTTGCATGAACCCGCATCCACTTCTCGAATGGCTAGGGAGCGCCTCAGGAGTTTCTGGATCTTTTCGCGCGCTTTCTGTCCAACACTTTCGACGTCCGCTTCGACATCGCCGAGGCGCCGATGCACGGCGCGCAACTCCCGATGGGTACGGTCGGTATTCAACGAGTATTCCGCGGTTAGGATGAGGTTACGGCGGTCCGCACTTGCCAGCTCAAATTCTTGCGTGATTCGCACGGCCTGATCGGCGGACGCTTCCGCACACAAACCGCAGAAGACGCACAGACCGTAATCGACCGTGACTCGCCGGGAGTCACCCTCATCGCACACGAAAATCGCTCCGGTTGGGCATACCTCCGCGGCATCCCGCGCATCCTTCCATTTTTCGAAGTCGAAGCTCGGCCGCCCGCGAAAGCGCTCGGAGATTTGAGCCGGCTCGCCGGGATACTTCGTCGTTACAATGCCGGTCGCGATCGTTTTCTGGATGATCTTGAACATTGGCTAGCGATCCGTTCCCGAGTAGGAAAGATTGAAACTCTTGTTGATGACCGGAAAGTCCGCAATGATGTTTCCTTGGACTGCCTCGACCAGGGCCGGCCAGTTATTGAGGGAGGGATCTTTGATCTTGCAACGTTCGAGGTGATTGGCGGGGCCGGTACGAATCCAATGGATGATTTCGCCACGCCATCCCTCGACGGCGCTCAGCGCACAGCGGTCCGCGGGAATGGGCGGGACTTGCGCACGGAAATCTCCGTGCAGACTGTCATCCGCAGCGCTCCGGAGGATGCCCAGGGATTCGTTCACCTCGTCGACCCGGACCTGCATTCGGTGGATCACGTCGCCAACCTGATAAACGGGCACGCGGAAGGAATAGCGGCCATAGGCCGCATAAGGGTGATCGCGGCGAACGTCCAGATCCATCCCTGAGGCGCGTCCGGCCACACCTACGACTCCCAAGTCCTTTGCCTTTTCAGGGCGGAGGACTCCGGTCTGTTCCAACCGGTCACGCGTGGATTCGGAAGAGTCAATCAGCGCGACTAGATCCTGAAATTCGCTTGCGAAAGCATCGACTGCGGCACGGAGCGAGGCCAGTTGCACGATATCCCAGCCCCTTCGCACGCCGCCGACGCAGACCATGCCCCGCAAGAGACGATTGCCGGTCAACTGTTCGTTTAGGCTGACCAGCATCTCCTTCAAGCGGCTGGCGTGGGCATTCGCGACGACGAAGCCGACATCGGTCGCAATCGCTCCGATGTCGGCAACATGATTGCAGATTCGTTCGAGCTCCAGAAGGATCGTTCGCATGACGAGGGCGCGCAGGGGAACCTCCATCTGCGCGGCGCGTTCGACGGCCTGACAGAAAGCTGTGCCATGTGAAAAACTCGAATCCCCGGAGATGCTCTCCGCGAGAAACACGGCTTTAGGTATGGGCAATTTCTCAAAGAGTTTTTCCGTGCCCTTATGCGTGTAAAACATGCGAAGTTGCAGATAGAGGATCGGCTCACCAGCTACCGCGAAATTGAAATGGCCGGGCTCGATGGTTCCGGCATGAACCGGCCCGACTGGCACTTGAAAAACGCCCTCACCCAAAGCGGGCCGGTAGATGTGGCGTTCTCCCTCGAAAGGCGGTAGTACGGTCTCCAGCGGAAAGTCCTTGCACAAGGGATGAACATCCGGCCAGTTGTCATGCAGGGCGACTCTGCGAGGATTGGGGTGTCCGTCGGCCTTCAAGCCAAACCAATCCTGGATTTCGCGCTCCTGCCAGTTCACGGCGGGCAGTTCGGCTGAGAGCGATGGAAACTCGGGATGGTCGGCACGCACCGGTGCCCGCACAATCAGATACCGAGTGTCGCCCTTCCGTTCAAATACGTAGTAGTTGAAGAAGACACCTTCCGCGGAACGCCGGTCCTCGGCGAACACCGTAACCAGTCTGGCTTCGACCGCGCTTCGCAGGTATTCGGCAAGAGCTCGAATGTCCGGATCACCGAAAAGAACATAGATTTCTTCTTCACGCTCCGCAGATATCGATTGAATCTGCGCGCCAAACTTCTGTTGAAGAGCCTCAAAGAACGCAGACATCGTTTACCTCATCGTCCGTTCATCACAATGCCCGCTGCGCCCTGAATGAGCCGGAACAACGGAGCGGGTATCCAGAAGCCCATGACAATAATCACCAGAGCCAAGCCCACGACAGAGGAGTTCTTCCAGCGGCAGATCTCGGCCGGAGGAAGGCCGGGGTCCGGACCAAGCACAAGGTTGGCGATGTGGATGAGGAATCCAGAGAAAATCGCCACGAGAAAAATGATGAACAGAATGGCTAGAACGAGATAGCCTCCGCGGAATCCTGCTCGGAGAATGGTGAACTCGCTCAGGAACAAGCTGAAGGGAGGTGCCCCGGTGACGGCAAGAGTCACCATGAGGAAAGCAGCTCCGCTCAGGGGCATCGAATGGATCAACCCCCCTTTGGCCTCGCGGAATAGATCCGTCTTCACGTGTTGCTGGACATTGCCGGCGCAAAAGAAAAGGAGGGGCTTGGTAATCGAATGAAAAGTCATGTGAAGAAGCATGCCCAGGATGCCCAAGGGCCCTCCGAAGCCGAGTCCAAGCACCATGATCCCGCTGTGGTCGATGCTGGAATAGGCCAGCATGCGCCGGAAGCTCTTCTGGACGAGGATGAAGGGAACGGCAACCCCCATCGAGAGCAGTCCAAAAAGAATCAAAAGGTGCGAGGCAAACTCCGGCCCTAAGCATTTCGCACTCAAAATGTAGAACCGCACGAGACCGTAGAGAGCGCAGTTGAGGACTGCCGCGGCGAGCATGGCCGCCCCCGGAATGGGCGCTTCGCTGTACGCGTCGGGCTTCCAAGTATGCATGGGAGCGATGCCAGCCTTCGTTCCGTATCCTAGCAAAATGAGGATGAAGGCCAGGCGCATGGTGGGTTTGTCAAATTGGGCGGCATTTCCGACGAGGACGGACCAGTTCAGACCCGCAAGCGTGTTCGTTGCGAGAACTTGATGTGCGGAATAATAGGTCAGGATTGTACCGAACAGGGCCATCGAAAGGCCGACGCCTCCGATAATGGCGTACTTCCACGCGGCCTCAAGAGACGTCTCCCGGCCGTAAAACATAACCAGGAACACGGACGCCAATGTGGTTCCTTCGATCGCTACCCAGAGTATTCCGAGGTTGTTGGCAAGAGCGACGAGAATCATGGAAAAAACAAACAGAGGCGTAAGCGCGTAGTATTCTCGCAGCTTCGGAACGGCGTTCCCGCCGCCCACTGCTTCGTTCTCCTGGAAAACTCCGTTTCTCTCCTCATGACGAAAATAGCCGACAGCATAGATAGAACATACAAGGGCCACGAAAGCGGTCAAAAGAATGACCAACGCACTCAAAGCGTCCGCGTAAAAAAATCCATCCCAAAGCGAAACGGGGCCACTCCGAAGTACCTGAATCCCCAGTGCAGCGGCCAGGCACAGCAGAACGGCGAAGGCAGCGAGATTGACCACCTCCATGACCGGCCGTCTTCGGAGAAAGAAGGCCAGAGGACTGGCGGCAAGAGGAACGATTAGGAGCCAGAGCAAAATCATACGTTTGCCTACTCTCGCAACTTCCGAAGCTTGCTGACGTCCATCGAATCGAACGCCTCGCGAATGCGGAATACAAGAATGCCGAGAACCATTACGGCAACGAGAACATCAAAAAAGATGCCGAGCTCAACAATCAACGGCATTCCGTACGTCAACGAGATCGCGGCGAGGAAGAGGCCATTCTCCAGAGAGAGCAAGCCCAGGACCTGTGACAAGGCCTTGCGGCGGTTCAGCACCGTGAAGAAACCGATCAGGAACAGTGCGATCGCCACGGCGAGCGTGTTATGCCCAAGTGCCGCTCGGACAGAGGTTTCCTCTGGATGGTAAAAGGACTCCGCAACAACGTAGCCCACCAGGGTCAGGCAGCCTGCGATGAGAATCGACAGCGGAGCGTTGATCAGCGGTTCAATCTCCCGCCGGATTTCGATTCTATTTACGAGACGCTCCAGCAGCCAAGGAAGCAGTCCCGCCTTCAAGATGAGCGTCAGCAGGGCAACGATATATATATGGCCGGCGTGGTTGAAGTAAGCGATGATGCCGGCGATCGTCGCTAATAGGAACGACTGCACCGCGAAGATGCGAATGCTCGAAACCAGCCAGCGCTGCCCGACCGCGGCGATCTGCAGCACGAGGACCAGCGCCGCCATCAGCGTGATGATTCTATCGCCGAACTCTGGATCTTGGAGGAAGGTCATGCCAGCCTCAAAATAGAAATGTGGATATAAGCGCAAGCGCTCCTAATATGAAAGAAACCATGAGCAGTTCCGGCACTCGAAAGAGCCGCAATTTCGCGTTGGTGGTTTCCACCAGAACGATGAGAAACGCCAGCAGAAGCATCTTGGTAAGGTAAAAGATAAGGCCCAGACCAAGTCCGCGAGCTGTCCAGTCAGAACTTAAACCGAACGGGAAGAAAGTGTTGACCAGCAGCGTCATCAGCACAAGTTGCTTGATGGAAGCGCCCCATTCAATTAAGGCGAGGTATGGTCCCGAATACTCAAGGATCATGGCTTCGTGAATCATCGTTAATTCGAGGTGGGTCGCCGGGTTGTCCACGGGGATACGTCCCGTTTCGGCGATCAGAACGATAAACAGCGCTGCAAACGCCAGCATCTGCGAGGGCGCCAGAAATTTCCAGCTTTGGCTCACGGCGACCTTGGCCATTTCGCTCAGGTTCGTGGAGTTCGCTCCCAGGGCCACGGTGAAAATCGCGAGCATCATGGCGGGCTCGGCGATCGCCGAAATCGTCATTTCCCGGCTGCTGCCGAGCCCGCCGAACGAGCTACCTGTGTCGAGCCCGCCAAGAGCAAGGAAAAACCGCCCGAGCGCCAAAAGATAGACCACCGCGAGAACACCACCGAAGAGGCTGAGAGGGGCGTCTGTCGTGGTCATAGGAATCATGAGTCCGACAAGAATGGCTATCACAAAGACGATGTAGGGAGTCGTTGAGAAGATCCACGATGCGGTATCCGGGATCACCATCCCTTTGCGTAACAACTTGAAGATGTCGCGGTAGGATTGCAGGACGTCCGGCCCGCGGCGTGTCTGCAGTCTGGCCTTCAGAGTCTTGATGATGCCGCTGAGGAACGGAGCAACAAGCAATAACAGCACCAACTGCAGACCTGCTTTGGCTAACAGGCCGGTCACGGGCGGACTCCAAAGAGCAAAAGCAAGACGAGGGTTACAAAGATGTATGCCAAGTAGGCATGAATGCTCCCGGCCTGAATGGCTCGCATTCTGGTGGAAAACCACAGCAGCAGATCTTTCAGCGGAACGTACAGTCGTTTCTCGAACGTCGGCTCGATCTCACTCTCGAAACGGATCGCTTTCGGAAAATACGGCGATACATCGAAAACGGCTTGAATCTCGCGGCGGGGCTGGTACAAAACGGAAAAGATCATCCGCAATGGTTTTGAGAATGCAGTGGCAGTATATTCATTCTCTTCCGAGAGTCCGGGCAAGCCGCAGTCCCATGTTGGTCCCCGCCTCCGCGCGAACCGCCTTGCCCCGATCGATACCAGGAGAACAGCAGGAATCAGCAAGATCACGAGCCCAATACCAATGACCGCCGTGGATACCGTACCCCCGTGACGCATTCCCGCAGAGAGCACCAATCCATGTCCGCTAATCAAATTGGTGCCAACTCGTTGTCCGAGTAGTTGCTCAGTCAGCGCGTCGAAGGCCGGGAGGAACCAGGTAACCCCTAGGCCCAAGGCCAGGCAGGTCACTGTCAGCCAACCCATGCCCACCAGCATGGACCGCGGTGCCTCGTGCACGTGGCGGGCCTCGGTCCCGCGCGGCAGGGCAAGGAACGTAATCGCGAATGCTTTCACAAAACAAGCGGCGGCCAGGGCTCCTGTCAACGCGAGCATCGACCCAGCGAGCGGGAACAGGATTCGCGTCAAGCCTCCGGTCGCGCCAAATCCAGCCAGGAGGCTCTGGTAGGTCAGCCACTCGCTGACAAATCCGTTCAGCGGGGGAAGCCCAGAAATGGCGACGGCCCCGATCAGGAAACAGAAAGCTGTAACGGGCATTGGGCGGATCAGGCCGCCCAATTCCTCCATGTTTCGCGTTCCCGTAGAATGGAGCACCGACCCGGCTCCGAGGAACAAAAGACACTTGAAGATCGCGTGATTGAGAGTGTGAAACATCGCGGCGATCAGGGCTACCGCTGCGAGTTGCGGATGTCCAGCAACGCGGAAAACCAAAGCGGCGCCAAGGCCGATGAGGATGATCCCGATATTCTCAATACTGTGGTAGGCCAATAGTCGTTTGAGGTCATGCTCCATCAAGGCGTACAGGACGCCGAGAACGGCGGAGGCCACGCCCACGATGAGCACCAGCAAACCGGCCCAGGACGGCAATATCCCCAGTCCATCCAGGAAAATGCGCACCATGCCATAGATGCCTGCCTTAAGCACGATTCCGGAAAGCAGCGCCGAGATGTTGCTGGGCGCGACCGGGTGCGCAGCAGGAAGCCAGATATGGAACGGAATGACGCCCGCCTTGATGCCGAAGCCCAGGAAGAAAAGCACAAATGCGACGGCTTGCTGGCCGCTGGACAATTGCGCTGCGGCGGTGCGGAAGCTCGCGAACTCCGCGCTGCCGCTGACCTGCATCAATAGAGCGAAACCGAGGAGCAAGCACCCGGCATCGATGTGGGCCATGACGATGTAGAGCAACCCGGCTCGCCGGGTCTCCCGGTCCTCGTGGTAAAACGTGACCAGCCCGTAGGCAACCAGCGCCATCACTTCCCACCCGATCAAGAACAAGAAGACATTGGCGGTGGTAAAAACGATCGTCAAACTGAGAAGCAAGAGATGGAATAAGAAGCCGAAGAAGCCGATGTTCCTCTTACCCTCGAATTCTTTCAAATAGCTGAATGAGTAGATGGAAACCGCGCCTGCCAGAATCGCCAGGGTTAAGTTGAAGAAGCCAGCCAAAGCATCATAGTCAAAGCTGTAGGCGAAGAGCGGAATTCCTGACGAGACCGACCAGCGGACCGGCGTGCCTTGAAGAATCCCGAATACTGCGGCGAGGCCGCCCAAGACAGCGCCTGCCAAGGCGCTGCCGCAACAGATGTAGCGGCAGAGCGCCGGCTTTCGCCAAGTCGCAAGACTCGCAAGAGCGCCGGTCGAGTAGGCCGTAAGACTAAGCGCGAAGATCGTGCCAACCGGAAGCGTGTTCATGAGACCTGCTCACGACGACCCGATGATAGAACTTTCGGATGACATCTTCCCACAGTTTTCCGTGCGATTTTCCGTTACGATGGCAACCTCCCTGCGCTCCGTAATCTTCCCTTTGCGGCTTCTTGCTGTCTTTTCCACCCCTCGGCGCACAAGCTCCAAAGCCGAACGATCTAAATTGCTATTTACTTTACGGAAAAGGATCTGCACGATCCCTTAACTATTTAGCGGGAGAGGGATAAGACTTTGAGACAATTCTGATTCCCTTGGCATCCCGCGCCGGCTTCACGTAGATCGCATAGGCATGCTCTTTCAGAGATTCGCCAGCATCATGAAATTCGCCGTCAACCCAACCGCCCGGCGGCATCTCAATCCACGAAAGATTCGGGTCCATAAATTTTTGGACGGCAGAGACTTGCTGTTTCGAGATGCTGGGCAAGGTTAGCCACTCCGATGACGGGAATGTCCGCCCGACAATTTGTCCGATGGGCACGTTTGTCCCTGCATGCAATGGATAGAAGACAGGTGCGAGCCCTGTAAGTGCTTTCCGTCCTAATGGGGAGGAACCAACGAACTCACCTACGTAAACAAGAATACTTGACATATGAAATTTCGCAGATTAGAGTATGCATGTACGCAAGGATCAGCATGCCACAGCAGCTTGCCAACTTCAAGTCTGAGTTCTTCAAAGCCCTCGCGCACCCTATCCGCATCCGGATCTTGGATTCTCTTCGTGATGGCGAGAAGGGGGTCAATGAACTCAGCGAGATTCTGAAAATTGAGCCCGCAAATGTTTCTCAGCAGCTCGCGATTCTACGAATGCGCAATATCGTGGTTGGGCGCAAAGCGGGAAGCAATGTGTATTACTCCGTTTCGGACCCAACTCTGTTCCGGCTTCTTGACGTAGCGAAAGATATCTTCAACAACCACTTGGTGGGTGTGAGAGACATGCTTCAGCAGATGGAGGCGGTTTCGTAAGGAGAAAAATTTTGTCCAACATCTGCACATATCCGCATATGCAAGAGCGTTTACAAGAAGCTAAGTTCTTTGTCGAGTTTGGACGAGGAGATCAATAACCATGCCGGATTACTACACTCCCCAGCAGTTAGCCCAGAAGTTGGACATCGCGGAATCCACAATCGCGGAACTCAAGACAAAGGGTTTACTTCAGCCCACGGTAAAGGACGGCAGATCCTATTTTTCCTCTCGACAAGCGTACCGCCTACGCGCAGCCGTTCGGTGGGCACGCAAAGACAAAATAGATTTGCAAGAGGCTTTCGCGCGCGTGGAAGAACGCTGGCTTGCTCAGGCCAGCGCACTGAAGGATTAGCCAGCATCTTTCGCACAAGGACGATTAATAGAAATCATAAACCGGTGCTTCGTTCTGGTTCCGCCAAGAAGTCTGCAAACCCTTCCGTCACATACCGACAGTGGCATTTGTCACCTACCGAGATACCGGTGGAGGGCTTGGGTTGTGGAAAGAAGTTGTGTGGCCTTGCGAGAGACTAGTTCGAAGCCGCGATCGTGCGTTTCCTTGGCAAGAGTTTCTAGCTGAACGCGGGCGACAGGAGGATTGGAGTGGAGTTCAAGTTCGCCGAGCGCGAGGTGAGCTTCGCATTCCATGGTGTAATTTCCCTGTTTTCGCGCGGCGGCAATCACTGTTTGAAGATGCGCCCTGGCCACGGCGAAAGCCTCGCTCTGCATCTTCGGTGCGGAACCCGTGGCGGCTTTCACCCGGGCATCCTGGACCACGAGGCTCATCTTAAGCGTCCAATCGGAGACGGAGCGGCTCAATTGTTCAGCACGGAACAGACTTTTGCGCGCGTCATCCGGTTTTCCTTCTAATTGAAGCGCACGGCTGAGAAGCATGAGCGCATTGCTCGCGCCGTCGGAATCCTTTCGCTGTTCAAAGCTGGCAGACAGATCCCGCAGAGATTTCTCCGCTTCGGCGGTATGTCCTTCTTCCAGGACAACCAGCGCCAAATTCATTTTCATGCTAGGGATCAAATCCTGGGCATCCGCTTTGTTATAGATTTCCAACGCTTCTTGGTACTTCTCGCGAGCTCCAGGGAGATTGCCTTCCGATTTCAAAATATCGCCCATCACGCCGATTGCGAAGCCGTTTTCCCGCGCGATCATTTGGGCAGCGCAGGCTTTTAGGGCAGATTCGATGTGACTGCGAGCTGTTTTCAAATCCCCCATCGTCAACCGGAGAGAGGCAATGCTGTAGACGGAATAACACCCGCGCGCGGGCGCAATGGACTCATCGATCTGCAGCGCTTCTTCGTACGTTTTTTCGGCTGCGCGGAGATCTCCCAGGCTTGCCAGAACATCGGCGAGATTGCCGGTGGTTGCGGATATGCCGCTCTTGTTGCCCGATTCCTTGTATTTCTTGCGCGAGTCTCGAAAACTCCGCGCGGCTTCTTCCAAGAGGTTCATGCGCTCATACGTGTTGCCCATGCCGTTCAATACGCTTCCGACTAGTTCACTGCTGCCCAGCTCTCGCGCGAGCTGCAAGGCTTGTTTCAATGTCTGCAGAGAAAGCTCGTGGTGGCCCTCATCGGATTGCCGGGCAGCTTTGAGCATGAGCGTTTTCGTGACGCCGGCGCGATCTCCAAGAGTTTCGAAGACGGAGCGCGCTTCGTCGCAAGTAGCTATGGCCTCGGCGGGCCGCCCGACGAACAATAGATTGGTGCACTCGGAAACTTTTGCTCTGGCGTAAAGCAGTTTTTGCCCGCGCGCAGTTGCTTTTCGGGCAGTGCTCTCGAGAAGTTCATACTGCCGCAGGCGGTCGTAGGTGGAAACAGCCCATTGTTCGTTCAGGTCTATGCGAGGATCCTCTGAGAGGGGAGAAGGCAATCTTCGAAGCGTGTTCAGAGTAGCGATTGCGTCTTGGAGATGGCCAGCTTGAATTTGAGCAGCCGATAGTGAGAGGCCGCACTCCAAACAATCAGGGTAGTAAGCATAGAGCGCGTGGTAATCCGAAGCTGCTTCTTCCATCTGGCCGAGGGTTTCGTAATAGTGGGCTTCGATCAGTAATTTTTGTGTCTGCGAGAGATTGGTTGACAGATCGAGGGCTTTCCTTGCTTCCTTTTTCGCTCTTTGTCCGTAGCCGAGGTGCTGCCAGGCATCCGAGAGCATGGAGTGAGCCAGTGAAAACTTGGGATCTGCCTTGACCGCCTGATCCAGCAGTTCGGCGGCGCCGAACGCGTCGAATTGGCGCAATCGATCGAGACCCAGGGCGTAGAAGCGAGCGGCTTCGCGGTTTGCCGGCATAGAGGCAAACACGCTCGGCTCGTCCGCCTGCTGAAGACTGGGGATTCCGAGGCGATTCCGCATCCTCCTGCCGGCGCGGGAGACGAGCTGAAATAGATTCTGCTCGCTGCCGATTTCGGCAACTTCCGTCAGGATTTCACCCGTCTTTGCGTCCTGGAGGCGCACGTCCAGTCGCAATTGGCGGGATCCCGGGCCGCCCACGCTTGTATAGGAACCGAGCACCAAGAGATCACTGTTGAGAGCCGTGCCGATGCGAGAAGTCGTTGGCTGGCCGAGCGTATCCGTCTGCGACCAGGGAGCAGACAATTGCAAATTGGAGACGTCTTCGCCCGGCACGAGATGCAGCTTGTCCCCGGCGGCAAGCTCGGTGCTCATCATTTCGGAAAGAGCCGTCGAGAGCCAGGCGTCCTCCGGCTTGCCGGAAACGTTGTTAAAACCGAGTACGGCGGCGGCTCGACGGGTGGGAATGGGTTTCATGGCCGCTTCGGTGGTGGCCACTGCGGACCTCCCATGGCCATGCCAGCGGTACGCAACGATTCCCGCGAGAACCAGAAGAAATATTCCAAGAAGGATCGTGATCCGCTGGCCGGATTGCTGCATTGCCAGCCGCGGAGTTGTGCCGTCGGTTGGAGAGCGCCTTGCTCCGTTTGCGGGAAGGGAACCGAAATCTAAGTTCTGGAGGGAGGAATCTGCCTCGGGTGCCTCCTGGGTTACACGGGCAATGAAACGGTAGCCCCGCTTGGGGATGGTCTCAATGAATTGAGGCTTCTCCGAGGCATCGTTCAGGGCGACTCGCAATTTCTTCATCGCCGCGTTCAGTCCGCCATCGAAATCAACGAACGTGCCGTCCGGCCAGAGAGCCTGGCGAATCGCTTCTCGTGTCACGACCTGGCCAGGTCGTTCCAATAGCAGGGCCAGGATTCGGAAAGGTTGTTCTTGGAGCTTGACACGGATTCCCTTGCGGTGCAGCAGACCATTATGCAGGTCGGCCTCGAAGGTACCGAACCGCACCACGAAAGACGACAGCTCGGGGTCCTGCATCGCCAATTGTCGCCCCTAATGAAAAATTGTGCGCAAGTATATCACGGGATATCGAGCATCGCTCGATCGGCCGCGTGTCCTGAACTGCTTGAAATAACGGCAATTAGAAGGTCACAAAAGCGTCAGATTTTGGTCCTTTGACGATTCCTTCTCTCTGCGTTAATTCTCGTCCTGAGGCCAGAACCATTCAGATGCCTCAACACGATGATTTGGCAGACAGCATGTGATTCGATGAGATGGCGCTTCTTCCGGCGGCGAGAACGTTCAATCGAGCTTCTGCAGGATTCCTTGTCCACCGTGAGATCGGCGGCGCACTTTTGCTCCACTCCCTGGTCGGTCGTGCGGGAGATCCTGGAGCTTGCGGAAGTGCATCCCGAGGATATCCTCTACGACTTGGGCTCCGGCGACGGACGCATCCCGATCCTGGCGGCCCAGGAATTTGGCTGCCGGTCCGTTGGGATTGAGAATGATCGCGATTTGTTCGTGTATTCCGCGAAGCGCGTCCTCGAACTGAATCTGCAGGATCGCGTTTCCTTCGTCTACGGTAACTTCTTCGAGGCCGATCTGAGCTCGGCGACCGTCGTCGTTCTGTACCTGCTGAGTGCCGTCAACGGACACCTGCGGGCGCGCCTCGCCAGCCAGCTTCGCGCCGGCAGCCGCGTGGTCGCGGTCGATTTCGATGTGCCGGGCTGGCGCGCGGAGCGCACGCTTTCCGTCGTGTCGGATGGAAACGTCGAGTACACGCTCTATCTCTACCGGCGTTCCTCCTCCGGAGCGCTGTGCAAGGACACGCCCACGAACAGCGCTTCGCTCCCCGCTGGCAATGCAAACACCGGCATTTCGAAAGACTCACCGGCAAGAAATCTAGAAGGAAAAGAAAATGTATAAACCGCTAGGCATCGCCGTGATTGCACTGGTGCTACTGGCCAGCGCGAGCGCGCCAGCACAACAGAGCGCGCCCCTGCCGCTGAAGGGCGTGCAGCCGCAAAATGGCCCGAAGCGCCAAGGCCAGCCGCAAACCCCCGCTTCGAGTGATCCCAGGCTCCGAGCGCCTGCGATGAAGATCAAGCTCGGTCTGCCGAAAACCAGCCCAAAGGTCCTCAACCCCCGTGCCGCGCTGCATGATGCAGCCGTCATCGCCGTGCTTCAAAGGCAAAAGCAGACAGCGGACATCGAGGCGGCCCGGATGAAAATCGGGATTCGCCCGGCAGGCCCGGCCGGATTGCCGGCGGTCCAATCACCACCAAAATTGCAGCCTCAATTGCAGCCCCAGTCACAGCCGATGCCGGCGTCCGGCGCCAATAGCCCCAACAAAGCAAAAGCCCCGGCCCCGGCCAACATCCAGAAAGCCCCGGCAACGGGGACCATCGCACCGGGGAAAGTTTCTGACGCTCCGGGGAATAATCCTTCTTTGTACGCGCAAGTCCCTCAAATCGATACCACGGTTCTGACCTGCGCCCATGACCCGTCCATGAGAATTCTCAAGGTGAGCGGGGACGCCGCTCCGGCTACGTTTACTCCGATCGAAAAATATAACCTGTACACGATCTCCGGGTGCTCGTTTGGCGGTTCCAACGCGAACAACAAGGTCTACATCTTTGGCAAGGGCAGCTTTCAGGGAAACTTCTTGATTCGATTTTGGAGCGAGAACTCCATCACGATCGCTCTGGATCCGGCTTTAAGCGGCGTTCTGGATCAGGACAATCTGACTCTGGTTGTTCAGCGCGCAGACGGCACACAAGTCAATAAGAATGGCTTCAAATTCTACGCCGCAAGGGGCGACCTTCAGGGGAATCCCGTTCCTCTGGCTGTTATTGCTCCCTCGCAGTTCAGCGCGAAGATGCCTTTTGACTCGCAGACATTGATCCTGCCGAACACCTATACGTCCCCTGCGCCGGATTCCACTCCGGCAGACCCAACGACCGAAGTAGACCGGTTGTTTAACACACCGCCATGGGCTCCGACGACGGATACTTTCCAATTTAAAAATCTGGCCGCAGGCTTCTTCCCCGCGAGCGCGATTTTAGTTTACTGGTACATCGTGCCCCCCGATTGTCCCGGGCTCTTGGAAGCGCCGAACGTTCCGGTGCGCAAAGTGGGCGATCCCACCTTGGACATTCAGGGGAATTGGGATGTGGCGTGGGATGTCGGCAACCTCGTGGTCCACACCCAAGTGGAAGGATGCCGGCAGCGCTATGTGGGTCCGGGAAACAGCGATGCATCGTACTTTACGTCCTTTTCCCGGTACGCAGTTGAAGTGTGGGTACTTGGCCCGCGCTGCGTAAATCCTTGGACGGGACTTCCGGATCCCCAATGCGTCAGTGACACGAAGAAACAACTGAGCCAGTTGTAGGCGGCTGAAGTTTTAAGCGACAGGAGCAATGACGATGAACTTTCGAGTCAAAGTGATTTGCACGACGCTGTGCGGCGCCACGCTGCTGGCGTCGCTCGCCTTTGCACAGACACAAACTACCGCGCCCCCGCCGCTGAAAGGAATCCAGCCGCAAAATGGCCCGAAGCGCCAAGGCCAGCCGCAAACCCCTGCCGCGAGTGATCCCAGGCTCCGAGCGTCTGCGATGAGGATCAAGCTGGGTCCGCCGAAGAGTGGCCCGAAGATCAGCAATCCCCATGCTGCCCTGCGTGACGCGGCGATCATCGCCGCGCTTCAAAGGCAAAAGCAGGCGGCGGACATCGAGGCGGCCCAGATGAAAATCGGGATTCGTCCGGCGGGCCCGGTTGGGCTGCCAGCGGTCCAATCACAACCCCAATCACAACCCCAATCACAACCGATGTCGGGCCCCGCCATGAATAGCCCCAACAAAGCAAAGCCGCCTAACCCGAACATCCAGAAAGCTCCGGCGACGGGAACTATCGGGCCCGGAAGAGTTTCTGACGCTCAGGGGAATACGTCCTCTCTGTACACGCAATCCCATCAAATCGATACCACTGCTCTAACCTGCGCCCATGACCCGGCCATGAGGATTCTCAAGGTCAGCGGGGATGCCGCTCCGGCTACGTTTACCCCGGACATGAAATATAACTTCTACACCATTACAGGATGCTCTTTCGGCAATCCTGGCCCCAATGCCCAGGTCTATATCTACAAGGGGAGCGTTTTTCACCAGAAATTTCAGATTCAGGAATGGAATGAGAACTGGATCAAACTCAATCTCGACCCGGACCTGAGTGGTGTCCTCGATCAGGACAACCTGACTCTGGTTGTTCAGCGCGCAGACGGCAAACAAGCCGATAAAAGCGGATTTAAGTTTTATGCTGCGCGTGAAACGAAGTTACTTCACCAAATTCCGCAGCAGTATTTCTCGCTCGACACGTTCCGTCCCGACTATGCCGCCACGTCGAATTGGCAGGTTACCTACACTTCTCCATCATCCTCCTCCGTTGAGCCTTTCTTTGCTGGCCTGACCACTGAGGTGCGGTGGTTGTTTCCGGGGCAGTCCGAACTTTCCAGCAGCAAGTTTGATCCGTATGTCCTGCGATCGGGTGATGACTTTTACGATTTCAGCCATCTGCAGCCGGGCTTCACGCCCGACTCGGCGTGGATGGAATGGGTGGACATCGGCTGCGAATCGGGCAATCTGGTCACCGCAAATGCCGGGAAATTTGACATCGAATGGACGAATGACAACCGGCTGCATGTCTTCTGGGCTGGAGAAATTTGCAAAGCCCATCAGGGAGGATTTGGCGTTCAAAGTGATGATTTTCAAGAGCCGCCAGGGTCAATGTACGGAGTGAACGTATGGGTGTCTGGCCCGCGGGGAGTGGATCCCTGGACCGGAAACTAGGTCCCGCCCGTAACCATGACGTCCAACTAGAAACAGCCAGCTTTTGAAAGTCAAGTTCAGTGAGCGGGCAAGGGCAATGAGAATTCGGAAGACCCGGAGCGAGGAGGTCAGCGTGATAGCGGATAGAAAGATGAAATTGCCGGTACTTTTGATCCTGGTGCTCAGTGCGGCGCTTGGTCCTGTAATGATCGGGCAGGAATCTCACAAACCGCTGACCAACGCCGATGTGATCAAGATGGTGAAGAACGGTCTGCCTGAATCGGTCATCATCTCCTCCATTCAATCGAGCGCGGCGCGCTTTGATTTGTCGCCCAATGGACTGATCAGCTTGCACAAGGCAGGCGTCAGTCAAAAGACCATGGATGCCATGATGGCGGCTGGCGGAAGCAAGCCTCCCGCTGAGGCTGCTGCCCCTTCCGTCGCCGAAAAAGCTCCTCCCAGTGAGGCGGCGCCTCCGCCGGGCAAAACAAAATCGCGGGTGCCGGTGGTCAGCATCGTGCAGAACGGCGTTGCGCAGAAAATACCCGTGGAAAAAACGCAGTTGGCGCAAACGAAGAACAAGCCGACCTCGATGGCCAAGCTGGCTACGGATACCGCCATGATTCAGGGCCTTCAGGCGACCGTGAACACAGCCACGGGGGAAATGGCCAGGCATGTAAGTTCCCCGGTGGCGGGTTCTGCGCTGGGGCAGGCCGGAGCAGGCGCATTTTCCAGCATATTGGGGCAGCGCAAACCCAAGGTGACCTACGTTTGGGCGATTCCCAACCCCGCTTCCACCAATGTCTTGTCCACGGACGCGCCCCAAGTGTCTGTGAACTTCTCGAGCGTGCCGGGCGTAAATCCGGATGAGTTCGAGCCCGCCATCGTGAAACTCACTCCAGCGCAGAATGCCTTCCGGCTCGTCGGCGCGACGCAGGGAAAAGAGGACGCATTATCCAACTCTTCCGTGGAATGGGAGATCTATTCGGGATTCCTCGAGGATCACGTCAAGATCCAGTCCCAGAAACTCGGACCCGGCCAATATCAGATCTCTCCCGCCTCTCCGCTTTTGCCGGGCGAGTACGGCGTGGTGCTGCGCCCCGTTTCGAAATCCAAGAAATTCTCCGGCGGAGATGTGGTGCGGTACCAAGGAGAAGGAATGATGTTTGACTCGGTGTGGTCCTTCCAGGTTCCCGCCAGTGAGAATTAATGGATGGAGCGTCACCTGAAGTCACGAAGGAGCAAGAAGATGCCGGAGAGATGCTTCCATGAGGAGGCAACAGTGCGAACGGCCTTAAGCCTATGGAACAAGCCGGTACGCTGGCTGGCGGTTTTGCTGGCCGCCAATGTCTTGGTGCTGGCGGGTTGTAAGAAAAACGAGCAACCGCGTCCGAGCGCGGGTGTGAGCGCGCCGGAACCTCCCCTACGCCAGGGATCCGGTCATGCCCGGGTGACTTATCAGCCAAACGTCCGGATTATGGAGCGAGAAGAGGGCGAGAACGCGCTGATCGGAGTCAGCAGCAACGACGCGGGATTGCTCTTCGATGCGTCTAACGCGACCGCGCGTGAATTGAAAGCCGGTGATGTTCTCGTGATCAAAGGATTAATCGCGCGCTCGGTACTGGCCGCAAAGGTGACGCCGGATGGAGTGATCGTTCTGACCCAGCAGGCTTCGATTCCGGAAGTGATCCAGGAAGGGGAGATTACTCTGGAGGCGCCAGTTCGCTTTGGAGAACCTGCCGAATCGGCGGAAGGCAAAGGTTTCCGTGAGTTCCGGACAGCGCTGCCCAGTCTTTGGCCAGGGACCGTGTACGCCCAAAGCCCCGAGGGCAACGCGATGAGCAAGGCCGAGCAACAAGGCACGCGCGATGCTTACGGCAACCTGATCAAGGCTCCCTTTCAGGCCATTCTGGACGACTGGAAAGTCGTCAACTGGAGCGCGAAGCCTGAGCCCGGAAAGATCAACCTGGAATTCACGATCACGAGAAGCGAGGCCGGATTCGTGGCGCTGATCACCGGAAAGGGCTACGTTTCCGATTTCGATTTCAGCACCAACATTGGCGTTCACAAAAGCACGATGGAAAAGATGGAAACGGGATTCAAGAATCTCAACGGTCTGATGAATTTTCACTGGGAGATCGCGAAGGATACCGCGGGCGTGATGGCGGAGGAAAGCAGAATCAAGCTGCCGGGGGCGATTGAGATTCCGCTCTGGAAGTATGCGGACGGGCTCCCGTTATTCCTGGAAATCGGCTCGGCGCTGCTGATCCACCCCGCGATCACGGGCGGAAAAGAGGTGAGCAAGGGATCGTTCCGCATTTCCTATGACGGCTATCAGCACTTCAAGGTAAAAACAGGGACCATCGATTCCGACGGAAAGGTGACCGGGGACATCCAGCTGTTGGACCAAGACAACATTTCGCCGGCGGCCCCGCTGGGCATGGTCGTGTCCTTTGCTGCTCCCCGCATCGAGCTCACGCTCGGGCTGCAAAAGATTATCAGCACCAAGAACATTCAGAAAGCCGCGGATTATGTGGACAAGGCTGCCGCCATCGTCGCTAAAGAACTGCTAAGCCCGGACGCCTACAACGCATACAAGAACGGCCCGCTGGGAAAGTTCTCTCTCGGCGGAACTCTGAAGAACGCATTGAGCACCTCCGGTGCGGCGACCTTACAGCTCATCGGAACTTCCGCGACCAGCTATACGGGAATGTCCGCCATCACCCCATGTTCGCGAGCTGACCTCAATCTCGTTGGAAAAATCGGAGTGTCCGCGGTGGCCTGGGGGCAATCCGTGGGATCCCTGTCCAAGGACATTTTTAGGAAAGAAATGACAAAGGTTGATCCGCCGGGCATGAAGTTATGCGAGGACATCGGGAAGAAGTAGGGGAGAGCGAGCAGAGGAATGCTGGTTTTGGGCTGAAAATCCACGCGGGCTGCGGCTTGCGTCGCGGGAACCGGGGCCAGGCCCGCTAGCTGGATGGCTCGGAGCGAGGGACATGGGCACAACGTGTTCGAAATGTGGAGCGCCTCTCGGAAAGGGGCGGATATCTTGTCCGCTGTGCGGCATGCAACGTCGCAGCGCCGCGCCCGGTGCTCGCGTGCCACGGCCTGGATCGGATTCCGGCAGCGCTCAGCCGAAACTCGTCGTTGTGATCGCTTTCCTCCTCTGCTTGACATTGCTAGGGATGGGGAGCCGTGTATACAGGTCATATCGGGCCGGAAAGAAGGTCGGAGAATTCGAAAAGAGCTTGAAGAGCCGGAGAACTGCGAGCACCGCGCCGGCGCCGCAGAAGAGTGCTCCGGTCAATCACCCCGCAGCCCTTCCGCCCGTCAGCACGAACGCGCCCCCGAAATTCGTTCAGGTCTCCGGGCCGGAAACCGAACGGACGGAAGGCGGGCCGGAGGCCGATCTGGTGGTGCGCACGGGCGACATCAACAATCTCGGTTTTGGTTGGCCGCAGGGATTCGATCCATTTTCCGGCGAGTCTACACCGCCGCATCCTTTTCCTTGGACGCCGCCTCCAGGATCGCCCGACGGAACCGACCGCATCATGATCGGTTCGGCCGTGACGCAAATGGATTACGGCATCAAACCGCACGACGGCTATAGCACTATCCTCAGGTCTGCGACCCTGGCGCCCAACGCGCCTCCATCCCAGGCGCGGCTGGATTCCCTGCCCAGGCCGATCACGCTCGACGTGGGGGCTCTGCCCGCGAAGATTGACGCGGTCCTGTTCCAGATTTTCGTGGATGATTTTCAGGCTCCTGTCTGGCATTCGCATTTTCAGGTGACGCTGAACGGTACCCGCATCCCTCCGTTCGAGAATGCCGTCAACGCGCTCGATCAGACGGGGCCCATCGGCAAGCTGGTAAGCCTCAGGCTGCTGCCCGAATACTGGCCACTCTTGCAATCGGGCACGGTCAAGCTGCTGATCGACGATCCAACCACGCGCATTCCGGATGGGTATGCCATCGATTTCGTGCGCATTCTGGTGAACCCGCACAAATTCAAGTACGAGGTCTCGCTTGTGGCCTCTGTTGTCGACGCTGACAAACACTCCCCGATCGCGGGCGCCACCGTGACCGCCGCGCTCGTTTCTACAGCGACCGACCGGCATGGGAAATGTGCTCTAAAGGAACTGCCCGCAGGCCTTGTGGCTGCGAGCGCAAGCGCTCCGGGCTACGACGTGGACTCCGTGACGGTTGACCTCGTGGCCGGACAGACCGGCAACGCTGAATTTCTTTTGCACCGGCATGAGGAAGGCACGGCCGCTCTCGAGCGCGCCATTGCGCAGACCGGCTCGGCCACTATTTATGGGATACATTTCGACACGGGTTCGGCAAAGCTGAGGCCCGACAGCGCGCCCGCGCTGGCCTCCATCCTCGGACTGATCAATGGTCGCCCCGCATCGCGCTGGATCATCGCGGGACACACCGATAATCAGGGCGGCAGCGACGACAACCGGAAGCTCTCCGAGGCACGCGCGGGCTCGGTTGTCTCGTGGCTCGGTGCGCATGGAGTGGAGGCGAACCGGCTTGTGCCGAAGGGTTTTGGCCCGAGCAGGCCGGTCGCCGACAACGCGAGCGCCAACGGGAGAGCACTCAATCGGCGCGTGGAAATCGCCCCGGCAAATTAGCAGCGGTGGAAGCTTTCCGCGGCGATGTAGCGCAAGAACGGGGCGGACGAGTGGCCTTCGGCTTGGTCTGTTTTTTTTTCAGCTCCAGGTTGAAGCAGAGACGCGGTAAAGCGAATCGGCGTGAAATAAATCAACATTTTCAAGGAGGAATGTATGCGAAAGCTGGTCGTTCTGGGCGTGTTCTTCTCGTGGGTTCTTGTTGCCATGGCGGGCGATAAAGTCCAGCCGCTCAACATTAAGACGGGTCTCTGGCAAGTAACCATTACCAGCGCTGTCAGTGGGCGTCCCCCGGTACCCGCGGATGTCCTGGCCCGGATGAGTCCTGAACAGAGAGCCAGGTATGAGGCGGCGATGAAAAAGATGGTCTCCGCAGCGCCAAAGACCACGACCCACAACAACTGCGTGACAAAGGAACAATTGAACAAGGACCCCTTCAGTGACGAAAAGAAATCGTGTACCAGGACCGTGCTGAAGTCGACCGGGAGCAGGATGGAGATACGAGAGGTGTGCGAGGGTAATGGCGTAAAAAGCGACATCACCATACAGATTGAGGCACTCAATTCCGAAAACGTCAAAGGGGTGGGGCACGTAACTGCAGCGGGCGGCGATAAGTCCATGAACATCAACACAAACTTCACAGGGAAGTGGATCGGCGCCGTGTGCACCGACAAAAAGTGAGAACTAAGCCTGGACGGGAGAGCTGTTTGCTCTCTTGCCGCTCCCTCCAGCGGGCTTCGGTGCCACACGTCCTGTGGCATCCAATGACGCGCTGGAGGGCCGCGCGCTCCATCGCCGTGCCGAATTCGTCCGGCAGTGAATTGCTCTTGAAGGAAGCAATCCCAGCTTTCGGCTGCGGGAGGATGCAATCATGAACGATTCGGCATCGCCAAAGTCGTTTCGCGTCACGAGTGTTCTTACTCTTGTCGCACTTCTCGGAGTATTGGGCTGCAAATCATCGCCCAGGTCCAAACGCGAGAGGTTGAACCGCTCGACTGTCACCAAATTGTCACCAAAATTGGCATAAAACAGGCCAAAATTGGAGAACTCGAAAAAACTGAAAATCACGCTATCTGATGGCTGGCAAAGTGATTTAGTTGAGTTTTGTAGCAGATAGCGAAGTGGCCTTTTCGCCTTAGCAAACCGCCGCCTTCAGCCTCTCGGCCACCTTTCCGCGGCTCGCCTGGCAGGAAGATTCCCCGCCGAACTTGCAAATATAGCATCAAACCGCGCCTTGCGACCGCTGTGTGGGCGCTGCCGGGCCGGCGCGCGAACCTCCTGGTGCTCCGGCCTTGCAGGCCGGGCTCTCCGGGAAGCGCTTCCCAATCCCCCCGAATCCTCGTAAGATATTCAAGGGAAGCCAGCTAGCAGGCCCGCCGGGGGCTTGCCGGAATATCGTTACCGGGAGCTGGTCTCCGGAAATCCCTATCCGCATGGGCGCAATTTCCTTTCCGTTTTTAGAAACATTTAACGTCCCCTTGCGTATAAGAGGGTAGAGCAAAATCAAGGAAGATTTCGTTCGTGCGCGCCAGTGTGGTCACTGCCCGCGCGGCTGTTGGAAGGGAAAGAGCATGAAGACTTGGCACAAGATCGGCATCGGAGCAGGGGCGGCGGCCTTGGTGGGCGGCATCGTGTGGTTCAGCGTTTACCAGGCGAATAAAGGCGTGGTCACCGTGCAGACCGCCAAAATCGCTCCGCAGGACCTCGTTTCCCAAGTCACCGCTTCCGGCGAAATCAAGCCCACCACCTACACCAACGTCTACGCCGAGGGTTTCGGCAAGATCACCGCCATTGTGGTTCACGAAGGCGACCACGTCAAAAAGGGCGAAACCCTGCTGCTGCAGGAAAATATCCAGCAGAGCGCCGACGTGCAGGCGCAGGCCGCCGCACTCAGCTCCTCCGAAGCCGGCACGCAATCCTCCGACGCCAGCTACAAAGCCGCGCAGTCCGACCTCCTGCAGCGCCGCGCCGACCTCGAGCGCGCCAGGCTGGATTGGGAGCGCGGACAGGGGCTCTTCAAGGACGGCCTCATCCCCAAATCCGACTACGACGCGCGCAAGGCCGCCTACGACAGCGCCACCGCCGGCGAAGCCGCCAGCGCCGCGCGCGTCACCCAGCTCCACGCGGAGATCCAGCGCTCCCGCGCGCAGCTCGAACAGAGCCGCGCCGTGCTCACGCGCACCCGCGACGTCCTGCGCAAGACCACCTACACCTCGCCCATCAACGGCATCGTCAGCTACCTCCCCGTGCGCGTCGGCGAAAACGTCGTCCCTGGCATCCAGAACGCCACCGGCAGCTTCCTCATGACTATCTCGGACATGTCGGTGGTCACCGCCGAAGTCAAAGTGGACGAGACCGACATCGTCAACGTGCGCACCGGCCAGGAGGCCGACGTCACCATCGACGCCGTCCCCGGCAAAATCTTCAAGGGCCAGGTCACCGAGATCGGCTCGCAGGCCGTTCTGCGCAGCTCCGGTCTGGCCACCACGCAGACCACCACGAGCACCCAGGAAGCCAAGGATTTCAAGGTCGTCGTCACCCTGGCGAATCCCCCGGAGAATGTCCGCCCGGGCCTTTCCACCACCGCCAAGATCCGGACCGCCGAGCGCAAGAACGTTCTCGCCGTGCCCATCCAGGCGCTGGCCGTGCGCTCCCGCAAGGATCTCGAAGCAGCCGCCAAGCTGGCCAAGAAGAATTCCAGCGAGGGCGTCACCCTGGCCGCGCCGCCTCCGCCGCCCGCCGGCAGCGACCCTAAGAAGGACGAAATTCAGGGTATCTTCCTCGTGCACGCCAAGAAGGCTCTCTTCACCCCGGTGGAAACCGGCATCAGCGGCGTCACCGACATCGAAGTGAAATCCGGCTTGAAGCCCGGCGACGAAATCGTCGTCGGCAGCTACAAAGCCTTGCGCACGCTGAAACCCGAGGCCTCCGTCAAGGTGGATAACACGCCGCCCAAGAAGGCGGAAGAGCAGCAGAACTGACGTTTGCCGCAGGGATTTGCGCAGAAGAAAGAAGATCCGAGGAGTCCACGCATGCCCGTCGAAACACCGGCCGCCGATTCGTTCCGCGAAGACCTCGTCGCTTCCGGCGTGGTCATCAAGACCGAAGACCTCGCCAAGGTTTACGTCATGGGCGCGGAGGAGGTGCACGCCCTGCGCGGCGTCAACCTCGAGATCCGCAAGGGCGAATACGTCGCCATCATGGGCCCTTCCGGCTCCGGAAAATCCACGCTCATGAACCTCATCGGCTGCCTCGACTCCCCCAGCTCCGGAAAATACTGGCTGGCCGGGCGCCTGGTCAGCGAGCTGGATGACGACGAGCTGGCTTACATCCGCAACAAAGAGATCGGCTTCGTCTTCCAGACCTTCAACCTGCTCCCGCGCGCCACCGCGCTGCACAACGTCGAGCTGCCGCTCATCTACAACGGCACGCCGGCGGAAGAGCGCATCGAGCGCGCCAAAAAGACCCTGGAGATGGTGGACCTCATCCCGCGCATGATGCACAAGCCCAACGAGCTTTCCGGCGGCCAGCGCCAGCGCGTGGCCATCGCCCGGGCCCTGGTCAATTCTCCTTCGATCATCCTCGCCGACGAGCCCACCGGCAACCTCGATTCGCAGACCGGGGAGGAGATCATGGGCATCTTCGAGCGCCTGCACCACCAGGGCAACACCATCATCCTGGTCACCCACGAGCACGACATCGCCCAGCACGCCCACCGCATCATCCACATCCGCGACGGCAAGATCTTCTCCGACGAGATGGTCAAGAAGTAACGGGTTAAAAAACGCGCCGGCTGTGCCAAAGTCCTCAGCGTCTCCGCATTAAAAATTGTCTTTCGGGGCAATTTTAAATAACCGTTGTATTTTCAATGCCTTAGAGTGTCTACGCATGCCTGCATCTTGGCAGGCTAATTGCTTCTCCCTAGCCCAGGTTCGTGAATCAATGACACAACAATCCTCGAGACTTCTCCTGGTCGCGGTGACACTTGTGGTCGGGCTGGTTACCGCCCGCCATTTCCTGGTTCCGAAAACGTTCGGGCAGCGCGGCCATTACCGCGCCGCCGCGGTGGACGCCATCGAAAAACTGCCCATCCGCTACGCGGGGCGCGAGGCCTGCGCCATGTGCCACGCCGAGATCGTGGCCACCCACAGCAAGGCCCGCCACCAATCCGTGGCCTGCGAAGTCTGCCACGGCCCGGCCGCCGCGCACACCGAATCGCCCGGGGAGATCAAGCCGCCCGCGCCACGCACCCGCGGCTATTGCCCGCTCTGCCACGGCTACGACCCCACGCGCCCCACCGGCTTCCCGCAGATCGATCCGGTGTCGCACAATCCGGTAAAAGCCTGCATCAGTTGCCACAATCCGCACGCCCCGGAACCTCCGCACGTGCCGGAAGAGTGCGGCGCTTGTCACGGGCAGATCGCGCGCTCCAAGGCCGTTTCGCGCCACGCCCAATTGGCCTGCGTGCAGTGCCACATCACCCCGGAAAAGCACAAGGTCACGCCCCGCCTGGTGCATCCGGAAAAGCCGCGCACCCGCGAATTCTGCGGCACCTGCCACGCCCAGGACGCGCGCAGCTCCACGGAGATTCTGCGCATTGACATGCAGTCCCACAACAGCCGTTACTTGTGCTGGCAATGCCACTATCCTCACCAGCCGGAGGGGGATTGATGGACGATTCCAAACACATTTCGCCGCCCGCGGACCAGCCCGCCTCGGAGAGCCGCCGGGAGTTCCTGCACACCTTTTCCCTCGCTGCCCCGCTCCTGCTGCTCGGTCTGCGCATCTCCGCCATCGAGGCCCTGGCGGCCGAGCCGGATGCCGCCTATAACGCCCGCGAGCACTACTACGGCATGGGCATTGACGTCTCCAAGTGCATCGGCTGCGGCCGTTGCGCCGACGCCTGCAAAAATGAAAACGACGTGCCGCGCGAGCCCTATTACTTTCGCACCTGGGTCGAGCGCTACGTCATCGGCGCCGACGGCGAAACCGATGTGGACAGCCCCAATGGCGGCATCGGCGGCTTTGCCTCCAAGATTCCCGAGAAGGAGATCCTGCGCACCTTCTTCGTTCCCAAGCTGTGTAACCAGTGCACCGATCCGCCCTGCGTCCAGGTTTGCCCGGTGGGCGCCACCTTCGCGACCGAGGATGGCGTAGTTCTGGTGGACAACGACTACTGTATCGGCTGCCGCTACTGCATTCAGGCCTGCCCCTACGGCGCGCGCTTCCTCGATCCTCGCACGCACACCGCCAACAAATGCACTTTCTGCTACCACCGCGTGGTCAAGGGCCTGCTCCCCGCCTGCGTCGAGGTGTGCCCCACCGGCGCGCGGGTCTTTGGCGACCTCCGCCAACACAACAGCCCGTTGGCCCGCTTCACTCGCTTCAACAAGATCATGACCCTGAAGCCCCACCTCAACACCAAACCCAAGGTGTTTTACGCGCAATTGGACGAGGAGGTACGCTAGCCGTGGACCCGCTGCAAGAAGTCCTCCGCCAAGTGACCGGGTACATCTATCCCAATGAGGTTGAGTTGCATTGGGGACTCCTGGTGGTCGTTTATCCCTACCTGACCGGACTGGTGGCCGGCGCCTTCATCCTGGCCTCTCTGGTGCGCATCTTCGACGTCAAGGAGGTTCAGCCCACCTACCGCCTGGCCCTACTGACTGCCCTGGCTTATCTGATCGTCGCTCCCCTGGCCCTGCTGGCCCACCTGGGTCACCCCCTGCGCTCCTTCGAAATCTTCCTCACCCCCAACTTTCATTCGGCCATGGCCATGTTCGGCTTCGTCTACGCCTGGTACCTGATGGTGGTTCTGCTGCTGGAGATCTGGCTGGACTATCGCAAGGACATGGTGCTCTGGGCGCAGAAGGAAACAGGTCTGCGCCGCTGGGTGCACCGTCTGCTGACGCTCGGCGCCAACGACATCTCTCCGAACGCTCTGCGCTTTGACCGCCGGGCCAGCCGCTTCATCACCCTCATCGGCATCCCTTCGGCCTTCCTTCTGCACGGCTACGTGGGTTTCATCTTCGGCTCGGTGAAGGCCAACCCGTGGTGGTCGAGCGTGCTCATCCCGGTCGTCTTTCTCTTCTCCGCCATCGTCTCGGGAATCGCACTGATGCTGCTGATCTACTTCCTGAGCACCCTGCTGCGCGCCAAGCCCGTGGACATGCCCTGCATGGACAAGCTGGCTTCGTTTCTCTTCTACGCCCTGGTGGTGGATTTCTCCCTGGAAATGCTGGATTTCATCCACCGCCTCTATGAGGCCGAAGAGTCCATCCACATTCTCTCGCAACTCGTTTTCAGCCGCCTGTTCCTCAGCCTGATCATCCTGCAGGCATTTCTGGGCACCGTGGTGCCCCTGGTGCTCCTCGGCTCGGTCTCCCCTGCTCTGCGCCGCAAGGGCATCCTCGCCCTGCCCGAGGAACTGCGCCGCCTGCTCTACGCCGGCGCAGCCATCCTGATCCAGATCGGCATCTTCAGCACACGCTGGAACGTGGTCATCGGCGGACAGCTGTTCTCCAAGAGCCTGCGCGGCCTCACCGTTTACAAAATGCAGCTCATGGGTCTCGAAGGCCTGTTTACCTCGGCCTTCCTGCTCCTCCTGCCCATCTTGCTTCTCCTGCTGCTGATTTACATCCTCCCGCCCTGGCCCGAATCCGAGCAGCACGTGGAAGCCCCGGCGGGGGATTAGCCAACCGCGCAAAAGGCAGAACTCTCCCTTCCGAACTCGTCCTCATCCGGCGGGTTCAGTCACCGCCGCCTTTCTCGTTTCGTTTTTCGAATTTCGAACAGTTAGGACGAACAAGGGGCGGCCACGCGCGGGATCAGTGGCTGCGCGCGGCTTCCGCCGTTTCCGCGCTTTCCAGAGGCTCCTGCGCGGTCAGATAGGTGTGGGAGATGCGGTCGTGCCAGGCCAGGCCATCCTCATCCCAGAAGGTCCAGAAAAAGCCGAGGAAGAAGCTGCCGGCGGAGAGCACGTAACCCACGCTGCGCAGGAACAACTGGCGCGGAGAAGGCGTCTCGCCGGAAAAATTCACGACCTGCAGGCCGCGGAGCATCATGCCCGGGGTGGTGCCGCCGAAAATGGTGAACAGCGCGAAATATTGGAGATAGAAGAGAGCGATGGTCGCGGAATAGACGGCGGCGCTCAGTTTGCTCAGCGTGAATACGCCGCCGAGCGAACCGAACAGCGTCAGAAAGCCGCCATAGGCGAACAGCAGGCAGCCGGCGTCGAGCACCGCGGCGATGCGGCGCTCGGCCAGCGGGGCCACGGGATAGAGCTGCGGCGTGCTGCCGGCGTGCGGGGATGCGGCGGGAGTTTCGTCGGGCTGCGGCGCAATTTCGCGGGCCACCGGCAGGGAAACGTCGATCTCCATGCGCGCGGGCTCGCGCGGATCGCGGGCGGGCCTGGCGCTTCGTCCGATGGCGATGGTGAAAGCGAAGGCTTCTTCCGCGGGAGTTTCCGGGGCGGGCGTTTCGGCTATGGCGACGCCGGCCGGAAGGGCCGCATCGGCGTGCGCAAAGGGCAGGTCCGCCTGCGCGTCGTTGGGAGCGAGCTTGCGGCGGCGCGCGCGATAGGCGGCCAGGCGGTGGGCGAGCTCGGCGCGCCAGGCGGGATCCAGAGACACGTCCAGCGCCAGGTTTCCCCGCGTGCCGGAGGCGGAGGCTGTCCTTTCCGCGCTCCGCTCGAGCGAAATCTCGGTGGAAAATGAAGTATCACAATAGCGGCAGTGGCCGGTTTTTGCCGGCAGCACTGCGCCACACTGCGAACAGATTGTAGTCACCGGTGCGTTTTGCGCTGCGGACGCTTCCACTCCGGTGAGGAGGGAACGCAGAAAGTCTAGCATGCCGCGCAAGAAGCGAAAGGGCGGAGAAAGGGAGTGTTACGTTTCGGTCAGGGGGCAGGCCGCACCGGAGGAGCGCGCGCTAGCGGGAGTTATCGAGCTGCGCCGCAAGGACGCCGCGGCTGAAGGCGATGCGGCGGTCCAGAGCCACGGCGGCAAAGTAAGCGCACTGCGCACGCTGCGCCTCCATCCAGGGTTGCAGCGAGGGCAGCAGGCGCGCCAGGCTCCAGCGCAGCGCGCTCACCAGGCGGAAGTAGCTGCGCACGGCGCGGATCTCGCCGCGGTCATGGGGGCGTTCCGGGCAGAGTTCGAGAAGCTGCAGCAGGCGGGCGAAATCCTCACCGCGCGCGGAGGTGGAAATGCCCGCGACCTCCTGCGTTTCCACGGACAAGGGCTGCGCGGCGGCGGCGGCGACCAGCGAGCGGCTATAGGAGATGAAAAACTGCACTAGGGCGCCCAGGGAGAGAACGAGAATGGCGGCGGCAATCATCGCGGCACCACCGCCAGGCGCGCGGGAGCCAAGCGCGCATCTTCCGGCATGCGCCAGAAGGTATAGGCCCAGGCCAGCGGCAGCAGGCAGCCAAGAACAGGCGGCACATAGCCCCAGATCGCATGCATCTGCGGGTAGAGATTGCGCAGAGCGTACGTTGCCGCAAAGGCGCTGAAGTAGATACCCAGCGAAAGCACCAGTTGGATGACGCGCGTACGGCTCTCGCGCAGCTTCATCGTGGCGCCCCAGAGAACGTAGGTGAGAACGAGACCAACGAAGTAGAGGTTCTGCGACAATTCCACCACAAAATGCGTCAGCATCTTATTGCTGGACTGCTGGATGACTCCGTAGGAAAACCACGCGGTTCCGCCGAGGAGCAGGATCGTGCCCAGGCGCAGAAATACGTCTGCTTTCATCTCTTCCAAGACGATGGAATACAAACCCATGAGTGCAAAATACAGGCAGATGGTAAGAAGTGCGTCCGAGTAGTAGTAGAAGTAAAAATAGGTTGGAGAGGAAAGACCGGAGTGAGCGAGAACCCAGTAGCGGCACACACCAATCACCGCGGACAAGGCCATATAAAGATTGATCGTGATATAGCGCCGGAGGGAGTTTTTAGAGAGGGCGCACACCACCACGCCCACCTCCAGGAGGATGGTCAGGAAACCCAGAACGTAGTCAACTAGACCGGGCACGATTTCCTTTACTGCCGAGCGCCCTGGTCTAGCAAGCCGGAGAGCGTGCTACTCTCGGACTCGAGCTACTTCCAGGGTGACGGCGGGACCGGGCCTGCGCCGTTCTTCCAGGGCGAAGGCGGAACTGGGCCAGCACCGTTGGCCATGATCACGGTCCCATCGGCATGGGCCGTAACCAAGGTCTTCAACCCCATTGCTCCAACCAAGACAACCAAGACGAGCAGGACAACCGCGGACACTTTGAACATAAAGCTTACCCCCCAGAAAGAGTTGAGGGATAGCACTTTATCTTCCGCTACGGCGGTGTCAAGAGGTCAGAGCAAAAAAGTTGTTCCTAAACGGTACACACCTCTCCCTGCTGGCTTTCGCTTTCAATTCGCCAGCAAGATGGCTTTTACCGTTTGCAGATTACTGGGGCGAATTGTGGCGGTCAACGGTACAATGGTACTAGAACCGTTTTGGCACGGCCCACTTCCCGAATGTTCGCTGCTGCCCCGGCTTACCGCCGGAGATTAATCGTCCGCGGCGGGCGAACGCGTCTTGACACGCTTCGAGGGAAATCCGTACCATGAAAAATTGTGTTATGCCGGCGTAGCTCAGTGGTAGAGCGAGGGTCTCATAATCCCTAGGCCGTGGGTTCGATTCCCCCCGCCGGCACCAGTCTTTTGTCCCCGTCGGAAACCCTGCGGCATTCACCCCGAGAGCCCGCTGCCGGGCGGGGTGCGCGTCTGCCCGCCAGGGATTGACAAGCGTAGTGCGGCTCGCGGAGGATGAGCGCTCAGATGCCAGCCGCACAACTCGTATCCAAACGCGCGCCCGCGCTGCTGCTGGTAAACCCCGAAGCCGGGGGCGGGCGTACCCTAGCCTATCTTCCGCGGGTGGAGCGCTATTTCGCATCGCAATTGTTTCCGGTGGAAGTGGTGTGCACGGGCAGCGCGCAAGAGTTGGAAGCGCGGGCCAAGGCAGCGATTGCGGGCGGCCGGCGGCTGCTGATCGCCATGGGCGGCGACGGAACATTTCAAGGCCTGGCCAACGCCGCGGCGGGAACGGACACGCTGTTGGGGATTGTTCCGGCGGGCGGGGGAAACGACTTTGCGGCCGCGGCGGGCTTGCCGAAGGATCCGCTGGCGGCGGCGCAGGCGCTGTTGTACCAGCCGCCGCGCTGGATGGACCTGCTGCGCGCGCGCACGGCCGACGGCCAGGTGCGTTTGTATGCGGGCGGCGGAGGCATCGGTCTGGACGCGGAAGCGGCGCGCTATGCCAGCGGGGCGTTTCGGCGCTTGCCGGGGGCGCTGCGCTATGTCGCGGCGGCGCTTGCGGCGTTGCGCACGTATGCGCCGGTGGAGGTGACCGCGGAATTCCCGGAGGGCGAGCATGCGCCGCTGCGGGCGGAGGTGCTGCTGGCCGCGGTGCTGAATACGCCGCACTACGGCGCGGGGCTGCGCCTGGCGCCCGCGGCGCAGCCGGATGACGGCAGACTGGATGTGGTGCTGGTCGGCAGCCTGCGCCTGCTGGAGCTGATGGATCTGCTGCCGCAGCTGGCGCAAAGCGGGGATGTGCGGATTCCCCAGATTACCAGAGTGCATGCGCGGCGCGTGCGCCTGTCGGCAGCGCGGCAGGCGCTGTTTCACGGCGACGGGGAGATATTGGGATGCGCGCCGGTGGAGATCCAAGTGGCGCCGCGCGCGGTGCGGATTCTCGGCGCCGCGGCGAACGGGAAGAGCTGAAGCGGACGCAGCGGCTCAGCCGCGTTTGCGGTCGATCCTCAGGTTGATGACGATCTCTTTGCGGTTATCGAAGCTGGAAACGGTGCGCGTGGGGGATTTCGCGCCGTCCTTTTCGGCGTGGATTTCGTAATCGGCGTTAGGGTCCAGGCCGCTGAAGCGGAACGCGCCGGCATCGTCGGCGATGCGGCTCTGCACCGCCTGGGTGCGCGTATTTTTCAGGAAGACCACCGCGCCGGGCAGGGGGTTATCCTCTTTGTCGGTGACCACGCCGCGGACGGTGCGCAGGTGCGTGGCGCGCTTGGGATCCTGGGCATGGCCGAGGAGCACCAGGAAGAACAGGGCCAGCAGCGCGGCGGCTAAGCGTCGGGGTGCAGTCATTTTTTTGCTCCAGTTTTGCCCCGGGGAGCGGGCGTCAGGCGAAAAACGGTGTTTTCTTCGCGCGCTCCGCTTTTCGCATCCAGCTCTTTTTTCTCCGCGGCGAAACCTTTTGCGCGCACGTTCAGCTCATAGTCTGCGCCGCGCGGCACGCGCACCGCGAATTCCCCGCGCGAGTTGGTCAGCGTCTCCCAGCGAAATTTCTTATCGCCGTTTCTGCGGATGCGGATTTCCGCGCCGGGCAGGGCCAAAGCCTTGTCGTTGAAGACCGTTCCGCGAATCAGAAAATCGTCGGCGTGGCTGGGTCTCTTCCGGGGAGCTTGTTTTGTGGATGGCGCGGCGGGCGCCGGCGCGGGAGCGGAGGTCTGCGCGGCGGGCAAACCGCCCGGAAAAAGCAGGCCGAAGGCAAAGATCAACAGGACATGTTTCATACTTCGGCTCCTTGGTGGTTCGATGAGGGACAGCACTAACCGGGATGCCAGGCGCTTTCCCGCCGGATGCGCCTCAGAAGCCGGGAGGCCCCGGAGAAACGGGAGAGGATCCGGCGCAGGCTACTCTTCGTCCTCTTCTTCCTCTTCCTCTTCGTCCTCTTCCTCAACTTCGCCGTCTTTCTCGGCTTCTTCTTCCTCTTCCTCTTCTTCTTCGTCGTCTTCGTCCAGATCTTCGGAGAGGGGATTGAGTTGGACGGGGTGCGTCTGGAGCACTTCGAGCTCCATTTCGCACTCCGGACAACTCAGAATCTCGCCTTCTTCTACTTCGTCTTCGTCCACGTCAATTTCCGTGGCACATTCCGGGCAGCGAATCACGGCTGCGTCCTCCTGGAGTCTTTGCTCCGGGTGCCGGTCCGAAAGGGGCGGGCGGCACCGACCAGCGTATTATATACCGTGAAGCAGGAAGTCATCTGCAGCGTCTTGGGCGGCGGCAAAAGAAACACGGCGGGACCGTCCAGACAGGCGAGGCCCAATGGCATCGAGCCGGGAATTCCCGGAACGGCCGATAGTGGGAGTCGGCGGAGTGGTGATCGAAGAGGGGCGCGTGCTGCTGATCCGGCGCGGCGCGGAGCCGCTGCGCGGGCAGTGGTCGCTGCCCGGAGGAACGCTGGAGCTTGGAGAATCGCTGGAGCAGGGCGTGGCGCGGGAGTTGCGCGAGGAGACGGGCCTCGAGGTGCGCGTGCTCGAGCTGATCGAAGTGTTCGACCGGATTTTTTACGCGGACGGCGCGAAGCTGGTGCCGGCGCCGAACGGCAACAACACCCAGCCGCGCTATCACTACGTCATCGCCGATTATCTCTGCGAGCGCACGGGCGGGGAGGCGCAGGCGGGGAGCGACGTGACCGATCTGGCGTACGCGCGAGAAGAGGATCTGGGGCGCTTCCAGCTCACGGAAACGGCGCTGCGCATCATCCGCAAGGCGTATGCTCTGGAGCGCGCGCGGGGCTAGCGTTCGCGCGTGGCGCGAATGAGCGCTTCCATGTGGTCGAGGTAGCGCTCGAGGGCGCGGCGGCCCGCGGCGGCCAGGCGGTATGCGGTTTTGGGCAGGCGCGCGTCGCGGGATTTCGTGCACACGATATAGTCGGCCTCTTCGAGCTTGCGCGCGTGCACGCTGAGGTTGCCGTCGCTGGTCTTTAGCAGGGCTTTGAGCTCGTTGAAGGTGAGCGAGGGGTTGACGGCGAGCGCGCTGACGATGCCCAGGCGCATGCGTTCGTGGATGAGGCGGTCGAGTTCGCCGGGAGCCGCTTCGCGGGCCTGGTCTCTCGCGGAGGAAAAGGACGCTTCGCGCTCGCCGCGATCCAGCCGGGGTGCGCGTTGCGGCCGTTCCTGTGGGACGCTCGAAGATTTCGCCATGCTCGCCTCCTTTCCCTGCGGTTAGCCGCCGTGATGGCGCGCGATCCAGCCGCCAAAGCCGATCTGCAATGCGCCGAATCCCGCGGCCATGAAAATGTCGCCCCAGTGCGCGGGAGCGAAGAGCGCCGCCGCCCCGAGAGCCATCAGGCAGGTGCCCATCACCGGAACGATGCGCACGGAAAAGGCGCCGGCGGTGACGGTGGCCGCGCCGTAGAGCAACAGCCACAAGCCGGGGAGCGCGGCCACGGCGCCGGCGCGGAAGAGCACGAAAGTCAGCAACGCGCCGACGACCAGCGGAGGCGCGAAACTCAGCAGGAATTTGCGGCCGGGCCCGGAGAGCAGGGGGAGATTGGCGCGATGGGCCTTGTGCGCGGCGGCGGGCGCGGCGATGGCGAAGGCCACCAGGGCTTCGACGAGCCAGATGGCCAGCCAGGCGCGGGGCGTGGTCTGGCGCGCGGCAAGCAAGGCCGCAGCGAGCGCGGTGAAGCCCATGAGCACGCCGCCCCAGCCGGGGACGGCGGTGAATTCGCCGGCGCGCTGCATGGTCTCGCGGATATAGCGGAGATGGTCGGCGGCGCGCAGATCGATGGGAATGGGCTCGCGCCGCGGCGCGCGAATGGGTTCAGCCGGTGCCATGGAGCCTACGCTAACAGGAGGGCGCGGGGCTGGCAAGTACCGGGCGGGGCTAGGGCTTGCTGCGCGGGTAGCGGCCGAGCAAGGCGTTCCAGCGGATGTAGAAGACGTCGAGGAACATGCGCAGGCTGTCGCGGAGCATGCTGACTTTGGTGGCCGGGCTGTGGGCCCAGCGCACGGGGATCTCGGCGGTGCGCAGGCCATGATGGCGGGCGAGGTAGAGCAACTCGGGATCGAAGCCGAAGCGTTCGATGCGCTGCTGCTCAAAGAGGATGCGGCAAGGCTCGCGGCGGAAGGCCTTGAAGCCGCACTGGGTATCCACAAAGGGCAAGCGGAGAATGAGGCGGACGATCAGATTGAAGATGATGCCTGCAAGCTCGCGGGCCCGCGACTGGCGGATGCTGATGAGGCTGCGGTCGAGAGCGCGGGAGCCGATGGCCACGTCGTGGTCCTGGAGCGCGGCGAGAAGTTTGCCGGCCTCTTCGATGGGCGCGGAGAGATCGGCGTCGGTGAAGAGCACGATGCGGCCGCGAGCCTCGCGCATGCCGCGGCGCACACTGAAGCCTTTGCCGCGGTTGATGCCATTGCAGAGCACGCGCAGCGCCAGCAGTTCCGCGCGGAAAGCTTCGGCGACGGCGGCGGTGCGGTCGGTTGAGCCGTCGTCCACCACGAGCACTTCGGTCTCTTGGCCGCTGGCGCGCACATAGGCGGCGATGCGCCGCAGCGTTTCCGGGAGGCGCGTCTCCTCATTGTACGCGGGAATGACAATGGAGAGTTCGGGCGCGCTGGGGTTCATGCCGGCGGCGGAAGTTGCGGAAGGGATGGGCAGCGAATCGTCCATGGGTTCAGGCCGGGACACTGGCCGCGCAGTGTTTTTCCCAGGCGTTGGTGCGCAGGATTTCGTCCATCTGCGCGAGGGCCAAGTCGCACTCGTCTTCGCGATTGTAGAAATGGGGCGAGAGGCGGATGCCGGCGGCGGGGCGCCAGTCCACGAGAATCTCGCGGGCCAGCAGCTCGCGGCAAACCTCGGCGGCGTGCGGGCAATCGATGGAAACGGTGCCGGCGCGCTCGCCGGGATTTTCCGCGGTGTTGACGCGCCAGCCGCGGGCCTTCGCGCCATCGAGGATGCGCGCCGTCATGCGCAGCGATTTTTCGCGGATGGCCGGCACGCCCACCCGATTCAAAATGGCCAGGCCGGGGCGGCAGGCGTAGAGCGCGGGAATGTGCGGCGTGCCGTTGAGGTAGCGGAAGGAATCCTCGCGCGCATCGATGGCGCCGCTTTCGAAAGCGAAGGGGCGGCGATGGGCGATCCAGCCGGTGAGCGCGGGGCGCAGCCTGGCGCGCAGGTCCTCGCGCACGTAGAGGTAGGCGACGCCGGGGCCGCCGCAGAGCCACTTCAGCACGCCGCCGACGGCGAAATCGGCGCCGAGCGCGCGGATGTCCAGGGGAATCGTGCCGGCGGCCTGGAAGCAGTCCAGGATGACGTGCGCGCCGGCGCGGTGGGCGCGCTCGATGATGGCACGGGCGTCCACGATGTAGGCGCTGCGGAACAGCACCTGGGAGATGGGGACGAGCAGGGTGTTTTCGTCGATGGCGGCGAGAAATTTCTCGAGCGGCAGGCGAATGCCGTCCGCGCTCGGAATCGTTTCGATGCGCGCGCCGTGGCGGCGCTGCTCGTTGTAGAAATACTGCGTGGAGGGAAACTCGAGGCCGGTCATCACGATCTTGTTGCGCGGGCCGCGGAAATCGAAGCAGGAAGCGATGACCGCCTGGGTGATGGTGACGTTCTGGTGCAGGGAAATCTCGCCGGGCGCGGCGCCCAGCAGCGGCGCGATCCGGTCGCCGACACCCACAGCCATCTCCCACCAGCCCTCTTCCCAGGCGCGGATGCCGCGCAGGGCCCAGGAATCGGCGTAGGCGCGCATCTCGTCATAGACGCCGCGCGGCATGGCCCCCAGGGAATTGCTGATCAAATAGGTGCTGCGCTCGAGGATGGGAAACTCGGCGCGCCATTTGAGCAGTTCATCCATCGGTTGCCTCTCTCGCGTCCGCTTTGCGGAGGCCGAAGCGTCCCCATCCAAAGTAGCACAGCGAAATGACGGCGAGCCAGAGGACTCCCGCCTGCAGAGTAATGCGCAGGCCGGGAATCCGCCAGGTGGAGGCGAGAACGGCGCGGTGGGCGGCTGGGCCATGGCGCGCAATCGTAGCAGAAATGCGTGGTACAGGAGTTTAGGCAAAAAGATTGTCAGGGCGTACTGAATTGGGAGAGACTTCGACCATGCGACGCCAGATGCTTCTCGCGGGGTGCAGCGCTTTGTTGGCGGCGGTCCTGTACGCTCAATGGCCTGCCGCGGCGGGACCCTCGGAACGGCCGAGCAAAGTGCTTGTCTTCAAGCAGGAACATAAATTGATCCTGCTGCGCGGCGACACCGTTTTGAAGACGTACCGAGTTGCTCTGGGGAGGAATCCGCTCGGACCGAAGACCAGCGCGGGCGACCATCGCACCCCCGAAGGTCTCTACGCCCTCGATTGGCAGAATCCGCAGAGCAAATTTCATTTCTCGATACACATCTCCTATCCCAACGCGAAAGATGTTGCGAACGCACACCGGCAGGGAGTGCAGCCCGGTGGCGACATCATGATTCACGGGCTGCAGGATGGGCTGGGCTGGATCGGCCGTTTTCACCGCTTCGTGGATTGGACCGATGGCTGCATCGCTGTCACCAATGCGGAGATGGATCAGATCCGGCAAGCGGTTCCGATCGGTACGCCCATCGAAATCCGCCCCTGAGACCGCCTACCCCGGCTGCACCTTCGGACAGTATCGAGAATGACAAAGCGGTCCGCAAGAGCGGTGGTGCCCGGCCGCCGTTTTTCCGAGAATGTTAATGCCATCCAAAGACTGCCGTGCGCAGGGAATGCGGATGCGGCGCCGCGGGGCGCTTTGCCGGGGGCTGGGGAAAACGTTCACGAGCAGCGGGGGAGAACGGACATGAGAGCAGTACTGGCGCTGATTGCCCTTTATGTGGTCACCTTCTTTGTGGCCGTGAGCACCACGCCGCGAAGTTCCCAAGCGGCGCCGCCGGATGCCGACGCGCCCCAGGAGCAGGCGGGAAAGGCCGCAGCGCCCGCGAAGATCGATGCCGCGAAGGAAGCCGACATCCGCTCGCTCATGGAACTGACCGGGGCGATGGACCTGTTCCAGGACGCCGTGGACAAGGCCGGCGTGCAGCACACGCAGAGGATCGAGACATTGGTGCAGGATCCGAACCGCGCGCAGAAGCTTTCCGCGGCGTTTCTGGAGCGCTACAAGGCGCACTTCAGCGCCGAGGAAATGAGCGGCGAGTTGGTGCGCTTGTACGACAAGCATTTCTCGGCCGCGGAGATCAAGGGTCTGCTGCAGTTCTACGGATCGCCCCTCGGCCAGAAATATGCCGCGGAAATGCCCCGGCTGGGGCAGGAAGCGCAGGCGGCAGGAACCGCGCTGAGCCAGCGCGCGGCGAAGGAAGCCTGGCAGGACCTGCGGGCGCAGAATCCGGAGCTGGGCGCGGGACCCCGCCCGGGCCGTCGTCCCTAACCCGAAAGACAGCCGGAGCATCCGCCGAGCAGGCGGAGAGGCTGGCAGAGAATTGCGCCAAGCACGACGATCATGTTCCTTTCAGTTGCAGTTCGCCCGGCTCCAAGGAGGAGTGTCATGCGGAAGATGAGTATTGTGAGCGGTATTCTGGCTGCCGCGATCTTGATCTTCGCAGCCGCCGCGCTGCCCCCGGTTCTGGCGCAAGAAAAGCCGGCGGCGCCGCCCAAGCCCGCGGCGACGCCGAAGTCCACGGCGCCCGCGGCCGCGCCGGTAAAAGAAGCGGCTCCCAAACCCGCGATCGATCCGGCGAAGGAAGCGAAGATTCGCGAACTGATGGACGTGACCGGCACGAAAAGCATGGGGGAGCAGCTCCTGCAGGCGTCCACGGAGCAGTTGCGCGCCAGCGTTGCCGGGCCGCAGCCGCAGAATGCGCGCGCGCAGCAGATGGTGGAACTCTTTCTGGAGCGTTTTCGGAAGCACTTCGATCCGAACTCGCTGACCGAAGTGATGGTTCCGATCTACGACAAGCACCTCAGCGGCGAAGACCTGAAAGGGCTGCTGGAATTTTACCGCTCGCCGCTCGGCCAGCGCACGCTGAAGGTCCTGCCGGAGATCGTGCAGGAAGCGCAGGCCGCCGGGTTTGCCCTGGGACAGCAGGCCGCGGAAGCCGCGATGCGGGACGTCCAGACGGAACACCCGGAACTCCTGCCCGGCGCGAAGGAAAGCCAGCCGCAACCGCAGCCGCAACCGCAGCCGAAACCCTGACCGCCACAAGCGAGCGCATGCATGGCAGGAGCGAAGCGAGATCCCTCGCTCCGTTAACCCCTGCGCGGCGCAAGGAACGCGTTTCGCCCGGGATGAGGGTATGCGGGAAGTTGTCAGCGATTCATGAGACCGCGGGCAGCCAAAATTACTGGAAGCGCTTCTTGAACTTCACGTCCAGGCCGAAGGTGCCGTTCTGATCGCGCAAGGCCACGATGGAGAAGTTGCGGTTGACGTTGTACTCCACCTGGATGACCTGCTGCTGCGTTGAGGTCACATTGCTGATGTAGGTGATGGTGAGGTTGCGCGCGACGCGCTGCTCCACGGTGACGCGCGCCGCCGCGCTCTGCGCCGCCCCCGTGCTGCCCACGCCGCCGATTCCCGGATCCACGCGGAAGCGGGTGATGCCGAAGAGGCGCTCGAGGCGCCCGCCGAGCTGGCTGGAAATCGCTTCCGAGAGCAGCGCCGAGGCGCCCGAGGTGGCGCTCTGCGCGGTGCCGCCGCTGCGCGATTCCCCTTCGGCGCTGGTTTTGCCCATGGCCAGCAGCGTGACGATGTCGTTGACCGGCAGCGGCGGGTCCGAGCGGTAGGCCAGGGTCAGCTTGCTGGTGGGTCCGCTGAAGTTGAGGGTGATCTCGTACTGCTGGATGGTGGTGGTGGCCTCGACGTTGAGGACCGGATCGATGCGGAAAGGATTGGCGAAGTTGAGGTCCCCGCGCGTGACGCGGTAGCGGTTTCCGGCGAAGGTCAGGTCGCCGGAAAGAATGTGAATGTGCCCGAGAAGGATGGGATGCTCCCAGGTGCCGCGTATGCGCAGATTGGCGTCGGCCTCGAGCTCCGCGCCGGGCCACTCCATGCGGGAATCGGGCGCGGAGCGCGCTTCGATGTCGAACTGCAGGTTGCGCAGATAGGGTGAAGCGGTGGAAGGCCCGCTGATGCCTTCCTTGGCCGCGGCCAGCGCGCCGGCAATCTGCAGCCCTTCGCTCAGCGAGACCCGCCCCACGGTGACGCGCCCGGCGACCAGCCCGGCCTGCGGCGTGCCGGTGAGGCGCAGTTCCCCGCCCATGAGCCAGCTCATGCCCTCCGGATAGCGCACGCGGACGCCCGCGGTGCGCGCGGTGATGTCGTAACGCAGCGGCCGGTCGGCGTAGTTCACGGAGCCGCTGAACTGCAGCGTGCCCCCGCCGGCTTCCGCGGTCACGTTTTCGAAAAAGAGGCGGTTGGCGTCGAAGACGAAATCCCCGGTGAGCGCGGAGAGGCCGGTGGGAAAATCGCGGACGCGGGCCGCGGCGTTTTCGATGTGCATGCGCCCTTTGACGCTGGGGCGGTCGAGCGTGCCCTCGACCGCGGCGTGAATCTGCGCGGGCCCGCTGGCCTCCAGTTCGGGGAAGAAGCCGGAGAGCAGGCGCAGGTTCCACGCGCCGTTCAGGAGGAGATTGATGCGCCGCGCGCCGCTGAACTGGACCAGGCCGGCGATCTCCAGGTTGGTATCCGGGCCGCGGAAAGTGGCCTGGGAGACGCGCAGCTCCTCGCGGGTATAGCGGAAGCGCACCGGGCCCTCGTTTTCCAGGCGCACGTTGGCATAGTTCAGGACCAGGCGCGTGAGGTTGGCCTCGATGGCCAGGCTTTGCGGCTGCCGCAGCGCGCCGCTGACCTCGAATTCGCCGCTCACCTCCCCGTGCCCGGAGAGCGGCGGGAGGTGCAGCGCGGTGATCACGAACGGGTCGAGGTCCATCGCGTTCACGGAGATATTTCCGCTGACCGGGAGATCGTCGTGCAGCGCCACGCGCAGCACACCGGAAAGTTTTCCGGCGGCCATCGCCGAGCCCAGCTCCAGCCGGGCCTCGCTGCCGTCGGCGAAAAGCTTGCCTTCGAAGCTTCCGATCACTTGCGGGCCCACGCGCAGGTCCACGATGCGGAAGGTGCCTTCGGCCTGCGGTGCGCCCAGCGGCCCCTGCGACTTCAGGCGGAAGCTCAGACGGCCGCCGACCGGCAAGCGCGGCGTCTGCAGCCGCTCGAAGCTCTCCAGCGGCAGCGCCGCTCCGGCGAGATCGAGCGCGAGGTTGCCGTCGGCGAAGCGATAGGCCGCCGTGCCGGTGACGATGCCGGCGCCCTGCCCGCTGTCCTTGCCGGGCGGAAAGATGCGTAGCTCGGCATTGGCCACGCGCAATTCCTCGGGAGTCCAGTTCACCTGGCCGCGCAGGCGATGGAAGTAGACGCCGTCGGCGCGCCCGTCGGCGAGGTCGAAGAGTCCGGTAACGGAGGGGGCGGCGCGCGTGCCGCTCCCGTGGAATTGCCCGGCGAGATGCCCGCTGACCGGCAGCTTCAAGCCGAAAAGCTGCTGCGCGTGATCCACGGAGGACTGCAGCACGTTGATGTCGGCGGTCCACTGATTGCCGGGCAGAAAACTCCAGCCCGTGAGCTGCAGGCTGGCATCCAGCTCGGCGTCGAAGTCGCCGTAGCGCGCGCGGCCGTGGTTCACGGAAAGTTCACCGGGGGAGTAGGCCAGATCGCCTTCCACGAGGTCCCAGGCCAGCACATCGTAGCGGATACGCTCGCCGCGGGCATGCCCGAGGAAGGCGGGCCCGGCGATGGGGCCGAGAATGCGGCCGTCCCAGCGCGCGCTGCCGGAGATGCGCGGTGCGGCGGCCCGCGCGGCGGGCGGGAGGCCGCGAATGGCGTGGATGAAATCGCTCCAGGGAGCGAGGTCGCCGGTTTCGAAATGCACGTCGAGCGCGGAATCCATGCGCGAGAGCAACCCGGTGACGGTGAAGCGGCTGGTGGGCGCGGTGATTTCGCCGGAATCGACGGTGAGTTCGCGCGGGTCGTGGCGGTAGCGGAAGGCGAATTGCCCGGCAACCGGCTGGAGGCCCGGGGCCGTCTCCGCTGGCGCCGACCACGTGGCCTGTCCCGACACCTCGAAGTTCTGGAAGTCCGCGGTCCAGGTCTCGACGGTGTCGGCGGCAATGAGCGAATCCCAGTGCAGAGCATCGACGGGGAAGCTGGGGCGCGCGAGGGCGGCCAGGACGCTGGCGAGATGCGCTCCGCGCACGCGGGTCTCCGCGCGAAACGCCAGGCTGGGGAAGCGCACCGAAACGCGGCCGGTAACGCTGCCGCCGAAAGCCTGCGCGAAAAAGTCCGGGACCTCCGCGCCGTGATTGTCTATGGCATAGCTGCCGCGGCTGACGAGGCCCGCGGCGCGGATCTCCGGATAGTTCAGCGCGATCTCCTGCGCGGAATAGCTTCCCTGGATGCGCACCTGGCCCCGCGCCAGCGTTCCGGCGCCGCGCATGTCCACGCGCCCGCCTGGGGTCATCGGCTTGCGCAGAATTTCGCGCGCGTCCTCGAGGCGCAGCCAGCCGCGGTAGCGGAAGCTCCAGGCGGGATCGGCGAAGTTCGCAACTTCGGCCTGCAAATCCACCTGCGAGCGGCCGAACTGCACCAGAAGCTGTTCGGCGCGGAAGGAATTGTGCGCCAGCGTGAACTTCAGGGCCAGGTTCGCGGGCACCGGCAGCAAGCGCTGCGCCGTCAGGCTGAGCTGCCGCCAGTCGAGCGTGCCGAAATAGACGGGCTGCTGCGGCGGACCGCCGGCGTCCAGGGCCAGGCGCAGTGCGCCTCCTTCCAGCGCCAGCGGCGTGCGCACGTCGTTGTACAGCATCCAGCCGTCGCTGATGCGCACTTTCCCGATGCGCAGATCGAAGAGCCGTTCGCTGAACGGGATCGAGGCGGCGCCGCGCGGCGGTGCGGGAAGATTGCTCGTACCGTCGGCATTCACGCGCAGGTGCACGTGCGGCGCGCGCAGGATGGCTTCCGCCAGGGAAATCTTCCGGCCAAAGATGGAATCGATGCGCAGCGTCAGGTCCAGCTCCTCCACGGTGAGGAGCGGCTCGGTGCCTTCCGGCTCGCTCCCGTGGAGGACCAGGCCGCCCAGTTTGGCGTGCAGGCCCCACCAGCGCATGGAGAACTGCTGCAGTTCGACGCGGCCGCCGGTCATGGCTTCCAGGCGGTGCACGATGGTGCGGCGCAGGATGCGGTCGCCCGCGCCGCTGCCGAAAAAAATGGCGATGCCCACGGTAATGAGCGCGATCTTGACGGGCAGGATCCACAGGGCGTGGCGCAGCCAGCGCCAACTGCGGCGCCGCTGGCCGCCACCGTTGCCGCCCCCGTTCTCCGGGCCGGCGCTGAAGATGGGCGTCTCGCCGCTCACGCCATCTCCTTTTCCACGTGCAGACGCGCGCGGCGTTCCTTCAGCCAGCGGTCGGCCTGCTCGTTGATTCCGCGCTGGATGAGCAGTTCGCGAATGCTCTCGCGGACGGATTCCAGCGGCGGCGGAGTCTCCCCCCGGCTCCTGGCCAGGGGCACGAGGGTCGTGGCGTAGTAGTCGTCGATGGCCTGCGGTTCGACCTGCACGGCCGGGCGGAAGCGCGAATCGAGGTAGGCGGAGAGATAGAGCTGTTCGGCAATCAGACTGCGCAGATCGGCTTCGCGCAGAGCTTCGCCGAACGGCTGCCCGGCAGGCAGCGCCTTTTTCAGTTTTTCCACTTCACGCTCGACCTCCGCCGCGGCGGGGCGCGGGAAACGCGAGGCTTCCGCCTCGGTGCGCACGATCCACTGGTCGATCAGGCGGTCGAGGAGCTGCGCGTCGCTCTCGCGCTTGCCGTCGAGGAGCTGCTGGTAGGCGCCGAGCTGCCGCACTTCGCTGAGCAGGATGACGTCGCTCTCGATGCGCGCGGCTAGGCGGTCCACGACCTCCTGGGGGCGCGCGGTGGCGGCCGCGAGGGAGAGCAGCGCGAGCGCTCCGCAAAGAAATGTGCGCGGGCGGGCCATCAGAAGGGCGCTCCCAGGTTGAAGAAGAACTGGATGCGCGGAAGCTGCGCGGCCTGCTGGCAATTGGCCGGGCCGCCGGGGCAGGGGATGACGAAGGTGGCGCGGTTCAGCTGATAGCCGATGTCCACGCGGATGGGCCCGACGGGCGTGGCGTAGCGCACGCCAAAGCCGATGATGTGGGAGAAATAGTTGAGCTCGTTGTCGCAATTGGTCTGGCACTGCATGGGATTGAGCGGGTTGAAGGCCGGCTTGGGCGGCGCCCAGCGCAGGGAGATGCGCTCGAGACGGCTGAAGACGTTGCCGGCGTCGTAGAACAAAGCGCCGCCGAGCTGCGTTCCGAAAAAAGGCACACGCATGGGGAAGCGGAACTCCTGGTTGAGCATCAGCTCGGCCTGGCCGCCGACGGGAAAACCGGTGATGGCGTCGCGCGGGCCGGCCTGGTTGAGCGCAAAGCCGCGCAGCGAGGTCCCGCCCCCGCCGAAGAAGCGCTCCGGAAGCGGGATCACCGTGGGCAGCGGCGGCGTGCTGGGTGCGGGGAAACTGAGGGAAACGGTGTCGCGGTAGGGACGCAGAATGCCCAGGCGCGCGGAGCGCGCGAAGCCGAAGCGTTTGCGGATGGCGTGGTAGGTGGAGTTCTGCGCGAAGAAGCGCAGGAAGCTGGCGCTGGAGCCCAGGCTGGTGTCGGCGAGGCCGGCGTCCACGCTGGTGAAACTCCCGCGGGTGGCGTCGGCGGGGTTGTCGCGGCGGTCGCGGAACCACGTCACCCCGAACTCGGAGACCAGCGTGGGCTGGTTGAACAGCGGCACTTCCTGCGACGGAATGCGCAGGTTGTTGACCAGCACTTTGCGGAAGGCGTAGCGGTAGAGGATCGTGGAGAGCGGGGTCACGGTGTGCGTCAGCTGCAGCGAGCCTTCATAGCGCGTCTCGCTGAAGGTGCTGATGTCCCGGGTTTTCTCGGCGTAGGCCGTGGCCTGAAAACTGAATTTCTTCTTCCCGAACGTGCTGGGCGCGGAATAGCCGAGCAGCGCGCGGCCCTGCAGGGTGCTGCCGCGGAGCTTCAGGGAGAGGGAATCGGCGCGCCCGGTGAGGTTGACCTTGCTGATTTCCAGGATGCCGCGCGGGCTGGCGCGCAACTGCCCGCCGGTAGGGTCGGTGGTGCTGGCCAGGCGCTGCACTTCGAAGCCGCCGCCGTAGCCCAGGGTGTAGCGCTTGGTCTCCTCGACCAGCACCACCACGTTCTTGTCCGGGTCGCTGCCGGAAGGATTCTGCGGGTCGATGGTGACGCGGTTGAAGATGCCCAGGTTGTAGAGGTCGCGCTGCGACTCCACGACTTCTCCCTGCCGCAGCGGCTCCTCCGGGCGCAGGCGCACCTCGCGGCGGATGACGCCGGGGCGCGTGTGCTGGTAGCCGGTGTAGAGGATGCGGCGGACACGCACCTGCGGCCCTTCCTCGATGTGGTACCGCAGGCGGACGCGGTCTGCGGCCCCGGCCGCGGGGGAAGCCGCGGGCTCGGGCTCGGCGGTGGCCTGGAAGCGCGCCTCCGGAAAGCCTTCCCGGAAGTACAGGGTCAGGATGTTGTCGCGGTCCTTCGCGACGTTGGCATCGGAAAAGGGCTGCCCCGGCGTCAGGTCGATAACGCCGAGTACGCCGACCAGTTCCTCCGTGCTGAAGGCGTGGTTTCCGTCGAGGGTCAGCGAAGCGACGTGCGTCTGCACGCCCTCCTGCACGGCGAAGCGAATCAGGAGATTGCCCTCGGCGCCCTTGTAGTTGTCAACGATCTGTCCATCCACGCGAGCGGCGCGGAATCCGTTGTCCCGGTAGAGCGCCTGCATGGACTGGGCGTCGTCCTCAAGCATGCGGCGGCTGAAGTGCCCGCGGGAAGCAAACGCCGCGCGCACCAGGCGCAGGCGGCCGCGCAGGAGTTCGTCGCTGAAGTAGCGGTTCCCGTCGATCTCGATGCCCACCAGCTTGTGGCGGTCGCCGCGCTCGATGCTGTAGGTGATGATCTTTTCCTGGGCCGTCCAGCCGCTGGCGCTCTTTTTCTGCTCGTGGGTTTCGGCGGAGTAGCTCACCTCCGCGTCGAAATAGCCTTCGCGCTCCAGGCGCTCGCGCAGATTGCGGCGGCCCTCTTCCAGGAGGTCGGGGTCCACCGCGCCTTCCTGGTAGATGGGCACCAGCTTTTTCAGGGCCCGGGAGGAAAATTTCGCGCCGCTTACGACCACGCGCACGTGCGGGCCCTCGGTTACTTCCAGCTCCAGCGGAACCGTCTTTTTGGCCGGGTCGTATTCGCCGCGGCGCACTATGGCGCGCGCGCTCAGGTAGCCTTTGCGCGCCAGATATTTGCGCAGGCGCTCCCCGCCGGTTTGCAGCCGCGCCAGGGTGACCGCGCGGCCCGGCGCGAAGCGGGCGCGCTTCAGCAGCTCCGGGCCGGGGAAGCCGGTGTGATTCAGCAGGCGGATCTCCCCGATGCGCGCGCGCGGCCCGGGGGTGACGTGCACGAGCACGTCCATCTGCTGGGTCTCGGGATGCGGGATGGCCTCCGCGGAGGCTTTGGCCTCGTACAGGCCTTCTTCCTGGAGCGTTTCGCGGAGCCGCCCGAGCGCTTCGTCCACGTCGTCCTTATGATAGGGGTGGCCGAGACTGATCTGCATGGCCGCGGCGGCGGTGCTTTCGCTGGGCGGAGCGGTGAGGCCCTCGATGCGCACCAAATTGAAGTAGAGATTTTCGCGCACCACGAAATCGAGGCGCAGGCCGCCGGGAACCGCCGTGCGCACGGCCTGCAGATCGGCGTAATCGCCGGTGCGGTAGAGTTTGCGGAGCGCCTCGCGCACCGCGGCGGGATCCAGCGGCTGGCCCAGCGCGATGGGCAGATCCGCGGGCGCCGCGGAAAGTACGCGGCCGTCCTGCGCCACGATGCGCACGGCCACCACCGCCGGAGCGGCCGCTTGCGGTCTCGCGGCTTGCGCGGAGTCCGCCGCGGGCGTCTGTCCTCGCAGGGGGCTCCCCGCGAGGAAAATCGCCAGCGACAGAAGCGCCCTGCTTTCCATTAGCCGGCCCATGCGCATGCGCTGATTCGCCCCGACAGAAGAAGGTTAGCACACTGATATTACCCGCCCGCCGGACTTTGGCGCTATCCTGTCCCGTCGCCCAAGCAACGAGGGCGTTAGCCTGTACTACCGGGGAGCGGGGCGCTTGTGGACCAGCAGCTCGACGAACGATATTCGCGGCAGATGCTCTTCGCGGAGCTGGGCGAAGCAGGGCAGAAGCGCCTGCTGGCGTCGAGCGCGGTGGTCGTGGGCTGCGGCGCGATTGGCGCGGCCGCGGCCAATCTGCTGGTCCGCGCGGGGGTGGGCCGGCTGCGCGTCCTGGACCGCGACTTCGTGGAGCCCTCGAACTTGCAGCGGCAGGCCCTGTTTGACGAGGCCGACGCGCGCGAGGCCCTGCCCAAGGCGGTGGCCGCCGAGCGCAAGCTCCGCGCCATCAACTCCGCAGTGGCCGTCGAAGGCGTGGTCGCGGACCTCAACCCGGACAATGTGCAAGAACTGCTCGCCGGCTTCGACCTGATCCTCGACGGCACCGACAATTTCGAGACGCGCTTCCTGGTGAACGATTTTGCGGTGCAGCACGGCCGCCCGTGGATCTACGCCGCGGCGGTGGCCAGCTACGGCGTGTCGCTGGCCATCCGCCCGGGAATTACGCCGTGCCTGGCCTGCCTGCTGGAGAGCGGCGCGGCGGCCATGGAAGAAACCTGCGACACGGTGGGCGTTCTGGGGGCCATCGTGAACCTGGTGGCGTCGCTGGAAGTGGGTGAGGCGCTCAAGCTCCTGGCCGGGCGCGCGGACGCGCTGCACGGGCGGCTAATCTCCTGCGACGTCTGGAGTGGGCGGATGCAGTCGGTGCGCGTGGCGCGCAATCCGGAGTGCGCGGTCTGCGCGCGGCGCGAGTTCCGCTACCTGGAAGGCGCAGCCCAGCCCCACATCACCATGTGCGGGCGCGATTCGGTGCAAATTCACGAGCGCAGCCGCCAGCTCGACCTCGCCGCGCTGCGCGCGCGCCTCGCCCCCAGCGTGGCCGAAGTGCGCAGCAACGAATTCCTTCTCCGCTTCCGCGTCCCGCCCTACGAGATGACCGTCTTCACCGATGGCCGCGCCATCATCAAGGGCACCAAGGACCCCGCCGTGGCCCGCTCCCTGTACGCCCGCTACATCGGCGCGTAGCCTTTCTTGCCCCGCGGTGGCCACCCTCTTCCGAAGGCGGTCTTTTTCGGCAATGGAGACGGCGGAGGGCGGCGATCAGTGCGGCATGCCGCTGCGGCCGAAGGGGCTGCGCATCGCGGCGCGGTCCAGGTTCTCGCGCAAATTCATCAAGGTAAGAAAGGTGCTGAGGATGCGCGCCTTCAGGTCGTCGGTGAGGTGCAGGCCGCTGGTCGAGACGCGTGCGAGCTTCTCGCCGTTCTCGGAAATGAAGCGGATGATCTCGCGCTGGCGCTCCTGTGCGGCGTTGCCGAGGGCCGTCTCGCGGCGCATCTCGCCGCAGCCCTGCTCCAGCAGCAGCGTGAAGTGCAGCACGCACAGGCGGTCCTGCTCGAGCGCGGCAGGCGCGCTCATCTTGCAGCCCGGAGACTTGCAGGAGATAGCCATAATGAAATTCTGGTAGCCTGATTCGTAACATTGTCCAGCGGGAAAATCCAGCATTTGCATCGCCCATGGCGCGAATCGGGCAGGGGCCCCGCGCTCTTCTCAGACCACCCCCAGGGCGTCTTCCAGGTCGGCGATGATGTCGTGCCAGTCCTCGAGGCCCAGGGACAGGCGGATGCCTCCGGGCTGCAGCCCGCTGCGGATCTTCTCGTCGTCGGGAACCGAGGCGTGGGTCATGGAAAAAGGGTTCTCGATGAGCGTCTTGATCTGCCCCAGACTCACCGCCAGCGTGACCGTGTAGGATTTCTCCGCGATGTAGTCCACGAAGCGCTCTGCGGCCTGCCGCGCGCTCTCGACGGTGTTCTCCCGGCCTCGCAGCTCGAAGTACAGCATGCTGCCGGGGGCGAAGTTGCCGTCGCTGCTGGTCATCTGGCGGCGCGCCAGCTCGTGCTGCGGGAAATTCGGCAGCCCGGGGTAGATGACCCGGGAGACCTTGGGCTGGCGCAGCAGGTAATCGGCGATGTGCATGGCTGTCTTTTGCTGGTTGACCATGCGCGCGGCCAGCGTGGGCAGGCCGTAGACCAGGATGGGCCAGGCGTTCTTCGGAGAAAGCACCCCGCCGAAATCCTTGCGGTAGAGCATCAGGTGGTTGTAGTAGCTGTTGGGGCCGATGACCGCGCCGCCCATCTCCGTGCCGAAGCCGCAGATGTCCTTGGTCAGGCTGTGCACCACCAGGTCCACCCCGTGCGCCAGCGGCCGCTGGCAATAGGGCGTGGCGAAGGTGTTGTCCACCACGATGTGCACGCGCTCGGCTTCGGGCCGCCCGGCGTTCAGGCGGTCCACGAAGTGGCGCACCGCGGCCATGTCGATCAGCTCCATGGTGGGATTGACCGGCGTCTCGAAATAGACCACCCGGCAATCCTTGGTGGCCACGCGCAGCAGCGACTCGGGGTCGCCGAGGTCGCAGAAGTCCGTGCGCACTTTGTAGCGCGGCAGCCAGCTGGTCATCAGGCTGTGCGTCGAGCCGTACAGGATGCGGTGCGCCACGATCTGCTCGCCCGCGGCGGTGAGGATGCCCAGCGCGGCGCTGACCGCGGCCATGCCGGTGGCAAAGGTGACGGCCATCTCCCCGCCTTCGGCGGCCGCCAGGTTCTCCTCCAGCATGCCGCGGCTCGGCTCGTCGAGACGGTCGTAGATGTAAATAGGCGCGCGGCGCGATTCGGGCGTGGCGAATTCGATAAAGCCCTGCGCGCCGCGATGCACGGAAGAGAGCCGGTACGTGGCCGAGCTGGACTGCGGCGGAACGACGTGGTGGTCGTAGTCCCAGCGGCCGGTGGCAAAGCTCCCGTGGATCAGGCGCGTGCGCAGGCGGTATTCTTCGCGCGGTTTTTTCGGTGTGCGTTCTGCGGACATGGTCGGCTCCTTTGCATGAGGAACCCGCGAGAGGCGCTTCGAGCCCCGGCGAACGGGTGGGTCGTCTACAGCAGCGCCCCCATCATACTCCAGCTTCCGGGGAAGGGTCGCGCCGGGCGCGGGCGCCGGAGCAGGGGCGTGCCTTGCGGCGCACGCGGGACAAAAAAGAATTGACAGCGCGGCCGGGAGACCGTATAAATATGCATGGCTTTGCATATTTTACCGATGCCCATCAACGCCGGAAAAAAGTTCCGCCACGGACAGATCCTGAACGTCGTGGCGAACGAGCCCGTCGCCAGCCAGGATGAGCTGCGCCGCCGCCTCGCGCAGCGCAAGCTCCGCGTCACCCAGGCCACCCTCTCCCGCGACCTCCAAGAGCTCAAGCTGGTGAAGACTCCGGAAGGCTACAAGCAGGCCGCCGCGCTGGCCGAGGAGAGCGCGCCCCTGCCCCCGCTTTCCCATGCCTTGCGCGAATTCCTCGTGGACATCCGTCCGGCCGAAAACCTTCTGGTGCTGAAGACCCCGCCGGGCGGGGCCCAGGCCCTGGCCGCCGCCGTGGACAGCGCGAAATTTCCGGAAGTGGCTGGAACCATCGCCGGCGACGACACCGTCCTGATCATCACCGCGAAGCGCAAGACGCGCGAATCGCTGCAGAAAAAAATCGAAGCGCAAATGACGAAATGAGGGACCCGCACCAAGTCGCGGTCGCGGGGGTGTCCGGCTACACCGGGCTGGAGTTGGCGCGCATTCTTCTGCGCCATCCCGCCGTGCGCCAGCCGGTCTTCTACCTGCGCGACACCGCCGGGGCCAAGTGCCTGGGCGAACTCTTTCCGCAGTTCCGCGGCTGGGGCAACGCCCCGGTGCGCACCCTCTCCGCGGAGGCCATCGCCGAGAGCGGCGCGGGCACCGCGTTCCTGGCCACGCCCCACGAGGCTTCCCGGGAGCTGGTGCCGGCGCTCAGCGAAGCGGGGCTGCGTGTCGTGGATTTGAGCGGGGCTTTCCGCTTCCGCGCGGGGGAGACCTTCACTTCCTGGTACAAGCAGCCGGCGGCGCCCGCGGCGTGGCTCGAGCGGGCCGTCTACGGCCTGCCGGAGCTCTACCGCAGCGACATTTCCGGCGCGCAGTTGGTCGCCAATCCCGGCTGCTATGCGACCTCCGTGATTCTCGCGCTGCGCCCGCTGGCCGCCGCCGGCTGGATCGCCGCCGGGCGCGGCGTCATCTGCGACTGCAAGTCGGGAGCCAGCGGCGCGGGCAAGGAGCTGCGGCGCGATCTGCAGTTCGTCGAAGTGGACGAAAATTTCCGCGCCTACGGCCTGTTCGCGCACCGCCACACGCCGGAAATTCTCGAGCATACCGGCCTGGCCGCTCCGCAGGTCATGTTTTCGACGCACCTGTTGCCGCTGGCGCGCGGCATCCTCTCGACGATGTACGTCTGGCTGGATGCCCCGAAGCAGGCGGCGCAGATCGAAGAGCTCTACCGCAAGTTCTACGCCGGGCGTCCGATGGTGCGCATCTGGCCCGCGGGACAGCTCCCGGAGCTGCAGCACGTCGCGCACACCAATTTCTGCGACCTGGGGTTCGCCCTGGATTCCGGCGGGGAGCGGCTGATCGTCGTCTCCTGCCTGGACAATCTGGGCAAGGGCGCAGCGGGCCAGGCCGTACAGAATTTCAATCACATGCTGGGCATCGAGGAGCAGACCGCACTCCAATGAGACTCGTCATCAAATTTGCCGGAGCATTGCTGGAAGACGCCGACGCTGTCGCGTCGCTCACCAAACAGGTTGCGGCGCTGGCGCGCGCGGGACACCAGATCCTGGTGGTGCACGGAGGCGGGCGCCTCTTCACCGCCACGCTCAAGCGCATGGGGCTGGAGAGCCGCTTCGTGGCCGGCCTGCGCGTCACCGACCGCGAGACGCGCGATGCCGCCGTGATGGTTTTCGCTGGATTGCTCAACAAGCGTCTGGCCGCGGCCATTTCCGCCGAGGGCCAGCCTGCCGTGGGCATCTCCGCCGCGGATGCGCAGTGCTTCACCGCCGAACCGCTGGTGCACAACGACGTGGCGGGCGGGCTGGGCTTCGTCGGCTATCTCACCGGCGTGAACGTGGAATTCCTGGAATCGCTGTGGCACGCGGGGCTGCTGCCCGTGGCGCCGTGCCTGGGCCTGGGCCCCGACGGCGAGCTCTACAACATTAATGCCGATCACATGGCCGCGGCCTGCGCCGAATATCTCCGCGCCGACGCTCTGATCTATCTGACCGACGTGGCCGGCGTGCTGCACGGGGAGAAACTCCTCCCGGCCGTTTCCTGCGAGGAAGTCGGCGCGCTGGTGGAGAGCCGCGTGGTTTCCGGAGGCATGGTGCTGAAGCTGGAAGCGGCGAAGCGCGCGCTGGAAGGCGGCGTGGGCGGCGTGCGCATCGTCGGCGGCACCTCGCCGGAAGCGCTGCTGGACGCCGCCGCCGCGGCCGGGCTGCACACGGGCAAGACACCGGACGCTCCGGGCACCTTGGTGACTCTAGGGCCATTCGCGGCGAAAGCGGCGGCGCTGAGCGCGGTATGAGGCGGACGAGAGAAAAAAGAATGGCGAAGAAAAAACCGGCCCAGCCGGCAAACTCCCGCGGCGCGGCTGCCGCCGCGGCGATCCGCGATGCGGAGACGTTTCTCCTGCCCACCTACAAGCGTCCGGACGTGCTCTTCACGCACGGACGGGGCGCGCTGGTCTTCGACGCGCAGGGGAAGAAGTATCTTGATTTTCTGGGCGGCATCGCGGTGAACGCGCTGGGCCACGCGCACCCGCGCATCGTGCGCGTCCTGCGGCGCGAAGCGGCGCGCGCCATCCATCTCTCGAATCTCTACCACAACAGCTATCAAGGGCCGCTGGCGCGCAAGCTGGCGGAGTGGTCCGGGCTGGACCGCGTCTTTTTCACCAACAGCGGCACGGAAGCGATGGACGGCGCGCTGAAGCTGGCGCGCCTGCTGGCCCATAAGGCGCACTCCGAAGAAGACACCGGCGCGGCGAAGACGCGCATTCTGGCGCTGGAGAATTCCTTTCACGGGCGGACGTTTGGCGCGCTGAGCGTGACCTCCACGGAAAAATACCGCCTGCCCTTCGCACCCCTGGTCCCCGGCGTGGAGTTCGTGCGCTTCAACGACGTGGCCGATTTGGAAGCGAAATTCGACGCCACCGTCTGCGGCATCGTGCTGGAAACGGTGCAGGGCGAGGGCGGGATCTACCCGGTCAGCGAAGCCTTCTGGAACCGCGCGCGGGCCCTGGCCACGCAGCACGGCGCAGTGCTCATCGCCGACGAGATCCAGTGCGGGCTGGGCCGCACGGGCCGCCATTTCGCCTACCAAAAATTTTCCGCCAAGCCGGATATCGCGCTGGTGGCCAAGCCGCTGGCCGCGGGCCTGCCGCTGGGCGCGATCCTGACCAACGAGCGCGTGGCCGCGGCTATTTCCCCCGGGCTGCACGGCACGACGTTTGGCGGCGGGCCGCTGGCCTGCGCCGTGGCCCTGGA
>JAIQEV010000034.1 GCA_020073585.1 Terriglobia bacterium
GGCGCAAGACGTTGCTGAAGAGCTACCGGGTGAAGCGGGCGATCGCGTTTCATCCGCACGCGCCGCGGCTGGTGAGCATGCGGCTGCTGCGCGACCTGTATCTGATGGATCTGGTGCAGATGGCGCTGCTGCCGGGAGTTCCGGCGGAACTGAAGAGGCAGGCGGAGGAGCAGTTGCTGGGGCGGTTGCCGCAGATTGCGCTGGGGCAAAGGGTGACGCTGGCGCGGCGCGGTCCGGGACGCGTGGCGGGGGCGCTGCTGGCGGAGGGACATGCGCAGGTGCTGGCGGTAGTGCTGGACAATCCGTATCTGAACGAAGGGCAGGTGCTGAAGGTGCTGGCGCGAGAGAAGCTGCCGGAGGCGGTGGTGCTGGCGGTGGCGCAGCATCGCAAGTGGTCGATCTCCTACAACGTGCGGATCGCGCTGGTGCGGAATGCGGCCGCGCCGCTGGGCGTGGTGCTCAGTTTTTTGCCGCACCTGACGCTGAGCGACCTGCGGGAACTGGCGGCGCCGGGGCAACTGGCGGAAAGTCTGCGCAAGTATCTGCAGGCGGAGGTGGCGCGGCGGATGCACGCGGGAGGCGGGGAGAAGGCGGAGGAGTAGCGGCGTAGCGGGGTGGCGGGAACAAATCCGGGCGGCGCGGCGTCCTGTAAAGTAGACTGCGCAAGCCGGCGAGGGGCGTGGCGCGTCTTATGGGCAACGGGGAACAGGCGGAGAGGAATCTGGAGCGGCGAAGGATGCCGCGGTTTGCATGCAACGTGGAACTGGAGATGGAATGGGGCTCGGCGCGGCTGCGCGGGCGGATTTGCGACGCCAGCGCGAACGGCATGTTCATCGAAGCGGCGGACCCGTTATGGGTGGGCGCGGGATTCCGTGCGCGGCTGGCGCTGGCGGAGCCGGTGCAGGTGGATTGCTTCGTGCGGCGGATCGAGCCGGGGCGGGGCATGGGAGTGAGCGTGGCTCTGGCGGAAGAAGGGGCGCGCCGGCACTATCAGAAGTTCGTGCAGTCGCTGGCGCGGAGCGAGCCGGGCTAGGGCGATGAAGCGCTGTCTGGAGTGCGGGGCCGAGCGGGGCGCGGAGCAGTGCCCGGGCTGCGGGTTGACCGCCGCGGCCGCGGAGGTGCTGCTGCTGCGGCGGCTGCTGCGGCGGACGCTGGTGTTTCTCGGCGGGTCGCTGCTGTTTCCCTACATCAGCCAGATTTATCCGCCGCTGGATGTGGACGCGATGCTGGTGTTCTACGGGGTGGTGTTTTTTCTGGCGATCGTCCTGGCGGTGGTCATCGAGCGGCGGACGCGCAGCCACGGCGAGGTGGAAGTGCTCAAGCGCATCTATTTCGGGATCATTCCGCTGCCGTGGGTGCTGGCGGCGACGCTGTTCGTCAACGGACGGCTGGACACGGGCAAGCCGGAGTTTCATCCGGCGATGGTGGTGGGGAAGTTCGAGATGAAGGGCATCGTGCGGGGCAGCCGGCGGCTGGTGGTGCCGTCGTGGCGCGGGGGGCACCGCGTCGAGAGGCTGGCGGCGGACGCCGATGATTTCGACCGCTTTCGCGATGGCGACGCGATCGTGGTCGGGGTGATGCCGGGGGCGCTGGGGATACCGTGGCTGTATGGGGTCTATAGGAGGTAATGAAGTAAAGAAGTAAATAAGTAAGGAAGTAAAGAAGAAGAAAGAGAGCAGGCAGGAAGGCCGTTGCGGCTGTCAGTAGACGGGGCGGCCGTCGGCGCGTTGCGGGAGCTGGATTTCGACGGCGTGACCCTTTTTGCCGAAGCGGAAGCGCACGCGGTGCAGGGGGCCGACGTCGCGTTCACTCCACTCTGTAATCTCCACGGGCTTTTCGGGCAGCTCCGCCAGCGGCCATTCCAGCGATGCGTCCTTAGCATGTGTGACCGCAAAGCGGTCAACGGGGGCGAACTTCTGCGGGTCCAGGTCGAAGACCTGCTGCTCGCGGAGGTCCACGAGCAGGTAACGCTTCCAGAGGCGGATGAGGATCCAGCCGCGGCGGCCATCGGCGTGATAGGCGTTCCAGGATTTGGGCGGCTCATTGTCGAATTTCAGGATGGCAAACTCGACGGGCTTCCAGAGGACCTTCTTTTCCGGGGCCTGCGCGCGCAGCGGGGCGGCCGGAAAGAACAGCGCCGCGGCAAGCAGCAAGCCGACGAGGCGGAGCGCGAGGGAAGCGGCGCGGGAAGTCATGCGCGGCACGGTCTGGGCGCGGGGAGTGCGCTGCGAATTGCGGGCATTACCGGATGGGCCACGGAGTGGAACCTCGGTCGCACGGAAGAACCGCAAACAGTTTACGCTTGAGCGGCGTTGCGGGCAAACGCGGGCGAAGCGCAGTGAAGCGCGGCCGCCCGGGCGGGTATACTAGCTGGGATGCTGTCCTCGTCCGGATTGATTGCGCGGGTGTTTCGCACCCTCCGCCGGGTCTTTCCCCGCTGCGGGATGATCTCGCAGGCCATCGCGTTCAACCTGTTCCTGGCCTTTTTCCCGACGCTGCTGATCGCCATCGCCTTTGCCACGAGTCCCGCGGGCGGGCGCGCCAATCTGCCCGAGCTGATCGCGGACTTCACGGATGTTCTTCCGCCGGGCAGCCAGCAGTTCGTCGAGGAATACCTGATCAAGCGCGGGCCGCACGCCTGGAAATGGGCGCTGGTGGGCTGGACGGGAACGCTGCTGGCGGGCTCGCAGGTGATGAAGCTGGTCATGGAAGGCATTCACGTGATCTATGGAGACCGCGAGCGGATCGGCTACTGGCACCGGCAACTGCGGGGGTTGGTGCTGCTGGTGGTGACGCTGGCGCCGATGCTGGCGGCGTCGATCCTGGGGGTGCTGGGGCGGCCGTTGCGGCACTGGCTGGCGGAGGAGTTCGGAAAGCGCAGCCTGCTGCACAATAGCTGGACGGTGCTTTTCCAGGCCGCCGCGATCGTGCTGAGCATGATTGCGCTGACCACCATTTACCGGGTGGCGCGGCCGGCGGAGCATGGGCTGCGCGGGGTGCTGCCGGGAGCGGTGCTGGCCACGCTGTTGTGGTGGTGCGCGGACGTGCTGCTGGGCAGCTACGTGCGCAGGATGCAGTATGGGCAGGTCTACGGGGGATTGGCCGCGGTCATCGGGCTGATGGTGTGGATGCAGCTCTCCGCGGTGGTGATATTCCTGGGCGCGGCGTGGAATGCGGAGACGGATTCGCGGCGGCGCCGGGCGGAAGTCCACGATTGAAGCGCCCGTGGCGGAGGCGGCCATGGCGGAAAAATCCAGTACAGAAAAAATGGTGCAGGTGGAATGCTACGCGGGCTTTCGCGGCGACGAGCGGCCCGTGCGCTTCGTGCTGGACGGACATGCCTACGAAGTCACAGCGGTAGAGGATAAGTGGTATTCGCCGGGCGCGGCCTATTTCCGGGTGATCGCTTCGGACGGGAACCGCTATATCCTGCGGCACGACGAAGTCCAGGACGTGTGGAGCCTCACCGGCTTCCGGGCCACGGCGCAGCCGGCTGGACCCCCGCCGGGCAGCGAGGAGCCCGGGCAATAACCGGTGGGACAGCCTGCGAGTCATACGCTGGTTTCAAGAAAAGCCATATCGCTTCGGTAACATTATTACCCACACTCCCTAATGCCTAAGAGGTCCTGCAGCGCGATTCTTTGTGTAAATGATTGATATTTCAGTAGTTGTCTTTAGCAAGGGAGTGGCAATCGAAATGCATTTTATCTCTGCAATGCGAGCGGGCTACTAGGTCGAGGCCCAAGTACGATAGTTCGAAAAAGGAGTGCTCATGTCGAGGGACGGGTGTGTGCGCACGACACAGAAGATGGCGCGGGACGCTCAGAGGGGATTCAGTCTGATCGAAGTGTTGGTGGCGACCATCGTATTGATGGTCGGGGTGGTGAGCTTGGCGCAGGTGGTGCCGGCGGCCGTGGATCTCAACCAGCGCAGCCTGGCCACCAGCCAGTCTCTGGTGGTAGCGGAGCGCGAACTGGAGCAGATGGTGCGGCAACCGCTGAGCATCCAGACCAGCACCATCGCGACCGATTACAATTTTATCGATCTGGACGGGCAGAGCGTATTCGTGGGAGCCCTGCCGCTTGCCGCCACGGCCCTGCCCGGCGCGGCGGCGCCCGCCGCGGTGCAGCACGGTTGCCCGCTGGTCAACAACCAAATCGATTTTACGCAGGCGTGCGCCGTACCCGGCTATGTGAAGACGGTGGTATTGGCCGGACGGAGGTTTGAAGTCCGCTGGAACGTCATCACGGTCTACGGAAACAACCTGGGCACGGTACAGCCGGTGAACAAGCGCATCGCGGTTGCGGCCAATACCTCCGTGCGGTCCTTCACGCCGCAAACGCTAACCGCCCAGGTAGCGAACTGAGTGAAAACGATGAACATCAATCACAACAGCCACGAGCAGGGCACGACGCTGATCGAACTCATAGTGGCCATGGGCATCCTGAGCATCATTCTGGCGGCCATGTTTTCGCTGGTGAACGTATCGCAGTTCCGGGTCACCGCGGAGCAAAATTTCGTGCCTGTCATTCAGGAGGCGCGCAACGGCGTGGACATCATGATCCGCGACATACATCGCGCCGGGTATCCTTCCCCGTCGTTGTACATGGCGACGCCCAGCGATCCCAGCATGGCGCCGGCCGCGCTGCAGAGCCGCTTCGCGGTGGGATTCGTGGGCCTTCCGGCACAGGCGTGCCAGATCGCGTTTACCTGCACGACGCCGGGGGGCTTCGACCTGGTGCTGGAAACGAATCCGGATGCCAACAGCGCGGCTTATAAGGAGCAGGTGCAGTGGGTGGAATACCGGCTGGTGCGTCCGGCGGGGAGCGCCACGGGGACGCTGATGCGCAGCATGGTGCCCAAGGCGCCGGGCAGCGATCCCCTGGCCAGCGCGCAGCTCGAACCGATGATCGAAAACGTGCTGAACGACCCGACCAATCCGGCGGATGCGATTTTCAGCTATTCCTGCGGCGCCGCCGCCTGCGTCACGCCGAAGGACATCCAACAGGTGCAGATCAACATCCGCGTGCGTTCCTACAACATTGACATGCAAACCCGGCAGTATCGCCAAGCCACGATCACTGCGCTCGCGCAGAAGATGAATCCAGCTTACTGAGGACACCACCATGAAGAGAGAGCACACGGAAGGCCGTATCTCCGAGCGCGGAATCGCACTGTTGACCGTGATCCTGGGACTGCTGATGATGTCCGCGCTGACGACCGCGATCATCCTGCTGGCCGGGCGGGAAAGCTATCTGATGGGCAAGCAGCGCTTCGCCTCCAACGCGATGTATGCCGCGGGGGCGGGACTGGAAGAGGCGCGCGGGCGCCTGCTCTTCTACCACCCCAACGCGCTGGCCGGCGCGCCGTACCGGGTGGGCCAGGTTCTGTACATCACCAATCCCGGGCCGGGAGAAACCGTCAATCCGGCGAATCTGGCGAGCTCCAATCCCTATGCGGACACGGAATATCAGAAGGAATTCGGCGCGCCGGTCACCAGCGCGCTCAGCGTGACAACCCTGCCGGGGGCATCGCCCAGCGCGACCGGAACCGGGCAGATCCCGTTCAAATGGGTGCGCGTCACGGTGAAGACCGAACTGGCCGCCAACGCCGACATTGACGGCAACGGCAGCTACGACAACACCATCCCGGTCTATTACGACGGGGTGCACCAGAACCTGAATTATTCCGGGGATCAAGTGTACCGGCTGACAGGGCTGGCGGTGCTGCCCAACGGGACGCGGCAGATGGTGCAGGCCGATGTCTCGGGCAGACTCAACGGGTTCGACTACGCGCTGGCCGTGGCGGGCGATTGTGAGATTGAACCGGCGGGGTCTACCGCCCAGATAACCGGAAAGACGCAATGCAACGGCCCGCTGGAATTGCAGGGCAATCTGGCCATCAACGGAAGTTTGCAGAGCGCCAGCTCGATCTCGGGGCCGGGCAGCATCGCGCTGACCGGAACGAACAGCCAGGTGCTTGCCAATAGCGGGGTTACGGCCCCGGTGATCTCGACCACCGGCACGCCGCCGGTGGTGAAATCGGCCGTGGGAACGGTCACGCCGTTTGCCTCCCCGGCGACGCCGACTCCCGCACCGTTGCCGCCGAGCACTTTGCCGAACCCGAGTGCAGCGAGCCTCACCGCAGCGGTGACCCAGACCAATCCTCCGGGCAAGTGCGTGGGGGGCAACGTGGTGTTCGATCTGGGCTCGACGGTGCCACCGACGGTCTTCGAGTTTACGGGCGTGCCGTACACGACGGCCTGCGGCACGGTGCTCGATCCCGCGAACTTCCCGGCCACCACGCAGTTCCTGGGCACGGGGACAATCTGGTTCAGCGCCTCGCCCGGAGGGGACATCAAGTTCAACAACAACTTCGGCACGCCAACGACGCCCATTGACCTGAACATCATCGCGCGCCCCAAGGACGGATCGATGGGCAGCTCGGAAATGGAATTCGCGGGAGGCGTGAACAATATCCGGGGCATGGTCTACGTGCAAGGCGAAGTCGAAACCGAGCCGGCGAAGACCACAACGGCAACTGGAAGCAAGACGAGTACGGCCTGCCCGGTGATTCCCAATCAGCAGTTCAACCTCTCCGGGTCCTTGATTGCCTATGGTCCGAATGCTTCGTTTGAGATCAGCGACTGCAGCAATAAGGTGGGACTGACCTACAACCCGATGCAGTTGTACCGGGTCAATCCGCCGCCGGGCTTCAACGGCATGCTGGTCTATGGCGTCGGCAACACCGCGATACTGAACTGGCGGGACATCATCAACTAGAGCGAACGGTACGGGCGTTCGCGAGGCGCCCCGCAACCGCTGTTACGGCAAGCCGCATCCGCCCGGGCCACGCGCACCAGGCGGATGCGGCTTTGTGTGTGCGCTCCGTGCGGCGGAAACTGCGCGGTTCCACCGCCGAGGAGATCGCTGGAAAGCGAGGGGCCCGGCAGAGTGCAGTGAAGTGTGAACGAGTGGCTGAAAATTTCCGAAGGAGCGGTACCGCAATTGGTTCTTTTCTACCCAGCGACAAGAGTGCTCTTTGCCAGGCCTTGGGATGGTTTGGTCTAGTGCAGAGAAATAAAAGGGTTTAGGGGCAGCATGGGTTGGCATGCCAAATGCTTCTCTTCCAGGTAATTAAGTATGGTTCTCGGGACTGGGGAGAAATCCTAAGGTGTCTGAGAACCAAGAGAGCAAATCAGTGTGCGCACACGTTTGCTCGTCAGAGGGATGAAAGAAGAGGAGTGCGGGATTGGCCTGCGCTGCTTTCGTCCGGAACTGGCGAGAGATGAATTTGCGAGGTAACGGGTTCCCCTACATAAGAAGAGAAGAAAGAAACCATCTCCACCCCTGAAAAGCCGCTCTTTCCGGATTCACCCCTGGAATCCGGAGAGAGCGGCTGATTTTATTGTGGAAGGCGGATGCGCGGGAGGAACGGCGCTGCAAAGAGCGGTTAGCGGTGGGAGTTGACAGCGGGCACGGCGTGCCGTGCCCGTACGAGAAAATAAAACGGGGCGGCTGCCAGCCGCCCCGTTTTATTTTGACTTTCGACTGTTGACTTTCGACCGGGCTTCTACTGCGCTTCCGAGCGGATGCGCATGTTGTAGAAGGAGCGGTAGACGAAGGTGAAGGAGACGACGAAGAAGGCCGCGGCCAGGACGTGGGTCAGCGCGCCGCCGGTCTCCGAGGTGAGCTTCACGGCCAGCTCGACGGCCAGCAGGCCGAAGAGGGTGGTGAACTTGATGACCGGGTTGAGCGCAACCGAGGAGGTGTCCTTGAAGGGATCGCCGACGGTGTCGCCCACGACGGTGGCGTCATGGAGCGGCGTGCCTTTCTGCTTGAACTCGACCTCGACGATCTTCTTGGCGTTGTCCCAGGCGGCGCCGGCGTTGGCCATGAAGATGGCCTGGTACAAGCCGAAGACGGCGATGGACAGGAGGTAGCCGATGAAGAAGAAGGGATCGACGAAGGCGAAGGCCAGAGTGGCGAAGAACACGGCGATGAAGATGTTCAGCATGCCCTTCTGCGCGTACTGGGTGCAGATCTGCACGACCTTCTTGCTGTCGGAGACGGAAGCCTTCTCGACGCCTTCCAGCTTGATGTTGGCCTTGATGAACTCGACGGCGCGATAGGCGCCGGTGGTGACGGCCTGGGTGGAAGCGCCGGTGAACCAGTAGATCATGGCGCCGCCGGTGATCAGGCCGAGGACGAAGGGGGCGTGGAGGAGCGAGAGCTTGTCCACGCCGGAGGTGAGGCCCTGGGTCAGGGCCATGATGATGGAAAAGATCATGGTGGTGGCGCCGACGACCGCGGTGCCGATGAGCACGGGCTTGGCGGTGGCCTTGAAGGTGTTGCCGGCGCCGTCGTTCTCTTCCAGGAGATGCTTGGCGCGGTCAAACTTCACGTCGATGTCGAAGTCCTTCTTCAGCTCTTCCTTGATGCCGGGGAGATGCTCGATCAGGGAGAGCTCGTAGACGGACTGGGCGTTGTCGGTGACCGGGCCGTAGGAGTCCACGGCGATGGTGACCGGGCCCATGCCCAGGAAGCCGAAGGCGACCAGGCCGAAGGCGAAGACCGGGGCGGCGATCATGAGGTTCGCGAGGCCGTGCAGGCTGACCAGGTAGCTGATGGACATCAGGGAGACCATGGCCAGTCCGAGGTAGTAGGCCGAGAAGTTGCCGGCCACGAAGCCGGACAGGATGCCCAGAGACGCGCCGCCTTCCTGCGCCGAACTGACCACTTCGCGGACGTGGCGGGAATCGACGGAGGTGAAGACCTTGACGAACTCCGGGATGATGGCGCCGGCCAGGGTGCCGCAGGAGATGATGGTGGCCAGCTTCCACCATTGCGAGGAATCGCCGCCCAGAGCGGGAATGATGAGCGAAGAGACGATGAAGGTCAGGATGATGGAGACGATGGAAGTGATCCAGACCAGGGAAGTGAGCGGGGTCTCGAAGTTCATCTTGTCGGCGTGGGCGTAGCGGGCCTTGGCGATGATGCCGTTGAGGAAGTAGGCGGCGGCGCTGGCGATGAGCATGACGATGCGCATCACGAAGATCCACACCAGCAACTGGACCTGGACGGTGGGGTTCCGGACGCCCAGGAGGATGAAGGTGATCAGGGCGACGCCGGTGACGCCGTAGGTTTCGAAGCCGTCGGCGCTCGGGCCGACGGAGTCGCCGGCGTTGTCGCCGGTGCAATCGGCGATGACGCCGGGATTGCGGGCGTCATCTTCCTTGATCTTGAAGACGATCTTCATGAGGTCCGCGCCGATGTCGGCGATCTTGGTGAAGATGCCGCCGGCGATGCGCAGGGCGGCCGCGCCGAGGGATTCGCCGATGGCGAAGCCGATGAAACAAGGGCCGGCGTAATCGCCGGGAATGAAGAGCAGGATGAAGAGCATCATCAGCAGCTCGACGCTGATGAGCATCATGCCGATGCTCATGCCCGCTTCCAGGGGAATGTCGTAGATGGGGTAGGGCTTGCCGCGCAGGCTGGCGAAGGCGGTGCGCGAGTTGGCGAAGGTGTTCACGCGGATGCCGAACCAGGCCACGCCGAAGCTGCCGGCGATGCCGATGAGGCTGAAGAGCAGGATGATGCCCACGCGCATGGCCTCGAACTTCAGGAGCACGCCGAAGTACAGGATGATGACCACGGCGATGAAGCTCTCGAGGAGCAGCAGGAACTTGCCCTGGGTGACCAGGTAGGTCTTGCAGGTCTCGTAGATCAGCTCGGAGATGTCGCGCATGGCCCGGTGCACGGGCAAGTTCTTCAGGCGGGTGTAGATGGTCAAGCCGAAGAGCAGGCCGAAGATGCAGAAAAGGATGCCGATGGTCAGCAGGCGGTGGCCGTTGATTGCGCCGCCGAGGAACTGGACCCGCGAGAGGTCCGGGAGCTTCAGTGCGGCCTCGCCGCCGGCGGCTTCCGGGGCGGGCTGCGCCAGAACGACGGGCGCGGAGATCAGCAGCAGGACGGCGAGTGCCGCCAGGGTCTTCGCGGCGCGGCCGCGGAAAGACCAAAGAGTGGTAAGCCAGTTGCGCATGCGAACTCTATCCTCCATAAAAGTCGAACTTCAGCGACGAACTCGTGTCAGGACACTTCTTGGCGGCACCGAATTTCTACCGGACGCTTGTTCCAGAAGCGGCGCGGAGCAGTTTGCCAGAGATAAAAGCAGGCCTCCACAGCAAATACGTAAGAGGAGTGCTGAGCTTGCGCGCGCAGCGCCTCCGGATTCCGGCGGCACGACGGGCGGGGAGCTACCCGGTCCCCACGAGCCCACAAGCAAAGTGAACTTTTATAACATTTTATGCAGGGTTGGTCAAACCAGAGACGGGGCTGGCGACCGGGCGCGGGCGCCCGCCGGGGCGCAAGGGAGGGAGCCGCCGGAGGCAGCAAAAACGGCAGAGGCAGGAAAGCCCCGAGCGATGGTACCATTTCTTTTTTGTGCGGAGCGTTATCCAGGCATCTTAATCAAGCGTGACCGCATAGCGGTCAACTTGGAACGAGGGATCATGCAGACAGGCACCGGGGCAGGCGCGCCAGGGCTTTTGCGCCACGATTGGAAGCAGGAAGAGGTAGCCGCGATCTACCGGCTGCCGCTGCCGGAGCTGGTTTTCCGGGCGCAGAGCGCGCACCGGGAGCATCACGCGGCGGAGCGCGTGGAGACCTGCCAGCTCATCTCCATCAAGACGGGAGGCTGCCCGGAAGACTGCGCGTATTGTCCGCAGAGCGCGCACTACGACGCGGAGGTGGACGGACACGGGCTGATGGACCCGCAAGAAGTGATCGCGGCGGCGAAAGAGGCGGCGGGGCGCGGGGTGACGCGCTTCTGCATGGGCGGAGCGTGGCGGGAAGCGCCGCAGGGGAAAGAGTTCGAGACGGTGCTGGAGATGGTGCGCGGCGTGGCGGCGGCGGGGCTGGAAGTGTGCTGCACGCTGGGCATGCTGCGGGAAGAGCAGGCGCAGCGGCTGAAGGAAGCGGGGCTGACGGCTTACAATCACAACCTGGACACCTCGCCGGAGTTCTACGGCAACATCATTACCACGCGGGTGTATGAGGACCGGTTGCGCACGCTGGCGGCGGTGCGCAAGGCGGGAATCACGGTGTGCTGCGGGGGCATTCTGGGCATGGGCGAGCGGGAGCAGGACCGCATCGGGCTGCTGCAGCAGCTGGCCACGCTGCAGCCGCATCCGGAAAGCGTGCCGGTGAACATGCTGGTGCGCGTGGAGGGCACGCCGCTGGCCGACGCGCCGGCGCTGGACCCGCTGGAGATGGTGCGGGCGATCGCCACGGCGCGCATCCTGATGCCGGCGTCGCGGGTGCGCCTGGCCGCGGGACGCAAGCAGCTTTCGCCGGAGGCCGTGGCGCTGTGCTTTTTGGCGGGAGCCAACTCGATCTTCGTAGGAGAACGGCTGCTGACCACGCCGAATCCCGGCCCGGACGAGGATTACCAGATGCTGGAATCGCTGGGGATGAAGCCGCTCGAACCGCATGCCCACTAAGAGCCACGTCCGTCTGCGGGAGGAGCTGGAGCGCGAGCTGCGCGCGCTGGAAGCGCGCCGGCAGCGGCGCACGCTGGCCACGCCGGCCGGCGTCAATCTCTGCTCGAACGATTATCTCGGGCTGGCGGAGCGTGCGGAGCTGCATGCCGCGGTGGTGCAGGCGGTCGAGGATGCGCTGCGCGTCGGGGGCACCGGCTCGCGGCTGCTCTCCGGGCACAGCGCGGTTTGGGAGGAGATCGAGGAGGAGTTTGCGCGCTTTGCGGGAACGGAGGCGGCGCTCTATTTCGGGAGCGGGTATGCGGCGAATCTCGGGCTGCTCGGGGCGCTGCTCGGCAAGGGGGATATCGCGTTCTCGGACGCTTTGAACCACGCCAGCCTGATCGACGGGCTGCGGCTCTCCGGGGCGCGCAAGGTGATCTACCGGCATCGCGATATGGAGGCGCTGGAGAGCGCGCTGCGCGAGCACGCCGGGGAGACCGGGCGCAAGGTGATCGTCACGGAAAGCGTTTTCGGGATGGACGGCGACTGCGCGCCGATCGCGGAGATGCTGGAGCTGGCGGAGCGCTACGGCGCGGGGCTGATCGTGGACGAGGCCCACGCCACGGCGGTGCACGGACCCGCGGGGCGCGGGCTGGTGGCGGCGGCGGGAGCGGAGCAGCATGTATGGGCGGTCGTGCACATGTGCGGGAAGGCGCTGGCGAGCGCGGGGGCGTTTGTTTGCGGGAGCGAGCTGCTGAAGCAGACGCTGGTGAATCGCGCGCGCACGATGATCTTCAGCACGGCCATGCCGCCGTACCTGGCGGGGCAGATCCGGGCGGCGCTGCGCCTGGCGCTGGGTATGGACGCGGAGCGCGCGGCGCTGCTGGAGCGCGCAAGGAGCTTTGCGGGGGAACTGCGCGCGGCGGGGTGGAATACGGCGGGCAGCGCTTCGCAGATCGTTCCGGTGCTGATCGGCGGGAACGGCGAGGCCATCGCCGCGGCGGAGCATCTGCAGGCGGCGGGCTTCGCGGTGCGCCCGATTCGCCCGCCCACGGTGCCGGAAGGCACGGCGCGGCTGCGGCTTTCGCTGACCGCGGCGATTTCCGCGGAAACGCTGCAGCGGCTCGGCGCAGCGCTGCAGGAGTGGCGCGAGCAGCGCCCGCGGGGCGCCGCCATGGTCCACGCATGAACAAGCAGTTCTTCATCACCGGCACGGACACGGGAGTGGGCAAGACGGTGCTCTCGGCGGTGCTGTGCGCAGGGCTGGACGCCTGGTATTGGAAGCCGGTGCAGACGGGCACGGCGGAGGGCACCGACCGGGCGACGGTGATGCGCCTGGCGGGCATCGGCGCGGAGCACACGCTGGAGGAGACGTATTCGTTTGTTCCGCCGGTGTCGCCGCATCTGGCGGCGCACTGGGCGGGGGTGAGGATTGAGCTGGAGCGCTTCCGTGTTCCGGCGGAGGTTGGCGGGCAGCGGCTGATCGTCGAGGGCGCGGGCGGAGTGCTGGTGCCGCTCAACGAGCGGCAGTTCATGCTGGACCTGATCCTGCGGCTGCACATGCCGGTGATCCTCGCGGCGCGCAGCGGGCTGGGCACGATCAACCACACGTTGCTGTCGCTGGCCGCGCTGCACTCGGCGGAAGTTCCGGTGCACGGCGTGGTGCTGATCGGCGAGCCCAACAAGGACAATCGCGCGGCCATCGAGCGCTACGGGCACACGCGGGTGCTCGGGGAGATTCCCATGCTGGCGCAACTGCAGCGCAGCGCGCTGCTGCAGGTGTTTCTGAACCATTTTGAGCGCGACGCCTTCCCCCGATGAAGCCCGCACCTCCAGCTCTGCGCATTTGGCATCCTTTCACGCAGGCGGCGCTGGATGCGCCGCCGCTGCGCGTGGTGCGCGGGGAAGGCGCGCACCTGATCCTGGACGATGGCGGCCGCGTGGTGGACGCCATCTCCTCGTGGTGGGTGAACATCCACGGGCACGGGAATCCGCGCATCGCCGCGGCCATCGCGGCACAGGCGCGGAAGCTCGAGCAGGTGATCCTCGCGGGATTCACGCACGACGCCGCGGAAGAGCTGGCGCAGCGGCTGCGCAAGTGGCTGCCGGCGGAGCTGACGCACATGTTTTTCTCGGACGACGGCTCGACGGCGGTGGAGGTGGCGCTGAAGCTGGCCGTGCAGTACTGGAGCAACCTGGGGCGGGCGGAGCGCAGCGAGATCGTGGCGCTGGAGCACGGCTATCACGGGGACACCGCGGGGGCCATGTCGGTGAGCGACGATTCACCGTTCACCGCGGCGTTTCGCGGGATGCGCTTCCCCGCGCACCGCGTGCATTCCGCGTATTGCCACCGCTGCCCGGTGGGATTGAAGAGAGAGTCGTGCGGCATCGAGTGCGCCGCGAGTCTCGAGAAGCTGCTGGGAGAGCGCGGGGAACGGATCGCGGCGGTAATCGTCGAACCGCTGCTGCAGGGCGCGGGCGGGATGATCGTGCATCCCGTGGAATTCCTGCAGAAGGTGCGCGAACTGTGCACGCGGCACGGCGTGCTGCTCATCGCCGATGAGGTGCTCACCGGGTTCGGGCGCACGGGGAAGATGTTCGCGTGCGAGCATGCCGGGATCGCGCCCGACCTGATGTGCCTGTCCAAGGGGCTGACCGCGGGGTTTCTGCCCATGGCGCTGACGCTGACGACCGAGCGGGTGGAAGCGGCGTTCCGCAGCGAAGACCGGCTGCGCACGTTTTTCCACGGGCATTCGTTCACCGGGAACGCGCTGGGCTGCGCCGCGGCCTGCGCCAGCCTGCAGATCTTCGAGGACGAGCCGGTCTTCGAGCGCATCGCGGGCATCGCGGGGATTCACGCGGAACGGCTGGCGCGGCTGAAAGAGCATGCCGCGGTGGGAGAAGTGCGGCAGATCGGCACGGTGGCGGCCGTGGAGCTGCGCGCGGATGACGCCGGGTATCTTTCCAGCCTGCGCCCGCGGCTGTACCGCTTTTTCCGCGAGCGCGGGGTGCTCCTGCGCCCGCTGGGCAACGTGATTTACGTGCTGCCGCCGTACGTGATCGAGCCGGACGAGCTGCACCGCGTCCACGACGTGGTCGCCGAGGCGATCCAGACGCTGCTGTAAGGAGCGGGCGCGCGTTGGCGCTCCCTGTTAAACTGAGAGGAAGCAAGGGAGGATGCGGGCTTGGCATCGACGCTGATTTTGGTGCGCAAAAAAATCGCGGCATTTGCCGGGGGGCTGGGCGCCACCGGGCTCTTCACGATCTCCTTTCTCGATTCCTCGGTGCTCAGTTTTCCGATCCTCAACGACCTGCTGCTCATCGATTTGTCCATCAAGCATCCGGCGCGCATGCCGTTCTATGCGCTCTCGGCAACGGTGGGGTCGGTCGCGGGCTGCGTGGTGCTCTATTTTCTGGCGCGCAAGGGCGGGGAAGCGCTCTTCCATCAGAAAGCCGGGGGGCGCGCCAGCGTCATCCGCTACTGGGTCGAACGGAACGGATTTTTCGGAGTGCTGATTGCCGCGCTGCTGCCGCCGCCGACGCCGTTCAAGGTCTTCGTCTTCGCTGCCGGCGTTTTCGAAGTGCCGCTCGCGCGCTTCATCAGCGCGATTCTGCTGGCGCGGCTGTTCCGCTATTTCGGGATCGGCTATCTCTCCATCCGCTATGGCCCGGACGCTTTGCCCTACCTTGCGCACCACAAGCTGCATGTGACGGTGCTGGTGATCGGGCTGGTGACGGTGAGCTACATGCTTTCGCAGATTCTGCTGAGGAAGCGCCATCCCGAAACACTCGCGGCGGCAAAATCCGACCAAGTTTAAGGGATAGATGGAAGGGGCGTCACTGGGCGAGGTCGCGTTCCCAGATGATGGCCTGGCGGCGTACCTGTGCGTCCGGGGTGAGGTCGATGGCGGCGGCGAGCGAGCGGGCGCTCTCGCCCGCCGCGGCGCCGGCCAGGTCGCGCAGCGTGACGCGGTAGCCTTCCGGCGTCTTTTCCACGGTGGCTTTGGGGAAGCGCGCCACGGCCAGGAAGCGCCGCGCGGCGTCCGTGCCGCGGGCGGCGTCCAGCGCGGCGGAAGGCTCGGGCTTGAAGATGGTCTGCCCCGCTTCGGGGTTGAACGAAGCTCCGGGCCCGGCGGGAACCGCAAGCAGGTGCAGGGCGCTTTCCGTTTCCACGATGCCGCGCCAGGCGAAGGGCGAAGCGGCCTCGGGAAAGGCCGCGGCGCGATGCGCCATCTGGCCGCGGTAGGTGCGCGAATCGAGGGCCGCGACCGCGCTGGCGTGAAGAGAAACGCGTGCGCCGGTGTACGCGAGCATCGCCAGCAGCGCCAGCAGCGCGCCCCAGCGCCCGCGCGGACCTTTCTCTTTTGCGCCGATCTCCTCGGTGACCAGGCGCAGCAACAACGGAAAGAGCACGCCGGCCACGAGGATGGCCAGAATCCAGGGGTCAATTCCGCCCAGCCAGTCCAGCGCATAGCGCTGGGTGCGCAACGGCCAGAACAGCGCCACGCCTCCGGCTTGCGCAAGATCCAGGGCGAGGTGCAGGGCTGCGGCCAGAAAAGCCGCGGCGAAGGCGACAAGAAACCGCGTGGGCTGGTTTTCTTTTTTTGGAAAGAGGGCGGAGAGCAGCGCGGCGGCGAGGAGCGCGAGAAGGACGGTTCCGAGGAGCGAGTGCGTGGCCGTGTGGTGCGCGGCGAAATAGGCGGAGGGACCGAAGAAAGCGCTGAGTTCGTCGAGATCGGCGGCGGTGCCCGCGGCGACGGCGGCGACGACCGTGAGGCGCGAGGCGCGCGGAAAAAAGGCCCGCGTGGCGGCGAACGATGCGAGGCCATGGGTGATCGGATCCATGAGCAGGCCTAGGCGGCGTCTCCCTCCTCGCGCGGCGGCATCAGCAGGGTCAGCGCGCGCGGCACGATGCGGAACTCGACCGGCAAGCGCGCCAGCGCCTCGCCGTCCACTTGGGCGTAAACCGGGTCATTGCCGGCGGGCTCGCAGAGGACCAGGTCCGACTTCCAGAAATAAACGCCCTTGCTGCGGCGCAGATCGCCGAACCACAGGACCGGCAGGTAGCTGAAGTAGCGCGCGCCGCTCTGGCTGGTGAGCGCGACGAGCTCGAAGCGGTCTTCGCGCAGGTCCGCGCCGGTGGTGATCTGGAACGGCCCGCCGTAGTGTTTGGTGCGCCCCACGATGATGATGGTGGCCTCGATCTGCTGTTCCCTGGAGCGGATGCGCAGCTTCGGGAAGCGGTAGCGCACGGCCTGGCGGATGCCTTCGAACCAGTAGGCCAGAATGCCGACCTTGGCCTTGAGGGCCGGGTCCAGGGAGTAGACGATCATGCCGTCCGGGCCAGCGCCGGCCACGCTGATGAAGTAGCGTTTCCGTTCCGGCTGTGCGAGGGGCGTGGCCAAGCCCAGGGCGATCTCCTGCGGGCGGCAGGTCAGCAGTTTTTCCGCGGCGCGCGGGAGATTCCACGGGATGCCCAGTTCCTTGGCCAGCACGTTGGCCGTGCCGCCGGGCAGGAGCCCCAGCGGCACGCGCGGGCCGCTCACCTGGGCCGCGAGGCCGTTTACAGCTTCGTTCAGCGTGCCGTCGCCGCCGCAGACGATCACCAGGCCGCGCCCTTGGGCGCCGGCGCGTGCGGCGAGTTCCGTGGCGTGGCCCGGCCCGTGCGTTTCCGCCAACTCCGTGGCGATGCCGCCCGCGGCGAGGATGCGGCGCGCCGCGTCGAGGGTGCGCCGGCGCCCGCCGTTTCCGGCGCGCGGGTTGTGGATCAGCAGGGCGTTCTGGGGTTCGGCGGGCATGGGCCTCCGGAATGTGTGTTTCGCTGTCTCCGCAGCAAGCATTCTATATAATAACGGACGGTTTGTTCCGGCAGGTTCTTCCCGGGGGACGCATGGCGAAAGCCGCCTCAGCGAAACAGGAAATCGAGAAGCTGCGCGAAGAGATTCGCCGCCACGAATACCTCTATTACGTGCTGGACGAGCCGGAGATCTCCGACGCGCAATTCGACCGGCTGATGGACCGCCTGAAGGCGCTGGAGGCCAAGCATCCCGGGCTGGTCACGGCGGATTCGCCGAGCCAGCGCGTGGGCGGAGCGCCGCGCGAGGGTTTCCAGACCGTGCGGCACGCGCGGCCCATGCTCAGCCTGGACAACGCCTACAGCTACGACGAGCTGCGCGATTTCGAGCGCCGCGCGCGGGAGCTGAGCGGGCGCGCGAAGATCGAATACATCGCCGAGCACAAGTTCGATGGGCTGAGCATCTCGCTGCAATACGAGGGGGGAGTGCTGGTGCGGGGCGTGACGCGCGGCGACGGCACTACCGGCGAGGACGTCACGCCCAACGTGCGCACGATCCGCTCGATCCCGCTGCGGGTGGATGCCGCGGCGCTGAAGAAGGCCGGGCTGGCCGCGGATTTCGAGGTGCGCGGCGAAGTGATGATGCCGCGCAAGTCGTTCGAGGCACTGAACCGCGAGCAGGAGCGCCTGGGCGGCAAGATCTTCGCGAATCCGCGCAACGCGGCCGCGGGCGCGGTGCGCGTCCTCGACCCGTCCATCACCGCTTCGCGCCGCCTCGAATTTTTCGCCTACTACCTGCTGGTGGACGGCCGGGTGCCGTTCGCAAAGCATTCCGAGTGCCTGCAGGTCGTGAATCCATTCAGGAAGAGCTGGGGTACACGGCCAAGGCCCCGCGCTGGGCCATCGCCTACAAATATCCCGCCACGCAGGAGACCACGGTGGTGAACGACATCCTGGTGCAGGTGGGGCGCACGGGGGCGCTGACGCCGGTGGCGGTGCTCGAACCGGTGCAGGTCGGCGGCGTCACGGTCAGCCGCTCGACGCTGCACAACATGGACGAGATCGAGAGGCTGGGCCTGCAGATCGGCGACACGGTGCTGATCGAGCGCGCCGGGGAAGTGATCCCGCACGTCATCAAGGTGACGAAGGAAGGGAAGCACCGCAAGGCTTTCCGCATGCCCAAGGAGTGCCCGGAGTGCGGTAGCCACATCCACAAGTCGGAAGACGAAGTGGCCTACCGCTGCGTGAACGCCGCCTGCCCGGCCAAGCGCAAGGAGTCGCTGCTGCACTTCGCCGGGCGCCACGCGATGAATATTGACGGCCTGGGCGAAAAGATCGTGGACCAGTTGGTGGACCGGAAGCTGGTGGAGGATTTCGCCGATCTCTACGCGCTCGATCTGGAGGAAGTGGCGGCGCTCGAGCGCATGGGCGAAAAATCCGCGCAAAATTTGCTGGAGGAGATCGCGGCCAGCAAGAAGAACAGCCTGGCGCGGCTGATTTTCGCGCTGGGCATACGCTTTGTCGGGGAACGCACGGGGCAGCTCCTGGCCGAGCAGTTTTCTTCGCTGGAAGAGCTGGCCGCGGCCAGCGAGGAGCAGCTCACCGAGGTGCCGGAGGTGGGGCCGAAGGTGGCCGCGAGCATCGCCGAATTTTTCTCCGAAGCCGCCAACCGCGAGCTGATCAAGAAGCTGCGCAAGGCCGGCGTTCACCCCACCGCGGAAAAGCGCGAAGTGAAGAGCCAGAAGCTGGCGGGGAAGTCGTTTGTCTTTACTGGGGGCCTGGCCAACCGCAGCCGCGAAGAGGCCGGGGAATTGGTGCAGCAGCACGGGGGAAAAGTTTCCGGCTCGGTGAGCAAGAAGACGGATTACGTGGTGGTGGGCACGGACCCCGGCTCGAAATACGACAAAGCCAAGGGGCTTGGCGTGACCATTCTCTCCGAAAGCGAATTCGAAAAACTCCTGGGCCTGCGCTGATTCATTGGAGCTGTTGGAAGCGCTGCATTGTTCGAGCGTTTAACTATTCAAGGGCCTTTCCCCGACTAGGCCGCGCTTCGCGGTATAATAGGAATGGCGGGTGGGCCGGGCGATCGCTGGTCTGGTCATCGCAAGATGGCTGGACGGGAGGAAAGTCCGGACACCCTGGTCCAGGCCGCAAGGCTGGGGACCAGAGGGCAACGCGCCTGGTAACGCCAGGGGGCCGGGTTGGGAACGATCCGGTCACGGACAGTGCCACAGAGAAGATACCGCCGGCGGAGCGCAGCCCGGTGACAGCTCGGAGGAAAACCTCCGAGACGTCTTCGTATCGCACGCTTCGCAGGTAAGGGTGAAAAGGTGGGGTAAGAGCCCACCGCCCCGGTGGCAACACCGGGGGCACGGCAAACCCCGCGTGGTGCAAGGCCAAATAGGAGGGGAGGGCTGGCCCGGCCTGTTATCAACCCTCGGGTAGGCTGCTGGAGTCACGGCGCGAGCCGTGGCCTAGAGGAATGGTCGCCGCAGCGCGCAGGCCGCTTTTGGGACGCGCGCCGCACAGAATCCGGCTTACAGGCTCATCCGCCAATAAGTTTTTCGGAAGCACAGACCTGGTCTTTGGGTGCCAGGTCTTTGCTGCAATGTTGTGGCAATTTTTTCTCCAGCCCATCCTCGTTGAGCACAATTCGCCCCCGGAGGGAGAGCCTTGCCAGGTTCCTCGACAAAAACGCGCTGGGGGAAAACTCCCTGGACGATTGATTTTCATCCGGCGCGGCGCCCGCTGCCCGAGGAAGTGGATTTCGCGGTAGTCGGAGGAGGCTTCACGGGCCTGGCGGCCGCGGCGTGGCTGCGGCGTCTCGCGCCGCTACAAAGCGTCGCGCTATTGGAAGGCGCATCCATCGGCGCGGGCTCCAGCGGGCATACGGGCGGCGTGCCGCTGGCCGAAACCGCCGCGGGCGATCTCCCCGGGCTGGGCGACGTGCTGGCCGGATTTTCTGGCGTGCTGCGCGAGCTTGGCGTGGAGTGCGACCTCGCATTGCCAGGGGCATGGGAGCTGGGCCGGGACGGCGGCTTGCCGAATTCGCCGGTGGCCTGGGCGGATTCCGGCATGCTGCGCGTGGCCCGGGAAATTCCCGGCGGGACGCTGGACCCGGGAAAACTGGTGAGCGGATTGGCGCGCGCCGCGCAGGAGTCGGGCGCACTCTTGTTCGAAAACGCCCGCGTCGAAGAGATCGTGTTCGAAGAACCGTTGCGCGTGCGCGTTTCCGGCGGGCAACTGCGCGCGCAGCATGTGCTGATCGCTACCAATGCGGAGTCCCTGGAGCTGAGCGGTCTGGCGAGTCGTGCGCAGCCCACGTTTACTCTGGCGGTGGCGACCGAGCCGCTCACGGCGGCGCAACTGGAAGCCCTGGGACTTTCGGCGCGGAAGCCTTTCTACACGATTGATCTGCCCTATCTTTGGGGGCGGCTGCTGGCCACGAATGGCGTCATTTTCGGAAGTGGGCTGGTGCACCTGGAGGATTGGCGCGAGCTGGCCGCGCTGGATATCGCAGCGGGGGAAGCGGCCGAGCTGATCGCCAGCCTCGAACGGCGCGTGCGCGGAATGCATCCGATTCTGCAGTCCGTCCAATTCACGCACCGGTGGGGAGGGCCGATCCTGATCGCCGAGCAGTGGCGTCCGGTGTTCACGCGGCACGCACGGAGTTCGCGCGTGCTGGTGCTGGGCGCCTACAGCGGGCACGGCGTGGCGCTCTCCGTCCATCTGGGACGCTGGGCCGCCGAAGCGATGCTGGGACGGAGAGAACTGCCGGAGTGGAATAGGGCCTGAATTGTAAGGGGAATTGCCAGCCGTCGCGTTGAGGGCCCCGGGCGCCGATGGGGCCGCCGTGGTTCTAGTCCGCCGCCGCTTGCCGCGCGTCCTGTGCGAGCTGCTCCCGCAACTGCATCTCGTACTGCGCCAGTTGGGCTGCGACGTGCTCCTCCGTCTTGCGCCGCCCGATGATTTGCTCGCGGTAGCGCCGCAGAAAGTAATCGATGGTCTGCACGCGGAGGCGGATCGATCCGGAGGGCTTGTTCTCGTCGAGATCCTTGAAGCAGAAGTAGGGCGTCCCGGATTGTTCGATGATCCCTTCGATCACGCCGTAAATGGGCGCGTCATGGCCGCATTTGAAGCTCGAGAGTTCCAGGGCGACCAGATTGGGATGACGGGCCGTGAATTTGGCCGCCCAGATCTTGTGGTTCGTGCTGCAGGAGTAGGAGTTCTTCCAGCAGTCGGAAATGTCGAGGGCGTGGCTGATCACTCCCGCCCGAACCTCGTCCCCGAAGAAACGTTCCAGGATCTCTTCGTCGAGGGGCAAAGTGTTCTGGGAGAAGATCGGATAGCCCAGCTTTTGAAACTCTTCCAGGATTCCGTGATTCAGGCCGGGATCGTGGTGATACGGCCGGCCGAGCATCACGATGCCGATGCGGTCTTCGCGTTCGAGCTGGTCCAGCACGGCGCGCGCCCGCCCGCGGATGCTGAGTTCGCAATCGCGCAGCGCCTGATAGCCGGCCTCGACCGCCCGGGCATTTTCTTCCTCGGACAAGCCCAGGATGGGCTGCCAGGCCCGGTACATCTGAAAGGCGAACAGCTTGCGGTCGGTAAAGTTCAGGATGGGATTCAGATATTTTACGTGGAGCTCAGCGAAGAGGTCGTTCTCCTTGGTGAACGCGGCCTTCACCGTTTCGGCGGTGGCCAGCGCGGTGGGGCAGGCGTTCGCTCCGGTCAGCTTCACCAGAGGAGAATGCAGGACGTCATACATCGGCAGGAAGATCACCTGGAGGGGCTTTTTCCGGTGCGCGACGTGGAGCAGGTCATAGACGTGCGGGATGGCGATCTTTGCGGGGAAGCAGGGATCAATCGCGCCGCGGCTGGAGCCGCTGCGATAGAGCTCGGGGCCGGTGTAATCCGAATAGACGATATTCTCGGGCTGCAGGCCCAGGCTTTCCAGGTAGGCATTGAAAAGCGGGGCGTAAACGTAAGCATTGAGGACCCGCGGAATGCCGACGCGCAGGTTCTTGCGGTTCTTCATGAGCGCGGCGCGCTCGAGGTCGCGCCTGGTCCAGACGCAGCGCGGAATGGGGTCCGCCAGCAGCTTCGAGTTGCGCGGGCGAAAGACTTCGTGGGCAGCGATGTCCACAAAATTGGGATTGGCGTCCTTGATCTGCTCGATGCCGGCCTTGATGGCCTTCATCTCGCTGAGGTCCTCGACCGCGCCTTTCTCGCAGGTGGCGATGATCAGGCGCTGCTCGCCCGGCAGCAGCGGGACTTTGGTCGCTTCGTGCGCGGAGGAAGGGCCGAGCTGCTCCAGCTTGATGTCGATGAACGTGCGCAGGCAGGTGTTCTTGCAGAAATTGCAGCGGGTATCTTCGTTGCGGGTGGTCCGGTAGGAAATATTGCGGACCGCCTCGAGGCCAATAAATGAAGTCCGCATACCGTTGCGCCACAGGCGCAGGGCCTCGAGCCCCGCGCCGATTGCGCCGGACTCGCCGCAATGCTGGTGAACGATGATCTCTGGTTCCTGGCCCGCGGCGCGGAAGCTGCTGCGGATAAAATCCACTTCCGCTTTTACGACCGCCAGATTGTTCTGGGTTCCCCCCTGCAAGATGAAGCGCGAACCGAGCGCCGCCAGATTGGGAATGCGGGCGACGTAGAGGAAGACGTTTTTGGGCAGCACGGCGGCCAGCCCGGCGAGGATTTCTTCCGCGCGCCAGCCCTGGCGCTGGTAGTTCACGATGTCCGACTGCAGGAAGACGGCGCAGCCATAGCCGAAAACGGGCATGGCCTGAGCGGTGAAAGCCAGATCCGCGAACTCTTCCATCTTGAGTCCGAACTCTTCGGCCGTGGATTGCAGGAAGTAGCCGTTGCCCGCCGAGCATTGCGTGTTCAGCTTGAAGTCCTTGACCCGGCCATCCTTGAGAATGATGAGTTTGATGTCCTGCCCGCCCACATCCACGATCACGTGGGGGTCGTCGTAGAATTTAAGCGCGGATTCGGTGTGCGCGACGGTCTCCACCAGCGCGACATCGGCCTTCAGCACGTCTTTGAGGATGTCCTTGGCATAGCCGGTAGTCGCGACGCCCAGAACGTCGAGTTTCGCGCCCTGCGTTTCCACCTGCGCGCGCAGGTTTTCGAACATGTCAATGGCGTCCTGGATCGGATTGCCGTTGGAAAGCTGGTAGGCCTTGCACAGCAGATCGCCGTCTTCGTTCAGCAGGACGGCCTTGGTGGATGTGGAGCCGGCGTCGATCCCGATAAAGCCGCCCACGGCCTGGCCTTTATGGAAGGATGCGGGAATAAACCGCGGGCGCCGGTATTTCGCCCGGAAGGCGTCCAGCTCGCCGCTGCTTCCGATCAACCCAAAGCTGCCGCACTTGGCTTTCTCTTCCTGGCGGCCGTACTGAATGTAGTGGATGAGTTTCTCCGGGCCATGGTAGCAACCGATGCAGTCGTCCTCGGCTTTGCCAAATTCGATGGCGCCGAGGGCCGCGAAATACTGGGCGTTGTGCGGAACTTTGATCAGATCTTCGGGTTGCGCGCCCTGGGGAAGCGCGACGTTTCGTTCCTCCCACATGCGCGGGATGTTCGCCTGCCAGGCTTCGCGCATGCCCCGGATGAAGGTATTCGGCCCGCCCAGGAGCAGGACCTGCGGCCGCAGGGTGTGGCCGCGCGTCAGGACGCTGAGGTTCTGCAGGACGATGGCGTCAAAGAGCGAAGCCAGCAACTGCTCCGGCGGTATGCCGAGCTTCTGCAGGCTGTTGATATCGGTCTCCGCGAAGACGCCGCACTTTCCGGCCACCTTATGCAGCTTGATCCCGTGATATCCCTGGTCGCAGAGCTGGGCGGGGGGAATCTTGAGCTTGGCGTTGATTTTGTCGATGACCGCGCCCGTGCCGCCGGCGCATTTGTCGTTCATCGAGGGAATTTTTTTCTTGCGGCCGCTTTCGTCGTCGTCCTTGAAAACGATGATCTTGGCGTCCTGTCCTCCGAGTTCGATGACGGAGTAGACTTCGGGGTGGAATCTCTCGACCGCCAGAGCCACCGCGGTAACTTCCTGCACAAATTTCGCGCCCACGAGATCCGCGAGGAGCCTGCCGCCCGAGCCGGTCAGGAAGACGCGGGTGTTGTGGTGGTTCACGCCGACTTCGGCTTCCATGCGGGTCAGGAACTCGAGGGTCTTTTCCGGTTGTCTAGTGGCGTGGCGCTGGTAGTCCTGCCACAGGATCTGGCCGGTGGCTGCGTCCACGACTAGGGCTTTCGCCGTCGTGGAGCCGACATCGATTCCAACCAGGTAGCGCGTCTCGTGGTGGCCGTGCATAAGCTGTTCCTGCTCCGAATTCCGGAAACGAAAGGGCCATGGTCCAAGCCGGAAAAATCCGCGGGGGGTCTCCTTGCGCGATCAGCCGGTATCCGCGACGGCGATTCCGTGCAGGCGCGAACGGCGCCAAGAGCGGTGGCTGGCGTCCATGCGATCGCTCACGTGCAGGATGTACTGCGCGGCGGTCCCCGCGATGGCGGGCCGGCGGGGCACGTGGTAGAAGGGCCGGCGCAACTCGGGATGCTCGGCGATATAAGCCTTGATGTCCTCCAGGCGCTTGCCCGTTGACTGCAAAGCCTTTTCGAACTCCGTCTTGGCCTTGGCCTTGGCCTCGCCCAGAGCCATCTGCACGCGGCTGTGGGCATTGAGCTCGCCTTCGCCCGAGGTCTCGATGGGCAGGAAGATCATGTCCTGGTACTTGTTGATCACGGCCGATTGCACTCCGTCCGATTGGGAGGAAGGCATGCAGCCGAAGGGCTTCAGCGCCAGCACCATGTGGCAAAGGCGGTGGACCGTGTAGTAGACGTTCTTGCCGACCTCCAGATGCCCTTCGCCGCCGCGGGCGAACTGGTTGTAGAAAGGATGCGCGAGTTCCGCGAGTTCCGGCTGGGGAACGAGCGGGTGGGTGAGGCCGCCCAGGTGGCGGGTCACGCGATGGTAGAAGTGATACCACAGGGTCTCGCCCAGACCGAGCAACGCGAGCTTCTTGCGCAGGCCCGCTTGATTGGCGAAATGCTTCCGCAGCTCCCAGCAGCGGGGATTGCGGTGCGGCCGGTTCACCGGCCACTTGGCGCGGGCATGAGCCTTGGCCTGGTGCAGCAGGTAGGCCACCCAGGTGGCGATCGGCTCGACCAGCACCTGCGCTCCTTCCCGTTCGAGGAAGGCAAACATGTTGAAGTTGCCGTCGCCCTCCGTCGTCTGGGCCCAGAATTCTCCGGTGATCTTTACGATGGGCTTGACCCGCGTGCGGTCCACCTCGATGGAGTTCAGCTTTTCCATGCACTCCGCAAGGGCCTCCAGGTAGATATCCCCGTAGAGGTGCTCGTGAATCTTACCCAGGGTGTTCAGCGTGTTGCGCAGCGTTTTCTTGCGCTGCAGGTATCCCCGGGACCACTGCGGAGCGCGCTGCATGATTTCGAAGGGCGGCCGCTCGCGCAGCGTTTTGCAGAGCCCGGTCATGGCTTCGGCGAAGACCCGGTCGGCTTCGCCCGGGTGCAGCTCAAACGGCCGGATCTGGTAGATCACGTCGTTCATGACGTCCCCGAGGTGCAGGGCGTTCAGCATGCCCAGGCCGAAATCCACGGTGAACTTGAGGCCGGGTTCGCCGGACGCGGCCTTCAGGCCGTCGCTGTCATGGAAGAGCAGAATGCGGAAGCCATCGAAGCCCGCATTTTTCAGGGCAAAGCGATATTCGGCTTCGTACATGCCGAAGCGGCACGGGCCGCAGGAGCCGGCGGTGAAGAACACGTAGTCGTCAAGAATCCGCTGGCGGGAGATGCCCGAGGCTTCCAGAGAGCGCAGGTGCTGCACCAGATTTCCCACCGTGAAGTAGGCCGGATTGCACTGGCCGTTATTGCCATACTCTTTCCCGGCCTGAAAGGCCGCGACGCCGGGCACGGGCAGGCGTTCGCAGCGGTAGCCAGAGCCTTGAAACACGGCGCGGATCAATTCCTCGTGCTTCCAGGTAAGGCCGCCGAAGAGAATGGTGACGCGGCTGCGCTCCTCCGCGGTAAAAGGCCGCTCCAGCGGGCGGTGAAAATGCGCGGGAGAATCCAGTCCGGCCAGACGGCGCAGACGAAGCCTTTCGGCCGCCAGGCGCTCGTTGATCTCCTGGTCTTGCACACTGGATGGTGTGACCGCTGAGCGGTCAGCGGCATGTGTGACCGCAGAGCGGTCAACCTTCTTTACGGGCTTTACGGGTCTTGTACTTCCCATGGTTCTTGCCCCAGGTTGCGTTTCCGGCAAAGTTTCGAAGTTTCGAACGCGCGCCGGTAAGCTGCGTCAAATCCGGCAACCGGCAGGGTTGTTTCCGCGCGATAGGATCACTCGGGCGCCGGCGCCACCGAATCGGAAAGGGCCTGTGCGTTTTGCCGTGTCTCGCTGCCGGGCCGGGCTTCGTTGACCGTGGAAAGGCGGTGGTCGATGGTGAGAATTTTCTTCCCATAGAATTTGACATCGACCGCAGTTTCGTCTTTCAGCGGAAGCCAGAATTCCCCGGCTTTCTGATACTGGCGCACGAACTCGGCGCGTTCGATCCAGAAGGAGAGCTTCTTCGCCGGATGCCCGGCGATCTTCACGATGGCGAAGTCTTGGGTGTCAATCCACACTTTACCCTCGAAGAGATACTTGTCCTTACGATTGGGGACGGCCTGGACCACGTAGCAGCGGGAAGGTCCGATTTGTTCTTCGCCGAGCAGGACCAATGTGTAGTTGGCGGGGGTGATGGAACTGTCGTGATGTTCCTTGCCCGTTGCCGCCCCAGCTTCACTCTCAATCAAACGATTGAGGACCAAGTGGCGAACCACGCTTGATCCCTTTTCCGATGTGGTAACAAAGGTCTTTCTGCCGGGGGCCCGGTAGTCCATTTGCACAATCTTTTGCGCATGCACCTTGCCTTTGGTATTGGTCACCGCATAGGTGCGAATGGCGGAATACTGCCGCAGCGCGGCGTTGCGCAGCTCGTTGTGCCGCACCAATTGGGCGAATATCTCGTCTCCGGTGATTCCCGGAGGCGGTGGCTGGAGCGGCGCAATGGCCTCCGGAGAGGAACTGCCGGGAGCAGATTGCGCCGCCGGCCGAGTTGCGGCCGCCAGCAGTCCTAGGACGAAAGCCGCCGCGAAAAGCCGAAGGATCCATACGGGAAGTCTTGCCATGGTTCGTCCTTTTCTTCTCTGGCACATTGCTGGTGCGCGCCAAAGGTCATTACGGGCTTCCGCGCATGCTCAGTCCTGGAAGCTGCGCGCACCGCCTTGGAGCTTGTTCCGGACCACCTGCGACCAGAGCCACTTGAGGACCCGGGCGTCGTTGTAGCAATAGGCCAGGTTATGGTTGAGCGTCGAAAAGCAATGCCGCTGGCAGGTTTTCTTCATCTCCCCCAGTTGTTCCACGTGGAACCTTGGTTCGTCGATGTGGCCCCAGTCGAAGGTCGAGGGGTACATGGGAAAGCAGGGCGCCACGGTGCCGTCCGGGCGGATGATCACGTTGTTCTGGCCGGCGCGGCAGTTCCATTCCCTGAACTGCAGCGTTCCATCCGGGCCCTCCGCAATTCCCGGCAGGGCCGCAAGAAACTCGGCCTGCTGGCCGTTGCCGGCGATGCCATCGCCGTACCAGCCGCGTGTCTTCAAATCCACGCCGGAGGACATGCGCATGAAGGCCTTCATCTCCCGGAGGCGCGGCACGGAGTTGACCATCTGATAGCCCGCCTGGTTTTTCTCGATCAGCCAGTCGATCAAGGCGTCCACTTCGCGCCAGTCTTCGGGGCGAATGTAAGTGGGATTGTCGTGCAGGTGCCTGAAGTGCGCGTCCTGCTCGAGCATGGGAGTTTCGTTGATGTGGTAGTCGGTGGCGACGCGGTGATCGTGCGCGTACTCGGTAAGCTGGCGCACGTCCGCGATGTTGTTGCGGCAGATGTTGATGTTGAAGAAGACCATGTAGCCGTACACATACTGCTTGCGCCAGATGTGTTCGAAGTTCTTTTGCGCGGGGAGAAGCGCCTTGGGAAGACTGGGCTTCAGGTCCCAGGCGTCCAGGGCCAGGTTGAATACGGCCACGCCGGCGTCACCGAGGCGGTCAGCCACCTCGGGGCGCAGCAAGCGGCCATTCGTTCCGATATAAATCCAGAATCCTTTCTTGGCGGCGTAGTAGACGACTTTATGCGCGAACTGCGGCCGCAGAAGCGGCTCGCCGCCCATCAGGGCCAGCACGCGACACCCGTGATCGTAGAGCCAATCGATCGAGCGGCGCGCGATGTCCTCGGTCATTCCCGGGACCTTGTTGTCGAATGCCCAGCAGTACCAGCAGTCCAGATTGCACTTGTATTCCACGAACAGATACGCGGTGATCGGATGGAACTCACCCGGGGAAATGCGCGACCGGACGTAAGGAAACAGCCATCCCCGCATCTTGCGATAAATCTCTTTGCGGTCCCAGTGGCGCCGTTCGGGCGGGGTATCCGGGCCAGCCTCCTGCAGGAGTTCCTGGTGCAGCGGGAAAACCGGAGCCGGAAGGGTCAGCCCCTTCGGCGGTAGAGGAACCCTGCGAGCCGGGCCAGGGTTCATCAACTGATCGTGGATGGCGAGATCGATGCGGAATTTGGCGGGAGTGGCCATTGGGATTCACCTTCAGTTAACAGGAAGGGAGCACAGTGCCGGGATCCATCTGCCCAGCGGATATGCGCTGCAGTCTGACGCGCCACGGAAGCGGCCGAGTTCACCCCGCGTAGATTCGGCCGAGCGCGCCTCTTGCTTTGTACCGTGCTTGTGCCGCGAAAGATGTGATCTGAATCACATCGCGATGTAACTGTGAAACCATATAATGTTTTAAATATATTGTTTTCTGTAGGGTGGCGCGGCGCGCGGAGTTGCGAAGAAACGCGTGAATTGGCCGTGCAGGCGGAGTCTGTTCGCGCCTGCCGGAGAGTGCGCAGGATGAAAGTGCCGGAACCGGCTGCCAAAACGACGAAGGACAGAGGGCTGTCTTTAACCAGCGTCCTGGTGGCGACGGATTTTTCACCGGTCTCCGATCTGGCGCTGACGTACGCCGTCGCTCTGGCCCGGCATTACGGGGCACAGGTGTACCTGACGCATGTGGTGACGGAAGGGCAGGCGGTTTCGCCGGCGGAAAGCGGGCGGGCGGCCTACGAGAAAATGCGCCGGGTGGCGGAACAGGGGATTGCGGACATTCTCAAGTCGGGGCGGATGCGCGGCGTGGCGCATGAGGTGCTGCTGGAAGAGGGGTACCTGTGGGAGGTGATCGAGCGGCTCATCCATGCGCATAAGATTTCTCTCGTGACGGTCGGCACGCACGGGGTGCGCAGCGTGCAAGGGGAATTCATGGGCTCTTCGGCGGAGATGATTTTCCGGCGCGCCGAGTGTCCGGTGCTGACGGTGGGACCCGCCAGCGCGGGCAAAGACTCCGGAGAAGTGGAATTCAAGAAGATTCTATTTGCGACAAATTTCGGGAGGGCCGCGGAGCATGCCGCGCCGTATGCATTTTCTCTAGCCCAGGAATACCGGGCGATGCTCACGCTCCTGCATGTGATGAAACCCTCCGAGGAATACTCGGAGAAAGGTTTGGCGATGCTGCAGGAGACCACCCGGTATCGCCTGGAACAGTGCTTGCCGCCGGGAATCGAGCAGTGGTGTAAGGCGGAGTGCGTGGTGAAAAGCGGGGAATGCGCAGAAGAGATTTTGCAGGCCGCGCGGGCGATGAAAGCGGATTTGGTGGTGATGGGCGCGGGGAGGAAACACCTCGTGACCCACTTGCCGCAGAGTGCGGCCTATACCGTGGCCGCCGGGGCGCCGTGTCCCGTGCTGACCGTGCGGGCCTAGCGCGGCGGTCCATTGGTGAGGATGGCAATTGTTGAAAAGCGCCGGAAAGAGGTGCTGCGATGGTGAAAAAATCCTTTCCCTTGTCGCAAGTCTATCGCCTGCTCGAGCCGGGGCCGGTGGTGCTGGTCACGACGGCCCGCAAGGGGCGACCGAACATCATGACTATGTCGTGGCACACGATGATCGAATTCGAGCCGCCGCTGGTGGGCTGCGTGATCAGCGACCGCAACCACACCTTCGGCATCCTCAAGGCGACCAAGGAATGCGTGATCAATATCCCCACGGTGGAGCTGGCGGCCAAGGTCGTGGGCTGCGGGAACACCTCCGGGCGAAGGGTCGACAAGTTCAAGGCCTTTCGTCTTACGCCGGAGGCCGCCTCCCGGGTCCAGGCCCCGCTCATCGGCGAGTGTTATGCCAATCTCGAATGCAAGGTCGTTGACGCAAGGATGGCCGCCAAATACTGCTTCTTTATCCTCGAGGTGCTCAAAGCATGGGTCGATCCCAGAAGGAAACACCCGCGGACGATTCATCATCGCGGGAGAGGCGTCTTCATGGTGGCCGGCAAGACGATCAAGCTGCCCTCCAAAATGAAATAACTTCTCTTTGAAACATTGGGAAAGGCCAACTCCGCCGGCGAAGAATGCGGATGTCCGCGAGCCGGCTGCCGAGCCGGGCTTTCGCGGGAGTTGCTGATGGCAACTCTTGTGATGCGCATCACTGCGCTGCCGTTCGCAGTCTGCGAATGATAGTGCAGCGCTGGACGGCGAGATGTGTGAGGACCGGCAATGGGACCGGTGGACGTGAAAGTTCTAGCGCGGTCAGCGCCAACGCGATCTTCAAGAGGGAGGGACAGCCATGGCGGAAAGCACTGCGGTTAAGCGCGCGGAAGAGCCCGTGAAAATGATCAAGCACGGATCTTTGTTGGATCAGATGGAAGAGATGTTTGATGTTCTTTCGCACCGGGCTTATTCGATTTTCGAAGAGAATGGCCGCATATTCGGCCGCGACCTCGAGCACTGGTTCCAAGCGGAGCGGGAATTGCTGCATCCCGTGCACGTAAATATCGCGGAGTCGGAGGACTCCCTGCATATTCTGGCGGAAGTGCCGGGCTTCACTGAAAAGGAACTCGAAATCAGCGTCGAGCCCCGCCGGCTGACGATCACGGGCAAGCGGGAAACAAGCAAAGAAGAGAAAAAGGGCAAGACGGTATACGCGGAGCGCTGCGCCGACCAGATTCTGCGCGTTGTGGACTTGCCGGTGGAAGTGGAAACCGGCAAAGTGGCCGCGATGCTGAAGAACGGCGTGCTGGAATTGACGATGCCGAAAGCGGCAAAGACGCGGGCTATCCGCATCCATCCCAAAGCCGCCTGAAGTCCACAGATGCTCCAGCCGGACGGGCGACAGGCGCCCGTCCGATTCTCCCCGCCTGGCTCAACCGGAGACCTGCGGCGCATTCGACGCCAGAAGCGAAATTGCGGCGAAGGTGATGTGCGGGAGAGTGCCCCATGGAAGTGATGGAGGCCATCAGAGAGCGGCGTGCGGTCCGGGATTATACCGGCGCGCGCATTGAACGGGCGACGGTCGAGCGCCTGATACAGGCGGCAATCCTCGCGCCGAGTGCGCGGAATCTGCAGCCCTGGGCATTTGCCGCGCTGCTCGACTGCGAACGCATCGGTGGCTACGCCAAGCGCGCCAAGAGCTGGCTGCTGGCGAATTTCGCGCAAACTGCGTACGACGAATCTCTCCGCAAGATGGTCGAAGATCCGAACTTCGTAATGTTTTATCACGCGCCGGCGCTGCTGCTGGTGCTGGCGAAATCTTCCGACGCGCAAGCGGCCGAAGACTGCTGCGTGGCGGCGGAAAACCTGATGCTGGCGGCTCGCGCGGAAGGGCTGGGCACCTGTTGGATCGGTCTCGCACGCCCCTGGCTGAATCTGCCGTCCACCAAGGCCGAACTGAAACTGCCGGAAAGCTTCCAGGTGGTCGCGCCGATCGTGCTCGGCCATCCGAAAACCTGGCCGGAAGCGCATGGGCGCAATCCGGCCGAAATCTACTGGCTTGGGTAAATGGCCTCGGAGAGAAATCATGCGGCTCCCAATTTGGAATGGCGAAAACCGTGGAACAGTTAGCAGGATGCAGCACGGTGTTGCGAACCAGGCGCACGGGCAGGAAAGACATTTTGTGAAAGCGAGCTTCCGGCGATATCTGCTTCCGGGAGTTTTGTCTCTGGCGTTATGCGCGATCCCCGCCGCTGCGCAGGAGAGCGATATCGGCTGGCCGCGCATGGTGCAATCCGATGGCGAGCAGATCCAAATCTATCAGCCGCAAGTGGACAAGTGGGAAGGAGGAAGGCTGGAAGGACGCGCGGCCATGGTGGTCACGCAGCGCCGCTTGCTGCAGCCCGTATACGGAGTGGTCTGGCTCTCGGCGCGGACCACGCTCGATCCGGACAAGCGACTCGTGACTTTGTATGACATCGAGGTCACGAAAGCGGCGTTTGCCTCCGCTGGGAGTCAGGAGCCGGTGTACGTGTCCAAGGTGCAGCAAGCTTTGCCGCAATGGAACATGACCATTGCGCTGGACCGCTTGCTCGCCGGCCTGGCGATCACGCAAGCCGAGGAAAAGGCCAAAGGCGATGCTCTGAACACGGCCCCTCCCAGGATCTACGTCCGGCACAATCCCGCGGTACTCATTTTGATCGATGGCCAGCCAGTGCTGCAGAAGGTTCCCGGTACGAACCTGATGCGGGTGATCAACTCCCCGGCAGTGATCGTTCTGGAGAGCGACACCGGCAGATACTTCTTGCAAGGCGAGGGTTATTGGATGACCGCTTCCAGCCTGGAGGGTCCCTGGAGCCAAGCTGCCAAGCCACCGAGTTCGCTGCTGGAGGTTTCGAAGATGGAGGAGCAGGCCGGCGGTGCAACTGCTCCCAAGGCGGCCCCTATCCCCGGCGGGCCTCCTCCGGAGGTCATCGTAAGCACGGAGCCCGCGGAGCTTATCCAGCTCCAGGGCGAAGCGCAATTTTCCCCCATCGGCAGAACGCAATTGCTGTACGTGAAAAACACCGACGGCGATCTCTTCCTGAGCCTGCCGCAGCAGCGCTATTACGTGCTGCTGTCCGGGCGCTGGTTCAGCGCTGCAAGACTGGATGGCCCGTGGGAATTTGTGGCGGGCTCCGTGCTGCCGGCGGATTTCGCGCGCATCCCGGCCGGACATCCCAAAGGAGCGGTGCTCGCGAGCATCCCCGGCACAGCCCAGGCGCGGGATGCCGTGGTCGCGGCCCAGGTGCCGCAGACGGCCACCGTGGACCGGAGGAAAGCGACGTTCACCGCGATCTATGACGGCGACCCGCAGTTCAAGCCCATTCCGGGCACGGACATGATGTACGCCGCCAACTCCCCGAACGACATCATCATCGTCGGCGGAAAATACTATGCGGTGAGCGATGGCGTGTGGTTCGTTTCCGAAAGCGCACAAGGACCCTGGGCGGTCTGCGACTCTGTTCCGCCCAAAATCTATGCGATGCCACCGGCTTCGCCGGTCTATCACGTGAAGTATGTCTACGTTTACGATGCGACGCCGGATTTCGTGTATGTCGGCTATACGCCGGGATATTTCGGCGCGTACGTCTGGAATGACGTCGTGGTGTATGGAACGGGGTTCTGGTATCCGTGCTGGTGCGCCGACTTCTGGTGCGGGTGGCCGTGGACCTGGGGCTTCGGATTCCATTACCTATACTGGGGCGGCGGCTTTTACTGGCGGCCCTGGTACCCCCACCGTTGGTATTGGCACGCTTGGCCCTATCCGCGCGGCGGCTACGATGTGTGGCACCGCCGCGTGTTGTACAACCGCTCGGTCGAAAGAACGTTCGGCCGGGTCAGCCTGCGCAATGCCAGTGTGTACGACCGCTGGAGAGAGCCCGCGGTGTTCGGCCGCCGCCCTGTTCCGCTGCGGCCCTCCGGGACAGGGGGTGCGCGCCCCGGAATCACGCCAGGAAGGCCCACGCCAAGGAGAGCGGCGCCCAGCAGGCCGGACCTGTACGCCGGACGGGATGGGCAGGTTTACACCCACCGGAATGACGGCTGGTACCGGCGCGACGGACGGAATTGGGAGCGGGTCGAACCCCGGCCATCCGCACCCGGAGCCAGACGACAGGCTGCCCCGGCCCGGCCGAGCATGGGGCGCCCGAGCGGTCCGGTCGGAGATCTCCAGCGCGAGCGGCAAGCGCGCATTCAAGGAGCAAACCGTACCCATCAGTACCGCGGCATGAGCCCGCCACGCGGGACAGGCGGGCGCGCACCAAGCGGTGGGGGAAGACCACCCGCTGGCGGAAGACCCCATTGAGAGGCACCGAACAAATATCCGTCGCTCGCAGCAGCGAGCGCACGAAGATTGGCGACAGGAGGATTCTATGAGAGGACGGAACATTGCGTGGTTAACGGTTTTCGCGCTGCTAATCGGGATGGCCGGGGCTGCGGTGTCCTGGTCATCTCCGCAGGGCGCTTCATCATCGACGGTTCCGGTGAGCATGGTCGTTTCCGTGGAAGCGAAGCACGGCAAGGACATTCCCGTCATCCACAGCGAGGACGTCCAGGTATTCCAAGGCCGCGAGCGCCTTCAGGTGACCGACTGGCTTCCGTTGCAAGGTGAGCATGCCGAGCTCGAACTGTTCGTGCTGTTGGACGATGGGAGCGACCCGGGCATCGGTTCGCAGTTCGACGATTTGCGCCAATTCATGAACGCGCAACCCGCGTCCACCACGATTGCGGTGGGTTATATGCACCACGGCACGGTGGATATTGTTCAGAAATTCACCAAGGACCGCGCCCTGGCAGGGAAGGCGCTACGCCTCCCGTTTGGTGTCGCCGGCGCGTCTGCCAGTCCCTATTTGTCCATCTCGGATTTGATTAAGCGCTGGCCGGAAAGCCACGCGCGCCGCGAAATCTTCATGATTTCGAGCGGCATCGACGTGCTGCAGCCCGGCCCCAGCAATTCGTATCTGGCGGAGACGATCGACCGGGCGCAACGGGCGGGCATCCAGATCTACGCGATTTACGCATCCAGAGCAGGTCATTTCGGCCATTCCTACTGGAGATTCAACTGGGGGCAAAACAATCTCTCCCAACTGGCCGATGAGACGGGAGGGGAAGCCTATTTTCAGGGCTTCCAAACACCGATCTCTTTCACACCCTTCCTGGAGCAGTTTGCGGAGCGGCTCAAGCATCAGTACCGGCTCACGGTGCTCGCCAAGCCCGAGAACAAGGCGAGCTATCAACGCATTCGACTGGAAACCGAAGTGCCGAACGCCGAACTCGTGGCCGCCGAAAGGATTTTTGTTCCGGCAGCGAAATAGTGCGGGGAAATGACGCTGGCTGCGTGACTGGCGCCGACCACCAAGCTCCATCCTAGGATCGTTCCCAAGGAGGAAAGAACGCTGCGCGAGTGCGCGATATCACGCAATCCGTGCGTATGGCCTCGATGTAAAGCGAGAGAATATGCTGAAAATAATACACTTATCAATTACCGCAACTGGAACGGAGGATGCTGCAAAGAGAGTGCGCAGCTAGAGTAGGGAGGCGCCAGTGCCAACCGATACTCGCACCATCGAGATCCAATTGGATCAGGCTGCTCAAAAGAAAGCAGCGGGCTCGCTGCCCCTTCCTGAGCCTCCGCAGAGCACCCCGCCAAAGACCTGGGTTCGCACGGCACTGATCGTAGGAGCAATCGGGCTAGCGATGATAGGAGTGTTCCTCCGGGTGCTGCCGGGATTGCTACAAAAGCCACCGCAGAACGTGGTCGCCGCCAGCGGAAGAATCGAAGGGCGGGAAGTTACGCTTGCTCCCAAAGAGATCCAGGGACGGATCAAGACGCTGCTGGCAGACGAAGGCCAATCCGTCAAGAAGGGGCAACAGCTCGCGGAATTGGAATCGAAGCAGCTGGATGCGCGATTTGCGAGTGTTGCGGCCAGCGTGGCGAACCTGGATCAACAGATCAAACAAGCCTCGATCGATGTGACCTACACAACGAAGCACACGGCTGCCGCGGTGGCGGCGGCGGAGGCTGCGGTGAGCAGCGCGAAAGCGCACCTGGCCCGGGGAAAAGCCGTCCTGGAAAATGCCAGCGTGGAACGGGATCGCGCCCTTGGTCTGTACCGGGAACAGGTGATTCCCAAGAGTGTCCTCGACCAGGCCACCATGATCTACGAGACGAGCGTGGCCGATGTGAACGCAGCGGAGAAGGACCTCTCCCAGGCGGAAGCCAATCTGGCGGTGGCGCAGGCTTCGCAAGATACGGTCGCGCTCAAGCGGCAACAGCTCCGGGCCCTGCAGGAAAGCCGGCGTGCGGCGGAAGCGCAGCTCGAGGAGGCCCGGGCGAACCTCGCCGAGCGCAACATCTACGCGCCGGCAGACGGTACGATCCTTTCCCGGCCGGTGGAAGTCGGTGACGTCGTCAGCCCCGGTTCTCCGATTTTCGTGATGGTGGACATGAACCGGCTATACCTGAAGGTGTATATCCCCGAGCCGGAGATCCCCAAGATCAAGCTGGGAGATGAAGCGGAAATCACCGTGGACGCCTTTCCGGGCAGAACCTTTGCCGCGCGCGTCACCAAGATCTACCAGCAAGCGGAATTCACGCCCAAGAACGTGGAGACGAAAGAGGAGCGGGTGAAGCTGGTGTTCGGCGTGGAACTGACGTTTGTGAAGCCGGAAGGCCTGCTCAAGCCGGGAATGCCCGCGGATGCCGCGATCCACTGGAAGGCCGCTCAAGCCCAGCCGGGATCGCCATGAGCGCCACAGCGCCACCGGTCATTGAAGTAAAGGGACTGTGGCGGTTCTACGGCCGCTGGAAAAAGGTTGAGGCGGTTCGCGACGTCTCCTTCGAGGTCGGGCGCGGAGAGATCTTTGGCTTGATCGGGCCGGATGGAGCCGGCAAGACCAGCATCATTCAGACGCTGGCCGGCGTCTTGAAAGCGCACCGCGGCTGCGTCTCGGTCGGCGGCATCGATGTCCTTGCGAATCCCGAGGCGGTGAAAGGCCCGGTGGGGTACATGCCCCAGGGGCTGGGAGTGAATCTGTACGAGAGCCTCTCGGTGCAGGAGAACATCGAGTTTTTTCGCGACCTCCGGAAATTGCCCGAGAAAACCTACCGGGAAAATCGCGCGCACCTTCTGAACATGACCCGCCTGGGTCCGTTCGTGCAACGCCGCGCGGGCAATCTTTCGGGAGGCATGCGGCAGAAGCTGGCCCTCATCTGCGCGCTCATCCATCTGCCCGATGTGATCCTGCTCGACGAGCCGACGACCGGAGTCGACCCGATTTCGCGGCAGGAATTCTGGCAAATCATCCGCCGACTGGTGCAGGAACGCAAAGTGGCCGTGCTGCTGAGCACCTCCTACATGGATGAAGCCGAACGCTGCCACCGGATCGCGCTGCTGCACTCCGGCAGGATCATCGAACAGGGAGACCCGGAAGACCTCCGGGCCAAAGCCGCGGGGCAATTCGCGGCCATCCAGGCGGAGCCGCAGGCGTCCGCGCTCCAAATCCTGCAGGCCCGGGACGATGTGCTTTCGACCGAGGCGTTCGGGAGAGAACTGCGCATCCGCTTCGCGGGAGATTTGCAAACGATCGAAAAGGCTTTGCGTGACCGGCAAATTGCAGTTTCGAACGTCGCGCGGCGTGAACCCGATTTGGAAGATCTCTTCCTGCAGCTTCTTTCCGCCGGGAAACAGCAGAAGCCGGAATTGCGCATTCCGGCCTCCCATGTTGTCGGTTTTCCCGCCACGGTCAAGAGCGCAGCGGTAACCAAGCGGTTTGGCGATTTTGTTGCCGTGGACACGGTGGACTTGAGTGTGGAGAGAGGCGAAATTTTCGGGCTTCTGGGGCCGAACGGAGCAGGGAAGACCACGCTCATCAAGATGATGTGCGGCCTGCTGGGGCCCAGTGCGGGCGCGATTCAAGTGGCTGGCTTTGACATCCAGTCGGAAAAGCAGCAGGTCCGGGATCAAATCGGCTACATGTCGCAGCATTTCTCGCTGTACCGGGACTTGACGGTCCGGCAAAACCTGCGGCTCTACTCCGACCTCTACGGCGTTCGCAACACGAATTTCCGCGGTTTGATGCGGTCTTTGGGACTCGAGGAATTCGAGTCGCGGCTGGCTGGCGACCTACCCACGGGACTCCGGCAGAGGCTGTCGCTTCTTTGTGCGGTGCTGCATGGGCCGCCGGTTCTGTTCCTGGATGAACCGACATCCGGAGTCGATCCGGTTGCGCGCCGCACGTTCTGGGATCTGATCTATTCGCTTTCGCGGGAGTCCGGGGTCACGGTCCTGGTCTCGACGCACTATATGAATGAAGCCGACCACTGCGACCGGCTCGGCCTGATGCATCAGGGCCGCCTGATCGCCGTGGACACCCCGGCGGGTTTGAAGCAGACCTCCGAGCGGCGTTCCGGCAGGCTGCTGGCAATCCACACGCCCGGATTCCGCGAGGCGTTTGACGCCATCCGGCCTGTCTATCCGGGCGCCTTTCTGTATGGAGACAGGATTCACCTGCGGAGCTTCGACGCCCGATCCGATGAACGCCGGGTGCTCTCCCTTCTGAGCCAGGCAGGCATCACGGAGGTACAGACCAGCGAGCCGCAAATTTCCATGGATGAAACCTTCATCGACTTCATCCGCACGGCGGAGATGGTCCATGCTTAGCCGCCTCTTCGCCATCATCCGCAAGGAAACCCGGGAAGTGCTGCGGGACCGCATCTACCTGAGTCTGGCGATTGCCGTCCCGCTCATCGTTACCGTGCTCCTGGGGCTGGGCTTCGTTCTGGACGTGAAGAATCTGCCGGTCGTCTTTTATGACCAGGATCGCTCCTCGCTCAGCCGCGAATACATCTACTCCTTCACCAACTCGGAATACTTCCGCCTGGTTGGATTTGTGGCCGGCCCCGCGCAGTTCGAGCAGTTGCTGCAATCCGGAGCGGTGCGCGCGGTGGTCGTTATCCCGCCGGATTTTTCGCGCAAGCTGCATGGCGGAAAACAGGTCGCGGTGCAAATCCTCGTGGACGGATCGTTCGCGGCCCGGGCGCAAATCGTCAGCGGCTACATTGCGGCGATTGACGCGCAATTCAACGCCCAGTTGCTGTCCCGCTATCTGGCCGGGAAGGGCGTAGTGACCACGAATTTGGCGCCGGTCTCCACGGAGGGGCGCGTCTGGTACAACCCCTCGCTGGAGTCCAAGAACTCCGTCGTGCCGGGGCTAATGGTCATCACCCTGATGTTCTATCCGGGCCTGCTGGCCGCGCTGGTTGTGGTTCGCGAGAAGGAGCGCGGCACCATCTTCAATCTGTATTGCTCGCCGGTCCGGCGCTGGGAAGTGATCGCCGGGAAGGCCGTACCGTATATCGGCGTGGCCTTTCTGGACTATTTCCTGATCTTCAGTTTGAGCATCCTGGTTTTCCAAGTGCGCTTCGTCGGCAACTTTTTTGTGCTGACCCTGGCCGCCTTGCTGTACATCACTTGCTGCATCGGAGTGGGCCTGGTGATCTCCGTGTTTTGCAAGACGCAGGTCGCCGCCATGCTCGCCACCTTCGTGGCCATGATGACTCCCTCGCTGATGTTTTCGGGGATGATGACGCCCATCGCCAGCATGGACCGCTCCGCGCAAATGATCAGCCGGGTGATTCCGGCGTCCTATTTCATGGGCATGGCCCGGGGCGTGTACCTGAAAGGGCTGGGCTTCTTCTATTACCTGCCCGATTTTCTGACCCTGCTGCTGTTCGCCGCCGTGGTCTATGGGATAGCCGTCCTTGGTTTCCGGAAGAGGGTGGGCTGAGATGCTGCGGCGGATCCTGGGAATGATCCGGAAGGAATTTGCGCAGATTCTGCGGGATCGCGCGCTCGTCTTCATCCTCATCTGGGCCTTCACGGCCGCGATTTACACCGTGGGCCGCGGCCATGCCATGGAGGTGACCAACGTTCCCACCGTTGTTTACGACCTGAGCCGGAGCCCCGCCAGCCGGGAATTCCTCAGCCACCTGCAGCCGCCGTACTTCAAGTTTGTCGCCTACCTCGACCGGGAAGAGGAGATCGCCACGTATCTGGATAGCGGCAAGGCCTCCATCGCCGTGGTCATTCCACCGGATTTCCAGCGCATGGTCAGCGGCCAGGGGCAGGCGCATGTTCAGGTCATTACGGACGGCGCGGTGGCCATGCCCGCCACCGTCGCCGTCGCGTACATCGCCGCGATCTCCAGCCGGTACTCCATAGCGGTCTTGGAAGGCCGCGCGGCCGCGGCGGGGATCCGCCTGAGCAGCCTTCCCGGCATCGAGGAGCGCGTGCGCGTGAAATTCAATCCCAACATGCTGAGCTCGTGGTTCAGCAGTCTCTTGGAGTTGATGAACATGCTCACCATGGTGTCGCTGCTGCTGACGGCCGCGGACCTGGTGCGCGAGAAGGAGCACGGCACGCTCGATCAATTGCTCGTGAGCCCCGCGCGGCCCTTCGAGATCTTTCTGGCGAAAATCATCCCCACGATCCTGGTGGTCCTGGGCCTCTCGGGGTTCAGCTTCTTATTCGTATTGAAACCGGTCTTCCATGTTCCGATCCGCGGCAGCATGCTGCTCTTCTACAGCGTCGCGGCGCTCTACGTGTTCGCCATGACCAGCATGGGAATCGCCATCGCGGTGGTCGCCCGCAACCTCTCCCAAGCCATGATGATCATGCTGCTCATTCTCCAGCCGATGATTTTTCTTTCCGGTGCGTGGAATCCCCCCGAGGCCATGAGCCCCTGGATGCGCTGGTTCAGCCTGATCTCGCCGCTGCGCTACTTCATCGATTTTGGCTATGGCGTGATCCTGAAAGGGAGCGGGCTCTCGACCGTAGCGTGGGACATCGCCGGCATCGTGATTCTGGGAAGCGCGCTCTTCGCCTTCTCCCTGTGGTGGTTCCAGCGCAGCCTTTCCCGCTAAGAAAGCAAATCGCCATCTGCGCCGGCGCTGGGAAACCAGCGCTCGCCCGGCGCGTCAAGGCCGCTGCGCAGCGCTTGCCGGAGAACTGCCGCCGATGTTCACGGTCATGAGCAAGTGGATGGCGACGCCCACCTTGCCGCTGGGCTGAGGCTCCACGCGCACCACTTCCGCTACGTATTCGCAATTCATCGGGTCGGTCGGGCCGCTGTAGGGGAAAGTCACGAATAGGCGCATGCCCTTGTAATATCTTTGCTGGTGGCTGACGAAGTACACTCCGTCGCGGGAGGCGTTGGTGCTGACGATCAGATCCTCGAAATGCTCATCTTGCGGACGCGAGGGCCGCACGCGGAGCGGCCGGGCAATCTTGGCGCGACGGTTCTTGCGCTTCTCCGTCTGTTCCATGGCCGTTCTCATACTATTCTTGTCCCATGTGGCTCTGTAGCGTCAAGGGTTTGCTCTACATCAGATAGTGCAAGGCGAGGGCCAGGCCGGGCCCAGGGAGAAATAAATCGTGGCGGAAAAGATGCGCAAAGATGATGCCGAGTGGAAAAAGCAACTCTCGCAGAATCAGTACTATGTGACCCGGCAAAAGGGAACCGAACCGCCCTTCTCCGGCGAATACGAGGCCACCGATTCTCCCGGTGTCTACAAATGTATCTGTTGTGGGCAGCCCCTGTTTCGTTCTGGAACAAAATTCCATTCAGGTTCAGGCTGGCCCAGTTTCTGGGCTCCGCTCAGCGCGGAGGCCGTGGAGACGGAAGTGGACGCTTCGCACGGCATGCGCCGCACGGAGGTGAAGTGCAGCCGCTGCGACGCCCACCTGGGGCACCTCTTCGAGGACGGGCCGCGGCCCACGGGCCTGCGTTACTGCGTAAATTCGCTGGCGTTGAATCTGGAAGAAGATGAAAAATCAAAAGGTTGAAAAGCAAAAAAGACCCTCCAGCGGAGGGTCTCTTCGGATTCTTGAACTGCTCTGCTTTCCTCTGGTTTTTCAGGCGGCCGGGCAGGAGCAACCCGCGAGTTCCGCGACGCGGTCCCGTTCCCACACGCCGATCAACAGCACCTTGGTGCCCGCCGGGTACTTGAAGATGTAATAGACATTCATGGGCCCTTCGACCTCGAAGAAACCCGGGCGGCGCGTGTCCGCGCGCATCGGCGCTCCCATCTCCAGCAGCACCTGCAGTTCGGCGAGCTGCTCCTCGGAGTGGTTTCGCAGGTCCTCGACCCGTGGCCGTTGTTTCTGGATATTCATAACCGTATCTTTCTTCTGCCTTCTGCTTTCTTCCTGCACTCTATAAGACGCAAATAAATCGAAAATGTTTCCGTGTCCGCCCAAGTTGCTGTTGTGAATATCTGGAAAACGCCCCAAGCGCCGCTTTGCCCGCCAACAGTGTAGATGCGGAGGAGCCTCCGGGAGTTACAAGAAGTGCAGCGCTGTGCGCGATTGTACAATCCACCTGGGGGCACACGAAGACCTGGGGAATGGTGGCAGAAAGACTGGACCAGGACCTGTCCTGAAACAGTGCCTTCGTGCCGTATTACGGGAATACAAAACTCGCTACCCTCCTTTTTGGCCTGACGGCCGACGCTGGCTTTTCAGGGGATGAAACTGTGAACTCCCGCTCCTTTCCCGGGATTCTGGCGATACTCGGCGTATCTTCCCTAGCCGCACCCCAGACCCTGGCGCAGCATTCTTTCCTCCCCAGCGATCTGCCGACGGATTACATCCTGTGGGGCCTGCCGGGAGCCGGTGCCGTGCAGGGCCTGAGCTGGAACGGTTGCGGGCACGCGAGGGGCATCGTGCCGGCGCCCGACGATTCCTATGGAATGCAACTGACCCTGCACCTCCACGCCGGCCCCGCCCGGACGGAGTTTTATCTTCCAGCACGTTACTATCTGTAAAGATACTTGCGCGTCCGCCTCTGAATTGAGATAGTTGTGGATAATCCTCTCGACGACATGGAGACGGTCCGGTGAAAAAAGAGCAAAAAAAGAAAGCTTCCTTCGGCAAAGACCGCCGACGCAAGCATCATCATTTCCTGGTAACCGTGTATTACGCGGACGGCGAGAAGTTCGGCCGCGTTTATACCGACAAGGGCAAGGCCACGCGCTTTGCCGAGCGCCAGAGAAGGTCGCCGGTCGTCAAGAGCGCCCGCATCACGCAGGTTTCCTGACAACCGCTGCCGTTTAGGGCCGTCCTCACGGACTGCCCGTGTACCGATGTGTGCCGGGGGATGCTTGTGAGCGGCGCGGGGTCGTGTTATAAAAGAAGGGCGGTAAGCGGCCGTAGTATAGTGGTAGTACGAAACCTTGCCAAGGTTTAGGTGTGGGTTCGATTCCCATCGGCCGCTCCAGTTTCTCTCCCGCGTTTTCCTCAGCCCGTCTTTCTTTCCCTGCGTTTTCCGCGTGAAATTTGCCCGGCCCTGCCGTTACAATCCTTTCCCGGCGGTCTCCGGTACTCATGGAAAAAATCATCGTCGCTGTCGGCAGCCTGCGCCGCCCCAAACTCAACGCCGTCTGGGAAGCGCTGAGCATTTTCGGACCGGCGCTCGATCCCCACGTGCTCTTTGAGGTGACCGGCGTGGAAGTGCCCAGCGGCGTGGGCCACACCCCGGTCAGCCGCGAAGAGCTGATGCGCGGGGCGCGGCAGCGCGCCGAGGCCCTGGTGCCCATCGCCCGCGAGCGCGGCGAATCCTGGCGCTATTTCGTGGGCCTCGAGGGCGGCCTCGACGTGGTGCCGGAAGAAGGGCGGCGGCGCGTCTTTCTGGAGAGCTGGGCTTACGCCAGCGATGGCGCGCGGGGCTACTTCGGCCGCTCCGGGGGGATCGAGGTGCCGGAGGCGCTGGCTGAGGAAGTGCTTGTGCACGGCGTCGAGCTGTCCGCGGCCATCGAGCGCTTCGTGCTGGCCATGAGCGCCAGCCGCTCCGCGGTGTCCGCGGATGCCGAGCGCTATGCGCGCGAAATGAACGCCGACCGCTTTGGGGCGGCGGGAATTCGCGATGCCCAGGGCGCCTGGGGCGTGCTTTCGGCCAACCTCATCACCCGCCAGGACGCCTTTCGCGTGGCGGTGATGAGCGCCTTCGCCCCGTTCTATAACGCGAAGATGTACCGCACGCCTCCGGCGGCGGGATAGCCGGGGAATCTTTCTGCGATTTGAGAAGTGGCAAAATCCGCGCCACGCGGAGTTCGTTAAGGGAGCCAGCATGGACATCGTCAAAGGCAACATGGGCTGGATCGAGGTCATCGTCGGCCCGATGTTTTCGGGCAAAAGCGAGGAGATGATTCGCCGGCTGCGCCGCGCGGAAATCGCCCGGCAGCGCGTGCAGATCTTCAAGCCGGCGATTGACGAGCGCTACGCCGCCAACGAAATCGTCTCGCACTCCGGCCTGGGCATCCCTTCCGACGCCGTCGCCAAGGCCGCCGAAATTCTCGAAAAGGTCCAGCCGCGCACCGAAGTCGTGGGCATCGACGAAGCGCAGTTCCTCGGCGACGACGTTGTGGACGTCTGCACCAAGCTCGCCAATCTCGGCAAGCGCGTCATCGTCGGCGGCCTGGACACCGATTACCGCGGCCGCCCCTTCGAGCCCATGCCCCGCCTCCTGGCCATCGCCGAGGAGATCACCAAGCTCCTGGCCATCTGCGTGCGCTGCGGCAACCCCGCCGTGCACACCCAGCGCCTGGTGGAATCCGAGGAGCTCATCGTGGTCGGCGCCGGCGGCATGTACGAAGCCCGCTGCCGCCGCTGCTTCGAACCCAACCTCGCCCAGCTCAGCAAGGAGCCCAGCCCGTTCCTCGCGCCGAGTGCCCGCGCCGCCGGAGGCGCCGCCAAGTGAAGATTGCAGCCAAAGCGCCTACTCGCGTGGATCTGGCCGGCGGCACGCTGGACATCTGGCCCCTGTATCTGTTCCATCCCGGCGCGGTGACCGTCAACGCGGCCATCACCCGCTACGCCTCCTGCGTCATCGAGACGCATGCTCCCAGCGACACCAAGATCCGCCTGGCCTCGCGCGACACCCGGCGGGAAGAGACCTTCGCCTCCTTCGCGGCGCTGGCCAAGGCCAGGAAGTACCGCCTGCCGCTCCTCGCCGAGCTGGTGAAGATCTTCCAGCCCCAGGGCGGCTTCACCCTGACCACCGACTCCGAAGCCCCCGCCGGCGCCGGCATCGGCGGCTCCAGCGCCATGGCCGTAGCCATTTGCGCCGCGCTGGATAAGCTCACGGGAGCAGGGAAGAGCAAGGCCGATTGGATCCACATCAGCCGCGACGCCGAAGCCGTGGTCATCCGCGTGCCCACCGGCACGCAGGACCACTATCCCCCGGCCTTCGGCGGGGCCGCGGCCATCGAGCTGCCTCCGGGCGGCGAGCGGCGCGCCGAGCTGCGCGTCAACCTCAACGAACTGGAGCGGCGCATCGTCCTCTGCTACACCGGCAAGCCGCGGCAGTCCGGCATCAACAACTGGGAAGTCTTCCAGGCCCACATCAACGGCAAAAAGAACGTGCAGCGCAATCTCTCGCGCATCTCCGGGATCGCCCAGGAGATGCGCCGCGCCCTGGAGCGCAGCGCTTGGAGCGCTGCGGGAAGACTGATGCGCGAGGAGTGGGCCTTCCGCAGGAAGAATCTGCCCACCATCTCCACGCACACCATTGACAACATCATCGCCGGCGCGCGCGCCAAAGGCGCACTGGCCGGCAAGGTCTGCGGCGCGGGCGGCGGCGGCTGCGTGGTCCTGCTCATCGAGCCCGGCGCCCGGGAAGCCGTCGAACAGGCCGTGGTGCGCGCCGGCGGCCAGATCCTCCCCATGGGCATTGACCGTTCCGGCGTCCAGCTCACCGCCGGCTAGCAGGACAGTCAGTATCCCTTGGAGGCGTGGCCGCGAAACGGTCAACCCGCAAATCAGCAAAGCACCTGTACGCCAGCCTCCGCGCATCTTAAAATAAGCACCTATGACGTCCTGGCTGGCCATTGCGCTGACCTTCTGCCTGTTCGCGGACGCGGACGTGCCGGCGCTCGCCCGCCTGCGTTCCGGCGGCGTCCCGCTGGCCGACTTTCCCCCGGCCCCGGAGATTCCCGTCTTGCCCGCGGCTCTTTCCGCGGAGCAGGAAGCGAAGCCGCAGGTTCCGCCGCAAACCCAGACGAAAGCCGCCACCCTGCGCCCCGAATCGCGCCTCGCTCTGGTGCGCTACGTTTCCGGCGAGTTCGCGCGCGCTCTCAAGCCGCTGCCCGCCGGCAAGGACGGCTTTCTTCTCCGCGCGGGCCAGCCCTTCGATCCGCAGGTGCTGGACCGCGCCGTGGCCCGGCATGGCGCCGCCGTCAATACCGGCGATTCCGCGCAGATCACCCGGCTCGAATTCCGCCAGCACGACATCATCATTGACATCAACGGCGGCGGGCGCATCAAGAAGCGCTGGCGCGACCGCCTGCACATGGAAGTCGGCGGCGTTCCCACCGTGCGCTCCAGCACCCAGGAGGGCGCGGCCCCGGGGCGGCAGCCCGGCACGGGCAGCACCATCTTCCTCGACTTCGGCAAGCCTCTGCCGGACCTCTCGCCCGCGGAGCTGAAGCAGTTGCTCGCGCCGCTGCTCGATTTTTCCAAGCAGCACTCCGCCGCCGTGCAGTGGTACGACACGCTGCCTCCGGCGATGAAGCAGGCCATCCAGGACCGTCGCGCCGCGGTGGGCATGGACCGCGAGATGGTGGTGGCCGCCATCGGCAAGCCGGAGCGCAAGGTGCGCGAGCGCGACGCCGAGGGCAACGAGATCGAAGACTGGATCTACGGCCAACCGCCCGCCAAGACCATTTTCGTGCGCTTCCAGGGCGAGCGCGTCACCAGCATCAAGCAGTTCCCGCAGTAGGAGCCTCCCGGACCCCGCCCGGGGCCGCCCCGGGGGCCGGCTCGCCGCGCGTGGTTTTATAGCTAAAACGATTTATTCAAGGACATGTGCGGATGGCGCCGCGCCCGCCCGGCTCCCCCTCCGCGCCCCCCACGCGTTGACTTTTTCTCCCGGTGCTCCTAGCATGTTGGCATCTGCTGTGCGGCGGGCCGGCCCTTCGCCCCTCGCTCGAACACCATCCACCACGGAGGATTCATGCCCATCAAGGTCGGCATCAATGGCTTCGGCCGCATCGGCCGCAACATCTTGCGCACGACGCTGGACGACAAGGACATTCAGGTGGTCGCCGTCAACGACGTCACCGACGCCGCGACGCTCGCGCACCTGCTCAAGTACGACTCCATCCTCGGCAACCTGCCGCATACCGTGACCCACACCGAAGATTCCATCGCCGTCGAAGGCCGCAGCTTCAAGGTCTTCAAGGTCAAAGACCCCGCCGAGATCGACTGGGCCTCGGTCGGCGCCGAGATCGTCGTCGAATCCACCGGCCTCTTCACCAAGGGCGCCGACGCCAAAAAGCATCTGCGCGGCCCGGTGAAGAAGGTCCTCATCTCCGCTCCCGCCGACGGCCCGGACCACACCGTGGTTCTCGGCGTGAACGACAAGACCTACGACCCGGCCAAGCACCACGTCGTTTCCAACGCCTCCTGCACCACCAACTGCCTCGCTCCCGTGGCCAAGGTCCTGCAGGAAACTTTCGGGATCGTCAGCGGCACCATGACCACCATCCATTCTTATACCAACGACCAGCGCCTGCTGGACCTGCCGCACAAGGACCTCCGCCGGGCGCGCGCCGCGGCCCTGAACATGATTCCCAGCTCGACGGGCGCGGCCAAGGCCCTGCACCTGGTCATCCCCGAGCTGAAGGGCAAGCTCGACGGCTACGCCATGCGCGTGCCCACGCCCAACGTCAGCGTCGTGGACGTGACCGTGTTCACGGAAAGGTCCACCAGCGTCCAGAGCGTGAATGCCGCCCTGAAAGCCGCGGCCAACGGCGCGATGAAGGGCATCCTCGGCTACACCGAAGAAGAGCTGGTCTCCGCGGACTTCAAGGGCAATTCGCACTCCTCCATCGTGGACGCCGGCTACACCAAGGTTGTGGGCGACCGCTGCGTGAAGGTCCTGGCCTGGTACGACAACGAATGGGGCTACTCCTGCCGCTGCCGCGATTTGATCAAATTCATGGCCGCAAAATTCTAAATGCGGGGGCGGGCTTGCGCCCGCCCTTCCTTATTCTGGCAAATCCCATGAACAAGCTGACCATTGACGCTCTCGACCTGCGCGGCAAGCGCGTCTTCATCCGCGTGGACTTCAACGTGCCCCTCAAGGATGGCGTGGTCACCGACGACACGCGCATCCGCGAAACGCTGCCGACCCTGCGCCTGGCCATACAGATGGGCGGGCGGCTGGTTCTGGCCTCGCACCTCGGCCGGCCCAAGGGCGGCCCCGATCCCAAGTATTCGCTGCTGCCCGCGGCCAAGAAGCTCGAAGAGCTCCTGGACAAACCCGTGCAGTTTGCCGGCGACTGCGTGGGCGCGGACGCGGAAGCCAAGAGCCGGTCCCTGGCCGACGGCGGCATCCTGGTTCTCGAAAACGTGCGCTTCCATCCCCAGGAAGAGAAGAACGACGAAGCGTTCTCGAAGCAGCTCGCCGCGCTGTGCGACGGCCTCTTTGTTTGCGACGCTTTCGGCTCCGCGCACCGCGCCCACGCCTCGGTGGTGGGCATTACGCGCTTTGTGCAGCAGGCGGCCGCGGGCAAGCTGATGCAGAAGGAGCTCGAGTATCTGGGCAAGGCGCTGACCAATCCCGCGCGGCCCTTCGTGGCCATTCTCGGCGGCGCCAAAGTCTCCGACAAGATCGAAGTGATCGAAAACCTGATGAAGATTGCCGACGCCATGCTCATCGGCGGGGCCATGGCTTACACCTTCTTGAAGGCCCAGGGCCTGCCGGTGGGGAAGTCGCTCGTCGAAGAGGACAAGCTGGAACTCGCGGCGCGCCTCCTGGCGGAAGCCAAACAGCGCAATTTCCGCCTGCTGCTCCCCTCGGACCACGTCGTAGCCCCGGAGTTCAAGGCCGGCGCTCCGGCAACTATTTGCGGCGTGGCGGAGACGCCCGCCGAGCAGATGGGCCTGGACATCGGTCCGAAGAGCATAGTGGCGTACGCCGCGGAGATCGCCAAAGCCAAAACCATCGTCTGGAACGGCCCCATGGGCGTCTTCGAAATGCCCGCATTTGCCAAGGGCACGCTGGAAGTGGCCAAGGCCGTCGCCGCGGCCACGGCCGCCGGCGCCGTCTCGATTGTCGGCGGCGGCGATTCCGTGGCCGCTGTGCACCAGTCCGGCGTTGCGGACAAAATCTCGCACATTTCCACCGGCGGCGGCGCCTCGCTGGAGTTCCTCGGCGGGCGCAAGCTCCCCGGCGTGGAGGCGCTGACCAATATATGAGACGCAGAGTGATCGCCGGTAACTGGAAGATGTACAAGACACAGGCCGAGACGCGCGCCTTCTTCGCCGCGTTCGCGCCGCTGGTGGCGCACTCCGCGCACTGCGACATCGTCGTCGCTCCGCCGTTCACGGCTCTCGCCGCGGCGGTGGACGCCGCCCGGGGCACCGCCGTGGGCATCGCCGCGCAGAACGTCTTCTGGGAGAAGGAAGGGGCCTACACCGGCGAACTATCCGCCGGGATGCTCGCCGAAGCGGGTTGCCGCTACGTGCTCATCGGCCACTCCGAGCGCCGCCAGTATTTCGGCGAGACCGAGGAAAGCGTCGCGAAGAAGACCAGGGCCGCGCTGGCCGCCGGGCTTACCCCCATCGTCTGCGTCGGGGAGCTGCTGGCCGACCGCGAGGCGGGCAAAACCGAGGAGGTCCTGGGGCGGCAGTTCCGCGGCGGACCGGGTTCGTTGACCGCGGAGGAGTTCTCCCGTATTCTGGTAGCGTACGAGCCGGTGTGGGCCATCGGTACGGGCCGCACGGCGACGCCGGAAATCGCGGCCGCGGCGCACGGCTTTCTCCGGAAATGCGCGGCCGGGCAGTTTTCCGCGGCAGCCGCTTCCGCCCTGCGCATTCTCTACGGCGGCAGCGTCAAGCCCGACAACATCAAGGGCCTGATGGCGCAGGACGAGCTGGACGGGGCGCTGGTAGGCGGAGCGAGTCTCGACGCCAAATCGTTTGCGGCCATCGTGAATTTCTAAGCTTTGTAGCGGCGGGCTGGCCCCGCTGCTTTTTGGAAAACGTCTTTCTTCGATGGGAGAATCGGAAATGCCGAGTGCCGTGAAGTGGGCCATTGCCGTGCTCTTAGGCCTGGCGATTATCGTGGTGGGCTGGAAGTGGGCCGGCTGGCTGCTGACCAGTTTCTTTGTGATGAATTGTCTGGTGCTGATCATCGTCGTGCTGCTGCAGAGCGGCAAGGCCGCGGACCTCGCGGGAGCCTTCGGCGGCGCCGGCAGCCAGACGGCCTTCGGACCGCGCGGCGCGGCCAACGTGCTCTCCCGCGCCACCACCTGGTGCGCCATCATGTTCATGTTCTGCGCGCTGGCTATGGTCCTGCACCAGGAGAAGGCGGCGGCCACGGGCACTTCGATCCTCGAAAAGGTCGCCAAGCCCGCCCCGGTTTCCTCGGGACAGGCCCCGCAGCCGGCGGCCCCGGTGTCCCCAGCGCCCACGACTCCGGTACAGCAGCCGCAGCCGGCTACCAAGCCGTAACGAATTTGGCCTTCCCTTGCTTGCGGGCGCAGTCGCCCGCGGCTACAATTGCAACATTCACTCCCGTGCGGAAGTGGCGGAACTGGCAGACGCACCATCTTGAGGGGGTGGCGCCGCAAGGCGTGGGGGTTCGAATCCCCCCTTCCGCACCAAACTTTCTTTGCCGGGGAAAGCACCCCAAATTCCAGGATTTTTTTCACGTCGTAGCGGTTCTCTTCGCCGTTCCTCTCGGTACGGGCATTCCCAGTTCTTTCTATTGACTCCTCTTTCATCCCGGGGCTAGTATCCGCCTCAATGAGCTCCTATCGGTAAAGCGCGCTTGTCTTCGCGCAGGAGTACGACGATGTCCACCCGCTTCTTCTCCCTGGGAATCGCCACCTGTTGGTTTCTGCTGAGTTGTGGCAGCGGGCCGCCACCGCCTTCCGCCACACAGTATCTGGCGGACGCGCGCAACAACCTCAGCGCCTCAGATTTCAACGCCGCCCTCAAGAATCTCGAGCGTTCCGTCAAACTGGGCGGCGAGCCGGCGCTCGTCCAGCAATCGGCGGTGTTGCACACGGCGGTGGTGATTGCCCTGGCCGAGGGAAGCAAGCAGATGGCCGAGGCCTATGGCCTGGGCCGCAAGGCGCCGGCGGCGCAGGCCCAATACGGGGCCTTCAGCAAAATGCGCGCCGATTATTACAGCACCGCGCGCTCCCGCCTGATGGACGCCATGCAATCGGTGATGGACCAGCGCCGCAAGCTGGGCGACGCCGCGATCCCCCTGGAACTCAGCTTCCCGGGTTTCGCCGGCGCCGAGGATCCTGCCCTGGCCAAGATCAAGGATGGCCGCTGGGTCGAGGACGCCGAGCGGCAGGGCGCCGAGCTCAAGACGGATCGCAGCGCCCTGGCGCGCACCCTGACCACGCTGGTGGGCGCCGGCGCGGACCCCCACAAGGGCCAGGAGCTATTCAGCAAGGGCCAGGTGAATCTCGATCCCCGCGTCTACCTGATCGAATCCAGCGCCGCCTTCCTGCGCATCGGCGTGATTTTCGACCGCCGGGGCCTCGACGAGCTCGATCGCCTGCGCACCGTCAACGAAGTGGTGCGCGACAACCTGGACGCGGCCTTGAAGCTGCTGGCCGCCAAGCCCGACAAGGACCTGGAAGCCCGCGCCAAAAAGATGCGCGCGGACTGCGAGAAGACCCTCAAGGCGCTGACCCCCTAGCGCCGGCGCTTGCGCTCCACCGTGCCGCGCACGCCGCGCAAGGCTCCATGCGCCGCGGAATAGCTGCTGCGGGCCCGCGCCGAGGCATAGTACAATTCCGCCTTCGCAGCGCAGCTCCCTGCGAGTTCCTGCGCGACGCCGATAGGGTCTTGAGTTTGTAGCGCCGGCCTTCAGGCCGGCATCTTGTTTTTCCAGCGAAGGCCGATGGCCGGAACGAAGATCAAACACGACATCGCACTCATCGTCGAACGCCGCGGCGGCGCCGCGCCTCCCGCCGGTGGTGGCGACGGCGGCGGCCGCGGCCCCCAGCCGGGCGCTGCTTCGCCCAGCCGCTACTACACCGGAATCTCCATCGCCCTCGCGGCCATCGTCATGTTCTTCATGGCCCTGACCAGCGCCTACGTCATCCTCAAAGGCGTCAATAGCCTCTGGCAGCAGGTGACGCTTCCGCCCATCCTGTGGGTGAACACCGTCGTCCTTTTCGTCAGCAGTCTGACCATCGAGTTGGCACGCCGCCGCCTGGCCCGCAGCGACTTTTCCGCCTTCCGCGCTCTCTGGAAGGTCACCACGGGCTTGGGCCTGCTCTTCCTGGCCGGGCAATTGCTCGCCTGGCGCCAGCTGGTCGCCGCCGGCGCCTATCTGTCCAGCAATACCGCCAGCAGTTTCTTCTACATCCTGACCGCCGCGCACGCTCTGCATCTGCTGGGCGGGATCATCGCCCTGGCCTACGTCGCGGTGCACAACTTCGACCGCGGGGAAGGCGTCTCCCGCGTCGTGGCCGCCAACGTTGCCGCCATCTACTGGCACTTCATGGACGGCCTGTGGGTCTACCTCCTGGCCCTCCTCTATTTCGTGAAGTAACCCGCCGCCGCAGAGGCGCACGACTTCGCCGCTGCTGCCCAGGACGAACTACGGCGCGGTGGCCGCGGGTTTATTTCTTCGGCAGCTTGGTGCACACCGCTATAGCGTTGTTGGGATTGACGGCGCTGGAGCCTTCCTCGATGTGCTGGATCACTCCCTGCTTATCTACGACGAAGGTGGTGCGCTGCGCCCATTCGTACTCGTCCTTTTCGACGTTGTACATCTTGAGGATGCCGTACTGCTTGAGGACCTTGCGGTTCATGTCGCTCAGCAGGGGAAAGGTGACGCCCAGTTTTTCGGCAAAGGCGTTGTTGGCGGCGGGGCTGTCAATGCTGATGCCCAGAACGACGGTATCCGTCGCGTCCAGCTTCTGCCTATCAGCCTGATAGGCTTGCAGTTCCTTCGTTCAACCCTCGGTGAAGGCCAGGACGTAAAAGGCCAGCACCACGTTCTTCTTGCCGCGGAAGTCGCTGAGGTGCACCGGCTTCCACTTGTTGTCGAGGAGCGTGAAATCCGGCGCGGTCTCCCCGACCTTCAACTGCGTGTGGGCAATCTCGGCTTTCTGGCCGGCGGGAAGCCGCGGGGCCAGGCTGCCAACGAGGGCCGTGGCGAGGATGGAAGCCGCCAAGCGTCTGCGATTCATGAAACCCCCTGCGCGGTGAATTTGCAAACCGCCGTGAGTATACGCCATGCCTGGCCGGGAACGGAACTGCTTGCGGCAGCCCGCGTCACTGCCCGTCTTTGCGGGGAACTAGCGCAAGCGGCCCGGGGGATCGGCGGGGGCGGGAACCGGGGTTTTGAGGGCGTTGCCGGCGGCGTGGGCGGTGAGTTTTACTGGCGCCGGCTGGGGAATTCCCGCGCCGGCGTTGAGCTCCAGGTGTTCCTTGCCGCAGCGCGGGCAGAAGCCCTTGCCGGTATCTTCATCGCGCAGGCTGGCCAGCTCGTAGCAGCCGCAGATGCAGTCGCAGTAGCCGGTTTCGGAAGCCGTCTTGATGGGCACGAGCGCCATGAATTCCCTCCGCGGCGAGAGTGTACGCGCCCCGGCCGGCAGGCGCAAGAGCTGCGGGCGAGTTGACCGCTTCGCGGTCACACTGAGGCTGACCGCTTCGCGGTCACACTTGAGTTGACCGCTTTGCGGCCCCGCTCGCAGCACGGGTTACAGGTTGTGGATGTGCGCCAGGCGGAAGGGCGATTCCAGATTGCGGCGCAACTCGGCCCAGTCGCTCTCCGGGATGGCATGGAAGACCTCGACGACCCGGGGATCAAACTGCGTGCCCGCGCAGCGCAGGATTTCATCGCGGGCGTGGGTCAGGGACAGGGCTTTGCGGTACGGGCGGTCGGAGATCATGGCATCCATGGCGTCGGCGATGGCGAAAATGCGCGCCCCGAGGGGAATCTCTTCGCCCTTGAGGCCCCGCGGATAGCCCGTGCCGTCGAAGAACTCCTGGTGCGCCAGGACGATTTCCGCGGCATCGCGCAGAAAGGGAATGCGTGTGAGCATGTTGTAGCCGATGTCGCAATGCGTGCGCATGATCTGCTTCTCGGCGTCGTCCAGCGGGCCGGGTTTGCGCAGGACCACATCGGGGATGGCCATTTTGCCGATGTCGTGGAGAAACGCGGCGCGCGCCAGTACGGGGAGAGATTCGGGCGCAAGCTTCATGGCCTTGGCGATGTAGATGGTGAAGGCGGTGACGCGCTGGCAGTGGCCTTCGGTTTCGGCGTCGCGCAGGTCGAGTGCGCTGCCCAGGGCTTCCAGGGTGTCGTCGTAGGACTGCTCGAGCTGGGTGAGAGCGCCGGAGAGCTGCGCGGTGCGCTCCTCGACGAGTTGCTCGAGGTTGCGCTGATAATTGCGGTTTTCGAAGACCAGCCGGCGGTGCTGCAGCGCGCGGCGCACCCCCAGGAAAAGCTGGTCCTTCTCGAAGGGCTTCAGGATGTAGTCGTAGGCGCCGCGGCGGATGGCCTCCAGCGCCGTGGTGATGTCATGCATCGCGGTGACCATGATCACCGGCACGTCCGGGTCATACTCGCGCAGCCATTCGAGCAGGCGGATGCCGTCCATCTCCGGCATGATCATGTCGCTCAGGACCAGGTCGGGAGCGAATTTCGGGATCATCTCCTGGGCTACTCGCCCGTTGTAGGCCGTCGCGCACTGGAAGCCTTGGGCCTCCAGCATTGTGGAGACGACCTCGCGGATTGGCTCTTCGTCGTCCACAATCAGGATTTTTTCGGTTTCCACGGTTAAGGACTCCCGGCAGCCATTATATGGGACAGCACACGGTTCCATGCGTGGTCTTGCCCAGTTAGAAAATAGCGTGTTACGGTCAAGTACAGGCATTTATTCCGGCTGGTTGTGGGAAGTTGCAGGAACCACGGCGGCAGCCCGCCTGTGTAGGGTGTTTCCACCCGGAGGCCCACCATCGTCTGGCACAGCCAAGACCTGCTCGGTTTCGCGTTCTTCGAGGCTACCGCCTTCCTCGTTCTCCTCGTGCTCTTTGTGCTTTTGCGGCGCAATCACCGCTCGAACTATTTCCAGACGTGGGTGGCGGGCTGGGCGTGTTTTACGGTCGCCAGCTTCGCGGAGCTGTTTTCTGTATTGCAGCCGTCCGGCCTGCCGCTGCTGCGGCTGATCCACACGGCCGGGGATCTGGCCGCCTTCCTGCTCTTTCTGGCCGCGGTGGCGCAATACACGGAGTGGATCGCGCGCTTTTTCTGGCAGTTGCTGCCGCTCACCGGGCTGCTCTTCGCCAGCGTGTTTTATCTAGAGGCCACGGCGCCCGCCGCATTGGGCCAGATGCGCTGGGAGATGGCGGGCCTGCGCTTGGCGGTTTTTCTCTGCGCGGGTGTCCTGTTGTGGCGGCATGCCCTCTCTTCCAGGAAAATCGGGGTCGTGCTGCTTGCGGCGGCCTTTCTGCTCGGGGGGTTGCACTCCCTGGACCGCCCCCTGTGGCCCAATCACCCCATCTTTCTCCTGCGCCTGGCGTTTGACCACCTCCTATCGGTGGCGCTGGGAACGGCAATGGCGGTTCTGGTGCTGGAAGAGGCGCGCGCCCGGACCGAAGACCTGAATGACAAGCTGCGCCGGCTCACGCTGCTGACCACCGCCAGCACGCAGACACTATCCGTGCAGGAAGTGCTGGACAAGGTTTTGAGCAATCTGGTGGAGAGCCTCGGGGTGACGCACGGGTTGATACGCATTCTGGAAGGGGAGGGAGATGCGGCCGAGCTGGTGACGCGCAGTTCGGTGGGCTTCAATCCGTCGTATGACGAGAAATACCGGCGGGTATCCATCCTGCGGCCGTGGACCCGCATGGTGCTCAACGAACGCTTTGTGCTGCAGACCCCCGGCGATTCCAAGGACGATCTGACGCGCGAGCGCATGATCCAGAGCGGTATGACGCAGATGGCCAGCGTGCCGCTGCCCGGGAAAGAGGGGCCGCTGGGGATCGTGGCCGTCGGATCGTTTCGCCCGGTGAAATTCCAGGAAGACGAAATCGCTTTCATGGCCAACGTGGCCAATCTGCTGGGCCTGACGCTGCAGAACGTGGGCCTCTTCGAGCAGGTGGCCACCATCCAGCAGCAGTGGGCCAACACCTTCGATTCCATCGATGACCCCGTTTTCGTGCACGACCGGAGTTTCCGCGTGGTGCGCTTCAATCGCCGCCTGGCCCATCATCTGGGCCGGGAAGAGGCGGCCTTGAACGGCCGCACCATGGGCGATATTTTCCAGCGGCGCAACGCCAATTTTCAAGATTGCCCCTATTGCGAAGGAGTTGCCGGAGAAGGGGATGATCCCGACCCGTGGCTACGCGGCTATTTCCTGGCCTCCAACTCCACGTTTGCCGATCCCGAAGGGAAGCCCCTGGGCACGGTGCACATCCTGCGGGATATCAGCGCCCGCAAACGCGCGGAAGAGAAATACCGCTCGCTGATTGCCAGCGTGCAAGAAGGCGTGTTCATTTCCACCCCGCAGGGGAAATTCCTCGATTTCAACGAAGCGTTTCTGCGCATGACCGGATATGAGAGCCGGGAAGAGCTGCTGCGCGCGGAGATTCCCGCGCTGTACGTGAATATCGCGGACCGCGAGAGGCTGCGCAGGCTGCTGCAGGAGCACGGCAGCGTGGCGGATTTCGAATTCGAAATGCTGCGCAAGGACGGGGAAGCGCGCACGGTGATCGAATCCTCCACCGCCGTGCGCGACGGCGCGGGGAATGTGACGGCGTACCAGGGTTTCCTGCTGGACATCACCGAACGCAAACGCGCCGAGCAGGAAGTGCGGCGGCGCAACCGCGAGCTGGTGGTGCTCAATTCCATCGGGCAGATTCTCAACGAATCGCTGGATCTTGGCGATTCCGCGTACCGGACTCTGCGCCACCTCCTGGAACTCTTTCATCTGGACGCTTCGTCCCTGTATCTGCTGGACGAGACGCGCACCACGCTGCGGCGGATCGCGGCCGTGGGGCATCGCAGCGAATACGCGAGGCATGTCCCGCCGGTTCCGATTCAGGCCGAGCTGCTGGAGCACATCCGGGCCGTGCGGGCCACCTTCCTCTCGATGCAGGGGCTGCCGCTGCCGCAGCTGTTCCGCGAGATCGAGAGCAAGGAAGGGATTGTCAGCGCCTACATCCTGGTGCTGTGGTCGAAAGACCGGGTCATGGGAGGGCTTTTTGTGGGCAGCCGGACGCCGCGGGAATTTTCCCCGGCGGACATCAATTTGCTGGTGGCCCTCGGAGGCCAGTTGGCCAGCGCCGTCGAGAAGTCGCTGCTGTTCGAAGAGACCCGGCAGGCCTACGACAATCTGCGCCGCGCGCAGGAACAGCTGCTGCACAACGAGAAGATGGCCGCGGTGGGCCAGTTGATATCGGGGGTGGCGCACGAGCTGAACAATCCGCTGACGGCCATCCTCGGCTACAGCCAGCTGCTGAGTTCCAGCGGGCAGCCGGGAACGCAGACGGTGGAGTACGCCGAGAAGCTCTACAAGCAGGCGCAGCGCACACACCGCATCGTGCAGAACCTGCTGAGCTTTGCGCGCCAGCACAAGCCGGAGCGGGTTCCCGTGCAGCTGAACCAGGTGATCGAAGACACCGTGGCGCTGCGGGATTACGACCTGCGCGTGAACAACATCCGCCTGCATCTGGAGTTGGCGCCGGATCTGCCGGTCACCGCGGCCGACCCGCACCAGTTGCAGCAGGTCTTCCTGAACCTGGTGAACAACGCCGTGGACGCGATTCTGGAGCAGGGGAAAGAAGGGGACATCTGGATGCGCACGCGGAGCGAAGCCGCGGGGCTGGTCGTGGAGATCGCCGACAACGGTCCGGGTGTGCAGGATCCTTCGAAGGTCTTCGATCCCTTCTATACCACCAAGCCGGTGGGCAAGGGCACCGGGCTGGGTTTGAGCATCTGTTACGGGATTGTGAGCGAACACGGCGGTACCATCCGGGTGCGCAACACCCCGCCACGCGGCGCCACCTTCACCATCGAATTGCCCTTCCTGCCGGCGGAGAAGATGGAAAAGCCGGCGGCACGCCCGGCGGCGGCCGCGAAAGAGGGCCGCATCCTGCTGATTGATGGCGATGAATCCGTGCTGGAAACGGTGAGCGAGACGCTGCGCCGGCGCGAGCATCAGGTGCAATCGGCGCAGACCGCGGAGCGCGCGCTGGAACTTCTCACCAAGAAGGAGTTCGACCTGGTCCTGGCGGACGCGGATTTTTCCGGCGAGCACGACGCCACGGGCTTCTTCCAATGGCTGGCGGCAAAACGGCCGGATCTGGCAAGGCACCTGGTGGTCATGCGCTCGGCTGCGCCGGTGGCCGGGAACGGCCACCAGCGGGAAGTGCAGGGCCTGCGCGTGCATTGCTTCGCTGGAGGCACGGGCGAGTCTCCCACTGACGTCAGTTCAGCTTTGAGCGATCTCTGGCTTTTGGCTCGGCCTGGGCCGCCGGCAGCGGCACACAAGCGCGAAC
>JAIQEV010000095.1 GCA_020073585.1 Terriglobia bacterium
GGGGGATTGCAGCCGAGCGAGCAGGCGATCCTGAGCGACACGTTTCCGGCGTCGAAGAAGGGCATGGCCTTCGCGGTGTACGGAGTGGCGGTGGTGGTGGCGCCGACGGTGGGGCCGTGGCTGGGCGGGTGGATCACGGACAATTTTTCGTGGCGCTGGATTTTCTACATCAACGTGCCGGTGGGGATCATCTCGCTGCTGCTGACGTCGCTGCTGATCAGCGATCCGCCGTACATGAAGCGGCTGAGCGTGAAGCAGGGCTTCCGCGTGGACTACATCGGGATCGGGCTGCTGAGCCTGGGGCTGGGAAGCCTGCAGATCATCCTGGACAAGGGGCAGCGCGAAGACTGGCTGCACTCGGACTTCATCCGGGTCTTTTTCGTGCTGATGATCGTGGGGCTGGCGGCGGCGGTGCTCTGGGAATTGCGGGAGAAGGAACCGGTGGTGGATCTGCGGATGCTGAAGGACCGCAACTTCGCGATCGGGACGATGAGCATGTTTTTTCTGGGATTCGTGCTGTACGCGAGCACGGTGCTGATTCCGCAGTTTCTGCAGCAGCTGATGGGCTACAACGCGGAGCTGGCGGGGCAGGCGCTGTCGCCGGGCGGGCTGGTGATCATGCTGATGATGCCGGTGGTGGGGACGCTGGTGTCGAAGTACGAGGCGCGCTGGCTAATCATGTTCGGATGCGTGGTGTGCTCGGCGGCGCTGTTCGTGATGGCCGGGTGGAACCTGGATATCTCCTTCGGGGTCGCGGTGAAGGCGCGGATGCTGCAGAGCATGGGGTTGGCGTTTCTGTTCATCCCCATCAACGTGGCGGCGTTCTCCTATGTGGCCAAAGAGAAGACGAACATGGGCACGGGGATCATCAACCTGGCGCGGAACATCGGGGCCAGCGTGGGCATTGCCACGGTGACGACGATGCTGGAGCGGCGGGCGCAGTTTCACCAGGCGCATCTGGCGGGGCACGTGAATGCCATGAACCCGGAATACCAGAGCTTCCTGGCCCGGACGACGGCGTATTTCGTGGGGCGCGGGTCGGATGCAGTGCAGGCCGCGGGGCAGGCGCAGCGGCTGCTGTACAACCTGGTGGAGCGGCAGGCGGCGATGCTGGCGTTCATCGACAACTTCTGGATGCTGGGCATGATTTTCCTGGTGGTGATGCCGCTGCTGCTGTTCATGAAGAAAGCGGAGCCGCCGAAGGGGCCGCTGGCGGGGCACTGAGCGCGTGGCGGGCGAAGGATTTGGCGGCCGGTTTTGCGGAAATTGCGTATTGAGCAATGGGGGAAGAGATGGCGACACAGGCGATTGGAAAAATGCAGGGCAATGACACAGACTTGATCCGCGCGGGGCAGCGGGGCGACGCGGAGGCGGTGGAGACGCTGTTCCGGCGCTACCAGCGGCCGCTGTTCCAAACGGCGCTGCGGGTGCTGGGGAACGCGGAGGAGGCCGAGGACGCGGTGCAGGACGGACTGCTCTCCGCATACCGCAACCTGAAGCGCTTCGAAGGACGCTCGCAATTCTCGACGTGGCTGACGCGCATTGTGATCAACGCGGCGCTGATGCGGCGGCGCAGCCAGAAGGCGCGGCCGGCGGTTTCGCTGGACGACACGACGCACGAGGACGCGCTGAGCATCGCGGAGCGCTTCGCGGACGACGCGCCGAACCCCGAGCAGGTGTTCGCCGGGACGGAGCTGCGGGAGATGATCCGGGAAAACCTGGACGAGCTGTCGCCGCTGCTGCGCACGGCGTTTGTGCTGCGCGAGGTGGAGGGCTACTCGACGGGGGAGGCGGCGCGGAAGCTGGGGGTGACGGAGAATACGCTGAAGGCGCGGCTGTGGCGCGCGCGGCACCAGCTGGCGGAACGGCTGGGGCAGCGGCTGCGGCGCATGAGCGATGAAGTGGCGGCGGGCAGCGGCTCCGGAGTGCTGGGCGACGAGGCCTGCAGCTACTGCTGAGGGTAATCGATGGTTTGATTGGTACGAAGGGCCGGCCGCGAGGCCGGCCCTTTTGTTTTTCTGCGCAGCAGCTACGGGCGGTGCGCGGCGGGGTAGAGGCCGAGGACGCGGACGTCGATGGCGGCGCGGCGGAGATCGGCGGCGGCGGCTTCCAGGCGCTCGGGGGATTCGGCTTCGACGTCGAGGAAGAACTGATATTCCCAGGGACGGCCGTGGATGGGGCGGCTTTCGATCTTCTGGAGGTTGACGCCGTGGCGGGCGAAGGGCTCGAGGGAATCAACGAGCGCGCCGGGGCGGTGCGCGAGGCGCATGGCGATGGTCATCTTATTGGCGCCGGGAAGCGGGCGGACGGCGCCGGGCAAGAGGAGAAAGAAACGGGTGAAATTTTCGGCGTTGTCCTGGATGCCGGCAGCGAGGATGACGCCGCGGTAGTGTTCCGCGGCGCGGCGGCTGGCGATGCCGGCGCAGGTTTTGTCGCCGCGGGCGAGGACTTCGCGGACGCCGCCGGCAGTGTCTTCGGCGGGGACGCGCCGGAGACCGGGATGCGCGGCGAAGAAGCGTTCGCACTGGGCGAGGGCCATGGGGTGGGAGGCGACGGAGCGCAGGCCGTCGAGGGTGGCGCCGGGACAGGCGATGAGCTGCATCTCGATGGGGAGAATGGTTTCGGCGACGATGGTCAGGCCGCTCTCGACCAGCAGGTCATAGACGCGGACGACGGAGCCGGCGAGGCTGTTTTCGACGGGGGCGAGGAGGGCGTCGGCGGCGCCGTCGCCGATGGCGGAGAAGAGCGCTTCGAAAGTGGGGCGCGGCACGGTGAGGATGGCCGGGCCGAGCAGGCGGAGGGCGGCTTCTTCGCTGAAGGCGCCCGGCTCGCCCTGAAAAGCGACACGGGAGCCGGCGGGGAGGAGGGGCGCGGCGCTCATGCGCGGGCCCGCTTTCCGGCGGCGCGGGGCCTGGCGAAGGCGCGCGCTGCGACGCGGCGGGATTCGGCGAGGATGGCGCGGAAGAGGCGCTGGACGGCGGCGGCCGGGAGCGGGCCGGGGTTGCGGTCGCGCATGCGGGCGAGGATGGCGGCTTCGCGGCGGGGATCGCGGAGGGCGATGCCGGCGGCGCGCTTTCTGCGGCCGAGCTCGAGGGCCAGCTGGACGCGCTGGTTCAGAAGCTGGAGCAGCTTGCGGTCAATTGCGTCGATCTGGCCGCGCCATCGTGCGAGTGACACCGGCATGGGTTCCTCTCCGGGCATTATTGCATTTCCCGCGGAGTCAAGGAGTCTATCTGAAATCGAAGAGAGATTCCTCACTCCGCGGACTCCGTTCGGAATGACGCTGTTCCACAAAATGTCACGCTAAATGACGGCGCTCAATGAACGCTGCGAGTCGCCTGCCTGTTCGAGAGACTGCCTGCGGTCTCCACCGAGAGAACTCTCCGGGAAAACAAAAAGGGCCACGATCCTTGGGGAATCGCGGCCGGGCTGGAAAATCTTCTCGGCTTTGCTCGGCTAGTGCTGCGCTGCGATTGCCGGGCCTGGCCGCCAGCCTACTCGCTCATTGATATGCGTGACCACGAAGCGGCCAACTAGACAGCTAAAGGAGTGGCAGCTAAAGACGAACGGAACGGAAAAGTCACGGTCCACAGGCGACAGAGTGCGCCGGAAAGGCAAGTCTAGGGAAGGGCGTCACCGGCTGTCAATAGAGGGCGGTTGGGGTAGCGGGCCAGTTTCCGATAGCCCGACTTATCAAGCACTCGAGACTCCTGTCGAGGGGAGAATAGACTCAAACAGTGCTGATGGAGGAGCTACGCGGAGGCAGCCTGCGGCAAGGAAGCTGCTGCCGAATATTGCACATTTGGCGCGGAAATTGTCGGTTTCGGCGAGGGACGCTCCACGCTTTGCACAGGCCAAATGTGGTACCTCTCGAAGGAGCAAGAGCAAGACACGGGGCACAGGCTCATTTTTTTATCATCGCTTCTTCGTAGTGAACCTTCTGGACGCTGCCATCGTTGAGGTGCATTTCGGAGTCGAGGGAGAATTTCACGGGGCAGCCCTGCGAGGTGACCCAAACGGTTCCTTTTTCGAAGCCACCGGATCCCAGCGTGCTGCGATAGAGGGCGGTTTCGGCACCCGAACCTCGCGCCGTGTCGATGGAGTACCGGATCGCGTCGTAGCCGTTCACTTTTTCGGTGCCTTCGCGGACCATCGCGGAGCTATGATTCACTAGCGCGACCGTACTGGACATTCCCGAAATCCCCATCAAGCTCATCCACGCCGTTTGCCAGCTATCCTTGTCGGAGCGCACGCCGTGAAACGCGCGAGAAATGTCCTTGTTCTTGAAGGTGCCATCTATGGTCTGTGAGGTGACATCCGCTTCCTCGTCTACGGAATTGGCCCCATCTTTCTTATAGGAATAGTGGAACGCTTCTGGCGGATTCTGAATACGATCAACGATGCAATTGAGGTCAATGCCAGGACCAGTGGTGTCTTGCGCTGCCGACGCGGAATTCTGTTCTGTGGGCTTCTCTTTCGTCTTTTTCGGCGACGGCCCGGAATTACATGCAGATGCAGCGAGCAGCACGAATGCCGTCGCCGGGTAAATCCAGCACCTTGAGAGAAATTTGCCTGACGGGTTCATCACTGCCTCCATTCCTAGCCTTCGGGCTACGAGAGAAAGCCCAGCACACGCGGAAACTTCTGCGCGTGGGCACGAAGGGACTGCCGGTTCCATGTCAGAATTCGGCAACAGCGGATGGGATGATAGCATGGGCTACCCCGAACGGCGCTTACCGGGTCACGAAAGAAATAACAACCGCTTCCTTTGACGCTTGCTGTCCTGCGATGGTCTCGTGAATGAGGGCTCAGCGCACAGTTCGGCAGACAAGATGCAGAGGACTGCAATTTTCAGGATTCGCAGCATGTTCTCTTTGATTGAAGAAAAATCCTAGTCCTCTTTTCCAGAAATCGGTCGATTTGTTTGGTTAGCGCCCGTCAGGTCTCGCCTAAGTCCTGATTAACGCTGCGAGCTCATTGCTGAGGGTCCTGTCTTGCTCTGGTCAGCTCCCGGCTGGGGCGTGAAGCCACCTGATGATTCGACGCCAGGGGGCCACCTCTGTGCTGTTCATCGGTGATTGCAACCAAAGAACCACTTTACGCCGGGCAACTGCGAATCGACTCGGGCCACTTTCTCGGGGCTGGGGCAGGCTAGCGGTCTCGGTTTCCGAGGGCACGAGCCAATACAGGCTCGCATCTGCCAGGGACCGCTTGGCGCTGGCACTCGACAAGTGTCGCTCGCTAGTTACGCCCGTAATTGACAATTTCAGCAGCGCCCCAACTTGCTCCTGGGAGGCTCTCATAGTTCTCAGCATATTGCGCGCAAACCAAACACCCGCGGTCAAGAAAGCAAGCTGAGTAAGGAGGTTTGCCAGGGCATACCAATTGCTTTGAATCCAAGAGCTAAAATCGCTCATCTGCCCACCTTGGACTGGGACAGCTTCAATCTACAACTTCGCACTGGCAGAGGAAACTGGCAGGAAGTCCAAATAACGGGCAGGTACATCTCTTTGCCCTCCAGGCCCGTCTACGTGCAAGCCACATGCCTGATAAACGCGCTTATCTGAAGAGGGCGGCTATAGCGGGAGGAGACGATCAGTGGGGGGAGTTTTCCCAGAGTTGCTGGAAGAGGCGGACGGTGGCCGGCGTAGTGGTTGTTGGCGATGACGGCGGTGTCGAATGGCCGCAGGGCCGGAAGTTTTTCCGCGACGAACGCGCGCACCGCCACGTTTCGCAACCGACGGCGTTGAACATTCCGGACGGGATTTCGCGCAGGCGCGGCGGGGAGGGCGCAGCGCCGATTTCCGGGCTCGGCGCTGGGCGGCGGGAATGGTATTGTCTATCAATTCCGTGACCGCCAAGCGGTCAACTATTTCTGTGACCGCGAAGCGGTCAACGCAGGGTTTGCAGGCAATCATAGAAGAGCGGAAGGGCCGGCTGGGGGCTTTTCCGGAATAGTATTTTCATGACGGGTGAAAAAAATTGAGCGAACGAACCGGGCAGGGGCACACGCAGGATAGCGAGCAACTGAAGGCGCTGGGGTACACGTCGAATTTCGACCGCTCGATGAGCCTGTGGCAGAACTTTTCGCTGGGGTTCACCTATCTTTCGCCGGTGGTGGGGGTGTACACGGTGTTCGCGCTGGCGATCGTGGCGGGCGGGCCGCCGATGATGTGGAGCTACGTGCTGGTGGGCATCGGGCAGTGGCTGGTGTGCCTGGTGTTCGGGGAGATCGTGTCGCAGTTCCCGATCTCCGGGGGGCTGTATCCGTGGGCGCGGCGGCTGGTGGGCAAGCGCTGGGCGTGGATGGCGGGGTGGGTGTACCTGTGGGCGCTGTGCACGACGATCGCGGCGGTGGCGGTGGGCGGCGCGCCGTATCTGGCGCAGATGCTGGGGCTGAGCATGTCGCACGCGGCGGGGATCTGGACGGCAGTGGCGATGATCGCGGGCACCACGCTGCTGAACGTGAGCGGGACGCGGCTGCTGGGGCGGGTGGCCATGTTCGGGTTCATCTGCGAACTGCTGGGAGCGATCGTGGTGGGGAGTTATTTGCTGGTGTTCGCGCGGCATCAGAGTTTTCACGTGTTTTTTCAGACGTTTCATTTAGGGGTGAACGGACACTACTTGCCGGCGTTTCTGGCGTCGAGCGTGGCGGCGATGTTCGCGTACTACGGATTCGAAGCGTGCGGGGACGTGGCCGAGGAGACGCCGGACCCGGGGCGGGCGATTCCCAAGGCCATGCGCATGACGATTTACATCGGCGGGGGCGCGGCGATTTTGGTGTGCCTGGCGCTGGTGCTGGCGGTGCCGGACATGGGCGCGGCGGTCAGCGGGAAGGATGCGGACCCGGTGACGACGGCGCTGCGCGCGGCGGTGGGGGAGACCGGGCTGCGGGTGGTGATCGGAGTGGTGCTGGTGTCGTTTTTCTCGTGCCTGCTGAGCTTGCAGGCGGCGACGAGCCGGCTGCTGTTCGCCTACGCGCGGGACAAGATGATCTTCGGGAGCGCGCACTTGAGCCGGCTTTCTCCGCGCACGCGCATGCCGGTGGTGGCGCTGCTGGCGGCGGGAATCTTTCCGGGGCTGATTGCGGTGGCGGGACTGTTCCTGGAAGACGCGGTGCGGACGATTATCGTGTTCGGCTCGGCGGGGATTTACGTGGCGTTCCAGATGGTGGTGCTGGGGGCGCTGGTGGCGCGGTCGAAGGGCTGGCGGCCGGCGGGGGCGTTCCGGCTGGGGATGTGGGCGTGGCCGGTGAATATCATGGCGCTGGTGTACGGGCTCTCGGCGATCGTGAACATGGTGTGGCCGCGCAGCCCGGAGGATCCGTGGTACCGCAATTACGGGATGATCCTGACGACGGTGATCGTGCTGCTGAGCGGGCTGGTGTACATGGTGGCGGGGCGGCCGCATGAGGTGGGCGACGCCCCGGCGGGGGATGCGCACCGGCTGCACGCGGCGGGGGAGTGAGGGGGCGAAAAAGGGGGAAATGGGCTATACTAAGGGGCTCCAGGAGGAGTAGAAGACTGTGCTGACGATTCGCTTGGCAAGAATAGGCAAGAAGAAGAAGGCGTTTTACCGCGTGGTGGTGATCGAGCGGACCCGCTCGCGCGACGGGCGCACGGTGGACGCGGTGGGCACGTACGATCCGCTGAAGAAGCCCGCGGAGATCAAATTGAATGCAGAGCGCATCAAGTACTGGCTGGAGCACGGCGCACAGCCGAGCGACACGGTCCGCAGCTTCCTCCGCCTGCAGAAGATCGCGTAAGACATCGCCTGACGGAAAAACCCAAGACTGCTCGTGTCCCGGCCAAGGCCGGGATGCAACGCTCGAGTTCTCCTATTTCCAGCTCGCGCGGAGGTGCCCGATGAAAGAACTGGTCGAGGCGATCGCCAAAGCGCTGGTGGACCATCCCGACGACGTGCAAGTGAAGGCCATCGAAGGCGAACAGACGACGGTGCTGGAGCTGCACGTGCACCCGGACGACCTGGGCAAGGTCATCGGGCGGCAGGGGCGCACGGCCAAGGCCATGCGCACGATCCTCGGCGCCTCGGGGATGAAGCTGCACAAGCGGCTGACGCTCGAGATTCTCGAGTAGTGCCGGGACGCGTGGCACCCCCGGGCGAAGAGTACGTAACGCTGGCGCGGATACTGCGGCCGCGGGGCATCAAAGGCGAAGTTTCCGCGGAGATCCTCACCGACTTTCCCGAACGGCTGACGAAGCTGCGCGAAGTGTTTCTGTACGACGGGCGGAGCGCGCGGCGCAAGGCGGCGCTGCGGCGCTGCTGGCTGCACGGGGAGCGGGCGATCTTTCATTTCGAGGGCTGCAACTCCATGAATGACGCGGAGAAATACCGCGGGCTGGAGGTGCAGTTGCCGCTCGCGGAGCGCGCGCCGCTGGAGGCGGGGCGGTACTACGTCAGCGACCTGGTGGGCTGCGCGGTGGTGGAGACGGCCCGCGGCAAGGGGGCGCATGCGGAAGCCCCTGGCGGGGAGCCGCTGGGAACGGTGCGCGACGTGCAGTTCGGCTCCGGGACGCCGCTGCTGGTGGTGGACACCGCGCGGGGGGAGCTGCTGATTCCAATGGCCGAAGATATTTGCACGCGGATTGACACCGCCGCGCGACGCATTGAAGTGGTGCTTCCCGAAGGGCTGCGGGAACTGAATTTGGGCGAATAAACCCGCAGGTGTCACGGCAGCGCTGAAATCGCAGAGAGATTCCGCGGCTCCGCGGGCCAATGAAACCGGCCTGCGGCACTTGAAATGACCACCTTAGACAAAGGTGCGTTAGACTCACGACAGAATGCGCTTTGACCTGATCACGATATTTCCGGAGTTTTTCGCGGGGCCGCTGGATTACGGGATTGTGCGGCGGGCGCGCGAGGCGGGGCTCGTGCAGATTCAGGTGCAGGACCTGCGGGAGTTCACGCACGACCGGCACCGCACGGTGGATGACCGCCCGTTCGGGGGCGGCGCCGGGATGGTGCTGAAGCCGGAGCCGCTGTTCGAGGCGGTGGAGTCGCTGCTGGGGCACGGGGTGGGGGACGCGGCGCAGCGCGTGCCGCGCGATCCGCGGACGGCGATCGTGCTGCTGTCGGCGGCGGGGAAACTGTTCCAGCAGGAGACGGCGCGGCGGTACGCGGGGCTGGAGCGGA
>JAIQEV010000096.1 GCA_020073585.1 Terriglobia bacterium
GAAAAGCGCAAGCCGAAATGGACGGGGAAGTGACCTTGCGCCCTCCTGAGCAAGTGGCCATCCTCGGCGCGGTGCAGACCCGCTACGAGGCCCGCAAGGCCCACCAGACCTACAACGAGCTGGTGCACGAAGTCGTGGACCAGCTCCTCACCGAGACCGGCGTGGCTCTCAAGGAAATCGAGAGCATCGTCAGCGCCTCCCAGGATCTCTTCGACGGCCGGACCATCTCTGGCATGGCCATCAACGAAGTCGCCGGCGGCTATCTCCATTCCGAGTGCAAAGTCGCCGGCGACGGCATCCAGGCGCTGCTCTACGGCGCGGCGCGCATCCTCGCCGGCGCCTACGACCTCACCCTCGTCGTCGCCCACTGCAAGGAGTCCGAAGGCCAGTTCCACCAGATCACTGGCAGCATGTTCGATCCCTACGTGGAGCGGCCCCTGGGCCTCGACGAGCACATCGCCGCCGCGCTGCAGGCCCAGCGCTTCCTGAGCGTCTCCGGCGCCGGTGAAAACGACCTCGCGGCGGTCTCCCGCAAGAACCACCGCAACGCCATGAAAAATCCGCTGGCCCGCCGCAGCGGCGAATTTTCCGCCGCGCAAATTCTCCATTCGCCCGTGGTCGTCGCCCCGCTCCGCGATCTTCTTGCCGGTCCCATCACCGACGGCGCTTGCGCCATCCTCCTCGGCAATCCCGCGCGCGCCAGGAAATCCGCGCGCCCGGTGAGCTGGATCGCCGGCATGGGCGCCTCCACCGACGCCTACTGGACCGGCCGCGAGCTCGCCGAAGCCGCCGCGCTGCAAACCGCCGCGCAGCGCGCCTTCGCCGCCGCCGGCATCCGCCACCCGCTCGACGAGCTGCACGTCGCGGAGCTCTCCGCGCGCTACGCCCACGAAGAGCTGCTCTATCTGGACGCCCTGCACTTCGCCGGCGGCCAGCGCGCCCACGCGCGTCTCGCCGCCGGCGAATTCGATCTCGGCGGCAAGTTCCCCGTGAATCCTTCGGGTGGCGCGCTGGCCGGCAACCCCACTTGCGTCGCGGGCCTCGCGCGCGTCGCCGAAGTCCATCTCCAGCTCACCGCCGCCGCCGGTGCGCACCAGGTGCCGGGCGCCAGCGCCGGCTTGGCCCACGGCGCCAGCGGAATCTGCGGGCAGAGTCACACGGTTGTTGTGCTGCGGCGCGAAGCGTCCGCACAGGCATGTTGACCGCTTCGCGGTCACACTTATCGTTGACCGCTTTGCGGTCACACTTATCGTTGACCGCTTTGCGGTCACACTTATCGTTGACCGCTTTGCGGTCACACTTATCGTTGACCGCTTTGCGGTCACACTTATCGTTGACCGCTTTGCGGTCACACTTATCGTTGACCGCTTCGCGGTCACACGTATCGAGGATATTCCACGATGCCGCGTAAAGTCGCCATTGTCGCCACCGGCCAGACCAAACACGTCGCCAAGCGCACGGACGTCAACCTCCGCGAGTTGATCACCGAAGCCGTCACCCGCGCCCTCGACGATGCCGGCCTGCGCATGCAGGACATTGACGCCGTCATGCTCGGCAACATGGAGCCCTTCGAAGGCTTCCTGCTCCCCGAACTCTGGAGCGTCGAAGGCTGGGGCGGCCTCGGCAAGCCGGCCATGAAGTTCAACACCGGCGGCACCGTCGGCGCCAGCACCGCCATCGCCGCCTATTACTTCGCCGCCTCCGGCATGTACGACACCATCCTCGCCGTCGGCTTCGAAAAGCAGTCCGAAGGCCACACCCAGACCGCCATCACCACCGTCGGCGACCCCCTCTGGGAACGCACCATGATGGCCGGCGCCATCGGCAACTTCGCCGTCATGGCCTCCACCTACGTGCACGAGAGCGGCGTTACCGAAGAGCACGCCGCGAAAATCGCCGTAAAATCCCGCCGCAACGCCTGCAACAACGAATACGCCCACCTGCAGATGCCCAACCTCACCGTCGAGGAGGTCCTCGCCTCGCCCTACCTCGCCTATCCCGTGCGCCGCCTCGATTTCTGCCCGCAATCCGACGGCGCCTGCGCCCTGGTCCTCGCCGAGGAATCCAAAGCCAAGAAGCTCGCCCGCCAGCCCGCCTGGATCAAGGCCGTAGCCACCGCCCACGATCAGCAATACATGGGCGACAGCCCCAAGCGTCTCGCCGACATGCGCAGCCAGCGCGCCGCCTCGCAGCGCGTCTACAAAGCCTGCGGCATCAGCGATCCCGTCAAGGATCTCGACGTCGCCGAAATCTACGAAGTCGCCACCTACGCCGAGCTGGCCATGTATGAAAACCTCGGTTTCTGCCAGCCCGGCCAGGCCGGCAAGCTCATTGATCAGGGCGTCACCACCATGGACGGCGCGCTGCCGGTCAATCCCTCCGGCGGCGTCCTGGCCACTAATTGCATCGGCGCCACCGCGATGATCCGCGTCGCCGAAGCCGCTCTGCAGATCATGGGCCGGGCAGGGAAGCGGCAAATCCCCAACGCCAGGCTGGCCCTGGCCACCGGCTATGGCGGAAACGCCTGGACCGACGCGCTCATTCTGGCGCGCGAGTAACGAGGAACTGTCGTGGCGGAAAAAACTGGCAAGCCGGAAAAGAAAAAAGACGACGGGCTGAAAGTGCCCTGGCGCCTCAACGTCGAATACGAATATGCCGCCGGGTATTTCGCCACCCGCTTCTTCCGCGAGCTGCGCGACACCGGGCGCATCTGGGGCGTCCGCTGCCCGTCCTGCCAGCGCGTCTATATTCCCCCGCGCCCGGTCTGCGGCATCTGCGCCGCGAAGACCGCCGAGTGGGTCGAGGTCAGCGACGAAGGCGTGATCGTCGGCTGCACCGTGGTCAACGTCCCCTTCATCGACCCCATGACCGGCGAGCAGCGCCCCGTCCCCTACGGCTTCGCCATCATCCGTCTCGACGGCGCTTCCACCGCCCTCTACCACTTTCTCGAAGAGACCGACCCGAAAAAGCTCGCCGTCGGCAAGCGCGTCAAGGCCGTCTTCCGCCCCGAGCGCCAGGGCACCATGCTGGACATCAAGCATTTCCGGTTGCTGGAGTAAACGACCCCATGAGCGAAGCGCACTGGATCGTCAAACAGAAGATCGACATCCCTTTTCAGTACACCCCGGGGCCGGCCCTGCTGCGCTTCCTCGAAGGCCTGCGCGGCGCCCAGCTCCTCGCCTCCGGCGTCCCCGGCGAAGCCCGCAAGACCATTCCCCCGCTCTCCTTTTGCGGCCGCGCCTGGAAACCCGCGGACGAATGGACCGAACTGCCCGGCACCGGCGTCCTCGAATCCTTCGCCGTCGTGCCCCGTGCCATGGCCGAGCTGCCCGAAGCCGGCGCGCGCGTGGTCTTCGGCCTCGTCAAGCTCGACGGCGCGGAGACCCGCCTCGTGCATCTCGTTCGTGCCGCGCAGGATGCGGATCTGCGCGTGGGCGCGCGTGTTAAAGTCCTGTGGAACCCGGCGCGCTCCGCCGCCATCCGGGATATCGCCGGTTTTGAGGTAATTACCTAGGCCCCCTTCCGGCAAAGAGAAAATTGACGCCGCCGGGCGAGTTTGTTAGACTGCAGCTCACCAAACGGTTGTTTGAATTGGTGCACCGTGGACTTTTCTTTTAGCGACGAACAGCAGCAGATCCGCAAGGCCGTGCGCGACTTTGCCCGCAAGGAAATCGCGCCCCATGTGGCCGCTTACGACGCCGAGGGGCGTTTCCCCAAAGCCATCATCCAGAAGGCCGCCGCGCTCGGCTGGATGGGCGGCGTCGTGCCCCCGGAATACGGCGGCGCCGGCATCGACTTCACCACCCAGACCATCATCCTCGAGGAGATCTCCCGCTTCTGCCACTGCGTCGGCTGCGCCCTCTCCTTTCCCAGCGGCCTGGCCGGCTCGGCCATCCTGCGTTTCGGCACCGAGGAGCAGAAGCAGAAATACCTGAAGCCTCTCGCCGAGGGCAAAGTTTTCGCCGCCACCGGCGTCACCGAGCCGCACTCCGGCACCGACGTGGCCGCCATGGAAACCACCTGCCGCCGCGATGGCGATCACTACATTCTCAACGGCGCCAAGGCCTGGATCAGTTTTCTCGACGTCGCCGAATGGGTGCTTACTTTCGCCACCCTCGACCGCGAAAATCCCCGCAAGGGCATCTGCGCCTTTCTCATCGACCGCAACACCCCGGGCATGACCTTCAAGCCCTACCAGCACAAGCTCGGCTTCAAGCCCCTCACCACCGGCGACGTCATCCTCGAGGACTGCCGCGTCCCGGCAAAAAATCTCGTCGGCGAAGAGCGCCAGGGCATGCACGTGGCCATGTGCGCCGTGGAAAACGGCCGCCTGGGCGTGGCCGCCCGCGCCCTGGGCCTCGCGCAGGCCTGCCTCGACGAATCCGTGAAGTACGCCAAGGAGCGCATCGTCTTCGGCGAGCCCATCGGCAAATTCCAGTTGGTGCAGTCCATGATCACCGACATGGTCACCGCCATCGAGGGCGCGCGCCTGCTCACCTACCGCCTGGCCTGGGTCAAGGACCACGGCGCAACGCAGGCCCGCAAGGACGCCAGCATCGCCAAGATGGCCGCCTCGGACGCCGCCATGCTGGCCGCCACGCACGCCGTGCAGATTCACGGCGCTTACGGCTGCTCCGGCGAATATCCCGTCAGCCGCTATTTCCGCGACGCCAAGGTTTTCCAGATCGTCGAAGGGCAGAACCAGTTGCACAAGGCTTTGATTGCGGAGTACACGCTCGGCTTGCGCCGCGAATAGCGCGCGAGCCTCGGGAGAGAACCGCCGTATGGCGAAATACGACGTAGTGGTTCTGGGCGCAGGCGCCGCCGGACTCGCGGCGGGCGCCTTGCTCGCCAGGCAGGGCAAGAAAGTCCTGGTCCTCGACCGCGACAAGCATCTCGGCGGACGCGGCATGGCCGTGCCCTTCGAAGGTTACCGCCTCAATCTCGGCGGCCACCTCCTCGAGGACGACGGCTTCGGCATCACCAGGATCATTGACTACGTCGGCGGCAAGCTCGAGCACGGCCTCACCAGCCAGGGCATGCCCATCTGGCACGAAGGCGGCTGGAAAGCCATCCAGCAGCTCTATTCCACCGACAAGAACGAGCTGAAAAAAGTCATCAAGATCCTCTGCGACACCGAGTGGAGCGAGTTCGACAAGTTCGATCATCTCCCCCTGCGCACCTGGCTGCGGCAGCACACCAGCAGCGAAGGCGTCATCGCCCTCTTCGAATACGTGGCCATGGCCGAATGCCTCACCGAAAACTGGTGGGACCACTCCGCCAGCGACAACCTCTACGTCCGCAAGATGCACTACATGCACAAGCGCATCGCCGGCTACTCCTGCTGGCCCGTGGGCGGCTGGCACGGCATGTTCAATCAGCTCGCCGACGGCCTCAAGCGCCACGGCGGCGAGCTGCTGATGGAAACCACCGCGCAGCGCGTGATTATCGAACAGGGTCGCGTCAAGGGCGTCATGATCGAGCGCGGCGCCCCGGCCATGATGACCGAAGCCTTCAACTGGGACACCATCGAGTGCGATGCCGTCATCTCCACCCTTCCGGTGTGGAACGTCCTCAGCGTTGTCCGCGAGAAGGATCTGCCCGACTGGTACGTTACCCAGATCCGCACCCTGGCCCAGGACGCCTACAAAGTCTGCTGGGCCGGCATGTACGTCGCCTGCCGCGAGCCCATCTTCACCGGCATCCATCCCACCGAGCTGGCTCTGTGGTTCGACGCCCCGCACAGCCGCCTGCCCGGCTGGGCCTTTCTCGCCACCGGCTACGACCCCTCGGTCGCTCCGGAAGGCACGCACCTCTACAACTGCGGCTTCGCCTTCCAGGGCACCCGCTCCCAGGAGTGGTACGAGCAGAAATTCAACGATATCGAGAAGGACCTCGCCACCTTCTACCCCAAGCTTTTCACCAAGCAGAACATCATCTGGAAGCGCCGCCATCTCGTCGCCAATCCGGCCTTCGGCGTCTTCCAGAAGCCCGGCCTGGTCGGCGTCTTCCGCCCCGACTACACCGCTCCCGGCGTGGACGGCCTGTACTTCGCCTCGGAAACTTTCCGCTCGCGCGGCATCGGCGTGGACCGCGCGGCCCGCGCCGGCCTGACCTGCGTCGAAAAATATCTCGGCCGGCGCATTCCCGAATTCAAGGACTCGTGGCACGACTGATGCTCCCCGAACGCAAAAGCCTGGTGCTCGACGAACATGCCGCCGCGGCCCTCTTCCGCGACGGCATGACCATCGCCATCGGCGGCTTCATCAATTCCAGCCACCCCATGGCGCTCGTCCGCCAGCTCATCCGCCGCGGCATCAAGAACCTCACCGTCGTCGGTGCGGCTTCCGGCGGCTTGGATCTCGACCTGCTCATCGCCGCCGGCTGCGTCAAGAAGCTCGTCACCACTTACATGGGCGGCGAGCACTACTGCCCGGTCGCGCCCTTCTTCCGCATCGCCGCGCAGCGCGGTGAACTCGACATTTTCGAATGCGACGAAGGCATGTTCTACTGCGCCCTGCGCGCCGCCGCCCAGCGTCTGCCCTCCACTCCCTGGAAGGCCGGCATCGGCACCTCCTTCCCGGAGATCAATCCCGAGATTAAGCTCTATAACGATCCGGTCAGCGGCGAGCCCATGCTGGCCATCCCGGCCATCAAGCCCGACCTGGCCATCATTTACGCCGCGCACTCCGACGCCTTCGGCAACGTCCAGCATATCGGCACCGGCTTCGGCGACCGCGCCATGTGGCGCGCCGCGGACAAGACCATCGCCCAGGTCGAGCGCATCATCCCCAACGAGGAAGTGCGCAAGAATCCCCTGACCACCTCGCTCGTCGGCGTGGACGCCGTCGTGCGCGCTCCCTACGGCTCGCACCCCTTCGCCGCTCCCGGCTATTACATCGAGGACGCCGGGCACATCCGCGAGTACGTGGACGCCGGCAACGCCTTCGCCAAAAAGGGCGATCGCGGGCCCATCAATGCCTATCTCGAGAAATACATCCTCAAGCCCAAGACGCACGAGGATTATCTGGAAACGATCGGCATCCGGCGGCTGATTTCGCTGCACGAGTACTGAGAAGGGAAGCGGCCTTGGCGGGAAACACCACACTGGCGAAGGACTTCACCATCAAGGAACTGCTGGCCACGTTTGTCTCCCGCCAGGTGCGCGACGGCGAGCGCGTCGCCGTCGGCGCCGGCCTGCACGTCCCCCGCGCCGGCATTCTCCTCGCTCACCTCACCCGCTGCCCCAACGTCCGCCTCTACGTGGTGATGACCTTCACCAGCCTGCTCAAAGAGCCGCGCATGGAGCCCTTCTACACCGTCTACGACTACCGCCCCGCGAAGTGGGCCGAGGGCTTCATCCTCCACGACGATTTCCAGGAAGATCCGCGCCTCGTCTCCGACACCTTCGTCGTCGGCGGATTGCAAATCGACAAGTTCGGCAACTCCAACCTCATCGGCGTCGGCAAGGACTACAAGCATCTCGATTTCCGCGGCCCTGGCGCCGTGGGCACTCTCTCCATGGCCCACTACGTCGACCGCTACTACCTCTTCGTGCAGTCCCACGACAAGCGCATCTTCGTGGACAAGTGCGATTTCATCTCCACCGTGGGCTGGGGCCAGGGCGGCGCTGACGGCCGCTCCAAGCTCGGCATCCCCGGCAGCGGCCCCGTCTATTGCATCACTCCGCTGTGCATCATGGATTTCGACGAAACGTCCAAGCGCATGCGCCTGAAGAGCGTGCACCCCGGCGTCACCGTGCCGCAGGTCGTTGACAACACCGGTTTCGAGCTGCTCATCCCGAAAGACGTGCCCGTGACCGAAGGCCCGACCGAAGAAGAGCTGCGCACGCTGCGCGAGCGCATCGACATTGAAGGCATGCTGAGGAAGTAAGGAAAAAGTTGAAACTTTTCGAGCCCATTTCGTTTGCCGGCCTGCGCGTGAAAAACCGCGTGGTCATGCCCCCCATGGGCATGGGCTATTGCCATCCCGACGGCAGCGTCTCCGACCGCGTGGTGAACTACTACAAACAGCGCGCCGCCGGCGGCGTGGGCATGATCGTCGTCGAAAACTGCATCGTGGACCCTGACGTCCTCGGCGTCGGCCCGGAGCTCAATCTCTTCGACGATAAATTCATCCCCGGCCTGGCCCGCGTCGTGGACGTCGTCAAGCCCTTCGGCTCCACCATCGGCCTGCAGCTCAATCACATGGGCCGCCAGACCACTCTCGGCAAGCCCGTGGCCCCCAGCCCCATCGCCATCTCCGAGCGCGGCCCCCTGCCCCGCGTCCTGAATAAGGACGACATCCGCTACGTCGTCGATGAATTCGTCTCCGCCGCCCGCCGCGGACAGCAGGCCGGCTTCGAGTTCATCGAAATCCACGGCGCGCACGGCTATCTCGTCTGCGAATTTATCTCCCCCCTTTCCAACCATCGCGACGACGAATACGGCGGCGACGCCGACCGCCGCCTGCGCTTCCCCAGGGAGATCATTCAGGGCATCCGCCAGGTCTGCGGCGAGCGCTTTCCCATCCAGTTCCGCATCTCCGGCTGCGAGTACGTTCCCGGCGGCCTGACCCTCGCCGACTCCGCCGGCGTTTCCCGGAAGCTGGTCGAATTCGGCGCCGCCTCCATCAGCGTCTCCGCGGGCAACTGGCAGACCCTCAAGTACATCATGGCCCCCATGTTCATGCCCGTGGGTCTCCTCGCCGGCGACGCCGCGCGGATCAAGCAAGCCGTCAGCGTCCCGGTGATCGCCGTCGGCCGCATCCACTCCGCGGACCTCGCCGAAAAAATCCTCGCCGCGGGCCAGGCCGACATGGTGGCCGTGGGCCGCGGCCTGATCGCCGATCCCGACTGGGCCAAGAAAGCCGAAGAGGGCCGCCCCGGCGATGTCCGCCCGTGCATCTCCTGCAACACCTGCGTGGACTTCGTCTCCCGCGCCCTCGAAGTGA
>JAIQEV010000035.1 GCA_020073585.1 Terriglobia bacterium
TGTTCTCGATGATCTTGCGCCAGCCGATGCCGGTGTTGTAGGCGCAGAAGGAGATTTCGCCCTGCTGCGTGCCGTAGGGAATGATGCACATTTCGGTGCGGCGGAAGTCGTAGTTGAAGAGATCCTGGAACCACATTCCGGCGATGAACAGGAAATTCCAGGGGTCGCTCTGGCGGCGCTTGATAGCGTCTTCGTAAGTACGATCCGGGGAAGTCTTGCCGTACTTGAACTCGGACTTCTTGGTAAGCGCCCAGGTCTTGTCGAACTTCTTGAAAAGATCCATGAGCGTGAGGCCCTTGGGGGCCTGGAAGGGCTTGTAGTTCTTGAGCAGGGCGAGGCCCATCATGAAGTTCGAGAGGCTCTTGCCACGGGCGGCGTCGGTGATAGCGGTGACGTCCTTGACCAGCTGCGGAGCATCCAGGAAGCGCGGCACGGGCGCCCACTCCTTGGTCTCCTTGTTGATCATGATGGCCGTGCCCACGCCGCAGTTGGGGTGGCAGCCGCAGGAAAGCGCGCCCCACTGCGATTCCGGGCCGTGCACCAGGTCGGAGAAGCCGGCGAAGGTGGAGATGAAGGAGATGGGGAACCAGTCGCGGGTGGGCTCGACCTTGCCCACCTGGGCGCTGACGTCGTTGGCCAGGTGCGAGAGGGTGTAGCGCTGGCGGAGACGGCGCTCCGGGGTGATGTCCTCATCGCGGCCGGTGAAGGAGACCGGCTGGAAGCTGACGAAGGCGATTTTCTTGGGGTTCTCCATCGCGAACTTGACGATGGTGCCGACCTGGTCGTTGTTGACGTTGTTGACGATGGTCACGACCAGGACGATCTCGATGCCCGCCTCGTGCATGTTTTCGATGGCGCGCAATTTGACGTCGAAGAGATTGCCGACCTGGCGGTGGCTGTTGGCGTCGTTGCCGATGCCGTCAAACTGCAGATAGGCGTAGCGCAGCCCGGCTTCGAAAGCCTGGCGGCAGAACTCCTTGCTCTTGGCGAACTCGATGCCGTTGGTGGCGGCCTGCACGCTATTGTAGCCGACTTTGCGCGAGTAGCGGATGGCGTCCAGGAAGTACGGGCTCATGGTGGGCTCGCCGCCGGAGAACTGCACGGACATCTGGCGGCGGGGCTTGATCTTGACGGCGTTGTCCAGGACTTCCTGGACCTCTTCCCAGGAGAGTTCGTGGACGTAGCCGACCTGGTTGGCGTCCATGAAGCAGGGGTCGCACATCATGTTGCAGCGGTTGGTGAGGTCCACGGTGAGGACCGCGCCGCGGCCGTAGCGCACGTTGCTGGAGCCGTGCTTGTGCAGGTCTTCGTCGTTGTGCGCGGGGATGTCGCGGCCGGGGAAGTTCTGCTCGATCCAGTTGAGGAACTTGGCATCGTAGGCCATCAGGTCTTCATAGTGGCCGTGGATGGGGCATTCCTTGACCATCCAGACCTGGCCGTCGCGCTCGATGATCTGGGCCTTGATCTCGCCGACCTTCTCGTTCATCAGGTCGCGCCAGTCCTTCTTGCCGTTGATGATGGCGTCGCGCGCTTCTTTCACGCAGTCGGGGCAGAGAGAATCGGTTTGCCGGGGCCAGCCGAGCGTGGGCTTGGATTTTTCCCAGGACTTGAGCAGCGGCTTCTCCGACCACTGGGGAGTGAAGGAAGGGTTCGGATTGCGCTGGTTGAAAAGTTGGACAGTGTTGAAAGTGAGGCCCGCCACCTTGCAGACGGCCGCGTCCACAGCCCTCATGACCTGTGTGCCGATCTTAGACATGCTTCTATGCCCTCTCTTTATCTGGAGCGACCGCAAAGCGGTCGACTCATTCGAAACTTCGATCCCGTTACATCCCCTGCGAATGGGAAACCCCAGAGTGGTCTGGATGAATCCCCACGGGCCCTGTCAGGCTACCATGCCCGACCTACCAGGTCTAAGTCTTTGAGCCAGCGTAGCTTGCCTGTTCCCGGGCGGCAAATCCAGCGCCTTGCGGCGAATGGGCGGGATCGGGGGTCGAACGGTCGCCTGCGGCAGCCAATGGGGAAAACCGCGGAGTGCTTACCAGGTTACTTTCAGGTCCTTCCGGCCATTTTTCCTCTATTTCCGCAGGCGGCTCCGGGAGGTTTGCGTGCGCTGCAGCGATCCGCGCGTCCCGCCCCGGCCCGCCGCGCCGCGGCTTGCGGTAATAAGCCTCGTGGCCAATCAATGATTTTTTACGGAGGCGAACCGTGTTATCTTCGCTGACGGGATCCCCTCTCCCTGGCGGCAACTGCCCCACCCCATCTGGGCCTGGTGCGCAGCAAAACCTCTCCCGGTTCGGACGGCAAAGTTTCCGCAGCGTCGCAATCCATCCATATTTGCAGCCGGCAGGTGCAACTCCGACGGATCCGCGAAGCGCAACGAGAAAGCAGTTGACCTCACTGCCGGGAACCCGGGCTCATGCGAACGAGCAAAGTTGGTTAGGAGGAAGCTGATGTGGACGAAACGCTTTATCTTTAGCGTTGCGATGGCTCTTGCTCTGTTGCTGACAGGCGCCACCGCCACTCTTGCCCAGGACGGCAAACTCAAAATTCACGCCACGCCGAAAGAGGCTTACGTCTTCGTGGACGGCCAGGCCATGAAGGAAGCCAGCCTCGGCTCGATCAAGCTCGCGCCGGGCGAGCACAAGGTGGAGCTGCGCAACTACGGCTACAAGCCGGCCACGCGCAGCGTCACCATCACTGCCGGAAAGACCAGCACCCTGGACGTCGCGCTGGAAGCCATTCCGGGAACGGTCTCCGGCCCGTGGGGCGCCCTGACCATTGAGGGAGCCGCGCGCAACGCGGTGCTGCTGAACGGCAAGACGCCCGAATTCTTCGTGGGGCACGGGGACGAGTTCGACCACGAATGGTGGTGGAAGCAGGAGCTGGTGGTGCCGCCGGGCACGCACCAGGTCACCATCCTCGGGGGCGACAAGGAAATCTGGTCCGGGGCCGTGAACGTTCCCGCCGGGCAGCGCGTGGTGCTCGATGCGCACAAGGGTGTGCGCAAGACCGTGGCCTGGCCGCGCGGCGAGCAGCTCAAGGACGTGGCGCGGTTCAAGGCGGGCATTGCCAGCACGACCGTGGCCGTGGCCAAGCCGACGGCGCAACTCTCCGCCAGCGGAGCCGAAGTGAGCTGCGGGAGTTCGGCGCAGCTCAAGTGGTCCTCGACGGATGCGGTGCACGCGGAAATCAGCAACGTGGGGGCCGTGGCCACCTCCGGCGAACAGACTGTAGCGCCGAAGCAGAACACCACCTATACGCTGACCGCGTCCGGGCCCGGCGGCGCGGCAACGGCTAGCGCGAGCGTGAACGTCAATGCCGCCATCCAGGCCAAGCTGGAGCTGACGCCCGCGGAGATTCACTACAAGCGCGTGGGCGACCAGGTTGTGGAGCAGGGCAGCGCCACGCTGACGTGGGCGGCGAACAACGCCGACGCCATCGCCCTGGAACCCTTCGGCGCGGTCGGGGCCAGCGGCAACCGCAGCATCGCCGCGGAGCCGCAGAAGAAGGATCCCGGGGCCGTGGATGAGACCGTCACCTACACCTTGAACGCCAAGAACGCCTGCGGCGGCGCGGAAACCCGCACCGCCACGCTGCACATCACCGGCGTGATCGAATCCCCGGTGGTGAAGCAACTGGAAGCCCGTCTGGCGCTGCACAGCATCTACTTCCCCACCGATCAGCCGACCGCCAGAAAACCGGATGGCGGGCTGCTCGCCAGCCAGCAGCAGACGCTGACATCGCTGGCCGCGGACTTCAAGAAATATCTGACGCTCAAGCCGGAAGCGCACCTGATCCTCAGCGGCCACGCCGACCAGCGCGGGGCCGCAGGCTACAACAAGGCCCTGTCGGAGCGGCGGGTGGAGCGCACCAAGCGCTTCCTCGTGGAACAGGGTGTGCCGGTGGCCAGCCTCGAGACCAAGTCCTTCGGCAGCGAGGAGAACCTGCAAGCTCCCGAGGTCAAGAAATTGATCGAGGAGAATCCCGATCTGAAGGATGCGGATCGCAGCAAGCTGCTCCAGAACCTGGACGTCATTGTCCTGGCTAACAACCGCCGCGTGGACGTGACCCTGAGCACCACCGGACAGGAGTCGATCCGGCACTACCCGTTCAACGCCGCAGATTCCCTGACCCTGCTGAGCAAGAAGGGTGTGGGGAAAGAGAAGGTCAAAGCACCTGCGGAAACGAAGGCGCCTGCAGCCAAGAAGAAGACCAAGAAGCAGCCGTAGTCGGAAGCAGCGTCACGATGGCCGCCGCGCAGGCGGGTTTTCCCCGGGGAAACCCGCCTGCGATGGCAAGCAATATAGCTCCCGCACGCCCCGTCACTCCCCGCAAGCCCCTCGTGGTGATTTCGCCGCGCAGGAAGGGAAAATTCGCACCCATAAAAAAATTGCCCCGTGGAAGAGGTTGTTCTTTCTTCCACAGGGCACGGGGCACGGAACGCCGCCGTAGCGGCTAGTCGTTGAGCACGGGACGCAGCAAGGCAATGACGAAATGGGCGAAGGTGGAAGCGCCTTCATCGAGCTGCACCCAGCGCACCACGCAGTGATCGTTGACGTACTTGCTGACGCGGGCTTCGGGAACGCCCAGATGATCGGCGAAGCGTTCCTTGATCGATTCCTCGCCGCGGCGTGAAGTGCCGGTGCTGCGCAGGAAATTGGCGATACCGATGCGCAGAGTGGCGCAGTTCTCCGCGTAGTAATAGGTGGTCTGGTCGGCGTCGGTGATCAGAAACACGCCGGGTCCCGCCGGGGCGCGGTCGGCATGCTCCATGCGTGAGAGCGGGCTAGCCAGCAGGCGGCGCAACTGCATCTCCAGGTGCGCGAGGCGCGAGGAAAGCGCAGGATCTCCGGAACGCGCACGCGGCCCGGGTCCGGTGGCCTCCCCGCTGGAGATGTACGCAGGCTCATGCTCGACGCGGCGGATCACCGGGGCAGCCGCAGGGAGTTCCACGCGGGGTTCCAGCGCTTCCGGGCGGGCCGGCCGCGCGAATGTTTCCGCCGCTGCCGGGGTCACCGCCGCCGCTTCTCTTCCGCGACGGTGCTTGCGTCCACCGCGGCGTCCGCGGCGGCGGCGCTTGCGCTCCGCCGGAGCGCCGCCCTCGGCGGAACCACCTTCGTCCGCCGCGCTCGCGGCACTCAATGGGGCTGCCGGTTCGGCTTCCGCGGCGCCGCCTGGAAATGGTTCTTCGATCGAAAAATTCGTTTCGGATTCGAACACTTGTCCTCCGGCCTCTCCGGCCGTGCTGCTCAGTTCCGCTTCGTGCGGTCGTTCTGTGACGGCGCCGCCCTCAAGGCGCGCCGCTGCCTCTTCCGCCTTTTTTTTCCAGTCGGCCCGGCGGAAGCCTTCGGAAGCCGTGCGAAACCAGCGCGCGGCTTGCGCCGCCTGCCCCGCAGCCTCGAAGTGCTGCGCCAGTTCGAACGCAGCCATGGCGTCGCGCGTCTTCTCGTAGAGTTTCTCGAGTTGGCCAGCGGGGTCGGCACCCGTGCGGGCGCGGCGGATGCGTGCTTGGATCTGCTTCCAATCAGCCATGCTGCTTCCGCATTGTAACAGTGTGGGGACCAGGAGGCCAGAAGCATGGCAGTGGGGGACTGGAGGGCCCCCACAAAAGTACTAGTACAAAGGTATTATTGCTCCTAATAGTCCCCAAAACATTTCCACAGATAAGTCATTGACTTGGTACTATAAATCTCGTACTCTCCTTCCTAGTCCTCCGGAGGTGCCAGAGTGGTTTTCCTGCGTGGCCTAGCAACTGCTTTTGTATGTGTAATTTTGCTCGTGCCTTCTTTGCCTGCCAGCCCTTCGACCGCCCTGGGTACGGTAGTAGCCGCAGAACGCGCTCGTAGCAACGAATCGGCCATTTCCGCGGGAACTACCCTGTTTGGGGGCGAACGCCTGAGCACGGATGCGCAGGGTGCAATGCAGGCGCGCATGGGCAATGCCCGCATCTACCTCGGCGCAGCGAGTTCCGCCACGCTGACGAGCGAAGCGGGGATACCATCCGCAACGCTGATGGCCGGCACACTGACCTTTTCCGCAGCCAGCGCCAACAGTTTCGAGTTGCGCGCCGCTGACGCCTGGATTCGCGCGCAGAGCGATAGTCCCACCGTGGCGCAAGTGACCCTGGTTGGCCCCAAGGAAATGATCATAACCAGCCGCCGCGGGCCGCTCTCCATCACCATCGGCGAGGAAATGAAGGTGATTCCCGAAGCCGGCTCCTACCGTGTGCTCCTGGACCCTCCGGCCGTGCCGGAAGCGCAGGGACCGCGCGGGGCAGGCTCCGGCGCGGGCGCCGGCTCACCGCAGAAGGCTGCGCGGTCCAAAGATCGCATTTTGATCCTGCTGCTGGCCGCGAGCGCGGGGCTAACGGTCTTCGCCGTGCACGAAATCTTCGAAAGCCCGAGCCGGCCGTAACGTTTTTCCAATTCTTTTCGCCATCCTAGAAGAAAAGCCCGCGCGTGCCAGCCACGCGCGGGCTTTTTTGCAGAATCCGCAGCGGTGCGCATTTCCGCGCCGCTTCCGGCCGACTGGCTAGCTCGTGGCGATCGCGTCGATTTCGACGAGCGCATCCTTGGGCAACCGCGCCACCTGGACAGTGGAGCGCGCCGGCGGGGCCAGCGGAAAGTACTTGCCGTAAACTTCGTTCATCGCCTCGAAATCGTTCAGGTCCTTCAGGTAGACCGTGATCTTGACGATGTGCTGCATCTTCGAGCCCGCCGCCTCCACGATCCCCTTGAGGTTTTCCATCACGCGCTGGGTCTGCTGCTTGATATCGCCAGCCAGCATCTCCCCGGTCTTGGGGTCCAGCGCCACCTGGCCGGAAAGGAAGATGAATCCGTTGGCCCGGTTGGCCTGCGAATAGGGTCCAATGGGCTTGGGTCCGCGGTCCGTCAGAACGACATCTTTCATGGTGTGCTCTCCTTGGAAAAAATGGCTGCCGATGCGGGCTGGCTTTCATAGCGCGCGCGAAATCCTGCGGGTACGCCCGGGTGCTTCATCCACAGGCGCACAAACTCCGCGACATTGCGATGGGTCTCCTGCTCGAGGGCCGCGATCAGATCGTTGAGGTTGCAGCCGCGGCCGCGCCGCGCCTGGAGCATGTGGCGCAGGGCGCGGCTGAGCGCGGCTTTGCCGAATTCATCCTGCAAGGCGTAGAAGAAAAGCAGGCTCTTTTCCAGCGCCGGCTCGCGTTCCCGCGCTTGCGGCCCCGTGGGTTGCCGCGGCAGGACCGCCAGGACTGCTTGGATGGTTTCCTGCCGGGCCTGCGGCCCTTGCACCGCTTCGCGGCCGAGGTTCGCCGCGAAATCGGGCAGCTCGGAAAGCGGAGCCTGCTGCTTCCCCAAGGCGGGATCCTGCCCATAGCCCAGCCAGTTCACGGCCAGCAGCGGCGCCGCGGCCGCCGCCAGCGCCGCCGGCTCCTGCGCGCGGCCGAGAACGGCGCTATCCAGAAAGGCGCTCTCGGCGATGCCGCCGGGGCGATGCGCGGCCTGCAAATGCTCCGCGGCGCCGCGCGCGCATCCCGAAATTCCGGGGCACTCCACGATCCACACGTGCCGCCCGCTGCCGCGCTCGCCGAACATTTCGTCATAAGCGGCGAAAGCGCGCGCGAGAGAGTCCGCCGCGCTCTGCAGCCGGGCGGCGTCCTGCGCTTGCCTGGTCCAGAAATACACGCGACGCGAGCCGGACTTCTTCTGGCTCTCCCGGTACGCGCCGGCGGTCACAAAGGGGTAACGATCGCGCGCGTGCTGCGCAAAGCGGACGCGCACTTCCCCACCCGCCGGCACTCGGCCCGCTTCCTCGCCGCTGGCATGCACGAGAAATCCCTGCGGCACGCCCACGGACAGATCCCACTGCGCCGGGGCGGCGCCCCCGCTGGCGAAAAGTCCCGGAGGCGGGAGCAAACGCGGGACCCAGTCCTCCGCGGGCAGATAGAAAGCATCGGAGGCGAAATCGAGCTGCGCGGAATCAGCCTCGGGGCGCAGCAGATCACAGGCGAACTGCAGGGCGTGGCGCTGGCGGAGACCCCAGGCGGCAGGAAGCGTCAACTGCGCAATGCGGCTGCCGTTTTCCACGCGCACCGCGCCAGGCAACGGCGCGCCGTCCAGGGCAAAGCGCAATTCGCTGGCGTGAAAGTAGCGTTGTTCGGGGAGGAGCACTTCCAGGGCCGCCAGGGGCTGCGTGCCGGTGTTGAGGAGACGGAACTCCCCCGTGATTTCGATGCGCGGCCCGCTAGGAACGAAATGTACGTTCACGGTCTGCTTTTCGACGGTATAGCCGGGGCCGAGGGGCACGGCGCACGCGCCGGCACCCAGCGCCGCAAAGAGCAGCACGGCGGAAAAGACCAGGCGGCGATGGCACGGAGGCGGCACGCTGCGACGATTGTAGCGAGCCCGGAGGGGCAGCGGAAGCAAAACTCGCGAGGGCGTGCTCATGGACACGGGGGGCTCAGCGGCGGCGGCGGTAGCGGCGGACGAAGCCGGTCTGGTTACGGGCCCGCTCGCGCGCCGCACTCTCGCGCTCGGCTTGCTCGTCGGTCATCCCTTCGTTGATGCGCTGCAGGATCTGGCTCTCGGTAAGGCCCGTGTTTTTCAGCCGGCCGATGGCCGCGCCGGACAGCGTCGGAAGACCCTGCGCCCGGCGCTGCAGAACGTGGAGCACGAAGGAGGTGGAGAGGCCGGTGAGGCGCAGGGTGACCGCATCGAGGCTCAGAGTGTCGATGCGATCGGTTTGCGCCATGTCCAGAATCTCCGGTTCGCTGAAGCCGCCGCGGACCAGATTGACCACGGCATCGGCGCTGGCGAAAGTGTGCTTGTGGTCATGGGCCATGCGGATCAGGCTGACGCAGGCGTCGTCGGAAATCCCGGCCTGCTTGACCTTCACGAGTTGCGCGACTTCCAGGTCGTCGGTGTTCAGGTCCTTCAGCTCCTGCACCTTGCCGTAAAACATTCCGGCCTGGTCCAGGGCGCGGTAATCGGTGAGGAGATGACGGCCGCAGCCTCCCGCCAGACCGAGTGCGAGTATCCCAAGAAGAAGATGTAGCCGCATAGGCTCATTGTACCTGGGGGAAGCGGGGAGGCGATTTCCGTGTGCTGTGTGGGATACCGGGAAGGACCTAGACGCGGTAGACGCGCTCGACACGGAACACGCCCGCGATCTTCTTGATGTTCGCGAGGATGCCCTCGAGCTGCCGGCGGTCGGAAATGTCCAGGTTGGCCCCGATGCGGGCATTGACGCCGTCGGGCTGGCTCTCCAGGTTGCGGATGTTGGTGCCCGTGGCGCTGATGACCGAGGTGATTTCGGCCAGCACGCCGGGGCGGTCCTTGGTGCGGATCAGCAACTGCACCGGGAAAGTGGTTTTTCCGGCGCCGCCCCACTCCACGGCGATGCGCCGCTCGGACTGGTAGAGCAGGTTCTGCACGTTGGGACAGGCGCGGTTATGCACGGCCACGCCGCGTCCGCGGGTAATGTACCCGCTGATCTCGTCGCCGGGAATGGGATTGCAGCATTTGGCGCGAAAAACCAGCAGGTCGTCGTGGCCGCGCACGACCAACGGCGACTCGTCCATCCCCAGCATGCGCTTGACGGTCTTGACCAGCGGCGCGGCAGTCTCTTCCGCAGCGGGCTCCGCGCCCGGAGGCGGTTCGCCGAGAATCCGCGCGATGACCTGGCGCGCGGAAAACCTTCCGAAGCCTACGGCGGCGTAGAGATCCTCGGGGCGGCCGCCGGCTCCGCAGTCCGAGGCCGCGCGCGCCAGGTCTTCTTCGGCGATTTTCTTCAGGCTGCGCCCGAAATGGCGCGCCTCCTTCTCCAGCAGGCGGCGGCCAATGTCCACGGCCTCGGCGCGCTCCTGCACGCTCACCCAGTGGCGGATCTTGCTCTTGGCGCGCGAGGTTTTGACGAAGCTGAGCCACTCGCGGCTGGGGGTGTGCCCCTTCTGGGTGAGGATCTCGATGACGTCGCCGTTGGCGATCTCGTGGCGCAGGGAGACCATCTGCCCGTTGAGCTTGGCGCCCACGCACTGGTGCCCGATCTCGGTGTGCACGGTGTAGGCAAAATCCACCGGGGTGGCCCCGCGCGGCAACTCCAGCACGCGCCCCTTGGGGGTGAAGGCGTAGACCTCGACCGGGGAGAGATCCATCTTCAGCGTGGAGAGGAATTCGCCCGGCTCCTGCATGTCCTGGGTCCACTCCAGCAAGTGGCGCATCCAGCCGATGCGCCGGTCGTCGGCGCCCGAGGCGCTCTTGCCGTCCTTGTATTTCCAGTGCGCGGCGACGCCTTCCTCGGCGATGCGGTGCATCTCCTGCGTGCGGATCTGCACCTCGAAGGGCTGCCCGCCATGGATCACCGTGGTATGCAGGGACTGGTAGAGATTGGGGCGCGGCATGGCGATGTAGTCCTTGAAGCGCCCGGGCACCGGCCGCCAGATCTGGTGGATGACGCCGAGCGCCGCATAGCAGTTGCGCTCGGTATCGGTGAGGACGCGGACCGCCAGCCAGTCGTAGATCTGCTCGAGGGGCCGCTGCTGGCGCAGGCTCTTGCGATGCAGCGAGTACAGGCCCTTCACCCGCCCCTCGACCTCCGCGGGGACGCCGCTGGCGACCAGCTTCTTGCGGATGGTGTCCTGCACTTCGTCCAGGAATTTCTGGTGGGCCTTGCTCTTTTCCGCCACTTCCTTCTGCAGTTCCAGATAGGCGTCCGGCTCGAGGTGCGGAAAGGCCAAATCTTCCAGTTCGCCGCGGAGCACGCTCATGCCCAGGCGGTGGGCGATAGGGGCATAGAGCTCCAGGGTCTCGCGGGCGATGCGCTTCTGCTTCTCGGGGTCGAGATACTCCAGGGTGCGCATGTTGTGCAGGCGGTCGGCCAACTTGACCAGGACCACGCGGACGTCGTTGACCATGGCCAGCAGCATCTTGCGGACGTTTTCGGCCTGGCGGGCTTCCGGGGCCAGCAGATCGAGGCGGCTGATCTTGGTGACGCCCTCGACCAGCCGCGCCGTCTCTTCTCCGAAAAGCTCGGCGAGCTTGGCCAGGGGCAGCTTGGTGTCTTCGACGACGTCGTGCAGCAGGGCCGCCGCCAGGGTGGTGGCGTCCATGCGCAGGTCGGCCAGAATGTGCGCCACCTCGAGGGGATGCGAAAGGTAGGGCTCGCCGGATTGGCGGGTCTGCGACTTGTGCTGGCGGCTGGCCAGCTCGTAGGCGCGGCGCACCAACTCGGCGTCTTCTCCCGGACGGTTCCGACGCAGCTTCTGCAGCAGCTCTTCGAAACGCAACTCCAGCTGCCGCGCGGTGCGGTCCCGGGTGAAACTGACCAGCGGATTGTGCAGTCCGGGCATCTGCTTTTATTCTACGCCGAGAAGCCGGGAGAGTCGAAGCGAAGGCGGCGAAGCGCGAAGCTGTGCTGAAAAAGAAACCGGGGCGCAGTAACTCGCGCCCCGGGGAAAAATTGCGTTTCCGGACGGGCCTCAGGAAGCAGGCTGCTGCTGCGACTGCTGGTCCAGCTTCTTCTGTTTGATTTCCTTGACCTTGTCCACGAGATCGTCGGCCTGCTGGAGCAGGGCGGAGCGCTCCTGTTCGGTTTCCACCAAGTCCGCCTTGCGGCGATAGAGCAGGTTGAGGTAGGCCAGCGCGTCGTCATAATCCGGGCGCAGCTTGCTGGCCTGGTCCAGGCTCTTGATCCCCTCGTCAACCAGGGAAGCGTACTTGCCGGCGTAGTCCTGGCGGACGGCCGGGGGCAGGGGCTCGGTGTCCTTCACCTGCTTGCGGACGTTTTCGCGGTTGTAGGCGGCGCGCATCTCGGCGTTGGCGCGGAAGGCCAAGGTCCAGTCGATCACCCCGACCCAGTAGTACGGCTCGGGATCGTCGGGCTTGATCTGGATGTGCTTCTGGTGAAAGCTCTTGGACTCCTCGAACTTCTTGGGCTCGTAGGGCTGGCCGGCCATCTGGAAGAGGATCGAGCCGATGCCGTCAATGGCGCTGAGATTGTTGGCGTTGATATCCAGGACCTGCTGATATTCGGAGATCGCCTGCTTGCCGCGATTGACGTTCTCCTCCGACGGCGCCCCCGGAATATAAGTGGTGGCATAGGCGGTGGCCAGGTACAGGCGGGCGTTCATCAGCGTGGGGTCCGCTTCCTTGGCCTGCTTGAACTGCTCGATGGCCGCGTCATACTGGCCGGCCTTGAAGGAAGCGACGCCCTTGTTGAGGAGGTCGCGAGCCTTCAGTTTGTTGCAACCCGCCGTGCCCATGGCGAACAGCACCAGAGCTGCAAACACCGTTGCGCGGCGGCCTATCCGAACCCATTCAGTGAGCTTCATCGGAGCAACCATCCCTGCGTAATTTTTTGGCGCCCCAGCGGGCGGCGCGATTCCATCCGGGGGGCGACCGCGGAGCGGTCACCCGGCGTACTGCAGAACGTCTACTGGCCGGCTTCGATCTTGGCCGTGATCAATCCGACCTTGTCGATGCCGGCGCTGCGCATGAGGTCGATGGCACGCGCCACTTCCTGAAACAGCACGTCGTCATCGCCCTTGACGAAAGCCACCTTCTCGGCGCGCTCCTTGAAGATCATTTCCAGGCGCGGCTCCAGGCCGTCCCAGTTGGTGTCCTCGTTGTTGATCTTCAGCTTGTTGTTGAGCTGCACCTGGACGACGACGGTCTTGTTCTCTAGATCAGGATTTACCTGCTGATCTTTCGGCGGCGGCTGCGGCACAAGCGTGTCCATGCCCTTCGGCGTCAACGGCGTGATCACCATGAAGATGATGATCAGCACCAGGAGGATGTCGATGAGCGGGACCACGTTCATGTCCGCCAGTGCGCCTTTGCTTTCTCCTACCTGCATTCCCATTACGGGTCTCCTGTCAGCCGGCGCGTCTTTCCGGAGCCCGGCTGTTTAGCCGCGCCGGAGCCACTCTCCGGCGCGGCCTGTGCCACACTTGCAAACGAATGACCTGCCTACTTCCTGCCGTACCGCGCCCCCTCAGCTAGCGGGAGGAGCCGCGGGCCGTTCCGGACCCGTGACCTTCTCGGTCAGCAGGCCCAGCGTGTCCACGCCGGCGGAACGGATTTCGTCCACCGCCGCGACCACGTTTTTGTATTTAGCCCGGGCATCGCTCTTGACGAAGACCGTCTTGTCCAGACGGTTGGCGATGCGGTCCTTGATCTGCCCGGCGAGATCTTCCTTGGCGATTTTGGTGGTGCCTAGGAAGAGATCCCCGGTCTTGGTGACGGCCACGATGATGGCATCGTCCTTGTCCGCATCGGGCATATCCTTGGGTGTGCGGACCTTGACCATATCCACGGACATGCCCTTCTGGAGCATGGGCGTGACCACCATGAAGATGATCAACAGCACCAACATGATGTCCGCCATGGGAATCACGTTGGGCGTGGACATCTGCGGCCCTGCTTTGGGCTTATATCCCATCGGTTACTTCTTTCCGCCCCGCCGCAGGATGAAGTAGTTGATCAACTCCATCGAGGAGTTGTCCATCTCCACGTCGAAGGCTTCGACTTTGTTGGTGAAGTAGTTGTAGGCCCACACGGCCGGCACGGCGACGAGCAGACCGAAGGCCGTGGTCACCAGGGCTTCGGCGATACCGCCGGCGACGGCCGACAGACCGGTGGCCTTTTCGGCCTGAATGCCCTTGAAGGCGTTGATGATGCCGGCGACCGTGCCGAAGAGGCCGACGAAGGGCGCCGTGGAACCGATGGTGGCCAGAGCGGAAAGGCCGCGCTTCATCTCGGCGTGCACGATGGCCACCGAACGCTCCAGGCCGCGCTTGGCCGCGTCGATCACTTCGGCGTCCGAGACCTGCTGCGAAGCGGACTGAAATTCCGAAAGGCCCGTGGCCACGACCTTGGCGATGTGGCTCTTCTTGTTGCGTTCGGCGATGGAGATGGCTTCATCCAGCTTGCCCTCGCGCAGCGCGCCGGCTACCTGCTGAACGAACACGCGCGACTGCTTGCGCGCGGCGCTGTACATCAGCGCGCGGTCAATCATCACGCCGAACGAGTAAATGGAGAGGATGAAGAGAATCAGCACGACGATACGCGCCAAAGTGCCCATCGTGGACAACATGGTGCGCAGGTCCCATGTTGATGCGGTCTGCAACAACATGAACCCGTATACATACAAAGTGGCTACCATTCGTTTGCTCCTTAAAGTGTGTTTACAATATCCGCGTTGCGAACAGGCGCGCGCGGGTCCACCCCCGGCACGCCCGCCCCGACTACTGGTTCAGAGAGAAAATCACATCCACCGTGGTATCTACTTCGACCGGCTCGCCGTTGAGCAGGGTGGGCTTATACCGCCACTGCCGCACGGCGTCCAGCGCCGCCTGCACCAACAGCGGATGCCCGGCGATCACTTCCAACTGCTGCACCGAACCGTCTTTGGCGATGATGGCGTGCAGTTTCACCGTCCCCTGGATGCGCGTCTGGCGCGCCAGCGGAGGATAGAGAGGCTGCACGCGATTCAGGATCATCGCGGCGGTCACGTTGCCGCCCTGGCGGATGCGCTGCTGCACCGGCTTCGGCGGGGGCGGACCACCCGCGCCGCCGATCACGCCGCCGATCACGCCGCCCATCTGCCCGCCGGGAACGCCGCCCGGCACGCCGCCGGAAACGCCCGCGCCCATATCCGGCATCTCTTCTTCCTTGATGATCTTGATGTCCTTCGGGATGGCCTTGGGCTGCACCAATTTCCCGGCCTGCATCAGGTGTTGCACCGGCCGGACCTTGACGATCGCCGCGGCCGCGGGCGGCGGCGGTGGCGGCGGCGGCGGTGGCGGGGCCACCAGCAGCGTCGCCATCATGGTCTTGGGCAGCGCTTCCGTGTAGATCAGCGGAATGAGAATGAGGATGGCCAGCACGGCCAACTGGAAGATCATGGACACGATAACCGTCCACTTCTTGTTGGTCTTCTTTGCGGTTGCTCCACATTCCACCAGATCTTCGAACATGGGTCCTACCTCCTGCCGGCCGCAGCAAGACGCCCATTGGCCGTCTCACTGCCCCGGGATTTGATGCCGGCTGCGGGTCCGGTCCCTGCTCCCGCCTTCTGGCCGCGCCAGCGATTCCAGGCGACCACCAGCGGAGCAGCAATTCCAAAACTGGAATACGTTCCTACCACAATTCCCACCGTCAGGGCAAAGGAGAATGCGCGCAGCACCTGCCCGCCCATCAGAAACAACACCAGCACGGTGAGAAACGTCAGGCCGCTGGTCAAGATGGTCCGCGAAAGAGTCTGGTTGATCGAAGTGTTGACCACGTCGGCGAACGATTCCTTGCGCAATAAACGGTTGTTTTCCCGGATGCGGTCGAAAATGACGATGGTGTCGTTCATCGAATACCCCACCAGGGTCAGCAGCGCGGCAATGACCGTGAGCGTAATCTCAAAATGCAGGAGCGAGAAGAAGCCCAGGGTGATCAGCACGTCGTGAAACACGGCCAAGACGGCGGCGGCTCCGTAAACCAGCTCGAAACGAAAGGCAATATACACCAACATGCCCGCCAGCGCCGAGAGAGTCACCCAAATCGCCTGGTGCCGCAACTCCGCGCCGACCTTGGGTCCGACGATCTCCACATTGCGGATGGCGAAGGTCCCCAGGGAGTAATTTTCCTGGAGCGCGGAAAGCACCGCCGGGGTCGCGCCCTCGACCTTGTTCAGGCCGGCGAAACTGGTCAGCACGCCGCCCGCATCCTTATCGCGGTACTCCATCAGTTTTTTCGCCAGCAGTGCGTAGCGCTCGGGGGCCGCGGTGCCCGCAGCCAGCGGGTCGCGCTGCGTCAGGAACTGGGCCAGCGTGGCCGGGGTGGCGGCATTGAAATCCGCCTTCCCGGACGCGCTCACGCCATAGGTGACGCTCAGGGCCTTCAGGATCTGCGCCTTGCCGGCGTCCAGGGCTTCTTCGCCCTGCCCCTTCTGCTCCAGGCCGATGACCACTTCGTTGGCGCTGGGGTTGGCGCTGGGGTTGGCGATGTCCTCGATCTTCTGAATTTCGCTCGAGCCGATCCCCTGCGCGGTCAAAGCCTGGCGCAGCTTGTCCACGTCCGGGGGCTGTGCGAAGCGCACGTACACGAGCGTACCACCTTTAAAATCAATACCATAGCGGAGGCCGCCCTTGCTGGCCCAGGAGATTCCGCCAAGGAGCAAAAGAAAACCGGACAAGGCAAAGAAATACTTGGCCTTGCCCATCCAGTCGATATTGGGCTGTTTGAAGAACTCCATGTCTTCTTTTGCTTCCCTTCCTTAGACTCCACCCGGCTTCAGATTGTTCCCGATTTCGGGAATCTCAGGGACAGACATTGCTGGCCCTCTGAACCGCGTCGAGGGTACTAGAACTGCGTCCCCCGAAATCCTCTGTATGCGTGACCGCGAAGCGGTCAACCTAAATGCTCAATTCCGCCTGCCGCTCCATCCGCGTCAGGTGATAGCCGAAAATCGTCTTCGACACATAGATCGCCGTGAACAGGTTGGCGAGCAAGCCGATGGTCAGGGAGATGGCAAAACCCTTGATCGGCCCGGTCCCGAACAGGAAGAGAAAGACCGCGGAAACCACGGTGGTCACGTGGGTGTCGATGATGGTCAGAAAGGCCTTGCCGAAACCGGCATCCACCGCCGCCACCGGCGATTTGCCGTTGCGCAGCTCTTCCCGGATGCGCTCGAAGACCAGGACGTTGGAATCCACGCCCATGCCGATGGTCAGGATGACCCCGGCGATGCCCGGCAAGGTCAGCACCGCGCCAAAGTAGGCCAGCGCGGCCAGCAGGATGACCAGGTTGAGGATCAGCGCGATCACCGCGTTGGCGCCCGACAGCCGGTAGTAGATGAGCATGAAGATCATCACCACGATCAGGCTGAGGACGGAGGCCTGCAGGCCGTGGCGGATGGAATCCGCGCCCAGCGACGGCCCTACCGTGCGCTCTTCCAGATACTTGATGGAAGCGGGCAAGGCCCCGGCGCGCAGCACCAGAGCCAAGTCGTGCGCTTCTTCCTGGGTGAAGGTTCCTTCGATCACCCCGGCATCGTCAATGCGGCTGTTGATACGCGGCGCGGAGTAGACCTTGTGCTCGAGGACGATGGCCATCTGCCGGCCGACGTTCTGCTCGGTGAAGGGTCCGAAGCGGCGCGCGGCTTCCGTGGACAAACTGAAATTCACTTGGTATTGCCCGGGGACCTGCCCGCGGTTTTCCTGGGCGCTGCGCAGGTCGCGCCCGGTGACCACCGGAGCGCGGGCCAGCACGTACCAGTTTTCCGCGCCCGCGGCGCTGCCTGCACGGCCTTCGCTGCGCCCGCGGACCAATTCGCTGCCCGCCGGGAGCACGCCGTTATGGGCGCTGAGCGCGGCAATCTCCGAGGGATACGGGGTGGAATCTTCCACCAGCTTCAGTTCCAGTTGCCCGCCGGCCTGGATCACGGATTTGGCGCGCGAGGGATCGCCCTCGCCCGGGAGCTGCACGAGAATCTCGTTGTCGTTGCGGCCGTGGAGCTGGATGGTCGGCTCGGTGAGGCCCAGAGCGTTGATGCGGCGCTCGATGGTCTCCAGCGACTGCTCCATGGTGCGCTGCTGAATGGCGGCGATGGCGCTGGGGCGCAGGGCCAGCTGGAAGCCGGCATTCTCGCCCGCGGCATAGGACATGTCCCACACGCTGGCCAGTTGCTCGCTGACGTAATCGCGGAACTCCTTGGTGTTGTCGGAGGCCACGTTGCGCACCAGGATATGGGTATCGTCCACGCGGCGGATCTCATCGTAGCGGATGTTCTTGCTGCGCAACTGCGCGGTCAGACGGTCCACCGTCTGGTCCGTCTCCTGGCTGATCGCTTCCTGCACCTGCACTTGGAGGATGAGGTGCGTGCCGCCCTGCAGGTCCAGGCCCAGCTTGATCTGGTGGGCGAAGTTGTCCTGCACCTTGGTCCACGAAGTGGGGAACGACGGCATCCCCACCAGCCCGTAAATGCAGACCAGGATGACTCCGGCAATAAACAGCGCTTTCCACTTCAGATTGGGATTCATATTTAGAAGATCAGAGGCGCGTGTTCGCGGCGCAGGGCTTTATTTTTCATCTTCCGAGCCCTCCACCTGCGCAATCGCGGACCGCGCGATGCGAATTTTAACCTGATCGGCAATGCGCAAAATCACCGCCTCGCCGTCAATGCCGGCGACCGTGCCGTAAATGCCGCCGCTGGTGATGACTTTGTCGCCGCTTTTCAGCGCCGCCAGCATCGCCTGGACCTTCTTGCGCTGGCGGTTCTGCGGCAGGATCACCAGAAAATAAAAGATGGCTACCGGGATAACAATCAAGAAGATCGGACTGCCCAGAAGTCCCGAACCGCCCTGCGCCTGCAACCAGATTGCCCCGAACATTGTCACGTGTCTGCCCGTTCCCTTGCGGCGTCCCCCGCCGCGGTCCTTGCCTGTGAAGTCCGGCCACCACGAGAGGCCGCCATGCGGCAGGAAGTTCCTCCGCCGGCTGAACTTGCCCGATCCTCTGCTCGAGTGGACTTGCGGACGGCGTGCGCTTGCCGGCTCCCGCCATTATACGGGGCCGCCCGCATAGCGCGCGTGCATCTCCGAGGAGAAAGACGCGAGTGTCCCAAACGCGATAGCCTCGCGGATTTGGCGCATTATGTCAAGGTAAAAGTGGACGTTGTGGTGGGTGGCCAGGATGGCCGCCAGAAGCTCGCCGGAGGAAAAGAGGTGCCGCAGGTAGGCCCGGGTGTAGCGCGCGCACACTGCGCAGCGGCAACTTTCGTCGATGGGCCGCTGATCGCCGGCATATTGCGCGTTGCGGATGATCATGCGCCCCTGGCTGGTGTACAGGCAGGCGTGGCGCGCGGCGCGCGTGGGCAGCACGCAATCCATCATGTCAATGCCCAGGGCCACGTAATCGGCGAGCTGCTCCGGGCGGCCCACGCCCATCAGGTAGCGCGGGCGATCCTTGGGCAGCAGCGCCGTCACCTCTCCGGCCATTTCGCAGGTCATGGCGTGGGGCTCGCCTACGGCAAGCCCGCCCACCGCGTAGCCGGGAAAATCGAGATCCAGGAGCTGCCGCGCGCTCTCCCGGCGCAGGTCCGTGAACGTCGCCCCCTGCACGATGCCGAACTGCGCCTGCTGCGCTTCACCGTTGCGACTGGCGTAGTCCCGGAAATAGTCGCGGGCGCGGCGGGCCCACTGCGTCGTGCGCCGCAACGCGGATTCCGCGGCGTCGCGCGGCGCGGGCGTCTCGATGCATTCGTCCAGGACCATGGCGATGTCCGAACCCAGCGCCAGTTGGATTTCCGCGGCCTTCTCCGGCGTGAGCAGATGCTCGGAGCCGTCCAGGTGCGAGCGGAAGCGCACGCCTTCGTCGCTCATCTTGCGCAGATCGGCCAGGCTGAAAACCTGATAGCCGCCGGAATCGGTGAGGATCGCGCCCTTCCAGGCCATGAACTGGTGCAGCCCGCCCAGCTTGCGGACAAGCTCGTGCCCCGGGCGCAGATAGAGGTGATAGGTATTGGCGAGGATGATCCCGGCGCCGAGCTCTTCCAGCGTCTCCTGCCGCAGGCTCTTCACCGTGGCCTGCGTGCCCACGGGCATGAACACCGGCGTCTCGATGACCCCGTGCGGGGTCGTGAGCCGGCCGCGGCGCGCCCCCGCCGGGTCGGTTTTTTCTACTGCGAAGGAAATGCCCACCTTGTCAGTGTAGCAGGAGGGAGGCGTGACTCGTGACTGGCGAAGAGTTGATAGACGACAGTTACCGGGATAACAGTGCTGCTCAGACTGCACTCCCGGAACTCCTTCCGGCCTGAAAGCGCATCTGGAACGCGAAGGATGATCGCAGTAATCTGGTGCCGAACCCGGCCGCAGGGGGAGCTCACATCATGGACAGACATGACAATTTTCAATTCATCCTGCTGTTTGGATTTGTTCTGTCGCTCGCGGGAGTCCTCTTAGGGCAAGGCACCCCCGATACGATATTAGTCGTGAATGGGAGAACTACAGGAGCGGCAGTCCGGCAGATCGATGGCCGCTTCTATGTCGATATTGAAACTCTGGCTCAGATCACCAACGGGGTGTTCACCGTCGAGCCCAATCGGATCGTACTGACGATACCTGGCTCGGACTCCCGCGCTGCGCTTAGTGCCGCACCATCGCAAGCAACACAGGGCCTGTCCAGGGATTTTGCGAAGGCAGCTATCGCCGAATTGGCGGAAATGAGAGAGTGGCGGGGAGCAATCGGGACAATGATCACTTACGGATTGGCTGTGAGCGGGACGTGGGCTCAGGAATATCAGGCCCGGGTGGAGGAGGGTCTCAAGCAAGCAGCGGAGGCTGCGTCCACCGAAGCGGACCGAAATGCTCTTCAGCTACTCAGAAATGAATCTGGCAAACTGGCGGGTTGGGCGAGCGTTGTGTTTGCGGAGCGCCGAGCGCTGAATGCGGCGAGGACAGTGGATCCAAACGCCCTGCAGAACGATGCAGCACTGGCGAAAATCACGAGTTGTGGCCGGTTTCTGAATGCCATGCTCGTCAGCGGCGATTTTGCCGACGACTCGAGTTGTCATTAGATTCGTCTGTTAACTCCGCTTCGGAGGCGCATACCTGATCCCATTCTTCACAGCGCGGCCCAGGCCACCTTGCCCAGCACCCACACCGCCCACAAGCCGAAGACCGTGCCGAAGGCCGTGCCCGGCTTGATCTTTTTGGGATTGGCTGCGGAGAAACCCACCGCCACCAGCGTCAGGCACCACAGCCAGAAGAGGTCCAGCGAACTGCCCAGCGCGGCCAGCCACTTCGGCGCATCCTCGCTGAGGAACGCGGCGACGTTCGACGCCACCAGGTTCTGCGGGTCCACGTCGCCCGCGGTTTTCAGCGGCAGAATGATCAGCGCCAGAACGCTCTGGATGGCCAGCGGGAGAAAGGCGTGCGCGGTAATCGCGAAGGACGTCCCGTAGCGCAGCTCCGCGCCGCAAAAGAGATTGAACGCGCCCCAGTAAAGCAGGGCAAAAATCAGAAACAGGAGCGGCGTGTTCACCACCCCGATGGCGTAGGAAAAATAGGCGGCATACTTGCTCTGCGATTCGGCCACTCTCTCTTTTTCCGCTTCCGGGAGTTGCGCGAAGCGGGTGTTCTTCTCCGCTTCTTGCCGGATGTAGTCGGCCCAGTTCATCCTGGCGTTGAGCATCGCGCCCACCCCCGTGCCCAGGATCATCAGCAGGGCCAGCGGAGCGATCCAGCTCGGCCGCCGCGCGATCTCCGCGAATGCCGGCCGGGGATTGAAGAGAGCGCCGGTCAGGCGTCCCAGGTGGTTCACCGCAGCCGGAGCTTCCGCTGCCGGCACAGGGGTCGTGTCCATCGCGCCTCCTGGCGAAAGAGATGCTCTTGGGGTCCCTGTTTCCGTACTACGCACGCCACAGAAGAAAATTGCAACGGCACAGGTTTAACACAAAGGCAGCCGGAAAAAGTTGTTTCTTCGCAAATTACGACTCACTTCTTCCCGGAACCGCGGCCAGCAGCTCCCGCGTGTAGGCATGTTCGGGCCGCTCCAGCACCTGCTCGGCTCTCCCCACCTCGACAAACTGCCCGGCGCGCATCACCGCAATGCGCGTGGCCATCTGCGCCACCACCGGCAGGCTGTGCGAAATGAACAGGTAGGTCAGTCCGAACTCGCTCTGCAGCTCCTGCAGGAGCAGGAGCACCTGCGCGCCCACGGAAACGTCCAGCGCGGAGACCGGCTCGTCGGCCACCACCAGCTTGGGGCGCAGAATCAGCGCCCGCGCAATGCCGATGCGCTGGCGCTGGCCGCCGGAAAATTCGTGCGGGTAGCGATCGAGGGCGTCGGCGCCCAGACCCACGCGGCGGAGAATCTCCACGGCGCGCTCGCGCCGCTCCGTGCGCGGCTGCTTCGCCTCATGTATCGCCAGCGGCTCGCCGACAATCTCGCCTACGCGCATGCGCGGATTCAGCGAGGCGTAGGGGTCCTGGAAGACCATCTGCATCTGCCGGCGCAGCGCGCGGAGTTTTTCGCCGTGCGCCGCGCGCAGGTCTGTGCCCGCGAAGCGCAGCTCGCCCGCGTCCGCCTCGACGAGGCGCAGGACCATGCGCGCCAGCGTGGTCTTGCCGCAGCCGGATTCGCCGACCACCGCGAGCGTCTCGCCGGGCGCCAGCGCGAAACTCACGCCGTCCACGGCGGTGAATCGCGCAGCGGCGGCCGTACCCCCTGCGCCATCGGCGAAGACGCCGCCGCCGCGGCGGTAACTCTTCCGCAGATCGCGCGCTTCGAGAAGGATTTCGCCGGCCGTCATCGCCCGTATCTTCGCACGCTTCGCTCCGGAGCGCGCCGCGAATTCTCCTCCCGCGGTTCACTGCCCGGCACGCAAGCCGTGGCTTGCGCGCCGAGTTCATCTACAATTCCAGGGGGAGCGCACACCGTGACGAAAAACCCGCTGCGGGAAGCCTGGACGGCCATTATCCGCGCCGAGGATTACGAAACGCACATGGCGGCCGTGGGCCAGGCGCAGGCCAACGCGCAGCTCGTCGCGGACTATTTCCGCGCTTGCCCGCCGGCGCCGGATGCCGCGGTGCTCTTCGTGGGCGCGGGGACGGGGCAGATGTTCGACTTCGTCTCCCCGGCGTTTCTGCTTCCCTGTCGCACCACCTTCGCGGACATCAATGCCGGCTATCTGCAGCGGCTTTCCGCGCGGCTGGCGGCCGTGGAGGGCCTGCGCTGCACGACGGTGTTGGATGATGTGGAAGAGAGCCGGCTGGCTCCCGGGTTCGCGTTGCTTCTGGCGATCCTGGTGCTCGAGCATGTGGATTGGCGCAAGGCGGTGGCCGTCATGTGCCGGCTGGCAGCGGAGCGCGTGTTCGTCATCATCCAGGAAAATCCGCCGGCGCTGGCCACGCCGCTGACGGAAAGCCGCACGATTCCGGGGACCATGAATATTTTCAAGGAAGTGCGCTCGCAACTGATTCCCGCGAGCGAGATAGCAGCGGAATTCGGGCGGCACGGATTCACGCCGGACTACGCGGCGGAGAAAATCGTCGCGGATGAAAAGAAGATGGCCGGCGTCGGTTTTCGGCGCGCGCGCTGAGGCGCTTGCCGTGCCCCATCGTCAGACCAGGACGCAGCGCGCCGCGTGATCCGCGGACACCGCGCGCAATTCCGGCAGCGCGGCGGCGCATTCGGGGCGGCGCTGGGCGCAGCGCGGCTCGAAGGCGCAGCCCGGCGGCAGCGCCGTAAGCTGCGGCACGGTGCCGGGAATCGGCGCCAGCTTGCTGCGTCGCAGGCGCGGCGACGCCGCGAGCAAGCCTGCGGTATACGGATGCCGCGGCCGCGCCAGCACCTCGTGCGCCGGCCCTTCCTCCACGATCCGCCCCGCGTACATCACCGCCACGCGGCCGGCCACCTGTGCGACCACGCCGAGATCGTGGGTGATGAAGAGCAGGCCGAGGCGCAACTCGCGCCGCAGAGTGTCCAGCAAGTCCAGGATCTGCTTCTGCACGGTGACGTCGAGCGCGGTGGTCGGTTCGTCGGCGATCAGCAGGCGCGGGCCGCCCGCCAACGCCATGGCGATCATGGCGCGCTGGCGCAGGCCGCCGGAGAGCTGGTGGGGAAACTGCGCCGCGCGATCTCGCGGCTCCGGCACCGCGGCGCGTTCGAGAGCGGCCAGAACGCGCCGCTGCACTTCCGCAGTGGGCAATTCCGGCTCGTGGGCGCGAATGGCCTCCGCGATCTGCGCGCCGACGCGCATCACCGGGTTCAGCGAGGTCATCGGCTCCTGAAAGACCATGGCGATCTCGCGCCCGCGCACCGCGCGCCAATCGCGTTCGCCCAACCCCGCGAGATTTTTCCCCGAGAATTGCCCGTCCAGCCGGGCTTCCCCGCCGACCCGCGCGCCCTCCGGCAGCAAGCCCATCAGCGCCAGCGCCAGCATCGTCTTCCCGCTGCCCGATTCCCCCACGAGCCCCAGCGCTTCGCCCGCGCCGATGCCCAGCGACACGCCGTTCACCGGGCGCACCCAGCCCGCCGCCGTCGCCAGCTCCACCGTCAGCCCGCGCACCTCGAGCAGCTTGTCCACGCGGCCATCATAGACACGAAATGCGAAACTCGAAATACGAAATTCGCGCCCTTTCCCCATAGCACGTGGCGGGGACACACGCACACGCCGCCTGCGCGAGTCCGGTAGAATGTGTGGGGCTTCTTTTCTTGGCGATGACTGCCGCGACGACAACCCGGGTGGACTGGAAGCTGATCTTCGCGCAGCGCGGTTTCCGCTATTTTTTCGTGGCCATGTTCGTGTCCCTGTTCGGCAGCGGCATGAACTTCACCGGCGTGAGCTGGTACATCCTTTCCACCACGCATTCGACGGTGAAGGTGAGCCTGCAGGTGATCGTGGTGACCCTGCCGGGGATGCTGGTGCCGTTTCTCGGCGGGGTGCTGATCGACCGCTTCGACCGCCGCTACCTGGGCGTGGCGCTGGACCTGGTGCGCGGCTGCACGGTGCTGGGCACCGCGGCGCTGGCGCACTGGGGCCACCTCGAGCTGTGGCACCTCTACGCCATGACCCTGGTCAACGGCATGGGCTCCGCGATGTACTGGGCCACGGTCAACGCCCTGGTGCAGGAGGTGATCCCGCCGAGCCAGTACACCGGCGCCAGCGCGGCCACGCTCATCGGGGTGCAGAGCGGCATGCTCATCGCCGGGTCGTTCGTGGGCTTCGTCTACGACGGCGCCGGAATCGCCGGCATCCTGGCCATCGACGGCCTGACCTACTTCGTCTCCGCGTTCTGCCTCTACCGCGTGCGGCGCGGCTACATCTCGCCGCGGCAGCACTTGAAATACCCGCGCGAATTTTCCGAGGCCACCGAAGCCACCGCCGAAGCGCTGGAGAGCGGCGAAATGCCCGCCGTCGCCGAGGCCGGCCTCTCGCTGGCCATCTACGCCGACCTGAAGGAAGGCTTCGCGTACCTGAAGCGGCAGCCGGTGGTGCGCGCGCTGGGGCTGACGCACGCGGTGATGATGGCCAGCGTGGTCAGTGCCAACGTCGTGCTGGTGGCGCTGGCCAACGACATCCTGCACGCCGGCGCGCGCGGCCTGGGCTTTCTGGAAGCCGGCTGGGCCCTCGGCGCCATTGCCGGCGGGCTCATCGCCAGCCAGCTCCCGCGGACCCTGCGCCTGAACGTTTATGTTCTGGCCATGGCCAGCCTCGCGGCGGCGCACCTGGCCATTCCCTTCGTGGCCTTTCTCGCGGGAGCGGTGGCGCTGCAGGCGGCTTCGGGGCTGTGCCGCGCGGTGGGCGGGGTAGTGGCGCAGTCGGCGCTGCTGGGCATTGTGCCGCGGCACTTCATGGGGCGCACGCAATCGGCCATCGCCATTCTCACCACCTCGCTGCAGGTGTCCATGAGCGTGGCCCTGGGCTGGATCGCGCAAAGCTCGGGTATCGCCGCAGGCTTCCTGCTGCTGGCCCTGCTTTACGTCGCGGCCACCTTTTCCGCCTCGCGCGCGCGCCAGCTTTTGCGCTAGTCTAAAAATATTGCCGTCACGCAGGAGAGACCGCCCATGGAAATCCGCACCATCCAGCCGTTTTTGCGCTATCTCGACAACGTGCGCGAGCGCACCCTGCGCGTGGCGCGCTGCATTCCGCCGGACAAGATCGAGTGGAGCTACGCGCCGGAAAAATTTACGCTGGGCGATCTGCTGCGGCACATCGCCGTGGCCGAGCGCTACATGTGGGCGGAAACCCTGCAGGGGCGTCCGAGCCGCTACACCAGCCACGGCACGGAGCTGGCCGATGGTTACGGGAACGTTCTGGCGTTCATGGAGCGGCTGCACGCCGAGTCCATGGAGATTTTCGCGCGACTGAGCGATGAGGACCTGCAGGGCAAACGCAAAACGCCCGGGGACGCGGAAATTCCCGTCTGGAAATGGCTGCGCGCGATGCTCGAGCACGAAATCCATCACCGCGGGCAGATCTACATCTATCTCGGTATCCTCGGTGTTCCGACGCCCCCGCTCTACGGGCTGACCTCGGAGGAAGTGCGCGCGCGCAGCGTCGCTCCCTGACAGGCCGTGCCGCGCTGCAGCTACGCGGGCTCCGCGCCGCCCGGCGCGCGCTTCACCACCACCTGCCGCGCCGCGGCCCGTTCACGCCCCATGAAGCGCACCACCTCCTGGTAGAGCTTGCCGCGCAGTTGATTGCGCTCGTTGGCCCGGGTGATGTAGCGCACCGAAACTTCGATGCCCATGGGCCCCGGGCGCACACTCATCGCCGGATCGGCGGAGAAGCCGCTCATGCCCTTGGAGCTGGTCACCCGGCGCCATTCCATCTCGGCCAGCCGCGCGCTTTGCGCCGTCTCCGCCGCCACCAGCTTCTGAATCGCTTCCACCGTCGGATAGGGATCTTCGCCCGACGGCAGCACCAGTTGCAGTTCGTCCCACAGCCACTGCCCGGTGGTCGAGAAGTTGAAGTAGTGGCCTTCGATCGCGAAACTGTTGGCGAACGTCACGCGCCGCCCGGTCGGATGCCCGGAGTCGGTCCAGTTGCCGGTCTCCAGCAGCACCGTGTGAAACGGCCCGATCTCCACGACTTCTCCGGTCACGCCGTTGATCTCCACCCAGTCGCCCAGATGCATTCCGTTCTTGCCCATCAGCACGAACCAGCCGAAGAAGCCGACAATGAAATCCTTCAGCGCCACGGTCAGGCCTGCGCCCGCGAGCCCCAGGAACGTTCCCAGTTGGCTGGGCGGCCCGAAAATCACCAGCAGGATGAAGAGCGCCGCGGCCACCTGCAGCGCCACGCGCGTCACGGTGCGCAGCGTCTGCACCTGGCGGCGGTCTATCGCCAGCTTCCCGAGCAGCTTGTCCAGCAGGCTGCTGAAATAGATGCCGGCCAGCGCAATCGCCAGAATGATCAGCACGCCGCGCAGCGCATGATTCAGGACGGCCCGCTGCCTCGCCGCCACCGCGTCAATCCACTGTCCGTAGATGCCGGCGAGCTCTTTGTGGGCTCCGATGCGCTTGTCGAAGGTCGCCAGCGCTTTCTGATCCGCCGCGATCTGTTTCGTTTTCTTGACCAGCGCCGCCGATTGCTCGCGGCTGCGGCCGGGCGGCATCGCCGGGGCGGGAGCCCCTTCCGGGGACTTTCCGCGCTTCGCGTGATGCGCCAGTTCGGGGGACTTCTCTTTCGCCGCTTCGATCTGCGCCTCGTGCGCGTCGTGCTGCCCCGCCAAAGCGACCGCCGCGGCCTCGGAGTCCTGCTTCGCGCGCCACAACCGCAGCTGCTTCTCATGCAGCGCCGACCACTGCTGGAAGCGGTGAATCAGCCCGCGCTCTTCGGCCGGAGCGGCAGCGTTGGGAATCGCGGACACGTTGCCGTGCGCGCCCGCCTCATGCTCCTGCACCAGCTCCTGAATGCGGTCCTCGGGATCGCCTCCCGCGCGGATCAGGTCCTGCTTGGCGTCGTCCACTTCGTCCTGATCCAGTTCGAGCTGCGCCTTGGCCAGGTCCAATTCATCGCCTAGGATTTCCTTCTTCTCACCGCTGGCCTGGGCTTCGGCGGCCGCGAGCTGCGCCACCCGCGCCTGATCGTTCTTCAGCAGGCTCTGCGCCTTCTGCAGGCGCGCCTGAATCTCCTTGGCCTCGGCGTTCAGCGCCGGCGGGTGTTCGGCCGCCTCGTGCAGCGCCGCGGCAAATGCCAGGTCCACTTCGTAATCCGCAAGCCGCAGCGCCTCCAGCGCGAGAGGCCGCTCCTCGGGCAGCGTCGCGAGCTGCGCGAGCTGCTGCGCCGTCTTCAGCGGCGATTGATCCACCAGCGGCGCTGGCGCCGGCACAGCGCGCTTCCCTTTGCCCAGCGAGGGCGGAACCTTGGCCGGCTCACTGGTGCGCAGCAATCCGTACACGGTCGCCCCCAACAGCAGGACAAGGACACTCGCGGCGATCTTCTGTGTCGGTCTCATAGCAAGGCGGTTCCCATTCTAAATAGGTGGGGAGCCCCGCACAACAAAGCCCTGCGCCGGCTGGGGCAGTTCCCTGCCGAGCCGCCTGCGATAGAGAGGGTCCAATTCCGAGGCATATATTTTGACCGTGTCTTAACAATCCCTCTTTCGTGCCGTAACGATCGCCCCCTACTCTCGCCTCGCCACCGTTCCGAGAAAAACCCCGGGATGGGACGGAGTCCGGTCACAGTCCGCGGCCCGGCTCCAGATCGAGTCCCCGCGCCAAGCACAACAAATCGCGAAAGGAAAAAGAGAAATGAAAATGAATCTGAATCTGAAGGGCATCGCGGCCTGTTTGCTAGCCGCTACGATGGTCAGTCCGGCTTTCGCCAACGAGGGTCCCGTTCCCCAGGGCGTTCCGCATCTCGACCACGTCTTCGTCATCATGATGGAAAACCACGGCTATAGCCAGATTCTCAACAACCCCAACGCGCCGTTCGTCAACCACTACGCAAAGTCTGCCAATACTGCCAAGAATTACTTCGCCGTCGCCCATCCCAGCCTGACCAACTACCTCGAGGTGGCCGGCGGATCCAATTTTGGCGTGCTCAGCGACAACAATCCCGATTGGCACAACGCCACGTGCACCACGAACCTCGCTTCCGGCATTGCCAACACCGACAACCCGGCGAGCCCCCATGTTTGCCCCATCGACGGCAACGGGACCGACGCAGCCACCCCCGCCATCGACATCACCAATGAGGTTCAAGGCGCTCCGGGTGAACTCAATATTGACGGCACTCTGTCCATTCCCGCGGCGACAAACGTCTCCGGCAAGACCATCGCCGATCAGTTGGTTGCCGCCGGACTGAGCTGGAAGAGCTATCAGGAAAACTTGCCGCCTGCCGGCGCGGACGGGGTGAACTTCAGCGATGGTTTCTTCACCGACAGCAGCAACATCCCCGGAACCATCCCCGGCGAGAAACAGGGCCTCATCAAACTTTACGCTGCCAAGCACAATCCTTTCGTGTACTTCCGCAGCGTGCAGGAAGGTCAAAGTGACGGCCTCGGCCTCGACCGCATCGTTGGTTTCGCGGGAGCGCGCGGCTTCTTTGAAGACCTCAGTTCCGGGCGCGTGCCGCACTTCTCGTTCATCGCGCCGAATCAGTGCAACGACCAGCACGGCCGCGGCAATGCCGGCCCGCAGTGCGACTACGATCCCAGCGCCAATGGCACGCAGCAGGGGCTGAACCCGGCATTGATCTATCTGGGCGACCTGGCCGTACGCAACATTGTGAAGGCCATTCACAGCTCGCCCGCCTGGCAAGAGGGCCGCAACGCCATCGTGGTCGTATGGGACGAAAACGATTACAGCGTCGCACCGTCCACCAACCAGGTACTGCTCATCGTGGACACCAACTATGGCCCGCACGGCGTGCAGAGCGCGAATTTCTACACGCACTTCTCGCTGCTCAAGTCGATCGAAGCGGGTTTGGGCCTGCCCTGTCTGAACCATGCCTGCGACGCAAATAGCAAGGTGATGTCCGACCTGTTCCGCGCCGGTCAATAAGGCGGCGTGCCAAACGCGCGAAACCAGCGGCTCGCCTTGCATGCAAATCGCAATGCCAGGGAAAGGCCCTTCGGGGCCTTTCCCGTTTTTGCTGGTCGCTTACCTTCTCGCCACGCCAAACCATCTTCTCCGCCCTGCGGCGGATCTTTTAAGCTAGCCTGGGGTCCGGAGGCCGCCTTGGATTCGCGCTTGCCCAGGTTGGTTTTCATTCTGCTGGCGTTGTACGCGGCCATCCACTTCTCCTACTACTATCCGCAACTGCCCGGCGTGGTGGCTTCGCATTTCGACGTCCACGGCGTAGCGAACGGCTGGCAGGCGAAATCGGCTTTCTTTTCCGTTCTAATTACCGTGAGCGTCCTGGCCGCGGTAATCGGCTTTGGCATTCCCCGCATCATCGCGGCGGTGCCCCCGCAATGGATCAACCTTCCGAACAAGCGCTACTGGCTCGCGCCGGAACATCTCGCGGAGACCCAGGAATTTCTGAGCCGCTATTTTGCGTGGTTCGGCTGCGCCGTCTTCCTGATCATGATCCTCACCTTCGACTACGCGCTGCAGTCCAATCTGCATCCGGAAGCCCCCCCGGACGTCTCCCGCCTGTGGTACATCCTCGCCGGCTTTCTCGTGTTCACGATTGTCTGGACCATCCGGATGTTGAGAAAATTCTTCCACCCGCCCATAACCGCCTCGGGAGTTGACGAAAAGCCCCGGGGGGCATAGTTTTGGCCGGTGAAGATCAGAGATGTCATCCGCATGCTGGAACAAGACGGGTGGGTGCTGGTGAGAACGCGGGGTAGTCACCGCCAATACAAACATGCTGTTAAACTAGGTCTTGTAACTATCCCCGGAAAGCCGGGCGACGACCTCGCCCCCGGAACATTGAACAGTATTTTGAAACAAGCAGGGTTGAAGTCATGAAAAAATATTTGATCGTCATCGAGCCGACACAGACTGGCTTTTCCGCCTACTCCCCGGATCTCCCGGGATGTGTTTCGACGGGCCGGACACGCGAGGAAGTCGAACTGAGCATGCGGGAAGCGATCGCATTTCACCTCGCTGGCCTGCGCGAGGAAGGCGAGCCCGTGCCCGAACCACATACCTACTCTGCTTACGTCGAACTTCCCGCATAACGGTCATGCGCACACTTGTCAGTTGCTTCCTCCTGGCCGCGGTGCCGGGCTTGGCTTTGTTTCTGATTCCATCGCTGGCTCGCGCATGCACCTGCGAGGTTTATGGAGACGGCAGTCCACGCTCTAGGATGCATTATGCTAAGGCCGTTTTTATTGGGGAAGTCCTCGAAGTAAGGGAGGCCACAAAGTCCGAGCGCGAGGAATACTCCAACGCCTACATTGTTCGGATGCGTGTCGATCGTTACTGGAAGGGGATAAAATCCAGCGAAATAAATGTAGAAACTGACATGACCGGTTGCGGTCCCTACTTCCGGGTCGGCGAAAAATTCCTCGTCTACGGCATGGGCAAACGGCTGAACACTGCCTGTTCCGGCACTTGCAAGCTGGAATACGCCGAAAAAGACCTGAAAGCTCTCGGTCCAGGCAAAGGGTTCAAGGCAAAATGAAAACGCCTCCGAGTTTTTCGGAGGCGCTTTGTGCAAAGCCGGTCGGATTTTTCTAGAGGTAATCCCGCGACGGGCCCTCGAGGAACGCGCGCAGCTTGCGCGAGCGCGACGGATGCCGCAGCTTGCGCAGCGCCTTGGCTTCGATCTGCCGGATGCGCTCGCGCGTCACCGCGAACGACTGGCCGACCTCCTCGAGCGTGTGCTCGCTTCCGTCGTCCAGCCCGAAGCGCATCTTGATGACCTTCTCCTCGCGCGGCGTCAGCGTCTTCAGCACCGAGGAGGTCTGCTCCTTGAGGTTCAGGTTGATCACCGCATCGGAGGGCGAGACCACCGCCTTGTCCTCGATGAAGTCCCCCAGGTGCGAATCTTCTTCCTCGCCGATGGGCGTTTCCAACGAGATCGGCTCCTGCGCGATCTTCAGGATCTTGCGCACTTTCCCCACGGGGATGTCCATGCGCTTGGCGATCTCTTCGCTGGTCGGCTCCCGGCCCAGCTCCTGCACCAACTGGCGGCTGGTGCGCACCAGCTTGTTGATCGTCTCGATCATGTGCACCGGAATGCGGATGGTGCGCGCCTGATCGGCGATGGCCCGGGTGATCGCCTGGCGGATCCACCACGTCGCGTACGTCGAAAATTTGTAGCCCCGGCGCCATTCGAACTTGTCCACGGCCTTCATCAGGCCGATGTTGCCTTCCTGGATGAGGTCCAGGAACTGCAGTCCGCGGTTGGTGTATTTCTTGGCGATGGAAACGACCAGGCGCAGGTTGGCCTCGATCAGTTCCTTCTTGGCCTGCTCCGCTTCCGCTTCCCCGCGGTGGATCACCACCAGCGTGCGCTTCAGGTCGGTCACCCCGACTTCGCTGCGCTCGGCGATGTCTTTCAGCTCGGAGCGGCGCGAGCGCAGTTCCTTGCGCGCCTCCGCCGCGGTCTCGCCCTTGGAGGCGTCCACGCGGCGCTCCAGGCGGCCCGCTTCGCGCTCCAGCGCCTGCAGGCGCTCGATCGTGCCGCGCATCTTGTCCACCAGGCGCTTCTTCTCGAAGAGGTTGAACTCGAAATCGCGCATCCCCAGGGAGATCTCGATGCGCGTGCGCGAAAGCTCCCACTTCGCGCGGATATACTGCTTCTTCTTGGATTTCGGAATCTTTTCGAGCTTCGCCGCCTGCTTCAGCGCCGTATCGTAGAGCTTCTCGATCTTTTCGATCTTCTTCAGCGTCTGCTTGGTCTTGTTGGCGATCTTCTCTTCGGTGAGCTCTTCGTCGTCGAACTGCACGATCTCTTTGATCGAGCGCGCGCCCTTGCGCAGGTCCTCGCCGACGGCGATCAGCTCCTTGATGACGATCGGCGAGCGCGTGATGGTTTTCATTACCACCAGCTGCCCGCGCTCGATGCGCTTGGCGATGGCCACTTCGCCCTCGCGGGTCAGCAGCGGCACCGTGCCCATCTCCCGTAGATACATGCGCACCGGATCGTTGGTCTTCTCCAGCGCGCCGGGCGTCAGGTCCAGCTCGGACTCTTCGGCGTGCGGCTCTTCCCGCGGTTCGGCTTCCGCGCCGGGCTCGGCCAGCTCCAGCGCCGCCCGCGCGGCCTTGGCCGTCGCCGCGTCTTCGTAGATGTCGATGCCGTAGCGTTCGAAGGTCGAGAGCAGGTCGTCGATCTCTTCCGAGGAATGCACCTCGGCCGGCAGGGTGTCGTTGACCTCGTCGTATAGCAGATACCCGCGCTCCTTGCCCATGGCAATGAGCTGCCGTACTGCATCATATTTTTCTTCAAGAGCCAGCGCCACGAAACTCCTCCGCCTTTACCGCAAACTTTCCGCCCGGCTGCAGCCCGCCCGCTGCGCGCAACATTTCAGTACTGCCAAGAACCACGCCAGTGCCCCGCGGGGCCCGCATCCGTCAGGAGCAGCCAGGCGCTCCCCGAAGGCGGCCTACCCGCCGCACAAGGAACAGGTCTCCCTGTTCGGCCATCATTTGTCGTGAGATTCCTTCCGCCCTGCTGCCCGCTCACCGGCTTCCCCGCGCTGTCCATCTTGCGCCGGGGGAAAAGATGCCCTGCTGCCGGGAACATCCTTACACTCATATAGATGCGAAACGGGGCAGTTCCGTTACCCGCTAAACCCTAGTACGTTACACGCCTGAGTCCTATCCCGTCAACGTCCTTCTTCCCGCCTCGCCCCGGCGCGCACAATTCCCGCAGGCAGCGCCGTCCCGGGATCTCTCTTGGCCTTCCTGAGGCGCTGGCGGGCGCCGCGCCCGGCAGCTCAACTGCTACTGTGCGCTAGACTTATCCTCGGGCTACTGCGGGCGTTCCGCGGGCGCGGGCGGCGGCAGCATCTGGCGCATCAGCGTCTGCTTGCGCTCCAGCAGGGCGCGCATCTGCGGCCCCGGCGCGCTCGCTTCGATCTGCCGCTGCAACTCCGCCAGTTCGCGTTCCATCTGGCGCTTGCGCAGCGCCTCCAGGCAGCTTTCCGCCTCCGCCCAGGTGGCCTCCATCGGCCCTTCGAAGAGAATCTCGAACAGCAGCCGCCGCTCGCGCTCCTCCAGCATCCCCGTCAGTTCCGTCACCTGCACCGGCTCCCCGGAAAGATTCGCCAGAATCAACGCGGCGATGATCTTTTCCGTCTCCAGGCCCAGATAGAGCTGGCTTTCCTGCAGTTGCTGCGCCAGCACCACGCGGAATTCCTCGGCCTCGGCCAGCATGCGGATCAGTCGCCGCTCCACGGGACGCGCCGGGCGGCCCACCAGCTCGGGCTTGGCCTTCACCTCGCTGCGCCGCTCCGCCGCGGCCTTGCGCAGCGATTCGCGCAGCACCGGCTCATCCACGCGCAACTGCTGCGAGATGCGCGTGGCCCACTCCGAGCGCAGCAGCTTGTTGGGAATCTTCTGCAGGTAGGGCATCAGGTAGTTCACCGCGCGCAGCTTGCCCTCCCCGCTCGAGAGGTCCATCTGCCGCGCCCGCGCGATCAGGTAATCCACGTACGGCGGCGCCTCCTTGAGCTGCTGGAGGTAGGCCTTCGCGCCCTTCTCGCGGATAAACAAGTCCGGGTCGGCCTTCTTGTCGCCGATCGGCGGCAGCGCCAGCACACGCACTTCGAAATCCTGCTCCAGCAGCAGCGCCAGCGAGCGCTCCGTGGCCGCCTGCCCCGCCGTGTCCGGGTCGTAGTTCACCACCACGCGCTTGGTGAAGCGCCCCAGGAGCTTGATCTGCGCTTCGGCCAGGCTCGTGCCGCAACTGGCCACCACGTTGCTCACCCCCGCGCGGGCCACCGCGATGGCGTCCATGTAGCCTTCGACCAGCACCGCGAAATCCTGGCGGCGCAGCGCTTCCTTGGCGCGGTCCATGTGGTAGAGCACGTTGCTCTTCGAATAGATGGGCGTCTCCGGCGAATTCAGGTACTTGGGCATGTCGTCGCCGAGTGCCCGCCCGCCGAAGGCCACGATCTTTCCCGCTTCGTTGGCGATGGGGAAAATGACGCGGCGTCGAAAGCGGTCGAAGAGCCGGCCGCTCTGATCGCGGGAGATGAGCCCGGACTCCAGGAGGAGTTTGTCGGGATAGCGCTGTTTCAGATGGCGCAGCAGGACGTCGCCGCCGCTGGGCGCGTAGCCCAGACCGAAGCGCGCCATCGCTTCCTTATCCAGGCCGCGGTCTTCCAGATACGCGCGCGCCGCCTTGCCCTCCGCCGTGCCCTCCAGGCACTTCACGAAGAACGCCTGGGCCTCGCGGTGCATCTCCACGAGCTGCGCGCGCTGCTGGTTCTCCTTGCGCTCTTCCGGCGAACGCTCCCGCGGCGCGGGAACCGCGATGCCGCATTTCTCCGCGACCGTGCGCACGGCTTCCGGAAAGCCGCATTTCTCCATCTCCATGACGAACTGGAAGACGTCGCCGCCGACGCCGCAGCCGAAGCAGTGATAGATCTGCTTCACCGGATGCACCGCGAACGACGGCGACTTCTCGGAGTGGAAGGGGCACAGCCCGGTGAAGTTCTGCCCGCTCTTCTTCAGCCGCACGTATTCGCCCACCACGCGGACGATGTCCGCCTGCTGCTTCACCTTGTCCGCGAATGATCCCGCTTCCGCCATGGTTCGAAGTACGAAATTCGAAACTCGAAATTGCTCCTAACTCTTCGCCTGCGCCTTGGCACTCTGCCTGGCCTGCGTGGAACGAATATACCCGTTCAAGGTTTGGATGACACGTTGGGCTAGATCATCCATGAGGCGATGTTCCGCGGCGGTGAAATAGCCTTCATCCTGGGCTGTGACCAGATGGTCGCGCACTTCAAAGGCCGAACCGCGTGCCTGGCGGCAAAACTGGATATTTTCCTGATACGAATACCGTCCAAATCCTTCGGCAATGTTTGCCGTGATGGAGATCGCAGCGCGCCGCACCTGGGAAGCAAGAGAATATTTCTCATCGGGAGGAAACTTTCGAGTCAGCGAGTAGATGTTCTTACGCAGCTCCCTGGCCAGTTTCCACACGGCCAAGTCTGTGAAATCCCGGATTCGTGCATCGCCGTGCACCGCGGAAAGGCCGATTTTCGAATTTCGCATTTCGAGTTTCGGATCAGCCATCTTCATGCCCGTAATTCTACAACTGTAATGGCTTTGCCGCCGCGCTCTTCGGCTTCGAAGGCAAAGCGCTCGACCAGTGGATGGCTGGAAAGAAATTCCGCCAGGCCTTTGCGCAGCGCGCCGGTGCCGTGGCCGTGGATGATGCGCACGCGCACCAGGTTGGCGAGCGTGGCCTCGTCGAGGAATTTGTCCACGCGGCGCGTGGCTTCCTCCACGGTCAAGCCGATCACGTTGATCTCGCCAGTGGCCGCGCCTTCGCCGGGTGCGGCGTGGACCGTGACGCCGCGCGGCTTCCCCGGCGCGGCGGCCTTGCCGGGGGCGCGCGGCGCCTCGACGCCGGTGATCTCCTCGACGGCCACTTTCATGCGCAGCGGGCCGGCTTCCACTTCGGCGGAGGAGCCATCGAGGCGGCGCAGCACGACCGGCTGGCGAAATCCTTTCACGATGAGGCGCGCGCCGGGCACCAGCCGCTCCGCGCTGACCGCTTCGGCCGGGGCCACGCCCGGGCCGAGGTCGGCCTGCGATTCCGAAAGCGTTTGCACCACGGCGGCGTTCAGCTCTTCCTTGGCCTCGCCGCGCACCTCCTGCATCTTGCGCCGCGCGCTCTTCTCCATCTGCGCGCGCAGCTCGCGTTCCTTCACAGCTTCCACAACGCCCGCGACGTTGTGGTCGAAGCGCTTCTGCATCTCCGCGAATTTCACTTCCAGCTCGGCGATGCGCTTCTGCTGGCGCTCGACCCACTCGGTGCGCAGCTTTTTCCGTTCCTGCTCAAGCGCGTGGCGCTCGTCGGTCATCTGCTGGCGCATGCGGTCCAGCTCGTCGCGGCTGCGGTGCAGGTAGGCGATCAGGTCGGCGGCCTCGCGCGTCTCCGGCGCCAGCAGCGCCCGGGCCCGCGCGATGATCGGCGCGCCGATGCCCAGCCGCTGCGCGATGGCGATGCCGCTCGAGCCGCCCGGCACGCCCACCATCAGGCGGTAGGTCGGCCGCAGGTTCACGTCGTCGAACTCCACCGCGGCGTTGACCACGCCCGGCGTCGTCGAAGCGTAACTCTTCAGCCGGTCGTGGTGTGTGGTCGCCAGCACGATGCAGTTCTTCGCGCGAAACTCGTCGAGCAGCGCCACGGCCAGCGCAGCGCCCTCTTCCGGCGCCGTGCCTGTGCCCATTTCGTCCACCAGCACCAGCGAGCGCGGCGTCGCGGCCTCGAGCATCGCTTTCAAGTTGAACATGTGCGCGGAAAACGTGGAGAGGTCCGCGGCAATCGACTGCTCGTCGCCGATATCCACGAGCACGCGGTCGAAGAGCGGCAGGACCGCGCGCTGCGCCGTCACCGGAATCCCGGACTGCGCGGCCAGGGCGGCCATGCCCGTGGTCTTCAGCGCCACGGTCTTGCCGCCGGTGTTCGGCCCGCTGATCACCAGCACGCGCTCTTCGCCGCCGAGCGCCAGCGTCATGGGCACGATGGCGCGGCCCTCGCGCCGCAGCTTGTCCTCCAGCACCGGATGCCGCGCATCCACCAGCTGCAGCGCGGGCGCATCGCTAAACTCCGGAATCGCGGCGTCGAATTCGCGGGCGAAGCGCGCCCGCGCAAACACGCTGTCCACTTCGGCGATGGTCTGCGCCGCGCGGTGCAGCTCGGGAAGCTGCATCTGCAGCCGCCGGGTCAGCTCCTGCAGGATGCGGGTGATCTCCGCGGCCTCTTCCTCGGCCAGCTGCACCAGCTGGTTGTTGGCGTCGAGCGCTTCGAGCGGCTCGAGGAAGAGCGTCTGCCCGGTGGCGCTCGCGCCGTGCACCACGCCGGGCACGGCGCGGCGGTGTTCCGCGCGCACCGGAATCACGAAGCGGTCGTTGCGCAGCGTGACGTAGTCCTCGCCGGCCCCGGCCCCGCGCGCGCGCAGGATCTGCTTCAGCAATTTCTGGATGGAGTCGCGCGTCTGCACCGCGCTGGCGCGGATGCGGCGCAGCGCCGGCGAGGCGTCGTCGCTGATTTCGCCGTTCGGGAGGATGCAGCGGCGGATGGCCGTGAGCGGGGCGCGGAAATCGGCGAGCGCAGCCGCGCGCGACGCCAGCTCCGGGAATTTCTCCGCGGTCTCCCCGCGAAATTGCTGCTGCAGCCAGCCCGCCGTCTCCAGCAGCGACGCCGCATCGAGCAGCTGCGCGGGATCGAGGATCGCGCCTACCGCGGCGTCCGCGGCGGCTTCTTCCGGCGCCAGCAGCGCCAGCCACGGCTGCGGATCGGCCAGCGCGCCGAAGCCCAGCTCCTGGCCGGCGCGCAGCCACTCCCGCGCCTCGCGGATCAGCGCGAAGGCCGCGTCCAGCGCGGCGCGCTCCGCGTCCGGGGCCAGCGCGTCCACCGCGCGGCACCCCGGCGCGCACGTCGTCCTCCGCCGCAGCAGCTCGCGCAGCCCGTCAAATTCCAGCACCTCGACCGCTGTCCTCGACATCTTCTCTTTCGCTGAAACCGAAGGAATCCGAAACTCGAAATTTGAAACGCGTAACTCGTCTAGGGCGCGGCCGGGGCCTGGCCCAGGTCTTCCACCAGGGCGACGCACAACGCATCGAGCGCCGCCGTGGCTTCGTGATTCGTCGCACCCTGATTGTTCGACAAAATCGCAAAGATCACTTGCCGCCCCCCGGGCAGCTCCGCGAACCCGGAGAGTGAGCGCACGTGCTCGACCGAGCCGGTCTTGGCGTGGATGCGCCCCGCCGCCGGCGTATTCTTCAGGCGGTCGAGCAGCGTGCCGTCCGCGCCGGCCACCGGCAGCGACGCGTAGTACGCGGGGAACCACGTCTGGCGCGCGGCATACTGCAGCAGCGTGACCACCGCCCGCGGCGTCACCAAGTCGTGCCGCGACAGCCCCGAGCCGTCCGTCTGGATGACGTCCCCGGCCGCGATGCCCGCCTCGGCGTAAAACTCCGCGGCAAACTTCGCCAGGTCCTCCGCCGTGCTCCACGGACCTCTCTGCCGCGCCGCCGCGCGCAGCAGCAGCTCCGTGTGCAGGTTCTCGCTCATTTTGTTCACCGTCTGCACGGCGTCCGCCAGCGGCACCGAGAGATGTTCGGCCAGCACCTGAGATTCGCGCGCCGGACCCACGAGGCCATGGGACGCCGGCGGCTCGTGCTGCGCCCGCGCCGTGCCGCGCACACGCACCCCGCGCTCCTCCAGCAAGCGCTTCAGCAGCGCCGCGGCGTGTTCGGCGGGCTCCTCGATCGCCAGGAGCATCTTGCGCGGCTCGCCCTTCAGCGGATAGGTGCCGCGCAGGACCACCAGCGGCGCTCCGGGCTCGCGGGTCAGCGTCAGGTCCGGCTTCGCGCCCGGCGGCGACGTGAGCACTTCGTTGCGCAGGGTGAAATCGCGCGTCCACGGCTCGAGAGTCACCGCCGCGGGCTTTCCCGGTGCCGCGCCCGGCACCAGCGTCAGCGTCACCGTGTTGTCATTTACCACGATGGCGGAGACCGCCGCGCCGTACGACCACACCATGTCGTCCACTTCCCAGCCGCTGGGATAGCGTTCGCGCGGAAAGTAGCTGTCGTCGGCCACCACGTCGCCGCGGATCTCGCGCAGGCCCCGCGCCACGGCCTGATCCACCAGCTCCGCCAGCGCTCTCTCCGGCGCGCCGTCGAACTCCGCTTCTTTCACGAAAGGGAACTTGCGGCTGGAAAGATTCGGATCGCCGCGTCCCACCAGCACCAGGTC
>JAIQEV010000005.1 GCA_020073585.1 Terriglobia bacterium
TCCGCGGCATCCCCGGAACGCCGCCGCTGGACGACGCCACGCTCTACGCCACCGGCCGCGCGCTGGGCGCTTCCCTGCGCCAGGACCACGATACCCCGCGCGTTCTGCTGGGCATGGATACGCGGGAATCCGGGCCGCACATCGCGGCGCTGCTGGCCGCGGGACTGGCGGAAGCCGGGGCCGCGGCCGCGTTCGCGGGGGTGATTACGACGCCGGGTGTGGCCTGCCTGGTGCGCCAGGAGGATTTCCGCGCCGGCGTGGTGATTTCCGCGTCGCACAATCCCTACCACGACAACGGCGTAAAACTGTTCTCTCACGCGGGCATGAAATTTCCGGATGCGTTCGAGGAGGAGCTGGAGGGGGAGATTCTGCGCCTGCGCGGCGCGGCGCCGCCGAAGGATCCGCCGCGGCTGGTAGCCGACGAAACGCTGGACGCGGATTATCTGAAATTTCTGCGGGGCTGCGTGCTGCCGGGGGCCAAGCTGGCAGGGTTGCGGGTGGTGCTGGATGGCGCGCACGGCGCGGCGTACCGGCTGGGGCCGGAGCTGTTCCGCGCGCTGGGCGCGGAGGTGGTGGCGATGAACGTGGCGCCGGACGGACGGAACATCAACGCGGGCTGCGGCTCGCTGCATCTGGAGGGCTTGCAGCAGCGCGTGGTGGCGGAACGCGCGGCGCTGGGCATGGCTTTTGACGGGGATGCGGACCGCGCGCTGTTTGTCACCGCGGCGGGGCGGGTGGTGAACGGCGACGGCGTGCTGCTGGCGGCGGCGCGCTACCTGCAGACGCAGGGGCGGCTGAAGGGCGACCGCGTCGTGGGTACCTCGATGACCAACCTGGGGCTGGAGCGCGTGCTGGCGGCGGAGGGCATCGCGCTGGCACGCACGGACGTGGGCGACCGTTACGTGCTGGAAGAGATGCTGCGCAGCGGGAACGTGCTGGGCGGAGAACAGTCCGGGCACATCATTTTCCTGGAGGATTCGCCGGCGGGCGACGGCCTGCTCACGGCCGTGAAGATCGCTTCGCTGGTGGCGCTGCACGGCCCGCTCGAAACGCTGGTGGCCGGGTTGAAGGATTATCCGCAGACGATCGTGAACGTGAAGGTGCGCACCAAGCCGCCGCTGGAGTCGCTGCCGGAAGTGGCGCGGGCGCTGGGCGAAGCGCGGAAGGCCCTGGGGGAAAACGGGCGCATCGTCCTGCGCTACTCGGGCACGGAACCGCTGGCGCGGGTAATGGTCGAAGCCGAGCACGCAGCGGACGTAAAGCGCTACAGCGAGCTGGTGGCCGCGGCGCTGCGCTCTTCCATCGGCGCCTGAACCGCAGTTTTCGCTTGCCCGCAGTGTCCTTCTGCATAAGATAGCGGGATGCTAAACAGTTCCCTGACTACAAGAAGCGTGTTTCTGCTGCTGGGCGTGCTGCTGGTGGCGTCGGGCGTGGAATTGCGCGCGCAAGCGACCGCGGCGAGCGCTCCGGTAGCCGCCACGGCGTTGCCCAGCTATCCGGACAGCGCGGGGGGACTGGAAAAACTGGTGAAGGACATTTTCCGCGCGGCCCAGGACGGAAACGAGTCGAACTACGGCGCGCTGCTGAGCAGCCTGGCGCAGCCGGTGCCCGAGGAATGGTATCGGGAGACGTTTGGCGGGGAGGGCGGGCCGATGTTCCAGGAGTACCAGCAAGGCCGGCTGCGGCTCGCGGGAGATCTCAGCGAGTTTTTTCGCAAGATGCGGGAGGAAAAAGCCACGTCCGTGGTGACGCGGAAGCACGAAGCTTCCTGCGACGACGACGCGGGCGAGCTGATCTATCCGGTGATGGTGATGCGCCAGAAGGCGGCGCCGCTGTATGAACTGCGATTTCTCAAGGGCGACCGGTTTTATCGCCTGTGGGCCATCGTTTACGTGGCAGGAGGGTTCCGCTTTGCGGGGAATCTGCGTTCGCCGGAATCATTTCCTGGCACACGAAAGAAGACCTCGAGCGAACCTGAGGAGATGCGGATTCGCCTGGGCGGAAAGGTAGCAGCGGCGAAGATCCTGCAGCGCGTCATGCCGCTGTACCCCGAGAAAGCGCGCCGGGAACATCTGCAGGGCACGGTGAAGCTCCACGCCATCATCGGCAAGGACGGCTCGATCCAGCACTTGGGCGTGCTCACGGGCTACTGCTCGCTGGCCGAAGCGGCGGTGACGGCGGTGCGGCAGTGGCGCTACCAGCCAACCTTGCTCAACGGCCAGCCGGTGGAAGTGGACACGACGGTTGACGTGATTTTTTCGCTCAGTTATTAGAGGTGAGCAAGACCCGCGCGCGCTCCTGCGAATACGGCTTTTCCCACAGCGCTGGCTGCTGGGAGTTCCGCCGAGAGGGGCGGCAGGGGCTTTTCCTGCCGCCTTGCGAAGCCGTTTCTCCCAAAGAATGGAGCCGGGCGGGATAGGTCTGTGAGAATCTGTATAAAAGAGACGCAGGAGGGCCAGGGAATGACGTCTAAGCACTTCCTATGCCCTGCATATTCAATGAGTTGCATTTTTCCAAGGTTCCCGGCGGCAGTGGCATGTGGCTTGCACTTCTTTACCGGCAACAATAAAAGTTTGGCTTCCCGGGGTGGCCGCATCCGACCTCGACTGGATCGCGGTTCTGGGGACCAAGACATAAAAAGGGGGCACGCACCGGCCCCCTTTTTCATTTTTCGGGGGTTTTGGCGGCCCCGGTATCTGCCTGCCCCGCTCCTCGACTCGAATCAAGGTTGCACCGTGGCATGGATTGCGCGCGCGCAGGCGGCGCGGGTGTGCGGCCAAGAAAAGAGCGGCCGGTGGGGGTGCCGGCCGCTCGGGGCGTGGGGTGATGGAGGGTATCCTGGTTCATGACCGGAGCCGGCGCGCCCTTGCAGGCTCACTCAACTCCCGATCACGAGACGATTCTGCCTGTGGTCCCTTGCGCGGGCTATAGTCCCGATGGTTCATTCGCCGCAGTACTTTGGTTTACCCCTGCTGCGCTTTTCGCTAGTACGTTGGTCCTTGTGGAAATTTGTGGAAATTTCCCGCGCTAAGCTTCCCCGGCGGGCCGCGGCATGTTCCGCCCGGCGCTACAACGGCCAAGCGCTTTGCGGTATCCTCGTAGGCCTATGCACGATCTGAATTATTTCCGGGAGCATCTGGAGCTGTACGCGGAGATGGCGCAGCGCCGCGGGATCACGCTGGACCTCGAGGGGTTCCGGGGGCTGGACCGCGAGCGGCGCGAGCTGATCACCGCGACGGAGCAGTTGAAGGCGCAGCGCAACAAGGCCAGCGAAGAGATCGCGCGGCTGAAGAAGGACAAGCAGAACGCGGACGCGCGGATCGCGGAGATGAAGGGTGTCTCCGAGCGCATCAAGCAGGCGGACGAGCGCATTGCGAATCTGGACGCCACGCAGCGCGAGCTGCTGCTGACGATACCCAACCTGCCGCACAGCTCGGTGCCCACGGGAACGAGCGCGGCGGACAACCAGGAAGTGCGGCGCTGGGGCAGCGCGCCGAAGTTCGATTTCACGCCGCGGCCGCACTGGGAAGTGGGCGAGCGCACGGGAATCCTGGATCTGCCGGCGGCCACGAAGATAACCGGGGCGCGCTTTGCGGTGTACAAGGGCTGGGGAGCGCGGCTGGAGCGGGCGCTGGCCAATTTCTTCCTGGACGTGCACACGCGGGAGCACGGCTACACGGAGATTTTGCCGCCGTTTGTGGTGAATACGGCGTCGCTGATGGCCGCGGGGCAACTGCCGAAGTTTGCCGCCGACCTCTTCAAGCTGCAGGACACCGATTACTGGCTGACGCCGACCTCGGAAGTGGAGCTGCACAACCTGTACCGCGACGAAACGCTGGCCGAGGAGCAGCTGCCCATCCGCGTGACCGCCTGGACGGCCTGCTTCCGCTCGGAGGCCGGCGCGGCGGGCAAGGACACCCGCGGGATCCTGCGCCAGCACCAGTTCCAGAAGGTGGAGCTGTTCAAGTTCACGCACCCGGAGAAGAGCTACGAGGAACACGAAGCGCTGGTGCGCAATGCGGAGAGCATCCTGCAGAAGCTGGGGCTGCACTACCGCACCATGCTGCTGTGCAGCGGGGACACGGGCTTTGCCTCGGCCAAAACCTATGACCTCGAAGTGTGGCTGCCGTCGAGCAAGGAGTTCCGCGAGATTTCGTCGTGTTCGAACTGCGAGGCGTTCCAGGCGCGGCGCGCGGGCATCCGCTACAAACCTAAGGGCGGCGGAAAAAGCGAGTTCGTGCACACGCTGAACGGCTCGGGGCTGGCCGTGGGACGCACCTGGATCGCGGTGGTGGAGAACTATCAGCAGGCCGACGGGTCCATCGTAATTCCGGAGGTTTTGCGCCCCTATATGGGGATTGAGCGAATTCCGGCGGCGGTTTAGGCGGTTTAGGCGGAGGGGGCAGACGAAACCGCGAATTTCTTACGTAACCCTTTTACAATGTTATTGTTAGATTCTGAAAAGGGGTCGAAAACGGCCCCTTTGGTGTATCCTTTCCGCCGCGCAACCCATTGAATTTGCACGTTTTCGTTTGACACCCCTTTTTCCCCTTGCATACACTGCGCTCACCGCTGCCGGATGGGGAATTAGCTGCAGAATGAACCGACAGCGGGGGCAAACGACATTCCCATGAACTTCCTTGCGCGCCTACTGCGGTTTTTGTTCTGGTTGCTGGTGGTGTCCTGGGGCGTGGCGCTGTTGCGCCGCGCGGTGGGCTGGCTGCTGCGGGGAGCCGCGCCGCGCGCCGGAGCGAATGGCGGAGGGGGCGAGGTGGCGCGGCGGTTGCAGCGCGATCCGCTCTGCGGGACCCACGTTTCGGAAGAGATTGCATTCCCGCTGCGCGAAGGGGGCAACACGCTGTATTTCTGCTCGGAAAAGTGCCGGCAGGAGTATGCCAGTTCCCAGCGCTACGCGGCGAATGGTTAGACGGCGGACGAACGCCGGATAAAGGAAAGGAACGACACTGATGGCCACGGTTCCCAAGTCCACAGCCCCGTTGCGCCCGGCGGGGGTCGCGCCGCTGGTGCCGCGCATCGCCCCGCGCGAAGAGTTGAATCCGTTCCGCATCGCGCAGATTCAGTTCGACATGGCGGCGGAGTTCCTGAAGCTGGATCCCAGCCTGCGCCAGATCCTGCGCACGCCGAAGCGCGTGCTGGAAGTGTCCGTGCCGACGAAGATGGACAACGGGCAGGTGAAGGTGCTGACGGGCTACCGGGTGCAGCACAACGTGGCGCGGGGGCCGGGCAAGGGCGGCATCCGCTACCATCCCAACGTGACGCTGGACGAAGTGAAGGCGATGGCGGCGTGGATGACGTGGAAGACGGCGGCGGTGAACGTGCCGTTCGGGGGCGCCAAAGGCGGAGTGATCTGCGACCCCAAGCGCATGTCCAAGAGCGAGCTGGAGCGCATGACGCGGCGCTACGCCAGCGAGATTCTCCCCATCATCGGGCCGGATCAGGATATTCCCGCGCCGGACATGTACACGGACGCGCAGACCATGGCGTGGATCATGGACACCTACGCGATGACCGTGGGGCACGCGGCGCCGGGCGTGGTGACGGGCAAGCCGCTATCGGTGGGAGGCTCGGCGGGGCGCACGGATGCGACCGCGCGCGGGCTGCTGTGCGTGGTGGAAGAGGCCTGCAAGCTGAAGAAGATTCCGCTGCGCGGGGCCAGCGTGGCCATTCAGGGCTTCGGGAACGTGGGTTCGGCGGCGGCGCGGCTGTTCGCGGAGAAGAAGGCGCGCATCGTGGCCATCAGCGACACGCGCGGCGGCGTGGCCAATCCGCGCGGGATCGATCCCATCAAGGCCATCCGCTACAAGGAACGCTCGGGGACGGTGGTGGGCATGCCCGGAGCTTCGCGCATCTCCAACGACGATCTGCTGACGATGAAGTGCGACATCCTGGTGCCGGCGGCGCTGGAGGGCGTGTTGACGCTGCACAACGCCGACCAGGTGAAGGCGCGCATCGTGGCCGAGGCGGCCAACGGGCCGACCACGCCGCACGCCGACGAAGTGCTGGTGCGGCGCGGCATCACCATCCTGCCGGATATCCTGACCAACGCCGGCGGGGTGACCGTGAGCTACTTCGAATGGGTGCAGAACCAGCAGGGGCTGATCTGGGACGCGGAAGAGGTGGACGCGCGGCTGCAGAAGACCATGACGCGGGCGTTCCACGAGATGCTGGAAACGATGCGCAAGCACCACGTGCCGCCGCGCGCCGGGGCCATGATCCTGGCGGTGGGGCGCGTGGCGGAGGCCACGCTGGTGCGCGGGCTGTTTCCGTGAGCCGCTGAGCGCGCGTGCGCCCGGTGATTTGGAAAAACGCCGCCTTTCGGGCGGCGTTTTTCTTTTTGCGCAGCCGCCAGCGGGCATTTCACCGGCGGAAAAACCCGCCGGCGCTGCCCGAACGGGCTTCGCCGGCGGCCAGGGAAAAGTTCGGCGCCGCATTCTTCCGCACTTTTTTGTTGCGTTGAAGAAAAGAGTGCGCGTACATTCGCGAGTGCCGGTTCGTTCCGCGCGCGGAACGCGACCGGCACTTTTCGCTTTGCGGGAAGAAAGCGGGAAGACGAGAGCAGCAAAACGTTTGCTGCACGAGGGACGACAGACAAGACCATGAGCAATCCAACGAATGCCGCGCCACCAATACTGCTGAGCATCGCCGGGTTTGATCCGAGCTGCGGGGCGGGGACGGCGGCGGACCTGAAGACCTTCGCGGCGCACGGGTGCTACGGGGTGGCGGCGATCACCGCGCTGACGGTGCAGAACACCCAGAGCGTGGAGGACGTGCACAATACGCCGGCGGCCACGCTGCGCGCGCAGCTCGAAGTGCTGGCCAGGGACGTGGAGATCGCCGCGGTGAAGATCGGCATGCTGGGCAACCGCGGGAACGCCGTGGTGGTGGGGGAGTTTCTGGACGCGCACAAGTTCGCGCACGTGGTGCTGGACCCGCTGATGAAATCCTCGACGGGGACGGAGCTGCTGGACGCGGGCGGGGTCAAGTACATCGCGACGGAGCTGATGAAGCGGGCCAGCGTGGTGACGCCGAACGTGGCGGAAGCGGAGATTCTGACGGGGCTGGCGATCAAGGAGCTCGCGGACATGGAAGCGGCGGCGCGCAAGCTGGTGGAGATGGGCGCGCGCGCGGTGATCATCAAGGGCGGGCACATGGAGCGGCCGGTGGACGTGCTGTTCGACGGCAACGAAGTGGTGACGCTGGGCAGCGACCGGGTGAAGATCGAGAACACGCACGGGACGGGCTGCACGTTCGCTTCGGCGCTGGCCGCGCAACTGGCGGCGGGGCGGCCATTTTCGGAAGCGGCGATGCTGGCGAAGGCCTACGTCACGAAAGCGATCGAGAAGAGCTATCCGGTCGGGAAGGGCCGCCTGCCGCTGGACCATTTCTACCGGCTGAAGATCGAACCGCCCGCGCGCGGCTTGCACGAAGTGCCGCAGCACGGGATGCATCCCGCCGCCGAGCCCGCCGCGCATTGACAGCAGTGACTGGTGACTCGTGACTGGTGACTGGTGTTTTCAGGACCCGGTCCGGCCCTGCGTGTTGTACTTGCCTGCGGAAATGCCAAGAAGGAAGTCGCCTCGTTGAACCGTTGAAAGGTGCCCCCTCGCTTGGCTCTCTTCTGACTCTTCAACTCTTTAACTCTTCGACTCTTCCGCCGTGCAACGGTCTTACTTCCTGCGATAGACGAGGCGGCCGGCGACGATGGTGGCCATGGGTGCGCCCTTGAAGGTGCGCCCGTCGAAGGGCGAGTTGCGGGATTTGCTGGGGGAGTCGTTGACGTTGTAGGTCCAGGCATGGCCGGTGGAAAAAATGGTGAGGTCGGCGGGCTCGCCGGGGGCCAGCTTGCGCTGGATGCCGAGGACGCGGGCCGGGCCGGTGGTGAAGAGCTCGACCATGCGCATCAGGGAGAGGCGCCCGGTGTGCACGAGCTGCTCGAGGGCCAGAGCCAGGGCGGTCTCGAAGCCGAGGATGCCGAAGGGCGCTTTGTCGAACTCCACGTCCTTGAGCGCGGGCTCGTGGGGGGCGTGGTCGGTGGCAATGGCGTCCACAGTGCCGTCGGCGAGCCCGGCCAGCAGAGCTTCGCGGTCTTCGCGGGCGGCCAGCGGCGGGTTCATCTTGAAGCGCGAATCGTACTGCACATCCTCATCAATCAGCGTGAAGTGGTGCGGGGTGACCTCGCAGGTGACCTGCAGGCCGCGCTGCTTGGCCCAGCGCACCTGTTCGAGCGAGGCTTTGGCCGAAAGGTGGGCGATGTGCAGACGCGCGCCGGTGAGCTCGGCGAGCTGGACGTCGCGGGCGACGCAGACGGCTTCGGCGGCGGCGGGCATGCCGCTCAGGCCGAGGCGCGTGGAGGTGACGCCCTCGCGCATGACCGCGCCGGCGGCGAGGGAAACGTCTTCGGCGTGCTCGATGACCGGAAGATCGAGCGAGCGGCAGTAGTCCATCACCTGGCGGGTAAGCTTGCCGGTGGCGATGGGCTTGCCGTCGTCGCTGACGGCGACGATGCCGGCTTCTTTCATGCCCGCAATTTCGGCGATGGCTTCGCCCTTGCTGCCGACGGAGGCGGCGCCGATGGGCCACACGCGGACGCTGGCGGCGGCCTTGGCGCGGTCCAGGATGAAGCGGGTGACCGCGGCGTTGTCGTTGACGGGCCGGGTGTTGGGCATGCAGCAGACGGCGGTGAAGCCGCCGCGGGCGGCGGAGCGCGTGCCGCTCTCGATGGTCTCCGAGGATTCCTGGCCGGGCTCGCGGAGGTGCACGTGAATATCCAGGAAACCGGGGGCCACGACGAGGCCGGCGGCGTCGAGAACTTCGCCGCCCGGCGGCGCGGCGATCTTGCCGGCGGGGGCGAGCTGAGAAATGCGCTCGCCGTCGAGAAGAATGTCGAGGGCCCCGTCGGTCTTGCTGGCCGGGTCGAGGACGCGGCCGTTCTTAATCAGAAGCATGCGTGGATTCCCTGGCCTTTGCGGGGGTTTGCTCCCCGGAAGATGCCGTGGTCTGCGGCGCTTCCTCTGCGGGGGTGCCGATGAGGAGATAGAGGATGGCCATGCGCACGGCGATGCCGTTGGTGACCTGCTCGAGGACGCAGGACTGCGGCCCGTCGGCGACTTCCGGCGAGATTTCGATGCCGCGGTTCATGGGGCCGGGGTGCAGGACGATGGCGTCCTTCCTGGCGCGGCGCAGGCGTTCGGCGTTGAGCTGGTAGAGGAGGACGTAGTCATCGAGGGGCAGAGCCGGCTCGTGCAGGCGCTCGGACTGCACGCGGAGGACGATGATGACGTCAGCGCCGTCGAGGGCTTCGTCAATGCGCGCGGTGCGGCGGATGACCGCGCCGGGCGGGCCGATCTTTTCCAGCTCCTGGGGGACCCACATGGCGGGGCCGCAGAGAGTGAAGCGGCAGCCGAATTTTCCGAGCAGGTGGATGTTGGAGCGGGCGACGCGGCTGTGCTGGATGTCGCCGAGGATGGTGACGTTGAGATTTTCGATGCGGCCCTTGCGGTCGCGGATGGTCAGGGCGTCGAGCAGGCCCTGCGAGGGATGCTCGTGGGTGCCGTCGCCGGCGTTGACGACCGGGATCTCCAGGTGCCGGGCGACGAACTCCGGCGCTCCGGAAGCGGCGTGGCGCATGACCAGGCAATCCGGCTTCATGGCGTCGAGGGTGTGCACGGTGTCCAGCAGCGATTCGCCCTTCTTCACGCTGGAGGCTTCGGCCTGAAGGTTCATGGTGTCCGCGCCGAGGCGCGCGGCGGCGGCGCCGAAGCTGATGCGGGTGCGCGTGGAATTTTCGAAGAAGGCCAGGGCCACGGTCTTGCCGCGCAGGGTGGCCAGTTTTTTCAGGGGGTGGCGCTGAATTTCCTGGAAGGGCCGGCTTTGTTCCAATAGAAAGGAGAGTTCCGCCGCGGAAAGCGGTTCGAGGGCCAGCAGATCACGGAAGCGGTGCGTCACATCCTCCTCACTCGGGCGATCCTTTTCTAATGCCCTACCCCGTGCGGTCCACGAGAACCACGCGGTCTTCCTTGTCGATTTCGCGCAGGCGCACTTCGATGATCTCGGTGTCGCTGGTCTGCACCGCGCGGCCGACGAAGCTGGCTTCGATGGGCATCTCGCGGTGGCCGCGGTCGATGAGTACGCAGAGGCGGATGCGGCGCGGGCGGCCCAGATCGAAGAGGCCGTTCATGGCGGCGCGCACGGTGCGCCCGGTGTAGAGCACGTCGTCCACCAGGACGACGTCCTTGTCGTCCACGGAAAAGGGGATGTCCGAGGAGTGCAGGACGGCCTGCGGGGCGACCTTGGAAAGGTCGTCGCGGTACAGGGTGATGTCCAGGGTGCCGACGGGGACTTCCACGCCGTCAATGCCGCGCATGGCCTGGGCGATGCGCTGCGCCAGGGGCACGCCGCGGCGGCGGATGCCGATGAGCGCGAGGTGCTTGGTGCCGCCGCTCTTCTCGACGATCTCATGGGCCAGACGATGCAGCGTCCGGTCGATTTCCGGAGCGGACATCAACTGGGCTTTTTCGATGAGCGGCATGCTGGCGGGAGTTTAGCATAAGTGGCGGGAGGGGGGTGCGGGGCGGGGGATTCCAGGCTGTCCTGCTGAAACCGTGCATTCATATGGGCGTGGTAGACTGCGCGGCGAAACGCAAAGCGTTGACCGCTTTGCGTTCACACGGGAAATTGACCGCTTCGCGGTCACAAATATAGAGGTGCGCATGGTGCGGCGAATCAGAAGTTTACGGCAGATCGCATGCGGGCTGGCGGCGCTGCTGGCGCTGGCGGCGGGGAGCGCGGGGGCGCAGACCAAGCCGCAAGCAGCGGCGGCTCCCAGCGCGCACACACGCTCCGCGGTGGTGCGCCAGGCCGCGGCGCGGCCCAAGCTGGTGGTGCTGCTGGTGGTGGACCAGATGCGCGGGGACTACGTGGAAAAGTTCCAGGGGCAGTGGACGGGGGGACTGAAGCGGCTGGTGGAGGAGGGCGCGTGGTTCCGCAATGCGGCGTATCCCTACGCGGCCACGGAAACCTGCGTGGGACACGCGACGATCTCCACCGGGGCCTTTCCGGCGATGCACGGGATGGTGGCCAACGAATGGTGGGACCGCGAGCAAGCGCGGCAGGTGACGTGCACCGCGGATCCCCAGGCGAAAAATACCGGCTATGCGGGGATCGCGGTGAAGGGCGGGGACAGCGGGTGGCGGCTGGCCGTGCCGTCGTTTGCGGAGGAGCTGCGCTTCCAGAGCGGCGGGGCGACGCGGGTGGTGACGTTTTCGTTGAAGGCGCGGGCGGCCATTGACCTGGCCGGGCACCGCGGGGACGCGGTGACCTGGTTTGACGGCGGCGCCGGGGCCTGGACCACTTCCAACGTGTATGGCGCGGCGCCGTTCGTCGAGGAGTATGCGACGGCGCATCCGGTGAAAGAGGATTACGGGAAGACCTGGGCGGCGCTGCTGCCCGCGGCGGCCTATCTTTACGATGAGAAGGCCACCGGGGCGGTGCCGCCGGACGGCTGGGGCGCGGCCTTGCCGCACCCGCTGCGCGGAGTTGACCGCTCTGCGGTCACACTTGAAAAGGACGGCGGGGCGGGGCCGGACCGGGCGTTCTATCAGCAATGGCAAACCAGCCCGTATGCGGATGCCTATCTGGGGCGGCTGGCGGAGCAGGCGGTGGATGCGCTGGGGCTGGGGCAGCGCGGGGGCACGGATTTTCTGGGGGTCAGCTTCTCGGCGCTGGACTTCGCGGGGCATGCCTTCGGGCCGCGCAGCCACGAGGTCCAGGACGTGTTGGCACGGCTGGACGGCACGCTGGGGGCGCTGTTAGCGCACTTGGACAAGAAAGTGGGGCGCGGCAACTACGTGGTGGCCATCAGCGCGGACCACGGCGTGGTGCCCATTCCCGAGGACATGGCCTGGACGGGCGCGGACGCGGGCTGGGTGAAATTGGCGGAGGTTGCGCCGCGCATCGAGAAGGCGCTGGAGCCCTTCCACTACCCGAAGCCGGTGCTGGCCAGCGCGGGCAGCGACATCTATTTCGCGCCGGGCGTGTATGAGCGGCTGAAGAGCGACGCGGCGGCACTGCAGGCGGTGTTGCAGGCGCTGGAGCAGATACCGGGCGTGGCGCGCGTGTACCGCGCGGAAGAGCTGCAGGACCATCCGGCGAGCGCCAGTCCGCTGCGCAACGCCCTGGCGGCGGGTTATTTCGCGGGGCGCAGCGGTGACCTCTTTCTGCTGCCCAAGCCGTATTGGGCGATGGACTATTCGGCGGCGGGAGCGGCGCGGCGCTACGGGACCGTGCACGGCACGCCGTATCTCTACGACCAGCGCGTCCCGATTCTTCTGATGGGCTTCGGGATTCGCCCGGGGGAATACTGGACGGCGGCGACGCCGGCGGACATCGCACCGACGCTGGCGGCGCTGTGCGGCATCACGCTGGCGCCGCGCGACGGCCGCGTGCTCGCGGACGCGCTGCAATCCGCGGCAGCGGCGAAGCCCGCGCCGCACTGAGGCCCGCGGCAAATTTTTGCGCAAGAAACCGCGTGCGGCGTTTCGGCTTCGTGCTACACTTCCGGCGAAGTGACCGCCACGGCAGCAGTCGACCTGAGCGTACAAGTCGGCGCGTTGCGCCTGCGGAATCCTATTCTCGCAGCGAGCGGCACCTTCGGTTACGGCCTCGAATTTTCCCACCTCGTGGATCTGAATCGCCTCGGCGGCTTGGTCGTCAAAGGCCTTTCCAAGGAACCCATCGCCGGGGCTCCGGCTCCGCGGCTGTGCGAAACCGCCTCGGGGATGCTCAACGCCGTCGGGCTGCAGAACGTGGGGGTGCGCGCATTCGTCGCGGAAAAACTCCCGGCCCTGCGGCAATTCGATACCGTCGTCATCGCCAACGTCTTCGGCTACACCATGGACGAATACGTGGAAGTGCTCCGCGTCCTGGAGGATGCCGAGGGTCTGGCCGGCTACGAGCTGAACATCTCCTGTCCCAACGTCAAAAAGGGGGGGATGCAGTTCGGGAGCGACCCGGTTCTGGTGGGGGAGGTAGTGGGGGCGGCGCGGAAAGCCGCTGTCAAGCGCCCTCTGTGGGTCAAACTCTCCCCCCTGGTGACGGACATCGGGGCCATCGCCCGGGCGGCCGAGGAGGCCGGGGCGGACGCCCTGACGGTGGCCAACACCTACCCGGCCATGGCTGTGGATTACCGGACCAAAAGGTCGCGCTTGGGGAACCCTACCGGGGGGCTATCCGGTCCGGCGATCAAGCCCATCACCCTGCGGCTGGTCTGGGAGGTCAGCATGGCCTGCACCCTCCCCATCCTGGGGCTGGGGGGCATCGAAACCGCCGAAGATGTGCTCGATTACCTGCTTGTGGGGGCCACGGCAGTACAGGTCGGAACGGCCAGTTTTGCTGACCCAAAGGCCAGTGAGAGGATAAGGGTGGAGCTGGAGAGGGTGTTTTTAGAAGCTAACGTATGTAATTGCAATGAGATACGATGTAAATTTAAGGCAGAAAATGGTTGACATAATGGTTTTGGGGTGCTATTGTTTTCTGGAATCAATTCCCCCAAACAACACACTATGAGACATCCACTTTTCTTTCTTTGGGCTGCACTTCGTTGGGTACCGCTAATGTTCCTTATCCCGGTAGCCATGGAGGCCCCCCTCGTCGCCCGGCAGAGCGAACCCGTCAAACCCCTCAAGGTTTGGGTGGGGAACGCCAGCTGGTACGGACCCGAGTTCCATGGGCGGAAGACGGCCAATGGCGAGAAGTTCGACTGCGAAGCCCTGACCGCCGCCCACCCCACGCTGCCCTTCGGGGCCCTGGTGCGGGTGGTCAATGTGCAAACCGGGAGTTTTGAACTGGTACGCATCAATGACCGCGGTCCCTATCAGGAAGGGCGGGAAATTGATGTATCCTACCGGGTAGCCCGCAAGATTGGGCTGATTCATCCCGGTGTCGGCCGGGTACGTCTGGAGCTAATGGCACTGCCGCAACGGTGAACCTCGAGACCCAACCGCGCAGCCGTCTGATCGTCGCCCTCGACTTCGATTCCGTCGTTCCTGCCCTGCGATTCGCCGAAAAGGTTGCCGATGTCGTCGGCATGTTCAAGATCGGCAGTCAGCTGTTCACGGCGGAAGGGCCCAGCGTGCTGAGCAAGGTGGCGGCGCTGGGGACGGGCATCTTCCTGGACCTGAAATTCCACGATATTCCGAATACGGTGGCGGGAGCGGTGCTGGCGGCCACGGGGCTGCCGGGGCTGCAACTGGTGAACGTGCACGCGCTGGGCGGGCGGGCGATGATGGAGGCGGCGGCGCAGGCGATCCGCGCGACGCAACCTCTGGATGCGGACCGGCCGCGGCTGCTGGCGGTAACCATTCTGACCAGCATGGACCAGAAAACGATGCGCGAGGCGGGGATTGCCGGGCCGCCGCAGGATCGCGTGGTGAAGCTGGCGCGGCTGGCGCGTAAGGCCGGGGTGGACGGCGTGGTGGCGTCGGCCAAGGAAGTGCGCGCCATTCGCAAAGCCTGCGGGAGAGACTTTCTGATCGTCACGCCGGGAGTGCGGCCGAAAGAGCCGGGTGCCGGGCGCAAACGCGACGACCAGGCGCGCACGGCAACCCCCGCCGAAGCGATCCGCGCGGGCGCCGACTACATCGTGGTGGGCCGGCCGATTATTGCGGCCGCCGATCCGCGCGCCGCGGCCCAGGCTATCCTGGAGGAAATCGACGCCGCCTAAGGCGTTTCGCCTGCTTCTCCTCCGTTCCACCTTTTTTGCCTTTCTTCTCTGATTGACCCTGCCCTGCCACTCCCTCATTCTGTGGTTTATGAATCCGCCGGGCACCACTGCACCCGAAAAAAGCGTCATCGTCGGCACGGCCGGGCACATTGACCACGGCAAATCGTCGCTGGTGCAAGCGCTGACGGGGACGAATCCCGACCGCCTGGAAGAAGAGAAGCGCCGGGGCATCACCATTGACCTGGGCTTCGCCTTTCTGGAAGAAGGCGGAGTGCGCTTCGGCCTGGTGGATGTGCCGGGACACGAGCGCTTCGTGCGCAACATGCTGGCGGGCGCGGCGGGCGTGGACCTGGTGCTGCTGGTGATCGCCGCGGACGAATCGATCAAGCCGCAGACGCGCGAGCATTTCGACATCTGCCGGCTGCTGGGCGTGCGGCGCGGGGTGGTGGCGCTGACCAAGAGCGACCTCGTCGAGCCGGAATTCCTGGACCTGGTGCGCCTGGAAGTGGCGGAATTTCTGCGCGGATCGTTCCTGGAAAACGCGCCGCTCGTGGCGGTCAGCGCGAAAACCGGCGCGGGGCTGGCGGAGCTGAAGCGGGCGCTGGTGGCGGAAGCGCAGCGCGTCCCGGGGAAGGACGCCGCGCGGCATTTCCGCCTGCCCATCGACCGCGCCTTCGCGGTGAAAGGCTTCGGGACGGTGGTGACGGGAACGCTGATCTCGGGCAGCGTGGCGGCGGGCGAAGAGGTGGAACTGTTTCCCGGCGGGGAGCGGCTGCGCGTGCGCGGGGTGCAGTCCGGGGGCAAGACGGCGGAGCGTGCAGTGGCCGGGCAGCGCACCGCGGTGAACCTGGCGGGAATCGAGCATGCGGCGGTGCGGCGCGGCATGGTGCTGGCGGCGCCGGGACTGTTCCGGGCCACGCGGCGGCTGGATGCGCGGATCGAGCTGCTGGCCTCGGCGCCGAAGCTGAAGAACCGCGCGCGGGTGCATTTTCATCAGGGTACGGCGGAGACCATTGCCGAGGTGCATCTCTACGGGCGCAACGAGTTGAAGCCGGGCGAGGCGGCGTTCGCGCAACTGCGTTTGCAGGACGAGCTGCTGGCGCTGCGCGGCGACCGCTTCATCCTGCGGCAGTTCTCGCCGGTGGTGACCATCGGCGGCGGCGCGGTGCTCGATCCGCTGGCGGGGCGCCCGCAGCGCAAGGAAAGCCCGCGGGAAAGATTTCTGGAGACGCTGGAGCGGGGGAGCACGGCGGAGATTCTCGCGGCCATGGCGGAGCGCGTGCCGGCGGGGCTGCCGCTGGCGGAGGCGGTGGCGCGGACAGGCTGGCAGGAGCGCGAAGTGCAGGCGGAGGCCGCCAAGCTGGCGGCCGCGGGGGAACTGCGGCGGGTGAGCGAGCAGCCGGCCGTGGTGGTGCCGGGAAAAGTGTTCGAGCAGCTATGCGCGGAACTCCTGGCGCGGGTGGAGAAATTCCACAAAGAGAATCCCCTGCTGCCGGGGGTGGCGCGGGAAGAGCTGCGGGCCAGGGCCGGGCGGCGCGTGCGGCCGGAGACGTTTCGCGCGGCGCTCGAGGAGCTGGTCACGCGCCGCAAGATCGAACTGGCCGGCGAAGTGGTGAAGCGCGCGGGGGCGGAGATTGCCCTGCAGCCGGAGGAAGCGCGCGCCAAGGAGCAGATCGAGGCGGCCTTTGCCGCGGCAGGGCTGGCGGCGCCGGCGGTGAAGGAGGTGCTAGCCAAGCTGGCCGTGGATGCGCGGCGCGCGGAGAAGCTGCTGCAGATCCTGCTGCGCGAGCAGCGCCTGGTGCGGGTGACGGCGGAACTGGTGTTCCACTGCGACGCCCTGGGGGAGCTGCGCGCGCGCCTGCGCCATTTTCAGAAGACGCGCGGGCCGCGCATCTCCGTGCCGCTCTTCAAGGAACTGGCCGGGATCAGCCGCAAATACGCCATCCCCCTGCTGGAATACCTGGACCGCCAGGGAGTGACTCGGCGCGCGGGGGACGAGCGTGTTATCCTGTAAGGGAAAGGGCGGCGAGCGCTTGCCGCAAAACGCGTCCAGGGATAGAGTATAAAGTAGGTGTGACCGCGAAGCGGTCAACGTACTCGTCGGCGGTAGGGGCGCACGGAGGTATTTCATGGGTGAGTTTAGTATTTTCCACTGGCTGATCGTGCTGGCCATCGTGCTGATTTTCTTCGGCGGGCGGCGGATCCCCGAAGTGATGCGCGGGCTCGGCGAGGGCATCCGCAGCTTCAAGGAAGGCATGGCGGGGACGCAGCAGCCGACGCCGCCTCCGGCGGCTCCCGCGGCGCCGGCGGAAAAGCCGGCAGAAGAGAAGAAGTAACGGCGCAGCGCGGCTTGGCCCGCGCGCGAGTTTCCAGGGCGGCCCCGTGTGGCCGCCCTTTCTATTTTTGGCGCCGCTATTCCTCGTTCCAGCCGAGCTCCTCGAGGAGCTGGCAAAGGCGTGCTAGGGGCAGACCCACCACGTTGAAGTAGCAGCCTTCGATGCGCGGGATGTAGCGCCCAGCGCGACCCTGGATGGCGTAGGCGCCGGCCTTGTCGAAGGGCTCGCCGCTGGCCAGATACCGGGTGATGTCTTCGGGCGCGAGGTGCGTGAAGGTGACCTGGGTGGTCTCGACGGCGGAGCGCCGCTCGGCGTCGGGGAGGCGGATCAGGGTGATGGCCGTATGCACGGCGTGGGTGCGGCCGGAGAGCCGCTCGAGCATGGCGCGCGCATCGTCGGTGGAGTGCGGCTTGCCAAGGATGCGGCCCTCGATCTCGACCACGGTGTCCGCGGCAATGACGATGGCCGGGCCGATGGCCCGCGCGGCGACCAGCTCGGCCTTGGCCGTGGCCAGGCGCAGGACCATCTCGTGCGGAGATTCGCCGGGGATGGGCGTTTCGTCCACGGCGGAAGAGAGCATGTGGAAATGGAGGCCGGCGTCGCGGAGGATCTCCGCGCGGCGGGGCGAGGCGGAAGCAAGGACCAGCTTCATGTGCGGCCGTTGAGGGCAAGGATACTACAGGCGGGGCATGGTCGTGACTCGCGTTCCGCGGCCCGCGAACGACCGGCCGGGAGAACCGCGGCCGGCGATCAAATCACGACGGATTCGTGGTATTCGCCAAAGACTCGGCGGAGGGTGTCGGAAATTTCGCCGACGGTGGCGTAGCTTTCGACAGCGGCGAGAATGGCGGGGAGGAGATTCTCCGTTCCCGTGGCGCGGCGCGTGAGTTCTCCGAGCGCGGCCTGGACTTTGCCGGCGTCGCGCCGCGCGCGTACGGCGCGGAGGCGGGCGACCTGCTCGCGCTCCAGTTCCGGAGCCACTTTCAGGATGGGGATGGGGCGCTCTTCGGCGGCGACAAAGTCGTTGACTCCGACGACGATCTGCTCCTTGCGCTCGACGGCCTGCTGGTAGTCGTAGGCGGCCTTCTGGATTTCGCCCTGCACGAAGCCCGCCTCGATGGCCCGCAACATTCCTCCCATACTGTCTATCTTTTCGATGTAGCCCAGCGCGCCGGCTTCGATCTCGTTGGTGAGGCGCTCGATGGCGTAGGAGCCGGCCACCGGGTCCGTGGTGTTGGTGACGCCGGTCTCGTGCGCCAGGATCTGCTGGGTGCGCAGGGCGATGAGCGCGGAATCCTCGGTGGGCAGGGCCAGCGCTTCGTCGAGCGAATTGGTGTGCAGTGACTGGCAGCCGCCGAGAACCGCGGCCAGCGCCTGAATGGCCACGCGGACGATGTTGTTCTCCGGCTGTTGCGCGGTGAGCGAGGAGCCGGCGGTCTGCGCGTGGAAGCGCAGGAGCAGCGAGCGCGGGTCGCGCGCCTGGAAACGCTCGCGCATGATCCTGGCCCACAGGCGGCGCGCGGCGCGGTATTTGGCGATCTCTTCGAGCAGGTCGCTGTGGGCGTTGAAGAAGAAGGAGAGCTGCGGCGCGAATTCGTCCACGGCCAGGCCGGCGTCGAGCGCCGCCTGCACGTAGGCGATGGCGTCCGCCAGCGTGAAGGCGACCTCCTGCACGGCGGTCGAGCCGGCTTCGCGGATGTGGTAGCCGGAGATGGAGATGGTGTTCCACTTGGGCAGTTCGCTGCGGCACCACGCGAAGATGTCGGTGACGATGCGCATCGCCGGCCGCACCGGATAGATGTAGGTGCCGCGGGCGATGTACTCCTTGAGGATGTCGTTCTGGATGGTACCGGTGAGTTTCTTGGGGCTGGCGCCCTGCTTCTTGGCCACGGCCACGTACAAACAGAGCAGAATCGCGGCGCTGGCGTTGATGGTCATCGAGGTCGAAACTTTTTCGAGCGGAATGCCATCGAAGAGCGTCTCCATGTCCTCGAGCGAATCGATGGCCACGCCGACTTTGCCGACTTCGCCCTGCGCCAGCGGCGCGTCCGAATCCATGCCGATCTGCGTGGGGAGATCGAAGGCCACGGACAGGCCCGCCTGGCCCTTGCTCAGCAGGTAGCGGTAGCGGCGGTTGGATTCCGCGGCGGTGCCGAAGCCGGCGTACTGGCGCATGGTCCACAGCCGCCCGCGGTACATGGTGGGATAGATGCCGCGGGTATAGGGGAATTCGCCGGGATAGCCGAGGGCCTCCTCGGGGTCCCAGGCGGGCAGGCTCTCCGGGGTGTAGAGGCGCTCGACGGGCAGGCCGGAGAGCGTGGTGAAGCGCGGCTTGCGCTCCTGGGATTCGCGGGCGGGAGTCTTGGTGTCAGCCATAAGAGTCCGAAACTCGAAATTCGCCTAGCGCACACGACGGGCGCGGCGGAACGAAGTCCAGGAAAAAAAGAGCATGAGCAGGGCCACGGCGACGGCCGTGGCCACCAGCCAGCGGGCCACGTCACGCATCCAGGCGCGCAGCGCGGCGTTGGCCCAGCCCAGCGTCAGGACTCCAAAGACCGCTCCGGTCATCTCGTGAAAGAGCTGGCGCAGCACCCGCCACAGGCGGCGAAAGCCGCCTTCGCGTGCGGGAGCCGCGGATGCCAGAGTGGCCACGGGAGCATCTTAACGCAAAACGAACGGCGGCGCGGAGGGCCCGCGCGGCCGGCGCACGCGAAATGCGGGTTCCGGGGCGGGCCGCCAGTCTCGCGGGAGGGCCCTGGCGGCCATGCGCCTTTGGAGACAACGCACAAGCAGGACTCTTGAATCCAACAGAGTGCAGTCCTAGAATTCAGATTAGGGTACCAGGAGAGCCAACCTTGCAACTCGACGATCACCTGAAAAACCTCCTGCGCGAGCTGGGCCACGCCATCAACGACACGGTGAGCGAATCCGACCGCATTACCGGAGCGATCGCCGGAGTGCGCGCGCACGGCTACGACATCATTCTGAAGCTGGACGCCACCATCGGTCTGGCGCGGCGGGAAGCCGGGGCCCCCGAGCCGGAGCTGACCAGCCAGGACAAACGCTTCCTGGAATCGCTGCGCATTCAGGTGGACCACGAAGCGCTGGATGTGGAGCGGGATCGCCGCGCGCCGGCCAAGCTGGCCATGACCCCGCAGGACGTGCGTTTCCTCAAGTCCCTGCGCATTGCCGTGGACGACATCGAATGAAGCGTCTTACCAAAACGGTGATGTTGCGCCTGCCGGCGGTGCTGGCATTGGCGGGAGTGTACTGTGGCAGCGCAGCCGCGCAAGCGCCAATCGTCGTCGACACGGCGGTACCCATCATTGTCCAAGCGGTCAAGCCAAAGCCGAAGGCGTCCAAGTACGCCAAGTTTCAAGGAACGGTGATGCACGCCAACGCCGCGCAGATCACCGTGCGCGGCATCGAAAACGAACTGGCCGTCCGCACCTTTTCGCTCTCCCAGCCCCTTTCCGAGAAGATGGTGCAGATCATCGAGCGCGGCGGCTACCAGTACGGGGACAAAGTGACCATCGTGTTCGATCCCGTGACGCAGCAAGCCGTCAAGATCAAAGGAAAGCCGTCGAAGCCCAGCTGAAGCGCGGGGCGCAAACATGCTTCGCCTGCCTGCCGTAGCCGGACGCTTTTATCCTTCGCAAGCCGGAGAATTGAGAGAACTCGTGCTGCGCTGCGCCGCGGCGCAGCCGGGCGCGGAGCGCGCGCGGGTGCGCGCCTGCCTGGTGCCGCACGCCGGCTACGTCTATTCCGGGGCGGTGGCGGGAGCGGTGTACGCGCGGATCGCGCTGCCGCGGCGCATGGTGCTGCTCGGCGTGCGCCACCAGCCGCGCGGCGCAAACGCCGCGATCCTCTCGAGCGGGGCGTGGCGCACGCCGCTGGGCGACGCGCCCGTGGACGCCGCGCTGGCGGCGGCGCTGCGCGCGGCCTGTCCGCTGCTGCGCGAGGACGAAGCGGCGCACCGCAGCGAGCATTCGCTGGAAGTGCAGCTGCCCTTTCTGCAGGTGCTGGCGCCCGAGTTTTCCTTTGTGCCGGTCGTGCTGGGCACGCTGCGTTTCGAGGAGCTGGCGCAGATCGGGGAGGGGCTGCGGCGGGTGCTGGCGGCGGAGCCGGATGTGCTCCTGGTGGCGACCTCGGATCTGAATCACTACGAAGACGACGCCACCACCCGGGTCAAGGACGCGAAGGCGGTGGAGCGGTTGCTGGCGCGGGATGCGCGCGGGCTCTTCGAGGTGTGCCTCCGGGAAGAGATTTCGATGTGCGGGCTGGGTCCGGCAGTGGCCTTGCTGACGGCGCTGGGCGCCCTGGAAGCGCCGTGCGCGGAGTTGGTGCGCTACGCCACCTCGGCGGAGGTGAGCGGCGACCGCAACACGGTGGTGGGCTACGCGGGGATGGTTTTCGGGTAGTGCTGCCGCCCGGCCAAAGAGAATTTCATCCGGGCTCGATCCGAACTAAAAAAATAAAAGCGGCTCCGGGATGCGGAGCCGCTTTTCGCAGTTCTCCCCGCGTCTCAATGCGGGCGCGCCGACGGTGCGGGCGGCGGCGCGGAACGCGGCGCGGAGGAAGGCCCGGAGCGCTGCCCGAACGAAGGTGCCGAGCCCGCCGAGGGGCCGCGCGGTGCGGACGCGGAGCGCGACGGGGCCGGCGGCGCATAGCTTCGTGCCGGTGGCGGAGCGAAAGTTCGCACGGGCGGCGGCGCAATCTGGCGTCTCTCGGCGCTGCGCGTGGCTGGCGGCGCAATGCCGCTGGACGGCGCGCGGGCTGGGGCATTGATCGCCGGTGTATTCGCCGCACTGCTGAAGCGGTGTTCGCGCGGGTCATAGACGATCGAGGAATCGCGGCCCGCGCTCACCGCGCGCACGCCGGATGTGCCCGTGCCCAGGATGCGCGAGAGGCGCGCAGGCGGCGCGGATGCGGCCAGGCCGGAGGCCAGCGCCCCCTGCGGCGGCGCTTTCAGCACTTTCCACTTGTCGCCCGCGCCAGCCACCAGGGGCGTCCCCGTGCCGGTTGCCGGAATCACGCCCTGCGTGAGATTGACGGGTGTTTTGCCGTGCGTGTCCAGCGGGTGCACCGGCACCACGCCGACGCTGCCGCCCGAGCGCACCCACACCGCCGTCGCGGGCCGCCAGTATGTCATTCCGCCCGTGCCGAAACCTCCCGGCACCCACAGCCAGCCGTAGGCCGGCGAGAAAACCCAGCTCCCGAAGTGATAGGGCAGCCAGCCCCAGGGCTCGAAGCTCACCCAGGTCCAGCCTTGCAAGGAATCGAAGACCCACTGCCCGCTGCTGAAGGGCGACCAGCCCAGGCCCATGCCGAACGGCCGCCAGCAGTTGCCGTAGCCGGAATACGAAACAAAAGCGCCGTAGGTGTAGAGATCGGCGAAGCCCGAAGAGTAGTAGGGCGAGCTGACGTACTGCAGCGCGGAATTGGAAGCCGAGGTGACGCTCTCCGAGCGCGCGGAGACCCACTTGTCGAAGGCATCGCCGGCGGAGAGCCGGGCGATGCTGGCGCTCCCGTCGTCGCCGGCGCGCATGCTCAGGCTCTGGCCCTTTTCGAGCGCGGTGGTCTTTGATTTGGCAAGGACGGTGACCCGCCCCTTCTCGACGCCGATGGTGCTGCCGTCATCGTAGTTGTCCATGCGGAAGGCGGCGCGGCTTTCGGCCTGCGCGGTGAAGTCCCCGCCGGTGACGCTGAAGAGGTCGCCGCGGGCCGGCTGGACGTGGAAGGAAGCGCTGCCCTGGCGGAGGATCAGGCGCGTGGTGCGCGCGCCGTCGTCGTCCAGGGAAAGGTCGTAGAATTCGACGGCGGTGTTCTCGTCGAGATAGGCGGTGGCGCCGCTTTCAAATTCGACTTCGGCGCGGCCGTGCGCGGTGGAGAGCACGTAGCCCTGGCGGATGGGCAGATTGGCGATGGCCGCTTCCCAGGCGGTGTGCTGATCGGCGAGGGGGTCGCCGTGGACGGAGCGTGTGAAGCGCGCATCGCCCTGCACCAGGCTCAGGCGCACGATGCGCGCGTGGCTGGGACGGGCCGCGGCGGGGCGGGCGGCGGCGGAAAGCAGGAGCAGCGCGCCGAGCGCCAAGACCGGGAAAACCGAGCGGGACTTCATGGTCCACCTCCTGGAGGGGACGCTGTCCAGCCACCTGCTGGATAGAGACATCGGCCGCGCGCCGGGTTGCTCGGCGGCACTCAATTCATGTTGACCGCTTCGCGGTCATGCCTAACAAGAACACCATGGTCGCGCCACGCGCCTGCGGCGTCAAGCAGAGAACCGGGCGCGAACCCCGGCGCCGCGCGGAAAGGCAGGCCCGCCCGATCGGCCGCTTGGCGGCCGCCCATGAAGAAATACGGAATTCTTGACAGGAGGGGATTGAAACGATAGTTTCATACCGATCGGTTCAGGGGTTCCCGCAGCAGCTTCCGGCAAGATTGCGCTTCTTTTCGGCGGGTTCATCCAGGGCACGGGTGTATTGCTTTCTTCAAGAGAAAACCAAACGAGGTACACATGCGAGTCACGTTGAAATCTTTGCTGCTGGCAGTGCTGTTGACGACGGCGGTATCGCTCGCCGGAGTGCGCGCCTATGGACAAGGCGGCGCCACCGGCGCGATCAGCGGCACCGTTCTGGATGCCAGTGGCGGTGCCATCGCGGACGCGGAAGTACAAATCATTGACACGCGCACGGATGCCGTTGCGCGAAAACTCACCACCAGCACGGACGGCGCCTTCGTCGCCACGCTGCTCCCGCCCGGCGACTACCGGGTCGTAGTGAACAAGGCGGGTTTCGCGGAGGCCAGGGCCGCCAGCATCGAAGTCCGCGTCACGGAGACGACGCGCGTGAGCATCACCCTCAAGCCCGGGGCTGTGACCGAAAAGGTCGAAATCTCCGCCACGGTGGCCACCGTCGAGACGACCAACGCCACCACCGGCCAGTCCATCGGCTCCTCCACCGTGCGCCAGCTTCCGCTCGCCACGCAGAATTACCAGCAGCTTCTCTCGCTCTCCACCGGCGCGCAGAGCGAGCTGAACGGTTCCGCACAGCTCGGCCGCGGCAACGTGCGCATCATCGTCAACGGCCAGCGCGAGGACAACAACAACTACCTCATCGAAGGGATCAGCGCCACCGACTATAACGTCGCGCAGTCCACCAACGTGCCGCTGCCCAACCCCGACGTCATCCAGGAATTCAAGGTACAGACCTCGCTCTATGACGCCAGCCAGGGCCGCAACGGCGGAGGCAACGTCAACGCCATTCTGCGCTCCGGCACCAAGGAGTTGCACGGCGACGTGTATGAATTCTTCCGCAACGACGTCCTCAACGCCAACGAGTTCTTCCAGAACCGTGCCGCGCAGCAGCGCCCGCCCGTCAAGCAGAACATCTTCGGCGGCAGCCTCGGCGGGCCCGTGGGCACGGAAAAGTTCGGCTTCTTCTTCGTCAACTACCAGGGCACGCGGCAGCGCAGCGGCCTCTCTCCGGGGACTTCCATCAGTTCCGTGATTCCCGCCCTGCCGGCAAACCGCACGGCGGCGAATCTGTCGCAGGTGTTTTTCGGCAATCCCAACGTTGCCCTGGATCCCGTCACGGTCGCCCTGCTCAACTTCAAGAGCAACCAGTTCGGGGGGGACGCGAACGGCTACCTCATTCCTTCCTTGCCCGCTGACCCCGTCCTTTCTGCCAGCTCTCCTTATCCCCTGGCGCGGTTTGTCATCAGCAAACCGGGGAAGTACACGGACGATCAGTTCACGACCAATTGGGACCGCGAATTCCGCGCTGGACAGGACAAGATTTCCGCGCGCTTCTTTTTCTCCAACGCGGAATCGCTCCTGCCCTTTGGCGCCGGCGGCCTGCAGGCCTCGCTTGGCGGAACGCTGGCCAGCAGCATCAGCTCGACGGACCTGAATTTTCCCTATGACCTCCCGGTGAACGCGCGTTTCTTCGGCCTGACCGAAACGCACCTGTTCTCTCCGACCCTGGTCAACGAATTCCGGTTCGGTTTCGTGCGCATCAACAACAGCCTGATCAACGTGCCCCCGGTGACGGCTACCGACCTGGGGATCAATCGCCCGACCAACAGCGTCACGCAGTCCATCTACAAGTTCACCCTGGGCAGCTCCGGCTTCCAGATTGGCCCGACGCCTCCGGCCGATCAGTTCCAGACGCAGAACAACTTCAACTTCGTGGACAACTTTTCCTGGGTGCGCGGCGCGCACATCTTCCGCTTCGGCGGCGATTACACGCGCGTCAACCTCGACAAGCTCTTCCCGCAGGTCTTCAACGGCCAGCTTTTCTTCGTGAATGGCGGCGGGTTGACCGACTTCCAGAAGCTGCTGATCGGCGCCCCGGACTTCAGCTTCGGCGGCGGCGGCGTCTACAATCACCAGTACCGCTCCAACAATTACGGCGTGTACGGCCAGGACGACTGGAAGGCCACGCGCGACCTCACCCTGAATCTCGGCCTGCGCGTCGAGCTGATGGGCGCCTTCCATGACAATCTCTGCCATATCGGCAACATCGACTCGGATCTCTCGCAACAGGGGAAGTATCCTTTCCTGTATCCTTCTTGCGTCAAGGGCCTGAACATTCCGGGCCTCTCTCCCACGGCCAGCGACACCACCTTTGACAACACCTATTCGACCGGGATCGGGCCGCGCATCGGCTTGGCTTACGACCTTTTCGGCCGCCACAAGACGACCATCCGCGCCGGCTACGGCATCTACTACGTCCGCGAAGACGTCGGTACCGTGGACCAGCTCAGCTTCCAGGCGCCCTTTCTGCCGGTCGCGTTCCTCGGCGGCCCTGCGGGCAGCCTGGCGAACTTCTTCCTGACGCCGCCGAACAATCTGCCGCAAGCGGGCACGATTGACCCCACGTTTGTCGGGTGCCAGTCGGTCTTCCTCGGCTTCCCGGGCGGCGACACCAACCAGTTTCCGAACTTCAGCAGCGCTCCGGGCTGCAACGGCGTTGCCGCGTTTAACATTTTCGCCTTGCAGGTGCCGCGGCATTTCGTGCTGCCCAATACGCAGCAGTGGAACTTGACGATTCAGAGGGCGCTGGGCAAGGAGTGGGTCCTCGAGGTCGGCTACATCGGGACAAAAGGCACGCATCTTCGCGAGACGCGCACCAGCCTCCAGGCCCGCCTGGCCAGCCCGCAGAATCCCATCGTCATTCAGGGAGCCAGTTGCGACGGCAGCGTCGTCGGACCAAGCGCCTCGTGCTCCGTCACCACCAACACCATTAGCAATGGCGCGGCGCGTTCCCGGGGATTCGGGATCAACGGCTACAACGGCATGCAGCTTTTCGCCGACGACGCCTATTCGCACTATCACTCGCTGCAAACCACGGTATCGCGCCGCTGGTCCGCGGGATACTTCCAGGCGGCGTACACCTTCTCGCGTTCGACGGACGCCACCTCGAGCGGCAACACCGCGCTCAACACCGCGTTCAACGACGAATCCTCGCTCGATGCTTCGCGCGGGCTCTCGGACTTCGACCGCACACACCGCCTGGCGGTGAGCTACCGCTACGACCTGCCGTTCTTCTCCTCCGCGGAGGGTTGGAAACACTCCCTGCTGAGCGGCTGGGCCGTCAGCGGCATCACTATCTTCCAATCCGGCGCGCCGTTTTCGGTGACCGACTCCGGGGCGGGAACGGCCTTCATTGGTCCGGGCTTCACGCCGGCCACGCTCGGCGCCAGCTTGGCGCCGGGCGGCTCGATCGCCGCCGGCCAGACCAGCGGTGACATCCATAACCGCCTGGACGGCTACCTGAACAGCAGCAACTTCGCTCCAGCGTCGCTGCTCTATCCGCAGCAGTGCGATCCGGTCAACTTCCCGTTGCAATACGACCCGAATTTCTGCACTACGAATTTCGGCAGCCTCGGGCGCAACATCTACCGTGGCCCGCGCCAGCAAAACTGGGACTTCTCCCTGATCAAGAATTTCAAGATCACCGAGCGCAACTCCATCCGCTTCACTGCGGATTTTTTCAACATCTGGAATCACGCCAACTTCAGCAATCCCGCGCAGAACGACGTGGAGAACCCTGCCGCTTTCGGCAAGATCATTTCCACCGTGGGCACGCCGCGGCTGATCCAGTTCTCGCTGCGTTGGGCGTTCTAACGCGGCGGCAACAATCCTGCATCCGCAGGGGCACGGTAGTTCGTGCCCCTGCGTTTTTTGCGGGCAACATTTGCTGGCTGCAAAATCTCCGCATGGAAGCTTGCCCATGAATGAAACATCCCGCATTCCACTGCTGGCGCGCACGGAAGTAACGCCGGAGATCGCCGCGGTGTACGACGCGCCGCCCGCCGCGAAGTGATACCATCGGAAAACCGACTATGAGACACATTGCCTCACGCGTTTCCCAACTGACCGGAGAGGGCGCACTGGCCGTCTACGTGCGCGCCAAGGAACTCGAGCGCCAGGGCCGCTCGATCATTCACCTCGAGCTGGGCGAGCCCGATTTTCATCCCGCCGCGCCCGTGGTGGACGCTGTGCGCGCGGCCGCGGCCGCCGGGCGCGACCGCTACTGCTCGACGCGCGGCGTCCCCGCGCTGCGCGAGGCGGTGGCCGAATATCTCGGGCGCACGCGGCGCCTCACCGTGACGCCGCAGGAGGTGCTCGTCGCTCCCGGCTGCAAGATGGCCCTGGCGCTGGCGATGATGGCGCTGATCGAGCCGGGCGACGAAGTGCTCTATCCCGATCCCAGCTTCCCCATCTATCCGTCGTTCACGCGCGGCCTGGGAGCCACGCCTGTGCCGTTTCACCTGATCGAAAAGAACCGCTTCCAGCCGGATCTCGCCGAGATCGCCGGGAAAATCACTCCGAAAACGCGCGTGCTGATCTTCAATTCGCCGAATAATCCCACCGGGACGGTATATAGCGACGCCACGCTCGCGGGAATCGCCGAGCTGGCGGCGCAACACGACCTGTGGATCATCGCCGACGAAATCTACGCGCGCATTCTCTTTGCCGGCGACTACCGCTCGATCCGCTCGCTGCCGGGAATGGCCGAGCGCACCGTGATCATTGACGGCTTCTCGAAGAGCTTTGCCATGACCGGCTGGCGGCTGGGCTACGCGGTGGCCCCCGTGGCCGTGGTGGACGCCCTGGACATGCTCGTCCTGAACACCTTTACCTGCGCGGCGGAGTTTACGCAGGTGGCGGCCATCGAGGCCCTGCGCGACGCGACTAACGCCGTGGACGCCATGGTCGCCGAGTATCGCAAGCGCCGCGACCTTTTCGTGGCCGGGCTCAACCGCATCCCCGGCTTCCGCTGCTTGGTGCCCGACGGCGCGTTTTACGCCTGGGTCAACGTCGCAGACACCGGGCTCGCAGCCGAGCAGGTTGCGGCGCTGCTTCTGGAAGAGGCCGGCGTGGCGGGGATTGCCGGCGCGGCCTTCGGCGCCGAAGGCCGGAACTTTCTGCGCTTCTCGCTGGTCAGCGCGCGCAACCTGCTCGAGGAAGCGCTCGAACGCATCGAACGCGTCTCCGCGCGCTGGCGCGCCGCGGTTTCGCGCTAGCCGGGCGTTCGATTGCCGGAAGGATTTCCGCCCCGGCGCGGCGCCGCGCATTGCCTTTTGCGGCCTCGACAAAATCTCCGCCGTGTGGAATAACTGTAAGTTCGGCGAGGTGCACAAAAATGAAACAAATGATTCATCTGCTGCTCTGCGCAGTTCTCTTCTTTGCCGCCGCCTCCCCGGCCGCGGCGCAAGCCAAACCCTTCCCGGGTCCCGACATGCCCGTCATCTACGAGCGCCTGCTCAAGAAGATCGACCAGATCCCCATTTACGACAATCATTCGCACGCCACCTTCCCCGACGACATGGACATGGACGCCATGGCCTCGCCGCCCGAGGAAAGCACGGTGCTGCGCCTGCGCGACACCAACCCGGAATTTGCGGCGGCGGCCAAAGCGCTCTTCGGCTATCCGTACGGCGATTTCACGCCCGAGCATGCCAAGTGGCTGATCGACAAGAAGAAGGCGTGGGAGAAGGAAGGCGGCACCGCCTACTTCGACGGCATCCTGGACAAGGTAGGCGTGGAAATCTGCCTGGCCAACCGCGTCGCGCTGGCCCCCTATCTCGATCCCAAGCGCTTCCGCTGGGTCTTCTTCGTGGATTCCTTTCTCTATCCCTTCGACAACCGCGATCAGGCCGGGAAGAACGGCGACATGGGCGTGTACATCCCCCTGCAGGAAAAAGTCCTGCAGCGCTACATGAAGCAGGAGAGCGTCGCGGCGCTGCCCGCGGACCTCGCCGGATACGAGGAGTTCGTGCGGCGCACCGTGGCGGAAAACCAGAAGCGCGGCGGCGTGGCCATGAAGTTCGAAGCCGCCTATTTCCGCTCGCTGCATTTCGCCGACCCGCCCCGCGAGCAGGCCGCGCAGATCTATGCGCGCTATCGCAGCGGCGGCGTACCCGCGGCCAAGGAGTACACCCTCTTCCAGGACTACATCTTCCGCGTGCTGCTGGACGAAGCCGGGAAGCGCAAGCTGCCCGTGCACTTCCACAGCGCCGTGGGCATCGGCGATTACTTCACCCTGCGCCAGGGGCATCCGCTCAATCTGGAAAACGTCCTGCGCGACCCGCGCTACAAGAACGTCAACTTCGTGCTCATCCACGGCGGCTACCCCTACACGCTGGACATGATCTGGCTGACCGCCGCGAAAAATGTCTACACCGACTCCTCGCTGATGGGTTACTACGTCTATCCCTCGGAGCTGAAGGCGATCCTGAAGCAGTGGATCTCGCTCTACCCGGAAAAGATCATGTTCGCCTCGGACGCCTTCCCCTTCAACGACGCGGTGGGCGCGGAGGAGACCTTCTGGCTGGCGGTGCGCTCCGCGCGCACCGCGCTGGCCGCGGCCCTGGCGGAACTGGTCAGTGAGGGCGCGATCAGCGAAGCGCGCGCTCTCGAACTGGCGCACCTCTATCTGCACGACAACGCAGCACGCCTCTATGGAGAGATGAAATGACCGCACCGGCGACCTTGAAATACCTCAAGTGGGACGACGTCAAGCGCGAGCACCTGAATCCCCTGATCGACCGCCAGATGATCGTCGGCGACAAGATGATGATGGCACGCGTGCTGATGAAGAAGGGCGCGCACGTGCCCCTGCATCATCACCACAATGAGCAGCTCACCTACATCCTCGAAGGCGCGCTGAAGTTCGCCATCGACGGCAAGGAGATCGTGGTGCACGCCGGCGAAGTCCTGACCATCCCCCCGAACATGCCGCACGAAGCCTGGGCCCTCGAAGAGACCGTGGACCTGGACATCTTCATGCCCCCGCGCGAGGACTGGCTGGCCGGCACCGACGCCTACCTGCGCGGCGGCCGTTGACGCATCCAAAGCTACCTGCTGACCCCCGCCGCGCGGATTGAATCGCGCCGCCCGCCGCGTTTCTCGGGCGGGCCCAGGCTTAACGGCGGGGGAAGGACTTCGGGTGCGTTTCCGGCCGCCCGGATAGATGCGCTGATCCACATGAGCTGACATTCTTCTTGACAGATATATCTGTATAAGCATATATGTTGTGCGGCCGGGTAAGCCGATGGCCAAAAACCGCAGATCCCTGACGATGGAAAAACTGTTCCGCGTGCTGGCGGACCGCACGCGCTTGCGGCTCCTCAATCTCATGTACGGCCAGGAGATCTGCGTTTGCTATCTCGTCGCGGTGCTGCGGACCAGCCAGCCCAAGATCTCCCGGCACCTTGCCTACTTGCGGAATTCGCGAATCGTGGCCGCGCGCCGCGAGGGCCGCTGGATGCACTACCGCATCGTCCCGCCCAGCGACCCGGCGGCGGCCCGCATTCTCGTGGAAGTCCAGCGGCGGCTTAGCGAAGACCCCGGGATGCAGCAGGACCGCGCCCGCCTGGCCAGGGCTTGCTGCATGCGGCAGAAACTCGTGCGCTTGAGCAAGGCTCCTCCGCCGGCGGCCTGGCCCCGAACGAATTTGCAACCCGCGTCTGCGGCTTCGGCGTAAAAAGGACATTTCCCAGTGACAACTTCTCTCGATGCCGGGCCCGCTGTCGCCTCTGCGAAACGCCTGAATCTCTTCGAGCGCTATCTGACGCTCTGGGTAACCCTGTGCATGATCGTTGGCGTTGTCCTGGGCAAAACCCTGCCCGGCTTCATCCAGACTCTGCGCTCCCTGGAATTCGGCCGCGGCAGCCAGGTCAACGTGCCCATCGCCGTCCTCATCTGGCTGATGATCACCCCCATGATGATGAAGGTGAATTTCGCTTCCATCCTGGGCATTCGCGAGAGGCCGCGCGGGCTGCTTATCACCCTGTTTGTGAACTGGCTGGTGAAGCCATTTTCCATGGCCCTCATTTCCTGGGTGTTCTTCCGGCATCTATTCAGCGCCTGGATTCCAGGCGCGCTGGCTGACCAATACATCGCCGGAACCATCATCCTGGCGGCGGCGCCCTGCACGGCCATGGTTTTCGTGTGGAGTTACCTGACCGGCGGCGACCCGGCCTACACCCTTGTGCAAGTCTCGGTGAACGACCTGATCATGCTTTTTCTTTTCGCGCCCATCGTGCGCTTCCTGGTCAGCGGAGCCTCTTCGTTGCAAGTCCCCTTCAATGTTCTGCTCTATTCCGTGCTGGTCTTCATCGTGATCCCGCTGGCCGCGGGCTCTTTACTTCGCTGGTGGTTCATCCATCGCCGCGGAGCGGAATGGTTCGAACGGAGCCTGTTGCCGAGGTTTGCGCCGGTCACCATCATCGCCCTGCTGGTAACCCTGGTCCTGATTTTTGGCTTCCAGGCCGACAACATCACCAGCCGCTACTTCCACGTATTCCTCATCGCCGTTCCCATTCTTTTGCAGGTCTATTTCAATTCCGGCCTGACCTACGGTCTGATGAAGATCTTTCGCGTCCCGCATTCCGTCGCCGCCCCCGGAGCCTTGATTGGCGCCAGCAACTTCTTCGAGCTGGCCGTGGCCACCGCGATTGCCCTCTTCGGCCCGGGCTCCGGCGCGGCCCTGGCCACCGTGGTCGGTGTCCTCGTGGAAGTCCCGGTGATGCTCTCCGTCTGCGGCGTCTGCAACCGCACCCAAGCGTGGTTTCCAGCGGAGGAAGCCTCGGCGGGCGGCTCTCGATAAGCTCGTAGATTCTTTGGGGGTGCCCCACGTGTCGGTGTTACACGTGGGTCTTCGCTCTTGACGGTTGTTTGCTTACGGGCTGTCTAATCCACCGGATCTACCGTCACCAATCCGGGCTTCCCTTTCTGGCAAAAGAGAAACTGTTCCCCATCCAAGCGCCGGGATTTTTCACCACTCCCCGCTTCACCGGATTCGCATGCCTATCGTCTCGTGGGCCCGCTGCCCGTTCCAGAACAGCTCAATCGCAACTCCGTCCGTGAAATCTTCCGCCGCCCGTAGCGCCCGCTTGCCGGCCAACTTGTAGCGCAGGGCGCAGCCCTGCGGCCTTTTCTTGCCGGGTGACGCAAGCGTTATGTTCGAGCAAGATCGGGGTGCTCCATCCTTAGCGGGTCTTGCAAGGGGCGGTCCTGGGTTTTCCGATGCCGTGTGACAATCCTGTGATGACCCGCCACCCCGTCTCCAGCCTGCAAAACGCCTTGCTCGACCGGCATACTCCGCGTTGCGCTCTCTGTGTCTCTGCATTATCTTTTTCTCTCCGGCGGCTGCCAGCCCCTCGCTGAGTCCGCACCCCGTCTCCTGCCCACAAAACGCCCTGCTCGACTGCCATACTCCGCCCGTGCCCACCAAGCCATCCATTCCGCAGCGCGCATCCTCTGCCCCACCCGCCAGAACCGAAAGCATAGTCAACAGTAAGTTTCTGTATAGTTCACCTTTCGGGCATGGCTGATACTGGGTTATGGACATATCTAGCTGTATTTGTATTGACAATCCTATAGGATATCTATACCCTCCACCCGACATTCTTGGCCGATTCATCAGTTGTTTAGCAGTGGGGGCTTCTGGTGAGAAAGTGCCGGGCATCGGTTTTCTTCTTGTTGCGGCCTATAGTCCAACCAGAAGGGAACGCGACAGCGAAGGGATATGGAGCAGCTACTTGCGTGCCTTATAGATGTTGCGTTCTCTGGCCATTATCAAAAGACCGCTCGTGAGGTGAAAAATGCGCAATCGTGCTTGGATTCATCTGATCCATGTGGCGTTTTCTATCCTTGTTGGGATCTTGCTCACACCATTCAGCTACTCCCAAACACTTCAGTTGACAAGCGTATCACCTACGAGTGCCACGATGGTTGCGGGAGGAACGGCAACATTCACGCTGAATCTCAACCGAGTAGTGGGACCTATGTCAATTTCTGGGAGGAGCCCGCAGTTCAGGGAATAAATCGTGCGGCAACTCAATTGGGTGAACCTAGTAGGCTGAACTATAGAGACGCTGGGAAGAATCCGGTCGTAATACTGCCGATCATACACTCCCAGACAGACTGTGCCTGTGAAGCAAAACACTAGGAGTTAACTGCCGATGAATACGCGACCGAGATATTCTACGTTTAAGTGGTTTCTCGCCATCGGCTTTGCTGTGGCGCTCGTATGCGTCGGCATATTTGTGGCCAAAAACCGCATGTTTGAGCGCTTTCCTGCTCCAAGTCTCAAGATCGGAGAACTTCGTGAGACTCCAGAATGGGAGCATCGGCCGCGACTCTATACGACTTCCGTTTCAGACTCCCTTCGCGTTCGGCTCTTGGATGGCGAATTCAGCGTTTTACCAGCCGTAAATGAGATTCCACAAGATTGCAGGTCAACATTTAACTCTGCATTCACCTACCCTCATGTAACAACTGCGGAATCAAAGAAGATTGAATTAGCGAATCCCGATGAGATGTTTCAAGACTCAGACGCTCTGGTGCCCGGGTTGCCGTTCCGACGCCTAGTCTTTGCAGGTGCGCGGTCCGACAGATGCTTTATTTATTACCAGCATGGCGGAACAATGTACCCTCGCTTTTGCTTGGCAGTGATGGACAATATCCATGGAAAAATGCTCTGGGTGGGGGAGAGCCGTAAGCAAGCGCGACATCTCGAAGAGCTTCGCTTAATGCTGTTGCGAAATGATTTTCTAGGTACAACCGAGCCGACCTGCTGAGTAGGCTCGGAAGACCGTCGGCGGGCGAGCGCTGGGGTGGCACAGGCGTAGGACGTGAGAATATTTTGGGTGGCGGGTCGCAGCCCCTTGATGAGTTGACAAGAACTGGGTGCGGTTTTTTTTCTGCGCCCGGCAATGCCGCGCACAATCTCATTCGAATGCGCCGCATCCCCCGCCAATTCCTCCCAATAACTCCTTGAAATGCATGTACTACTGTGCTAACATGTGTCATGAGTACGCAGCAGCCACCCCGCGCGCCGCACCCTTCTCCCGCTAAACCCTTTACAATCCACACTTCCGCAAAATCCGCTCGCAACCCCTTTGGAATCCACACTTCCAAAATCGTTGCACTTAAAGTCCTGCAGAATCCACACTTACGGAAAAACGCCGGGGGCGGGGTCCATTATGTTTACTTCTTGCCTGGCCTCCAGGAGCCCGTCCATCGGCTCTCGGCATACGCCGGCCGCGCCGGACGGGCAGCAGCGCCCGCCCACGGCAGCCGCCGCATGCCAACGCCAACGGGCCGGGCGCGCCGCTTACTTGGCTGGCGGATAGGTTTGGTACTTGGTGATGTCCAGCTTTTCCCAGTCGCCGCGGATGATGCCCGCGCGGATCTGCGCCGCGCTCTTGCCCTTGCGTTGCTGCTCGGCGGCGTAGAAGGTTTCGCGCATGCAGATGTCGCAGCCCGAGGCGTGCTGCGAGACGTAGCAATCGAGCAGGCTGCCGTGGCCGACGCTGCGGTCGCAATGGCAGTAGCACGGCTGCTGGTAGAGCGTCTTCTTGATGCGCGCCGCGGTGGCGTACGCGTTTTTCACTACCGGATCGTTGAACTGCCCGGGGCCGAGCGTGGCCGGGAGCGGCCCTTCCGGCGCCTGGCGGTGATGCGCCGGCACGGCGCCGGGCTCCTGCGCGGAGCCGGAAGCGGCCCCCTGCGGCAAGAGCACCAGGCCCAGCGCCAGGCCCAGCAGGATCGCACTGCCGTTGACCGCTTTGCGGTCACAGAAATAAAGGAGAGTTCGCATCGCTCGCATCGGGTAAACCTCCAAGCTGCTGCCCTACTGTACGGCCATCACGGCGAAATTTCCAGCTTCCGCCGCGGCGGCATGCGCCAGTGGGCCAGAGGGCACCTGTACGCGCGTACTACTTGACGCGGAAACGGATTTCGGTAAACTGCTTTTTCTTCATGGCTACGCAGCTCCAAATCGTGCCCACGGAAATCCTGCTGGATTTCGATCTCCCGCAGCGCGAAGCGGCCTTCTTCTACGGGCTGTTTCTGCGCGGGCATTCCCCGGAAGAGCTGCGGCGGGACATCGCCGTGCCCCCCGTGGTGATGGCCAAGTGGCATCGCGAGGCCGAGCGCCAGCCGGAACTGCGCGACCTCTTCACGCGCATGATCGAATACCGCCGCCACGTCCTGGCCATTTTCGACGCCCTGGTGGGCACGGACGGCCGCCCGCACCGCCTGCAGTAATCCCGATTCCCATTTTTTGGGAGGAGCCAACCTGTCCGCAAGGCCAGTGTCTGCCGCCTGTTCGCTGGCGCAGGGGCCGCCCGGAACGAGGCAACCCCGGCCACGGGGCGGGCCTCTAAACGAAATCAGGGGCAAGTTGCAGATAATGAAGGGGATTCCCTGATTGACGTGGGCTTGCCATGCGGTTAGAATTTGTACTCTTATGGGCAGAGGTGTCTTTATGACGCGGTTTTCGCGCGCCTTCGCGGCGTGTGCGCTTTTCCTGACTTTCGGTCTGGGCTCGGCAGTCGCGCAGGAAATTCCTACGCCGGCTGCGAAGACGGACAAAGATTCCCGGAAAAAAATGAAGCAGGTGTACAAGGAGCTGGGCGAGGCTTACAAGCACTGGCTCGACGAAGACGTCGTGTACATCATCTCGCCGGACGAGCGCAAAGCGTTTCTGCAGCTCTCCACCAATGAAGAGCGCGAGCAGTTCATCGAGCAGTTCTGGCTGCGGCGCAGCAGCAATCCGGATCTCCCGGACAACGATTTCAAGGAAGAGCATTACCGGCGCATCGCCTACGCCAACGAGCATTTCGCTTCGGGCATCCCGGGATGGAAGGCCGACCGCGGGCGCATCTACATCATCTGGGGCCCGGCGGACGAAGTGCAGACCCACCCGACGGGCGGCACCTACGACCGGCCCATGGACGAAGGCGGGGGATCGACGTCCACCTATCCGTGGGAGACGTGGCGCTACCGGCATCTGGAAGGGATCGGCGAGGACATCGAACTGGAATTCGTGGATCCCTCGGGCTCCGGGGAATATCACCTGACGATGGACCCCTCGGAAAAAGATGCGCTGTTGCACGTGCCGGGCGCGGGGCTGACGCAGCTGGAAGCGATGGGCATGGCCTCGAAGACCGACCGGTTCACCAATTCCGACGGCACAAACCTGGGCAAGAGCCTCGGCGGCTCGCGCTCGGCGAAGTACAACGAATTCAGCCGGCTCGAGCAATACACCAAGGTCCAGCAGCCGCCGGCGGTAAAGTTCAAGGACCTGGAAGCGGTGGTGACGTCGCGCATCGTGCGCGATCAGATCCACTTCAACTGGCGCACCGACTACCTGAAGGTGACCACCGAATCGGTGCTGGTGCCGGTGACCATCCAGATTCCCAACTCCCAGCTTTCCTTCAAGGACAAGGACGGGGTGCATTCCGCGACGCTGAACATTTTCGGGCGGGTGAGCACGCTGACGGGGCGCGTGGTGCAGACCTTCGAGGATTCGGTCAGCCGCGATTTTCCGGACACCTTGTTCCAGCAGTCGGTCAAGCTCTCCTCGATCTACCAGAAGGCGGTGCCGCTGCGTCCCGGGCTGTACCGGCTGGACCTGGTGATCAAGGACGTGCAGAGCGGCAACATCGGGGTGGTGAATTCGCGCCTGGCCGTGCCGCGCTATGAGGAGGACAAGATCCAGGCGAGCTCGCTGATCCTCGCGGACCAGCTCGAGCACGTGCCGGCGAAGCAGATCGGCTCGGGGCAGTTCGTGCTGGGCTCCTCGAAGGTGCGGCCGCGGCTGGATGCGGACTTCACGGTGAACGACAAGCTGGGCATCTACCTGCAGGTGTACAACCTGAAGGTGGACGAAAAGACGCACAAGCCCAGCGGCACGGTGCAGTACCTGGTGCGCAAGGGCGACCAGCAGATGATGGAGTTCAAAGAGACCACGCAAGAGATGAAGCAAAGCGGCGACCAGATGACCATCGAGCGGCTGCTGCCGCTGAGCACGCTGGCGCCGGGCAAATATACCCTGGAGATTCACGCTACGGATCAACTGGCGAATCAGACCATTTCCCGGTCGGCGGAGTTCACGGTGAAGGCCGCGCCGGAAACCAAGGCAGCGGCGAACGCGACTCCGGGGAGGTAAATCGTCGTGAAAAACGGACGGCACCGGACGACCATCCCGGGGGCCCTGATCCTGAGCGCGGCGCTGTTGTCGCTGTTCAGCGTGGCCGCGGCGGCACAGACGAAAGCGGTTTTCGGCAAGCTCGCCGGAGTGGTGCGCGACGCGGCCGGAACGCCGCAGATGGGCGCAAGCGTGCAGATCGTCCCGGAAGGGACGGGGCTGGCGTCTTCCGAAGAATACCTCACCAACACCCAGGGCATTTTCCGGGGCGATCGCTTCGCTCCCGGGCTGTATACCGTGCGCGTGACGCTGGCCGGGTTTCTGCCCACCGTGGAACAGCACGTGCGCGTCACCGCGCACCTGACCACGCTGGTGCGCATCGAGCTGGACTCGATGTTTGCCTCGCTGGACCGCTTGCGCCGGCAGCCCGCCGCGACCTCGGATACCGACGACTGGAAGTGGGTGCTGCGCTCGTCGGCGGCCATGCGGCCGGTGCTGCAATGGATGGAAGAGAACGGGAGTGCGGGGCCGCACGGCGCGAAGGGCGGCGCTCCCGCGCTGCCGCACGCGCGCCTGGAGCTGACCAGCGGGGCGCGGCGCCCCGGCTCGATTTCCAATCTGGCGGATGCGGCGGGGACAGCCTTTGCCTACGAGCAAAGGATCGGAACAGCCGGCAAACTGCTGCTGGCCGGGCAGGTGAGCTACGGGCGGGCGCCGGCGGGCGGCCTGGCGGCGATCTGGCGGCCCACGGGCTCGGCGGAGAACGGGCCGCAGACGACGCTGGTGCTGCGCGAAGCGCGGCTGGGGCCGGACGGGCCCGCGTTCCGCGGGGTGCGGGTGGAGCAGAGCGGAGTGGTGGCGCTGGGCGAGCGCGTGGCCGTGCGCTACGGCGCGGAATATGTTCTGGTGGGACTGGGAACGGCGGCTTCCTCGCTGCGCCCACGCACGGAAGTGGACGTGCGGGTGAACGACGACTGGCGCGCGGCGTTGATTTTCGCGGCGCAGCCCGGCGCTCCGGCGCTGGCGTCCAGCGGAGGGGAAGACCCCAACCGGGCGCTGGTGTCCGTGCTCAACCAACTGGATGCGTTTCCGGCGCTGCTGTGGCGCAAGGGGCGCCCGGTGCTGGAAGGCGGCTGGCACGAAGAGCTGTCGGCGCAGCGCAAACTCGGCGCGCGGGGCAGCCTGCAGATTGCGGCGTTCCACGACGACAACAGCCATGTGGCGCTGTTCGGGCGGGGCAGCGACCTGGCCAACGAGGACTTCCTGCACAACTTTCTCTCCAACGGCTTTGTAACCGACGGGGGTTCGTCCAGCGCGTGGGGCACGCGGCTGGCGGTGCGCGAGAAGGCGGGGGAGAACACCGAATTCACCGTGGTCTATGGGTTTGCAGGCGCGCTGGCGCCGGGGGAGCAGCCCGGCGCGGAGTTCCGCGAGGCGTTGCGCACGCGGCAGCGGCACACGCTTTCCGCCGGCGTCAAGACCCGGGTGCCCTGGCTGGGGACGCAAGTGGACGCGGGCTACAAGTGGGTCAGCGGGAGAATTCTCTCCCGGCCGGACAGCTTCGGCGAGGCCCTCTTTCAGAACGATCCCTACCTGCACGTAAACCTGCGCCAGGCCCTGCCGAAGTTCGCCCCGGGCCACTGGGAGGCTTTGGCGGAGTGCCAGAACCTGCTGGCACAAGGATATGTACCGGTGAGCGGGCGGGATGGCAGCGTGGTGCTGGTGCCGGTGTTCCGAAGCTTCCGCGGCGGCGTAAGTGTGCAATTCTGAACTCTGAGAACGGGGCTTTGGAAAGCTGTAGGACACCTACCAGAAAGCGGATATTTCCAGGCCGACACCTGCTGTCTGCTTCCAATTGCTTGAAAACAGGGGTGTTGTTCTGGGCGCGCCTACCAAATGATGGAACTGGAGTTGCTGGCTTATAAGGATAGCGTTGATCGCTTCGCGGTCACGGAAATAGAGGGCGGAACGGTTCCGTACGAGCAATGAAGCAGAGCCTGCGGGTAAGCCTGGGTGCGGTGCTGCTGGCGGTGGTGACGCTGGCGGCGATGATCTTTGCCGCCCTGAACTTCAACCAGCGGGCGCGCTTCGAGACCCCGGATGACGGGGTGAGCTGGCTGGACAGCGAACGGGGCGTGGAAGCCTGGCAGGTGGCGGCCAATTCTCCCGGGGCCAGCGCGGGGATCCACGCCGGAGACCGCCTGGTTTCCATCGAGGGCGTGGGCATCGGCAAGGCCGTGCAGGTGACCAAGCGGCTGTGGCGCGCGGGGCTGTGGACCCAGGTGCGCTACCGGCTGGAGCGCAGCGGCGAGGAGTACGAAACCCGGCTGGTGACCGCGCCGGCGGAAAAGCCGGCCTCCATCGAAACGTACTTGCGCTTCGTGGGCCTGCTGTACCTGTTCATCGGGCTGTTCATCTTCGTGCGCCGGTGGAACGCGCCGCGCGCCGTGCACTTCTACATTTTCTGCCTGGTCTCGTTCATCCTGTATTCGTTCCACTTCAGCGGGAAACTGGACGCGTTCGACTGGGAAGTCTACTGGTCGAACATCGCCGGGCGGCTGCTGGCGCCGGCGCTGCTGCTGCATTTCGCGCTGGTCTTTCCGGACCAGCGGGAAGTGCGCCTGAGCCCGGTCTCCGGGAAGTCGCTGTGGGCGCTCCCGCTGCGCTGGCTGGACCGGCTGCTGTCGTTCGTGCCCTCGCCGGTGCGCGTGGTGGCGTTGGCCTACAGCGTGCCGGCCCTGCTGCTGGCGGTGCACATCAGCGTGGCCATCAACGCGCTGGGATTCATCCCCTGGCTGGGCGCGCGCCTGGTTCTGGACAAGATCGAGCTGGCCTATCTGGCGCTGGCGTTTCTGGGGGCGGGGCTGGTGTTTCACCGCAGCTACCGGGAAGCGCCGGCCGGGGTGCTGCGCCAGCAGTTGAAGTGGCTGACCGGCGGCACGCTGACCGGCAGCCTGCCCTTCACGCTGTTCTACATCGCGCCGTTTGTGTTCGACGCCGCGCTGCGCCCGTGGATGAAATTTTCGGTGCTGAGCCTGGTGCTGATTCCGCTGTGCTTCGGCTACGCCATCATCCGCTACCGACTGATGGACGTGGACATCATCTTCAAGCGCGGCCTGGCGTACACGGCGGCGACGGCGGGGGTGGTGGCGGCCTATTTCGGGCTGATCGGGCTGATCGGATGGATCTTCCGCACGCAGATCACCCCGGGGGTGGCCGGCGAGGTCATCGCCATCGTGATGGCGGCGTTCCTGTTCCAGCCCTTCCGGGACTGGACGCAGGCGCGCCTGGACCGCTTCTTCTACCGCGACCGCCTGGACTACCGGCGCACGCTGATCGAATTCGGGCGGACGCTGACCAACGAGGTGCGCGTGGAGCCGATGCTGGGCTCGGTGATGGACCGCGTGTCGCAGACGCTGCTGGTGGACCGCCTGGCGATCTTCGTGGAAGACGCGGCGCAGCCGGGGCAGATGCGCCTGGCGCGTTCGCAGGGCCTGCGCTTTTCGGAAACTTTGGATCTGCGCTTTCTCGAGCCGGCCCGGCCCGAGTTCGCGCGCGGGGCGCTCTTTTTCGAGTCGCCCCGCAGCGCGCGTGACGTGGCGGAGCCGGTGCGGCGCACGCTGGAGCAACTGGACCTGAACTACTACGTGCCCTGCCGCATCCGCGAGCACACCGTGGCCATCCTGGGGCTGGGAAAGACGGTGGACGGGGATTTCCTGTCCAGCGACGACGTGGAACTGGTGCAGACCATCGCGGGCTACCTGGCGGTGGCCCTGGACAATGCGCAGCTCTACAGCTCGCTGGAGCAGAAGGCCCTGGAAATCGCGCGCCTGAAGGACTTCAGCGAGAACATCGTGGAGTCGCTGAACGTGGGAGTGCTGGCGGTGGACCTGGAAGGCAGCGTGGAATCGTGGAACACGCGCATGGAGCAGCTCTTCGGGGTGCCGCGGCAGGAGGCCCTGGGGCAGCCGCTGGCGGCGCTGCTGCCGGCGGAACTGGCGGCGGAAATTCTGGCGCGGGCGGGCGACGAGCAGGTCAGCGGAATTTACAAGCACCGGCTGCAACACCGCGGGCGGGCGCTGACGCTGAACGTCTCGATCACCCCGCTGGTGAGCAAATCCGGGGAGCATATCGGGCGGCTGCTGCTGTTCGACGACGTGACCGTGCGCGAGCGCATGGAAGGGCAGATGACGCAGACGGAGAAGCTGACCTCGCTGGGGCTGCTGGCGGCGGGCGTGGCGCACGAGGTGAACACGCCGCTGGCGGTGATCTCCAACTACATCCAGATGCTGGCCAAGCAGATGCCCGCGGGCGACCCGCGGCAGGGACTGATCGAGAAGATCGTGAAGCAGACGTTCCGGGCCAGCGAGATCGTGAACAACCTGCTGAATTTTTCGCGCACGGGAGCGGCGGAGTTCGCGGAGGTGGACGTCAACCGGGTGGTGGAGGAGACGCTGTCGCTGGTGGCGCATCCGCTGAAGACCTCGCGGGTGCAGGTGGTGAAGCACCTGGGAGAGGCGCTGCCCGCGGTGCACGGCTCGCCGAACAAGCTGCAGCAGGTCTTTCTGAACCTGTTCCTCAACGCCAAGGACGCCATGCCCGAGGGGGGCATGCTGGAAGTGCGCACGATGGCGCACAACGGGAGCGTGGAGATCGAAGTGGCGGACACCGGCGCGGGGATTTCCCGCGAGCACATCCACCGCATCTTCGATCCGTTCTTCACCACCAAGGCCAACGGGCGGGGAACGGGGCTGGGGCTTTCGGTGAGTTACGGAATCATCAAGGAACATGCGGGAAAGATCGACGTGCGCTCGACGCCCGGCAAGGGCACCTCCTTCCACCTGGAGTTCCCCGCAGCAAGAAAGCCGGTGCATGTCTAAGGGCTCGATCCTGGTAGTGGACGACGAATCGGAGATCCGCGAGGGTCTGGAGCTGTTGCTGACCTCGGAAGGGTACCGCGTGAGCAGCGCGGAAACGGGCGCCGCGGGCTTGGCCAAGCTGGAAGAGCAGCCCTACGACCTGCTGCTGCTGGACGTGAGCCTGCCGGACCGCAACGGTCTGGAGCTGCTGCGGGAGATCCGGCAGCGCGACGCGCACCTGGCGGTGGTGCTGATCACGGCGTACGGCTCGATCGACATGGCGCGGCAGGCCTTCAAGAGCGGCGCGCTGGACTACATCACCAAGCCGTGGTCCAACGACGAGCTGCTGGCGCAGGTGGCGCAGGCCGTGGAAGCGCAGAAGCTGCGCGAAGAAAACCTGCAGTTGAAGCGGGCGCTGAAGCAACGCTTCAATTTCCCGAACATCATCGGCAAGAGCGAGAAAATGCTGAAGCTGCTGGACCTGGTGACGCAGGTGGCGGCGGCGCGCTCCACGGTGCTGGTCAGCGGGGAGAGCGGGACGGGCAAGGAGCTGATCGCCAAGGCCATTCACTCGGCGTCGCCGCGCGCGGACAAGGCTTTCGTGCCGGTGAACACGGGGTCCATCCCGGCGGACCTGCTGGAATCGCAGCTCTTCGGGCACGTGCGCGGAGCGTTCACCAGCGCGGTGGCCTCCAAGAAGGGGCTCTTCGAAGTGGCCGACCAGGGCACGATTTTCTTCGACGAAATCGCCACCATCAGCCCGGAAACGCAGGCCAAGCTGCTGCGCGTGATCCAGGAGCGGGAGTTCATGCGCCTGGGCGGAACGGAGCAGATCAAGGTGGACGTGCGCATCGTGGCGGCGTCCAACGTGGACCTGCTGACGCTGGTGCGCGAAGGGCGCTTCCGCGAGGACCTCTATCACCGCCTGAACGTGATCCACCTGCAGCTGCCGCCGCTGCGCGAGCGGCGCGAGGACGTGCCGCTGCTGCTGGCGCACTTCCTGCAGCGCTACTGCCAGGAAAACGGCAAGCCGCCGCGGCAGTTCAGCGCGGGGGCGCTGAAGCTGATGATGGACTACGACTGGCCGGGGAACGTGCGCGAGCTGGAAAACGTGGTGGAGCGCGCGGTGGTGCTCTCGACGCAGGAAAAGATGGACGTGGACCTGCTTCCGGCGGCGCTGCGCAGCAAGGAAATCGTGCGCGGGGTGCGCCTGCAGCTCTCGGATTTTCTGCCCCCGCTGCCGGGGGAGCCGGGCGCGCGGACCGGTGCGGACAGCACGCAGCCCTCGCTGTTTCAGATCATGGACGAGATCGAGCGGCGCATCATCGTGGACATGCTGGAGCGCAGCGGCTGGAACCAGACGGAAGCGGCAGAGCGCTTCCTGATTCCGCTTTCGACGCTGAACCAGAAGATCAAGCGCCTGGGAATCGACGTGCGCCGGCGCGGGCGCGGCGCCGAAGAGGCCTACAGCGCGGCGCCCGGAAAGTAGCGGACCGCGCGGCTCGCCGCAGGACGGCGGCTTCCCGCACGAACCCGGCCCTGTGCACCATAGAGCAATTCCGCAAATGCAAACCGCACTTTGTTCTTGCCTCCGCGCGCCGAGCTATGCAGAGTAGCGCGGGATGATTCTGCGCCTATCGAGCCCGGCCGTGCGCTGGGCGTATCTGCTTATTTCGGCGGCCGTCGCCGTGGGGCTGGGCTATTTTTCGTTGCGCAACGCGTGGGCCGAGCACCAGGCCGACCCCCAGGAGGCGGCCGGCCTAGAGCGCGCCACCAAACTGGAGCCCGGCAACGCGCACCACTGGTATCTGCTGGGACGCTACTGGCAATACAACCTGGAGCAGCCGGACACCGCGCGGGCCATCGCGCTATACCAGCGGGCGCTTTCCCTGGAGCCGCACGCGGCGGGCATCTGGCTGGACCTCGCGGAATCCCAGGAAGCCGAAGGGGAGCTGAAGGCGGCGCGGGAGGCGTTTCTCGAGGCGCGCACGAATTATCCGGTGTCCGCGGACGTGGCGTGGCGCTACGGAAATTTTCTGCTGCGCCAGGGGGAGACGGACGCGGCGTTCGCGGAGATTCAGCGCAGCCTGGCGGAGGAGCCGAGGCGCGCGGCGGAAGCCATCTCGGTCTGCTGGCGGGCCAAGCCGGACATCCGGGTGCTGCTGGATCAGGCGCTGCCGGCCTCGCCGCAGGTCTATCTCAGCGTGATCGAAGTGTTCGCGCAGCAGTGGGAGACGGACGCAGCGCTGGCGGTGTGGCGGCGCCTGGCCGGGCTGCGGCCGAAGCTGGAGCTCAAGCAGGTGAACATCTTGGTGGACGCCTTGCTGGCCAAGCGGCAGGTGGCGGAGGCGCGCGAGGTGTGGACGCAGGCGCTGGATTTTGCCGGCGCTCCCCGGCCCGGCGATCCCGCGAAGTCGCTGATCTGGGACGGGGGCTTCGAAACGGGAGTGAGCGGCGGATTCGCGTGGCGCCTGCAGGCGGCGCAGGGAGCGCAGATGGACTTCGACAGCGAGGTGCGGCATTCGGGAAACCGCGCGCTGCGCATCCGCTTCGACGGCAAGCAGAACCCGCAGTTCGAAAATGTCTGCCAGTTCGTGGCCGTGACGCCGGAAACGCCGTATCAGCTGGAGGCCTGGATGCGCGCCAAATCGGTCACGACCGACCGGGGAGTTTACGTGCTGGTGCGCACCCCGGAGTTTCCCACCAATCCTCCGGCGATGACCGTGGATATGCGCGAAACGCAGCCGTGGACGCGGCTGGCCTTGTCCTGGACGGCCGGCAAGGACGTGCACCTCGCACAGGTGTGCCTGGGGCGGGCGATCAGCCAGAAACTGGACAACCAGATTTCCGGGACGGTATGGGTGGATGACTTCACGCTGACGCCGGAGAGCGCGCCGCGCGCGGCGTCCCCCGCCGCAAGCCCCGCGGAAGCCGCGGCAAAGGAACGGCCGTGAAGTTTCTGCGCGCGGGCATCTGTGCGCTGCTGGCTTTTGCGGTGCTCACGCACGGGGCCGTCGAGGAATGGTCGGCGGCGGTGCTGGAAATCGGCGCCAGCGTTCTTTTCCTGGCCTGGGCGCTGAGCTCGCTCTTCTCCCAGGAAGAGGAGCTGCACATTCCCTCGCTGCTGCCACCGCTGGTGCTGCTCACGGGAGTAGGGGCGGGCCAGCTGCTGTTCCACACCACGCTGTACGCCTATCGCACGCGGATGGAGCTGCAGCTCCTGCTGACCTATGCGATTCTGCTTTTCGTGGCCGGGCAGGCGTATCGCACGCTGGCCGACTGGCGGGGATTCGTGTGGTTCGTGATGAGCATGGGCTTCGCGGTAGCGGTCTTCGGGATTCTGCAGCATCTGACCTTCAACGGAAAACTGTACTGGTTCCGGGAGATGCGCTACGGAGGCGTTCCCTTCGGGCCGTACGTGAACCGCAACCACTTCGCGGGCCTGATGGAGATGGTCATTCCCGTGGGGCTGGCGCCGCTGGTTTTCGGGAAGGTGCGGCGGGAACGCTGGATGATGGTGGGGCTGCTGACGCTGCTGCCGATCGTGGCGCTGTTCCTGGCGGCGTCGCGGGGCGGAATCATCGCCTTTCTCGTGGAGTTGCTGGTGCTGGGGCTGCTGCTGGGGCTGCGGCGCAGCGGGGGCAAGCACGCCCTGGCGGGGGGATTGGTGCTGCTGCTGGCGCTGCTGCTGGTTTCCTGGGTGGGCGTGCAAGAAGCGCTGCAGCGCTTCGCGACGCTGCAAACGCTGGAGCTAAATTCGGACAAGCGGCTCTCCATGGCCCGGGACACCTGGCACATCTTTCTGGACTACCCGCTGGCCGGCAGCGGGCTGGGAACGCTGCAGAGCGTGTTCCCGAAGTACGACACGCTGTACGACGGAAAACTCGTGAACCACGCGCACAACGATTATCTCGAGGCCCTGGCGGAAACCGGGATTCTCGGCGGGATCTGCTGCGGGTTGTTTCTGGCGTTGCTGCTGGTGCGGGGGCTGCGGCGGCTGCTGAATCAGGAGAACTCCGCGGCGGCCGCGCTGCAATCGGGAGGACTGGTGGGCTGCGTGGGCATCCTGGTGCACAGCCTCGTGGATTTCAATCTGCATATTCCCTCGAACGCCCTGCTGTTTCTGCTGGTGGCCTACCTGGCGACGACGGGAATTCTTCCCTCGCCCCGTCCTTTTTACGCAACTCGTTGATTGACGCTCGGCGGTTCTCTGTATAATGGGCCGGGGGTCATCTACTCTGATGCAGCCAGCAAGCCTGGGTGCGCGCTACAGGTTTATTTGCGGCATCCCAATGACTGGAATGCAGAAGCTATTGCTCTGCCTCTTGACGATGCTCGCCTGCGGCCCGGCGAGCCGGGCGCAGCAGCCGATCCTCGAGACCCCGGAACAGACCAACGAACGTCTGCGGGCCTTTTCCGCCGCGGCCCAGAGCGTCAAGCGCGACTACGTAATCGGCAACGGCGATCTCCTGGCGGTGGAAGTGTTCGACGTGCAGGAGTTGACGCGCGAGGCGCGCGTCAGCCAGACGGGCACGATCTCCCTGCCGTTGGTTCCCGTGCGCCTGCACCTCTCCGGGCTGACGGAACTCCAGGCGGAGCAGAAGATCGCGGAAGTGCTGGAGGCCAACGGCCTCATCTCGCACCCCCAGGTCAGCGTGTCGGTGAAAGAGAAAAAGAGCAAACCGATCATGGTCATGGGTGCGGTGGCGCACCCGCTGGTCTTTCAGGCCGACCATCCCACAACCCTGGTCGAAGCCCTCTCCCAGGCGGGCGGGATCGCGGCGGACGCGGGCAGCGTGGTGATCGTGACCCGCGCGGCCCGCCAGGCCTCGCCGGAAAGCGCGGGGGAGGCGGATGTTCCGGAAACGGGGGAGCGGGCGGGGGCGCCGGCGACGTCCCGGGCGAAGACCGAACCCGCCGCGGGCACGGGTCCCACAGCAGAGGGGGCACCGGCGGCCGCGAATCCTGCGCCGACAAGCGCAGCAACGCCAGCGGGTGCGGAAGCCGCCAAGAATCCTCCGGCGGCAGAGGATCTTTCCGCGCCGGCAGCGCCGCTGACCCTGACCATCAACCTCAACAACCTCCTGGAAACCGGAGATCAGCAGGACAACCTGCTGCTGGAAGGCGGAGACGTGGTCACCGTGCCGCACGGGGGCGTCGTGTATGTCATCGGCGCGGTGGGGCATCCGGGGGGATTCGTCCTGGCGGGCGACCGCACGCAGATGAGCACGCTCAAGATTCTTTCCCTCGCCGGGGGCTTGCGGAGCACGGCCAAGGCCGATTCCGCGGTCATTCTCCGCAAAGACCAGACGGGGCAGCAGCGGGAGCTGGTGGTGCATCTGAATAAAATCATGCAGCGGCAGACCGAGGATGTGGCGCTGCTGCCCAACGACATTCTGTTCGTCCCCGAAAGCAATGGAAAGCGCGCAGCGTACCGAATCGCCGAACTCGCCCTGGGCATTGGCGCGGCGGTGGCCCTGTTCCGCGTGACGCATTAGGAAAAATGATGGACGACAACCAGAAGTTGGTGCCCCTGGATAACGGAGCGAACGGCGCAAACGGCGCGCATGGCGCGCTGGAGGTGCTCCCGTTGTCCGCGCGCATGCCCACGCTGGACCTGCTGCCCCGCGAGCCGCATCTCTACGATTACGTGCTGATTCTGCGGAAGCATCAGTGGCTGATAGTCTCGTTTTTGCTGGCGGTGGTGACGCTGGTGTCCATCGCGACGTTCCGCATGTCCCCGGTGTACATCGCCACAGCGCGCATCGAGATCGACCGGGAAAACCCGAACACCCTGGGATTCCAGGGCGGGGACCCTTACGCGGCGATGATCGATCAGGACAATTACATCGAGACGCAGTCCAAGATCCTGACCAGCGAGACGCTGGCGCTGCAAACCATCCGCAATCTCAACCTGGCCGGGAATCCCGCGTTTTCCCCGTCGGGCAAGGTGTCCGAGGCCATCCGCAGCGGCAGCCTGGCCAACCAGAAGCGCCCACCGGAGCTGGCCGCGTTTCTGTCCGGTCTGAGCGTGAAGCGGGTGATGAACAGCCAGTTGCTGGACGTGGCGTACGAATCCACCGATCCGCAACTGGCCGCGCGCATCCTCAATGCGCATCTGGAAAATTTCATCGAGCAGAATTACCGCAGCCGCTACGATGCCACGACCCAGGCTTCCGGCTGGCTTTCCGACCAGCTCAGCGAACTGCGCATCAAGGTGGAGAAGTCGGAAGACGCGCGCATCGCCTACGAGCGCGAGAACTCCATCTGGACCCTAGATGACAAGCAGAGCATCGCCACGCAGCGGCTGGGGGACATCAACAAGGAGCTGACCGAAGCGCAGAGCGACCGCATGAAGAAGGAGGCGCTCTACCAGCTGGCGCAAACCGGCAGCTTCGGTGCGCTGCCCCAGGCTCGCGACAGCTCGGGCATGCAGGACCTCCAGAAGCTGCGCACCCAGGCCTACACCGACTACACCGCGGCGCTGAACCAGTACGGGCCGAATTTTCCGCGGGTGCAGCGGCTGAACGCGCAGCTCAAGGAATACGACCAGCTCCTGGAGGCCGAAAAGAAGAACATCTTCAACCGCATCGAAAGCGAGTACCGCACGGCGCGCCAGCGGGAACTGCTCCTGAACGAGGCCCTGGAAAAACAGAAGGCGGAGGCCAACCAGCAGGCCGAGCGCCTGGTGCAGTATAATATTCTGCGGCGCGAAGCCGAGGCCAACAAGCAGCTCTACGAGGGCCTGCTCACCAAGCTGAAAGAGGCGAGCATCTCCGCGGGGCTGCGTTCGTCGAACATCCGGGTGGTGGATCCGGCGATGATACCCTCGACGCCAGCGCGCCCCTCGAAGACGCGCAATATTGCGCTGTCCATTCTGGTGGGACTGGTCGGAGGGATCGGGCTGGCCCTGGCGCGGGAATATCTGGACAATACCGTGAAATCGCCGGATGACATCGAGATGCTGGCGCGGCTGCCGTCGCTCGCGGTGGTGCCGGCGTTTGACGGCGCGAACGGAAACGGCCGCGGCATGCGCCTGCTGGCGGGACGGGCGGGGAGCGTGAACCATGCGCATATCGAACTGGTCTCGCATCACCTGCCGAAGTCGCAGACGTCGGAAGCGTTTCGCGCGTTGCGCACGGCGCTGCTGCTCTCGCAGGCCGGAAAACCACCGCAGGTGATCATGGTGACCAGCGCGCTGCCGCGCGAAGGAAAAACCACGGCGGCGGCCAACCTGGCAGTGACCCTGGCGCAACTGGGCGACAAAACCGTGCTGGTGGATGCCGACCTGCGCAAGCCCGGCGTGGGGCGCGTCCTCAATCTGGGGGACGGCAAATACGCGGGGCTCAGCTCCTACCTGGCGGGCGTTTCCAGCCTGGACCTGGTGACCGTGCAGCACCCCCTCATCGAGAATCTCCTGGCCATTCCCACCGGCCCGCTGCCCCCCAATCCCGCCGACCTGCTCTCATCGCGCAAGATGGCGGAAGCCATCACCGAGCTGCGCAAGAAGTACAAATTCATCGTCATTGACACGCCGCCGGTCATGGCCGTGACCGACGCGGTGATCCTTTCGGTGCTGGCGGACGGGGTGCTGCTGGTGGTGCGCAGCGGGGAAACGCCCAAGGGGGCCTTCACCCGCACGCGGGACCTGCTCTACAGCGTGAAGTGCCGGATTCTCGGCGTGGTTTTGAACGCCGTGGATTCCAGCGCACCCGACTACTACTACTCCTATCGCTACTACCCCTATTCCTACGGCTACGGGCTGGAGAATGAAGGCGACGGCGCGGCGGAAACCCCTTCGCTCGCGACACGCAGCTCGCACCGCCATTCGTTGGATGATGATTCCCAGGCTCTCTAAGGAGGATTTGTGCGCTATCTGATTACGGGAGGCGCCGGCTTTGTCGGTTCGCATCTGGCGGAGAAACTCCTGGAGCGCGGCGATTCGGTGGTCCTGCTGGACAACCTGTCCACGGGCAGCATGGAGAACATCCGGCACCTGAAGAGCTTCGAGCGCTTGCAGTACCATCTCGATTCGATCGAGAACAAGCAGGTGCTGGCGGAGCTGGTGGATGACGCCGACATCGTGGTGCACCTGGCGGCGGCGGTGGGCGTGCGCCTGATTGTGGAAAGCCCCGTGCGCACCATCGAAACCAACGTCAACGGCACGCAGCTGATCCTGGAAGCGGCGCACAAGAAGCGCAAGCTGGTGCTCACGGCCTCGACCTCGGAAGTCTACGGCAAGAACACCCAGGTGCCGTTCCACGAGGACGCCGACCTGGTGCTGGGGCCGACGACCAAGGGGCGCTGGAGCTACGCCGCGTCCAAGGCCCTGGATGAATTCCTGGCCCTGGCCTACTGGAAAGAGAAGAAGCTGCCGGTGATCGTGGTGCGCTTGTTCAATACCGTGGGGCCGCGCCAGACCGGGCGCTACGGGATGGTGCTGCCGAGCTTCGTGAACCAGGCGCTGGAGCACCAGCCGATCACCGTCTACGGATCGGGCAAGCAGTCGCGCTGCTTCTGCGACGTGCGCGACACTGTCGGGGGGCTGATCCGGTTGATGGACTGCGAGCGGGCCATCGGGGAGGTCGTGAACATCGGCAACACCGAGGAGATCACCATCGAGGGCCTGGCGCAGGTGGTGAAGGAGCGCACGCAGAGCCGTTCCGAAATCGTCTACGTGCCCTACGAGCAGGCGTACGAGCCGGGTTTCGAAGACATGCAGCGGCGCGTGCCCTGCGTGGACAAGCTGCACGCGCTCACGGGATTCCGCCCGCAGACTCCCCTGAGCGAAATCGTGGACCGGGTGAGCGCGTACTTCCGGGAGAAGCGGGCCGCCGCGGCGGCCCCGCGTACGGTGGCCAGCTCCGCCGATTGAGAAGCGCGGGCATCCGGGGGACGGCGGGAAATCTTTCCCGGAACAGGGAGCAACAGGTCTGGCATGAAACACGCACTGACACTTGCGGTTCTGGTTCCAGTCTATAACGAGCAGTTTCTGGTCCAGGCCAGCCTCGAGCGCTTGCTGCCGCTCGGCGATTCGCCGCTCCTCGAGCGCGTCCAGATCATCGTGGTCAATGACGGCTCGTCCGATGAGACGTCCGCGGCCCTGGAGGAGTTCCGCCGCGCGGTGTGCGCCTCCCCGCATCCCAAACTGGAGTGGCTCTTCCTGCAGCACGAGAAAAACCAGGGCAAGGCCGCGGCCATCCACACGGCCCTGGCGCAGGCCGACACGGAACTGACGGTTATCCACGACGCGGATCTGGAATACCATCCCGGGGACCTGCTGAAGATGGTCCAGGTTTTTGTCGAGGAACAGGCGGACGCCGTTTTCGGATCGCGCTTCCTCTCCGCGGATTACCGCCGCGTGCTGTTCTTCCGCCATGAAATCGGCAACCGCATTCTCACCCTGTTTTCCAACCTGGTCTCCGATCTCAATCTCACGGACATGGAGACCTGCTACAAGATGGTGCGCACCTCGCTGCTCAAGAGCATCCCGCTCAGCGGGCAGGGTTTTGCCATCGAGCCGGAGATCGCCATCAAGCTGGCCAAGCGCGGCGCGCGCATCTTTGAAGTGCCCATCCGCTATTCCGGGCGGACCTATCAGGAAGGCAAGAAGATCGGCTGGAAGGACGGCGTGCGCGCCATCCTGGCCATCCTGCGTTATGCCTATTCCGACCACATCTACGCCGAGGATAAGTATGGCAGCCAGATTCTCGGGCGCCTGAACCGCGCCCCGCGCTTCACCAAGTGGATGGCCGACACCATCCGCCCCTACGTCGGCAGCCGGGTCCTGGAGATCGGCGCCGGCGTCGGCAATCTCACCCTGCAATTCATCCCGCGCACGCTGTACTGGGCCACCGACATCAATCCTCTCTATATCACCTGCCTGGAGAACCTCAGCCAGAATCGCCCGTACATGCGCGTGGGCTTCACCGACGGAGAAAAGGCCGGCTCGTATCCGCTGGAAGAAAAATTCGATACCGTCATCTGCCTGAACGTCGTGGAACACCTGGCCGACGACGCCGCCGCGCTGAAGAATATCCGCGAAGTCCTGCAAGCAGACGGGCGGGCCATCATCCTGGTGCCGTGCGGGCCGTGGCTGTTCGGTACCCTGGACGAAGTGCTGGGCCACTACCGGCGGTATACGCGCAGGCAATTGCAGGAGGTCGCGGAGCGTGCCGGCCTGCATGTGCAGGAACTCGTTTCCTTCAACCGCGTGGGCGTGCTGGCCTGGTGGCTGAACGGACGTCTGCTGCGGAGAAAAACTTTCGGTCTGTGGCAGATCAAGATGCTCAACCTGCTGACCCCGCTCTTCCGCCGCGTGGACCGCTGGCTGCCGCTGCCGCCGCTCTCGCTCATCGCCGTCTTGAGTAAGACCGCTCCCGAACCAATTGCGGTTCCGGTGCGGATTCCGCGGATCGAATCTGTCGTGCCCGAAACCACGGACTGAGTACGATGGAGCCGATCGCAGCGGGACCCCGGGTTTCGGCAGCTGCAGCTGGCCGCTTCGCGGCCACACCGGAGAACGATCGCACGCGCTTCTATCGCCGGTTGCTCCTTTTCTTCTTTCTTCTCTCGCTGCCCGCCGTAAATCCCATCGTGCACGGCGACGGGGTCGGCTATTACGCCTACGCCCGCGCCCCGCTCATCCAGCATGATCTGCGTTTCGAAGAGGATTGGCGCAGGGCGAATCCGAACTTTTCGCAATCGCGCACCCGCGCGAATGGCCAGCTCGACCCCAGCCAATATACGCAGACCGGCTACGTCGGCAATCTCTTCACCATCGGTCCAGCCATCCTGTGGAGTCCGTTCCTGGTTCTCGCGCATGCCGGCGTTTTGACCGCCGATCATCTGGGCGCACACATTCCCGCGGATGGCTTTTCCGGGCCGTATCGCGTGGCGATGGCCGCGGGCACGGCCTTCTATGGATTTCTCGGTTTGCTGTTTTCCTGCGCCCTGGCCGGTAAGTACGTGCAACCCCGCTGGGCGTTTCTGGCAACGATGGGCGTCTGGACGGCCAGTTCGCTGCCCGTCTACATGTACTTCAATCCCGCCTGGTCGCATGCGCATTCCGCTTTTGTTGTGGCCCTCTTTCTGTGGTATTGGGACCGCACACGAACGGAGCGCACGGCTCGGCAGTGGCTTTTGCTTGGCGGAATCTCGGGACTGATGCTGGACGTTTATTTTCCAAACGGCGTTTTCTTGCTGCTGCCATGCCTGGAATCGATTCGGTCGTATTGGCGGTTGCTGCCGTCGCAGAACCGCGCCCGACTTCGGAAGCAGTTTTCCGGGAATGTGCTCTTCATGCTGGCCCTGGCTTTCGCGAGCTTGCCCACCCTGATCACCCGCCGGATCATTTTTGGGGGCTTCTTCCGTTTCGGCAGCTATTCCGCCCTGCCCTGGGATTGGAGCGCGCCGCATTGGCGCGCCGTGCTCTTTTCCTCCGACCACGGCCTGCTCAGTTGGACGCCGCTTCTCGGGTTGGCCCTGCTCGGCCTGTTCTTCCCTCCTACCCGGGCCCGGGCGACGACCGCGTACTGTGCGGCAGGCGCCGCGGCCTTCTACTACGTCATCTCCAGTTATCCGTACTGGGACGGCATGGCTTCCTTCGGCAATCGCTTTTTCATTTCCCTTACGCCCGTTTTCATTTTTGGCCTGGCTCTGCTTCTCGAACGCGTGGATAAACTTTTCCGGGGGCCGCGCCTCGTGTATCCGGCGGCGGCGCTATGCCTGGCAGCCCTGGCCCTCTGGAATGCCGGTTTTATTTTCCAGTGGGGCGCGCATTTGCTTCCGCCGCGCGGGCCCATCTCCTGGAGCGCAATGGCGCACAACCAGTTTGCGGCCGTGCCGCGGCAGATCGGCGGAAACATCCACGCCTATCTCTTCCGCCGCAGCGCCCTGATGAACAGCATCGAGCAGAAGGACATCGAGCAGCTCAAGAACGCTCCCCCGGGCCGCCCCTGACCCGCTCCCTGCTATGTTCCGCTGGCGGGCGGGGGAGCTGCGCAAAGACGGTTTCGACTTCACCGTCCTGCTGGTGCCCAACCGCAGCACGGTCTACGGCCCGCTGCTGGAAAAGCCGCAGAACATGGAAGGCGCGGCGCTTTTGCTGCAGGGCTTCGAGCAGCAGCTGCGCGCCGCGGGCGTGCCCGCGCTGAATATGACCGCGGAATACCGCGCCGCGGCCGCCGCCGGCCTGCCGCGCCTATCTCTACCGCCGGGACGACACGCACTGGGACCGCGAAGCCATTACCCTGGCCGCGGAGCGCATTCCGCACGAACTGGGTCGCGCGGCGCCGGCCCCGGCAAAATCGCTGGATAAGTAAGTCTTTGCGAGGTTTCATCGGGAATCACCTGCCCGTGCGCGCTGTGCACCCGGCCCAAAAGGCGCTGCCGTGGGCCGCGGGGTTCAGTTAGAATGACGTGGGGCATTCCATCGGGAATGCGCGAATTGCATGACTTCTCTCAGCACAAACGCTATGGGTGTCGAAACTGCCGCCGCGGCGGCGCCGCTCTACCGCATCGAGCCACCGCGCGGCTGGCTGGAAGTGCGGCTGCGCGAGGTCTGGGAGTACCGCGAGCTGCTCTATTTCTTCGTCTGGCGCGACGTCAAAATCCGCTACAAGCAGACGGTCATCGGCGTGGCCTGGGTGGTTCTCCAGCCGCTGCTGACCATGGTGGTTTTCACGCTGTTCTTCGGGCACCTGGCCAAGCTGCCCTCGCAGGGCCTGCCCTATCCGGTCTTCTATTTCGCCGCGCTGGTGCCCTGGACCTACTTCTCGACCGCGCTGCTCAGCGCCACCAGCATCGTGGTGGAAAATCAGCGGGTCATCACCAAGGTCTACTTCCCGCGCCTGATTCTGCCCATGTCCGCGGTCCTTTCCGGGTTGGTGGACTTCTCCATCGGTTTCCTGATCCTGGTAGGAGTTACGCTGGGCTACGGGCTGCGCCCGGGCTTCGCCGCGCTGTACCTGCCGCTGCTGTTGCTGCTGGCGGTGGCCACGGCGCTGGGCGTGGGCCTGTGGCTCTCCGCGCTGAACGCGCTCTATCGTGACGTGCGCTACGTCATGCCCTTTCTGATGCAGTTCTGGATGCTGGCTTCGCCGGTGGCTTATCCCGGCAACCTCGTGCCGCAGCGCTGGCGCTGGCTCTACGGCCTCAACCCCATGACCGGCGTAATCGAAGGATTCCGCTGGGCGCTGACGGGCCACGGGCAGCCGCCCAGCGCGCTGCTGCTGGCCTCCGCGGGTATGGTGCTGGTGGTCCTGGTGGGCGGGCTGCTCTTCTTCCAGCGCATGGAAGGCACCGTGGCGGACCTGGTCTGATCCATGATGCCGCTGAAAACAATTCGCCCCGGGAAACGGGCCGCGCGATGAGCGACGTGGTCATTCGCACCGGGCAGCTCAGCAAACGCTACCGCATCGGCCAGCGCGAACAGCCGCTGCAGCTTCGCGAAGTTCTGACGCGCACGCTGCGCTCCCCGCTGCGCCTGTTTCGCCGTGCGCCGCAGGAGACCTTCTGGGCCCTCAAGGACGTAAACCTGGAAGTGCGCCAGGGGGAAGTCCTGGGTCTGATCGGGCGCAACGGCTCCGGCAAGACCACGCTGCTGAAGATCCTCTCGCGCATCACCCGCCCGACTTCCGGCTGGGCGGAAATCCACGGGCACGTGGGGAGCTTGCTGGAAGTAGGCACGGGCTTTCATCCGGATTTGACCGGCCGCGAAAACACCTATCTGAGCGGCGCGATTCTGGGGATGCGCAAGAACGAGATCGACCGCAAGTTCGACGAGATCGTGGCCTTCGCCGAACTCGAGAAATTCATCGACACGCCGGTGAAGCACTACTCGAGCGGGATGTACGTGCGCCTGGCGTTCGCCGTGGCGGCGCACCTCGAGCCGGAGATCCTGCTGGTGGACGAGGTGCTGGCCGTCGGCGATGCGCGCTTCCAGAAAAAATGCCTGGGCAAGATGGGCGATGTGGCCCGCGCCGGGCGCACCGTCGTCCTGGTGAGCCACCAGCTCAACCAGATTCGCCGCCTCTGCCACCGCGCCATCTGGGTGGACAGCGGCACGCTCCGCCAGAGCGGCCCGGCCGCGGAAGTGGTGAGCGCCTACGAAGCGGCCATGACCGCGGGGGACCGCATGTCCCCGGCACGCGGAAACGGCGCCGCGCAAAAGGCGCGCTTCGTCCGCTGGGAAATTGCCGAGCCGCAAGGAAGTTCGCCGCATACCTTGCAGACGCTGGGGCCCGCAAAGGTGCGCTTCCTGCTGGAAGTTCATAAGCCGGTCTGCCATGCGCACCACGGCATCGCCCTGTACAACGCGGAACGCCAGTTGATGTGGGGCTACGGTACGGACAACCTCGACTTGGAAGCGGGCTTGCACGAAGCGATCTACGAATTCCCCTCGCTTCCACTGCGGCCCGGGATGTATTCCTGGCTGGTGACTCTGTGGGACGAGTCCGGCGCGGTGGATCTGTGGGAGAGCGTCCCGGATATGCTGGTGGCCACGGAGTCTTATCAGCATGCGCGCGACGAGTGGGGTGGCATTCTGAATATTCCCATCGCTCTGAAGATTGGGGCGTGCGCCGAACCGAACTTCGCGGCGGTTGCTCCCCGCGACGGAAGCCCGGCATGACGGGGCCGCAACCCAGCGGAACAGCCTCGGCCGAATTTCACTGCTGGTACGCGGGCGACGCCGGCAGCGCGCGCAGCAAAGGCCGCTTCACCCTGGGAAAATTCTCGCGCTATCTGCGGCCGGGGCCGGTCGTGGATCTCGGCTGCGGCGAAGGAGGCTTGCTCCTGGCGCTGAAAGAAGCGGGCCACGCGGATCTCACGGGCGTGGAGTCCAACCCGGAGCTGTGCACGCTGGCGGAATCCTTCGGCGTGCGCGTGATCCGAACCGACTTGCAGCAGTACCTGGCGGGTGGCGCGCTCTCCCCCGCGACCTATTTCTACCTCGACGTCATCGAACATGTGCCGTTCGAATTGAACGTGCGCCTGTTCGCCGCGCTGCCCCAGGGCAGCCGGCTGATCCTGCAGACGCCCAACACCGAATCGCTCCTCGGCCACCAGTTCTACATGAACGTGCCCTCGCACCTAGCGCCGTATTCGCCGTGGGTCATCCGCAAGATGCTGGAGCGCTTCGGCTACAGCGTCGTGGCCGAAGGAAGCGTGGAAGGCGATCATCCGGCCAGATGGAAAAACCGATTCCGCGCGTTTTTTATCCGCAAAGTTCTGGGGCTCGCACCCGAACTTCTTCTGGGCGGTGGAAATTACTACGTGATCGCGGACCGCAATCGCCGGACGGACGAGGCGCAGCTTGGATAAGGTCAGCGTTTACATTCCGGCCTGCAACGCCGCCGCGTTTCTCCCGCGCGCGCTGGAAGGCTTGCTCGCGCAAACACATCCCGCGGACGAGATCCTGGTCATCGACGACGGCTCGCGCGACGCCACCTGCGAAATCGCCGCGCGCTACCCCGGCGTCACGCTGCTGCGCCACGCGCGCAACCGCGGCCTCGGCGCCGCGCGCAACACCGCGTTTCAATCGGCGCGCAACGCCCTGGTGGCCGCGCTCGACGCCGACTGCGTGCCCGAACCCGGATGGCTCGCCAGCCTGCTCCCGCCGCTCGCCGACCCCCAAGTCGCCGGCGTCGGCGGTTTTCTCGCCGAAGGCGTGCAGCGCACCGTGGCGGACCGCTGGCGCCGCGCGCACATGCCCCAGGAATGGGGCGCAGCGCCGCTGCGCAACCCGCGCTTTCTCTACGGCTGCAACAACGTGTTCCGCAAGGCCGCGGTTCTCGAAGCGGGCGGCTACGACGAGCGCATGCGCACCAACGGCGAGGACACCGATCTTTCGCAGCGCCTGCGCGCGCACGGCTGGCACCTGGTCTATGAGCCGGCGGCGCGCGCCACGCATCTGCGCCAGGACACCATCCGCTCGATCCTGGACACCTACTGGCGCTGGTGGCGCTTCGGCGTGCGCGCCTATGCCAACGGCGTGCGGCTGCGCTCGGTGCTGGGCCACGCCGTCTTCGTGCATTTCCGCCACACCTTTCTCGATTTCGTGCGCAGCGATCTGCGCGCGCGCCGCTTCGGCTTGCTGGGTCTGGATCTTCTGGCGCTCGGTTACTTCCCGTACCGGGATTTCCGGCTGTGGCTGGAAGCGCACTCCGGCGCGGCGCCGCAGCGCATCTCTTCGGAGGTTTGACTCGTGCGGATTCTGATCACCGGCGGCTGCGGATTTGTGGGCTCGCAGCTCGCCCTGCACCTCACCGAGCGGGGCCACCGCGTGGTGGCCATGGACAACCTGGTGCGCCGGGGCAGCGAAGCGAATATCGAGCGCCTGCAGAAGCAGGGCGTGGAGTTCGTGCACGGAGACGTGCGCAACGCCGAGGATTTTGCGAATCTCCCCGCGGGCATCGAATTCGTGTGCGACGCGAGCGCCCAGCCCTCGGTGGTCACCGGCTACGCGAATCCCGTCTTCGACATCACCAACAACGCGCTCGGCGTGATCCGCGTGCTGGAATACGTGCGGGAACGCCGCTGCCCGCTCCTTTTCTGCAGCACCAACCGCGTGTACAGCGCGGACCGCATCAACGCGCTGCCGCGGCGCGAAGGCGCGACGCGCCTCGAATGGGACGCCGCGGCCTGGCAGAAGCTGCCGCCGGCGGAGCGCCCCCGGGGATTCGAGCCGGCGCACGGCATCTCCGAAGAGTTCAGCGTGGATGGCGGCCAGCACAGCATTTATGGCCTGAGCAAATTGATGGCCGATGCGGCCTGCCAGGAGTACGCCCAGGCGTATGATTTGCCGATCGTCGTCAACCGTTTCGGAGTCATTTCCGGAAGCGGGCAATTCGGCAAAACGGACCAGGGCTGGTTCGTCTGGTGGGCGATGGCCCACTGGTTCGGCCTGCCCCTGAAATACATCGGCTGGAGCGGCAAGCAGGTGCGCGACATTCTGTTTATCGAGGACGTCTGCCGCCTCGTGGACCTGCAGATGGACCGGATTTCGCGCTTCCGCGGCGAAGTCTTCAACGCCGGAGGCGGCGCGGCAAACTCCCTTTCGCTGCTCGAGGCGACGCAGCTTTTCACCAAGGCGACCGGCCGCTCGCTCACCATCACGCACGAAGAGTCCCCGCGCAAGGCCGATCTCGCGCTCTACTCCACGGACAATCGCAAGGTCGAGCGGGTGCTGGGCTGGAAGCCGCAGGTCAGCCTCGGCGAAGGCCTCGACCGCGTCCTGGACTGGATCCGCAAGAACGAAGCCGAACTTCGCGCGCGTTATGTTTCCGCGGGGTAAAATCATTGGGCGAACCTCTCATGAAGATGAAAACGGTTCTGGTCACGGGCAGCAGCGGGCTGATCGGCTCGGAAGCGGTCGAGCATTTCGACCGCCAGGGGCACCGCGTCGTGGGCGTGGACAACAACATGCGCCGCGTCTTTTTCGGCGCGCCCGGCGACACCACCTGGAACCTCGAGCGCCTGAAGGGCGCGGCGAAGAACTTCACTCACGCCGACCTGGACATCCGCGACCGCGCCGCGCTCGACGAACTCTTCCGCGCGCACCGCTTCGACCTCATCGTGCACTGCGCCGCGCAGCCTTCGCACGACAAGGCCCGCGACATTCCCCTGCTCGATTTCGAAGTGAACGCCATGGGCACCGTGAATCTCCTGGAAGCCACGCGCCAGCACTGCCCCGAGGCGGTCTTCGTCTTCCTCAGCACCAACAAGGTCTATGGCGACGCGCCCAACGAAGTGCCGTTGAAGGAGCTGGAGACCCGCTACGACTACGCGCGCCCCGAGGATTACGACGGCATCGCCGAAACCTGCCGCATCGACCGCACCCTACATTCGCTCTTCGGCGCCTCGAAGGCCGCGGCGGATCTCGTGGCGCAGGAATACGGCCGCTACTTCGGGATGAAGGTGGGCGTCTTCCGCGGGGGCTGCCTGACCGGGCCGTCGCATTCCGGCGTGGAGCTGCACGGCTTTCTCTCTTACCTGGTGAAGGTGACGCTCACCGGCGGCACCTATTCCGTCTTCGGCTACAAGGGCAAGCAGGTGCGCGACAACATTCACAGCCGTGACGTGGTGCGCGCCATCGAGGAGTTTGCCGCGAACTCGCGCCCCGGCGAGGTCTACAACCTGGGCGGCGGGCGCGCCAACAGCGTCTCCATGCTGGAGGCCATCGCGCGCATCGAACAGCTCAGCGGCAAGAAGCTGAAGTGGAACTACGTGGACCAGGCGCGCAAGGGCGACCACATCTGCTACATCTCGAACCTGAAGAAGTTCCAGAGCGATTACCCGAACTGGCGCATCACCGTGGGGCTCGACGAAATCCTGAAACAGATCATCGAATCCCAGGAGCAGCAACTGCGCGCGGCGCCCGGCGCGCGCTGAGCAACATGGAGATGGCAAAACGATGACGCGGCCGTTCGTTTCCGTCCTGGTGGACACCTATAACCACGAGGGGTTCATCGAGCAGGCGTTGCACAGCGTGCTGGAGCAGGATTTCCCCGCGGCGGACCGCGAAATTCTCGTCGTGGACGACGGTTCGACGGACCGCACGCCGGAGATCCTGCGCCGCTTCGCGCCGCAGGTGCGTGTGCTGCGCAAAGCCAACGGCGGCCAGGCCTCGGCCTTCAATGCCGGCATTCCCGAGTGCCGCGGCGAGATCATCGCCTTCCTCGACGGCGACGACTGGTGGGCGCCCGCGAAGCTGCGCCGCGTCGCCGAGTTCCTCGCCGCGGAGCCGGCGGCCGGTTTTGTGGGCCACGGCATCCTGGAATCCTTCGGCGACGGCACGCTGCGCGCCATCGCGCCGGAAAAGCCGGAGCGGCTGCGGCTGAACTCGCTGGCGGCGGCACGGGTGTTTCGCCTGCGCAAGAGCTATCTCGGAACGAGCCGCATGATCATGCGCGCCGCCATCGCCCGGCAGATTCTGCCCGTGCCCGAAGCCCTGGTGATCGAAGCGGACGAATACCTCTTCACGCTGGCGGCGGCGCTCGGCGACCTGGTGATTCTGCCGGACACGCTGACGCACTACCGCCTGCACGGCGCGAATCTCTATAACGCCGGGGGCGGCAACGCCGCGGGCCTGCGCCGCAAGCAGCGCGTGCTGGCCGCGCTGGCCGAAACCTTGCGCCGGGAGCTTCCGGCGCGCGGCGTTCCCGCCGATGCGGTGCGCTGCGTCGTGGAGATTGTGCAGGCCGAGGCCGACCAGTTGCGCCTGATGCTCGACGGCGGCGCGCCCTGGGAGACCCTGCGCACCGAGAACACCATCTACCAAGTGCTGCACGGCGATGCGCCCCGCAGTCACCGCCTCTTCCGCTGGGCCACCATGCTGCCGGCCTGCGTCCTGCCGCCCCGCTGGTTTTACGCCGCCCGGCGCTGGCTCGCCGGACAAAGCTGGTATCGCACCGCGCGCGCGGAAGTCCTGCCCATGCCTGCGATCACGCGTGTAGCTGGCCCGGAAGAGTTCAAGGGATGAGGGCGATTCTTCATCACGAAATTACATACTAGAGGCGAGAGATGATACAGACTCGGCGCATCCTTTGGTATCCTAACGGCAGCGTGGAACGGTGCCGTCCGAATCCTGAGCAAATCCTTTTGTGTATGCGGGGAGACCTGCGTGCCCGCGGAAATGGGCTCCTGCAGGGCCGCAAATTGTGCCCTCTGCGCCGTTGCTTCACGGGGAGCGTGTGAAATGACCGATGCCGCGGCTACGCAGCTCAAGCAGCGTCTCGTCGCCTTCTGGAATACCCAGGAACACTATTGGGACGGAATCAGCGACGAGGTCGCCGCAAATTCACCGAATCGTGGGCGGGCGGCTTCCTTCATCCCCGAGGACTCGCGCATTCTGGACGTGGCCTGTGGCAGCGCGGCGAATGCACAGTGGCTGAAGCCCCGCGGGGCCTATTTCGGAAGTGACATTTCGCAGAGCGGGCTGCGCCGCGCGCAACAGCCCGAGCTGCGTCTGGCCTGCGGCGATGCCGAAGCGCTGCCCTTCGCCGACGCCTCGTTCGACGCGGCCATTTCCACATTTGCGCTGGAGCATGCGGTGCGTCCCGTGCAGATGCTGCAAGAAATGTGCCGGGTGGTGCGTCCGGGCGGACGCGTCGTCCTCCTGGGGCCGAGCTGGGATCTGCCCTTCTGGTATCCCAACGCGCTGCAGAGCAAAGTCGCAAAGCCCGGCTGGCGCCGCTCCTATACCTGGAAGCGCGTTCTCGGGCAACTCGGCGGCTGGCTCTTCGGGCGCCTGCCGTTTCTGATTATCGAGGAGCCGGACGCGTTGAGCCTCCCGTTTGTCTACGATGCGGACGCGGTCTATGTGGTCTGGTCGTACGAAGTGATCCGGCAGATGCGGCGCTGGGGGCTGCGCCTGGTGCACGGCGAAGTGGACGACCGCATGCTCGGCTTTAGCGCGCCGGTGCGCCTGCTCAAGCGCCTGCTGTACCTGCTGCCGCCCTATCGCTTTGCCGGAAGCACGGTGCTCCTGGTTTTCGAACGATGACGATTCTGGTTCTCTGCCGGGAAGACAATCTGTGCAATACCCTTGCTTGCTATGCGCGGGCCTTGCGCCGGCGCGGCGTCCGGCTGGTCTGCATGGAGACGGGGTTTCCCTTCAACGGCGCGCTGCAGGACTGCTTGAGCCTTTGCCCGGAACACCCCTCCCTGATTCTGCATCCCGAGGCGGACGTGCCCTATCTGCCCTGGGGGCTGGCCAAGGTGGACATTCCCACGGCGTGCTTCCAGGTGGACACCTACGCGTACACGCAGCGCCGCATCGCCTGGTCAATGCTGTTCGACCAAGCAATCGTCTTTCACCCGGGATACGATGCGCTGTTCCAGAAGGCGGGCCATCCTGGAGCGTGTTTCTTCGCGCACGCCGTGGAGGCGGAGCTTTTTGGGGGAGCGGAGCTCGAGCGCATCTTCGACGTCGGCTGGGTGGGGCAGGTGAACGGGCCCATGTACGGTATGCGCGGACCTGTTCTCTCCGCCCTTGCGCAGGCATTCCGCATGAACGAACTTGCGCGCCGGTACACGCTTCAGGAGATGGCCCGGGTCTACCGGCAATCCAAGATTGTCGTGAACATCGGAAGAGATGATTACCCCCAGGATGCCAACCTGCGGACTTTTGAGGCCATGGCCGCGGGAGCTCTTCTAATCACCGCGCTGCCCAGTGAGCTGACGCAGATCGGTTTTGAAGACGGAGTGCACTTCCTCGGCTACCGGGACACTGGAGAGATCACCTTTCTTGTCCGAAAGTATCTCGACGACGAACCGGCGCGGAAGCGCATCGCCGAAGCCGGCCGCGAGAAGGTGCTGCGCGAGCACACGTATGATGTGCGCGTGGAAAAATGGCTGGAGCGCGCCGCCCAGGACGCCGGAAAATTGCAGGCCCCGGCGCGCCACTGGCCCGAAGGCCGCGTGCGCCGCATCTATCTCGATTATTTCGCGGCCAACGGCGCCCTGGCGCAGGCCGCCGCGGAGTTGCCGAAGATCGCGCGGCACAACCTCAAGGACGCGCTCATCGGCGCGGCGCTGCTGGGGCGCGCCGGGAGCAAGCGCCTCGCCGCCAAGCTGCGCCCCAGGAGCCAGCCCGCATGAGCCTGCGCACCGAATACGACGTCTGGCACCAGCGGGTCTTCGAGTCCGCGCCCGAGCACGAGGACGCCTCGAGCCCCTGGTACCAGCTCGTCCGCGAACGCCTGGGCCCCGTCGCCGACCTGCGCATCCTGGAAGTAGCCTGCGGGCGCGGCGGCTTCGTGCGCGAGCTGACGCGGGCGGGTGCGCGCGTCACGGGCTGCGATTTTTCCGCTGCCGCCCTGCGCGTCGGCCAGGGCAAGCTGCAACGCCTCGCGGGCCTCGATGGAATCGGGGCGGGCAGCGCCAGCGCGCCCTCTCTCGTGCAGGGCGATGCGCAGAACCTGCCTTTTGCCGACGCTTTCTTCGACGTAATCGTTTCCTGCGAGACCATCGAGCACGTCCCCGATCCCTGGGCCGCCCTGCGCGAGATGTACCGCATTACACGGCCGGGCGGCCGGCTGTTTCTGACCACGCCCAATTACTCCAACTTCATGGGTCTCTACGATCTCTACGCGCGCTTCCGGCATCCCGGACGCAAGGACGACCAGCCCTTCGACCGCCGCCAGTGGTTTCCGCAGATCCGCAATTACGTGCGCCGCGGCGGCTGGACCATCCGGCACACCGACGGCACCGTACACCAGTTCCCGTTCATCCCCGGGCGCAATCCCGTGGCCTTTCCCAGCCTGGAAAAAAACCATGCGCTGCGCAAGCTCCTCAGCCCCCTGGCCTTTCACTACTTCGTGATCGCGGAAAAGCGGAGCGCCGCCTAAATGCGCATCCTGATCGCCGCTCCCGTCTCTAGGCAGCGCGAAGGTGGCGTCGCCAACGTGGTCCACAACACCGCCGAAGGCCTGCGCGCTCGCGGCCACCAGGTCACCTGCCTTTTCCGGGAAGATCTTCTGCCGCGGCCAGTGGCCTTCCCGCGCTTCGAAGCGCTCTATTTCGCCGTGCGCCTGGCCCGCGAGCTGCGCCGCCGCCGCGCCGAGTTCGACGTCGTCAACATCCATGCCCCCACCGGCTTCGTCTACGGGCTGCTGCGCCGCCTGCGCCGCGCCGGCGGCCTGCCTCCCTATGTCATGCTGCTGCACGGCCTCGAAGAGCGCCGCAATCACGCCATGGCGCGCGAAGCGCAGAAGGGCCGCGCCTGGTATTTCCGCTGGAAAAACCGCGTCTGGCAGCGCCTCTACCACATGCCGCTCTATCGCTGGTCCATCACCACCGCGGACCACGCCGTGGTCATCAACCGCGAGACCTGGAGCATGCTGCAGCTCAAGTACCGTCGGGAGATCGGCCGCGTCTGGTATATTCCCAACGGGATCGAACCGCGCTTCTTTCTCCCCCGGGACTATCCCGAGGGCCGCGCCCTGCGTCTGCTTTTTGCCGGAACCTGGATCGACCACAAGGGCGTCTATTACCTGTGCGAGGGTTTCGAAACTCTGGCGCAGCGCCACCCGGACGTGCGCTTGACCATCGCGGGCTGCGCGGCAAACGCGGAAACCGTGAAACAGGCTTTCGCCGCGGGCGCGCGCGATCGCGTCGAGGTTCTGCCCTTCGTCTCCGCTGCGGAGATGCCCGCGCTCTATGCGCGGCATGACATTTTCGTCTTCCCCTCCTTGATGGAGGGGTTGCCCATCGTGCTGCTGGAAGCGATGGCCACGGGGATGCCCGTGGTGACTACGGAAACCTGCGGGATGATGGACATGGTCGAAGACGAATACAACGGCTTGCTGGTAAAGCCGGCGGACAGCGCTGCCTTTGCCGCGGCCATCGAGCGCATGATGGATTCGCCGGAACTGCGCCGCCAGCTCGGCCGCGCCGCCCAGGAAACCATGCGGCGCCACACCTGGGAGCGCACCGCCGCGCAGCTGGAGAAGGTCTTCGCGCTGGCTACCGCGGAAGAGGAAAGGAAATGACCGCGTGGAAGCAAGCGTAACCAAATCGATGCGCCGGGACTGGGACGAACGCGCCCGGAAAAACGCCTTTCACTACATCGCCTCGTGGCGCAAGGAATGGGACCTCGATTCCTTCCTGGCCTCCGGCGAGGAGGACGTCAGCCGCCTGGTGCTGCCCGCTCTCGCGCGCTGCGTTCTGCCCACCACCGGCCAGCGCATGCTCGAACTCGGCTGCGGCGCGGGCCGCATGACCCACAGCTTCGCCCGCCGCTTCGAACACGTCTACGCCTTCGACCTTTCCCGCGAGATGCTCGCGCGCGCCCGCCAGATTCACAGCGAACGGAAAAATATCCTCTGGCTGCTCAGCAACGGCGCCGATCTCTCCTGCGTCGCTTCCGGCTCCATGGATTTCGTCTTCAGCTATCTGGTGCTGCAGCATCTCCCCGAGGAGACCCTCGCTTTCCAGTACATCCGCGAGATGCTGCGCGTGCTGCGCCCCGGCGGCGCCATCCTCTTCCAGTTCAACGGCGGCTTCGCCCCCACCATGAACTGGCGCGGCCGCCTGGCCTGGGGCATCGTGGACGCCCTGTGGTCCGCGAATCTGCGCGCCCTGAGCCGCGCCGCGGCCTCCGCCCTCGGCCTGGACCCCAGCGCGGCCGGCAAGAGCTGGCGCGGCGCGGCCATCGCCGCTCCGCGCATTGCCGAACTGCTGCGCGCCGCGGGCGGCGAGGTCCGGGAGATGACCGGGGAAGATACGCCCCTGGCGTGGTGCTGCGGCGTGAAAGCCGCGGGAAAGGCCTGAGACGCAATGCTGACCCTGGGGATCAACTATTCGCAGATGCACGATTCTTCGGCATGCATCGTGCGCGACGGCGAGCTGCTCTTCGCCGTCGCCGAAGAGCGCCTCAGCCGCCTCAAGCATGACGCGGGCTTCCCGCACCTGGCCATCCGCGCCTGCCTCGATTTCGCGCAGGCCCAGCCGGGCGATCTCGACGAAGTGTGCTTCGGCTGGCAGGCCCCGGGGCCGCTCTTCCGCCACGACCTGAAATGTTACGCCACCGGCCGCCAGCCCCTCACCTATCTCAATCTCCTCAATTCCACCCGCTACTTCCTCAGCATGTGGCACCAGCAGGGCGGCGCCAAGCGCTTCGCGCAGCACTTCGGCCCCACGAAGGCGCGCATGCGCTTTGTGGACCACCACCTTGCGCATGCCCTCAGCACCTTCGGTTACTCCGGCTATGGCGACGCCGCCGTGCTGGTCATGGACGGCCGCGGCGCGTGGGAAGCCACCTCCATCTGGCATGGCCGCGATAACCGCCTCGAGCACGTGCTCACCATCCCCTGGCCGAATTCCCTGGGCCTTTTCTACGCGGAGTTCACACAGTACCTCGGCTTTCAGAAATACAGCGACGAATGGAAGGTCATGGGCCTGGCGCCGTACGGCAAGCCCGGCGTGGACCTCCGCGCGTTCCTCGACCTGAGCGCCGCGCCCTACCGCGTGCACACCAAACTCCTCGCGGAGAACGCTTCCGGCTCGCTCGAGGGCATCGTCGCCCGTCTCGGCCCGGCGCGCCGGGCCGAAAGTGAAATCGAAGACCGCTACAAGGACATCGCCTACGCCGTGCAGGAGGCCTGCGAAAACGCCATGCTCAACCTGGTGCGCCTGGCCGTGGAGAAAACCGGCAGCCGCAACGTCTGCCTCGTGGGCGGCGTGGCCCTCAATTCCAAGGCCAACGGCAAGATCGCCGCTTCCGGCCTGGTGGACAAGATCTTCGTGCAGCCCGCCGCGGCCGACGACGGCGTGGCGCTCGGCGCGGCCCTCGCGCCGTACCTCGAGAACGGCCGGCGCCTGCCGGACAAGCCCATGCGCCACGGTTATCTCGGGCCGGCCTTCAGCGACGCGCAGATCGAAGCCGCGCTGCGCACCTACAAGCTGCGCTACCGCGTCCTGGCCGATCCCGCTCTCACCGCCGCCGAGCTTCTCTCCCAGGGCCGGATTCTCGGCTGGTTTCAGGGGCGCATGGAGTTCGGCCCGCGCGCGCTCGGCAGCCGCTCGATCCTGGCCGACCCCCGCGATCCGGAGATGAACGCCAAGGTCAACAACGCCGTGAAATTCCGCGAATGGTGGCGGCCCTTTGCGCCGTCCATGCTCTCCGAAAAGGCCTCCGAGTACATCGAAAGCGCCACCGATTCGCCGTTCATGATCCTGACCGCGCAGGTGAAGCCCGAAAAGCGCAGCGTCATTCCCTCCGTCACGCACGTGGACGGCAGCGCGCGCCCGCAGACCGTCGAGAAAGAGATCAATCCGCTCTATTGGCGGTTGATCGACGAATTCGGCAAGCGCACCGGAGTCTACGTGGTGATGAACACGTCGTTCAATCTGCGCGGCGAAGCCATCGTGCATACGCCGACCGATGCCATCCGCACGTTCTTCAGCTCCGGCATGGATGCGCTGGTCATCGGATCGTTCCTGGTCGAGAAATGAGAGCCACTCCATGACCGGTCAGCGGGTGATCTCACTGCTCGGGCGGCGCGATGCGCCGACCGACGCCGTCGAGGAGTACTGCGCCTGCCTCGGCGCGGCCCTGCAGCCGCACGGCTTCGCCTGCGAGATGCTGCGCGTGCCGTGGGCGGAACGCGGCTGGTCCGCCGCGCGCGCGGAGCTGCGCCGGCAGGCCGCCGGGTGGCGCGGAGCCTGGGTCCTTCTGCAATACACCGCGCTGGCCTGGTCGCACCGCGGCTTCCCCCTGCGCGTGCCGCGCCTCTTGCGCTTGCTGAAGAAGTCCGGCGCGCGCTGCGCCGTGGTCTTCCACGACGTGCATCCCTATTCCGGCAGCCGCGTAATCGACGTCGTCCGCCAGTCCGTGCAGCGCCGGGTCATGCGCGAAACTTTCCGTCTCGCGGATCTCGCCTTCTTCACCGTTCTCCCGGAAACCCTGGCGTGGGTTCCGGATCAGCCCCACAAAGCGCTGTTCATCCCCGTGGGCGCCAACTTTCCTGCGCCGGAACGTTTCTGGAGCAGCGCGGAAAAAGATCCGGCTGCGCCGCTCAGCGTGGCCGTCTTCGGCGTGACCGGAGGAGCCCACATCGCGCGCGAAGCGCGCGTGATCGCCCAGGCCGTGCGCTTTGCCGCGCCGCAGACGGGCCGCCTGCGCCTCGTGGTTCTCGGCCGCCATTCCCAGGAAGCCCGCGGCGCCTTCGAAAGGGAATTGGACGCTTCGCGCATCGAGCTGCAAACCCTGGGCGTGCTGCCCGCCGAGGACGTGGCGCGCACGCTGGCGCAAGCGGATGTGCTGCTCTTCGCGCGCGGGCAGATCTCCACGCGCCGCAGCAGCGCCCTAGCGGGCATCGCCTGCGGCCTCCCGGTCGTCGCCTACAGCGGCCCGGACACCACCGCGCCCATCACCGAAGCGGGAGTGGTCCTGGTAAAGGAAAGCGACAGCGAAGGCCTCGCCGCCGCTCTCGAGCGCGTCCTCGGCGATGCGCGCTTGCGCGGCGTCCTGCGCCAGCGCAGCCGCTGCGCCCAGCAAAACTATTTTTCCTGGAGCGCCATCGCCGCGCGCTACGCCGCGGCCCTGCGCAACCCCGGCTGACGGATTCCCCTACCAGCTCTTCGCCAGCACCGCGATGATCCGCGCCAGGGCGTCCGCGTCGCGCGTGTCAATCACCTCCGCGGGCGAGTGCGAGTACCGCAGCGGCCAGCCCAGCGCGATGTCCACCGCGCCGTAGCGCGTAAAGACCGCGCCGTCGTTCCCGCCGCCGGTCACCCCATATTGCGCCGGTATCCGGTTCTCCCGCGCCAGCGCCAGCACGCGCTCCACGTACTCCCGCGGCACGATGTTCGAATTGTCCACCGCGCGCACCACGAACCCCTTGCCGGTCTCCGCATCGGCAAAGCGCTTCGATTCCAGCGGCGAATCCGCGCTCACAAAGGTGTCGATGGCGAAGACGAAATCCGCAGCCTGGCCCTCTTTCGCCATGCGCTCGGCCGCGGCCGCCGCCCCCTTCAGTCCCACCTCTTCTTCGGTGGACCAGATAAACGTCACGTCACGCCCCGCCAGCTCCGGCTCCGGCCCCAGCGCCCGCACCGCTTCCACCAGCGCCGCGCAACCCACGCGGTCGTCGAAGCTCCGCCCATTCGCCCGCGTTCCCAGCAGCGCCCGGTACTCCTTGAGAATCGTCACCCAGTCGCCCGCCTGGATCCCCAGCTTCCGCGTTTCTTCCGCCGATTTCGTGCCCACATACACATGCGACGCTTCGTCCATCGCCTTCATTCCGCGCGGCCATTCGAACCCCGGCTGATCCCATCCGCCGGGCAGCTCGAGCACCCCGCCTACCGAACTGCCGTCCGCCTTGTGCACCAGCACGGCGTGCCCGAGAAAATATTCGGTGAAGCCCCCGCCCAGCACGTCCACCAGCAGCCGCCCGTCCGGCTCGATCACCCGCACCTGGTAGCCGATCTCGTCCATGTGCGCGGCGAAGACGATGCGCGGCGTCTTGGCCCCCGGCTTGGCGCCGCCGAGATGCAGGATCAAGTTCCCCGCCGCGTCCGTCTCCGGCTTCGCCCATTTCGGCAGCAACCGCCGCACGGTGTCCCGCACCATTCCTTCGTGCCCGCTCGCACCGTACGCGCGCACCAGCGCCGCGAGTGGCGCATCGACGGAGGCCTCGGGCCCCGCGTGATCGGGTATGCCCGGGGAATGCGGCTGCGCCGCTCCGGCATACAGCGTCAGCAGGTTCGCAAGCTGCGCGAGGTCCGCGGAGTTCACTACTTCGCCTGGCGTGATCGCCCCCAGCGTCGGCACGAAAACCTGCGCGAACCGCGCGGGAAGCGCGCTGGCCTTGGCGTAGCCGGCGATGCGCGGCGGCGCAGCCATCACCGTTTGCATCGGAATGTGACTGGCCTCGGCGAGTTTCTTGATGGCGGCCGGAAACTCCGCGAGTGCCGCAGCCGCATCGGGCACCCCCAGCAGCGCGCCGCTGCCCGGTGGCACGGCCGCGCCCGCCGCCGCATTCGACTTTGGCGGAAACAGCCGCCCCACGTAGATCATCTCGTCGGGATGAATTTCGTTCAGCAGGCGGTCCAAGCCGCGGCCGCCGGTCCACTGCTGGGTGACAAACGCCACCGTCAGCGTGCCGCGGATGCGGCTGCGGTCCAAATTCTCCAGCAGGGCCATGAGCGCCGCGGCCCCGGCGCGGTCGCCCAGCGCCGGCCCGGCCAGGGAGCTCGCGCCCACGGAGAACGCGCTGCGCTGCAGGGCCACCGCATCGAGCACGTCCACCCCGGCGGCGCGCGCCTCTTCCGCGCTGCCCGCTCCGATGTCCACGTACATCTCATCCGGATGGGCCATCTTTGGCGCGTTCTGCCGCGCCGGCTGCAGGTGCACCGAGAGACCCGCAAACACGCCCGCAATCTTCTTTCCCCCGCGCGTCATCACCCACACCGGCTGCGCCGCATGCAGCAGATCGAACACCGCGTGCGGCGCGGCCTGCGGCAGCCGCTGCACGCGCAAAAACCCGTCGGGCGTGATGGCGCTCACCACATAGCCCGGCTCGTCCACCGCGGTCACGATCAGCCGGTGCGGCGCACCGCTCCCCAGCGTGACGTAGACATTGCCCAAATTGTCCGTCCGCGGCGAAAATCCCTTCAATTCCTCGCGCAGTTCCGCGGCCAACTGCTGTTCATACCCCGCCACCGCCGGTGTGGCCTCCAGTTCCCCGAGAAGCGCCTCCGGGGACTGCGCGCCGGCCCGCGCCGGCAGCAGCAAGAGCGGGAAGAACAGGCAAACCAACCGCCATGGAATTTTTCGCACGAGTAAACTCCTTCGGGGGAATTCTACGCGAGGTCCCGCTCTGGAGATAGCCCGCGGGCGAGCCCGTCAGGACTTTTTCTGCGCCAGCGGAAGGGGCACCGGCGTGCTCAGGTCGCGCACCGGGAAAGAGGCCAGCACCGCGGGCAGTTCGACGCGGAAGACCGCGCCTCCTTCCGGACGGTTGGCACAGGTGATCCTGCCGCCGTGCTCCTGCACGAATCCGTAGCAGACGCTCAGGCCCAGCCCGGTGCCTTTGCCCACGGGCTTGGTGGTGTAGAAAGGATCGAAAACGCGATTCGGCTCCTGCATCCCGGGGCCGGTATCGGAAAAGAGCACCACGACGTTGCCGCGCTCGCGCAGGCTCTTGATGGTCAGCACGCCCCCGGCGGCCTCCATGGCGTCCAGGGAATTGCTCAGGATGTTGAAGAAAACCTGCAGCAGTTGATGGCCGTCGCCGCGCACGCCCGGGAGCACCGCTTCGAGCTGCAGCTCGATGCGCGTGGCCGCGGACAAGTCCAACGCGCGCAGTTGCACGGCATTGCTGATGATGGTGTTGACGTCCAGGAGCACGCGCTCGCTGGGCACCTGCCGCGCGAAGCTCTGCAGGTTGGCCACCAGCGTCTTGGTGCGCCGCGCCTGTTCACGGATCTTGCCCGCGGTCCGCCGCGTTCTTTCGGGCAGCGCGGAGTCCTCGGCGAGCAGGTCGGAAAAGCCCAGGATGGCGGTCAGCGGATTGTTGATCTCGTGCGCCGCGCCCGCGGCCAGCTGCCCCAGCGAGACCAGCTTCTCCGACTGCACCAGGTGCTCCTGCATCCGCTGCAGATCCGCGAGGGACTTTTCGGAGTTGGCCAGCAGGCGCACGCGGTCGGCTTCGCTCAGATGCTGCCGGAAAAAGACCAGAACTCCCAGGGGCAGGGAAGCCAGCAGCACGCCCATCAGGCGAAATTCGATCACCGGACCGGAATCTTCGCTGAAACGCAGTGCCCAGATGGCAAACAGCGGCAGCGAGAGCACGGTAGCAGTCGCCAGGCGTGCGATCACCACATTTTCCCGGCGATGTAGTTCGTTGTCGCGGGCTGCGTCCGCTTCGCCCGCGGGCTCTTCGAGTTCGGCGCGGTGGCGGTAGGCCACCACGCCCGCCGTTCCCAGCCACAGGAAGGACGCGAGCAGCGGCAGATCATAGAGGCTGCCGGTGTGGTACCTGTGCTCGTCGATGGCCACGTTGATCACCAGCGAAGCCAGCATGTACAGCGTGGTGCCCGCGAAGACGTGCGCATAGATCTTCCGCCAGGGACCCCGCGTGCGCAGCCACAGATACCCGATGCCGCCCGCAATCAGCAGATTCTGAATGTTCGCCAGCAGGTTGTAGCTGAAGTTGTACTGTTCCACCGAGGGCACGACGTACATCCAGGGCAGCACGAAGAAACCGTACAGAAACACCCACCACACCAGCAGCAGCCCGAAATCCAGATACCCGAAACGCCACTGCGGCTGCGCCCGCCGCCAGTGCGGCTGCAGGGCCAGCGCCGCCATCAGCGGAACTCCGTGCAGGAAGAAGATGATGTCGCCAGGGAAGAGGTCCGGGAACGGCTGCCGCAGATAGACTTCGAAATACGTCCATTGAAACTGCCCGAACATCCACAGGGTGCAGCTCAGCGCCAGCAGCATCCAGAAGATATTGCGCCGCCAGTGCGACGTCCCGGCGTTGAGCAGCAGGCAGCCATTCACCAGCAGCGGAAGCACGCACTGCGTCAGGTCGCCGAACGTCGTCAGCGAATACCCGGGCTTGATCATCAGGACGGCAGCAGTGTACCCGCCCAGGACAAAGACCCAGACGCCGGCGATCCACGCATATGCACGCACCGATGACATGAAGGACCTGAAAGTCCTATTCTATTCGGCCCCGGAAGCATGCGGTGAAAACTGTTTTTCTTGTCTTGGCGTATCAATAAACGAACGAGACCTGCGGCGTTCCGCAAGAGGCGGCCCTGGCTGGCGGAGGAGGAGGGATTCGAACCCCCGAGGCCCTTTCGGGCCTAACGGTTTTCAAGACCGCCGGTTTCAACCGCTCACCCACTCCTCCGTTTTTAATTCTAGCGTACTCTGCGAGTTAGCGGCCAACTTGCGACACTTTTGGTTCGAACGGCTGCATTTTGGTGCAGGGGTGTAGCAAGAATTACGGCACTTAGATTTTTGCTTGCTTTGCCTGTTAACCGAAGGGCTGCAAGTTCGAATCTGGCCCGGGGAGCCGACTTCTTTTTTGTGGTTAATCAGTTAGAGGGATGCACTACATTGGCCTCACTGGCGTCGCGAGTTCTCGCGGTTTATACTCCCTGCTCCACGGGGCCGGCAGTGTTCTTCAAAGGTTGTTGCTCGCTGCGGCGGGCAAAGGAATCTCCGGTCAACTTGTGCAGGCCAAGGTGCCATGATGCAAACAGTCTCGGGCGAGCTGGGCAGCCGTCTGCTTTACTACATGAAGTTCATGCGGGAATTGGAGCACCGGATTGAAAAGCTTTACCGCCAGGGAAAGATCGTAGGGGGCGTCTTCTTTGGACGCGGCCAGGAAGCGATCTCCGCCGGTAGCGCCATTCTCACCGAACCAGGCGACGTCGTCTGTCCTTCGCACCGGGATCTGGCGGCGTTCTTGATTCGCGGCATGGAACCGTGGGTGATCGTAGCCCATTATCTGGGGCGGCGCGACGGACCGACCCGCGGGCGCGACGGCAACACGCACATGGGCTCGCTGAAGCATCACATCATTTCCTATATCAGCTCGATGGCGGCCATCGTTCCGGTGGCCAACGGAGTGGCCTTCTCCTTCCAATATCGGAAGCAATCCAATGTCGTGCTTTGCTACTTCGGCGACGGAGCAACGAGCCGGGGAGAATGGCACGAAGCGATGAACTTCGGCGCGGTCTTCAAGTTGCCCATCGTCTACATCTGCAATAACAACCAGTATGCGTATTCGACGCCGGTCAGCAGGCAGATGGCGGTTGCGCACATCACGGACCGGGCCAGTGGTTATGGTTTTCCCTGTCACCGGGTGGACGGCAACGATGTGCTGGCGGTGCATGAAGCGACCAAGGAAGCGATGGCGCGCGCACGGCGCGGGGAGGGGCCGACGCTGCTGGAGTGCGAAACGTTTCGCATGAGCGGGCATTCCGCGCATGACGGAGCGGAATACGTGCCCAAGGAACTGTTCGAACAATGGGCCCGAAAGTGCCCGATTGCCCGCTTCGAGAAGGTTCTGCTGGAGGCGTCGGTACTTTCCCGCGCCGAAATCGAGCAGATCGATCAGCGCGTGGAAGCAGAAGTGGAGGAAGCGGTCCGCCGGGCCGAACTGTCCCCTTACCCCGATCCCGCGGAATTGTTGCTAAACGTCTTTGCGGATACGAGTGAGAAGCAATCGCCGATTGCCTTGCCGAAGGCGGAAGGAAACTGAGATATGCCGGAGCTAACTTATCTGGAGGCAATCCGCGAGGGAATCTGGGAAGAGATGGAGCGAGATGACCGCGTCTTCATGCTGGGCGAGGACATCGGGGCCTATGGGGGAGCCTTCAAACTTTCCGCCGGAATGCTGGAACATTTTGGTCCGCGCCGCATTGTAGATACTCCCCTGGCGGAAAATGCTTTTTTGGGAGCGGCCATTGGGGCCGCCATGATGGGGTTACGTCCCATCGTTGAACTGCAATTTGCGGATTTCATTACGACCGCCTACGACCAGATCGTGAACTATGCCGCCAAAGCGCGCTATCGCTGGGGCGCGGGCATTCCCATGGTGATTCGCGGCCCTGCTGGCGGGGGAGTGCACGGCGGACCATTTCACTCCAATAACCCGGAAATGCCATTCGTGCACACGCCCGGTTTGAAGGTGGTGGTTCCGGCGAGTGCTTGCGACGCCAAAGGACTGATCAAGGCGGCGATCCGCGATCCCGATCCGGTGCTCTTCTTTGAACACAAGCTGCTTTACCGCAGGATTAAGGAAGAGATGCCGCGCGAGGACTTCGTGGTGCCTCTCGGCAAGGCCAGGATTGCGCGTGCCGGCAAAGACGTTTCCGTCATCACCTACGGCGCGATGGTGTTTGTCGCCCTGGAAGCGGCGGAGGCGCTGGCGCGGGAAGGCCTGGACGTGGAAGTCATCGATCTCCGCTGCCTCGTGCCACTGGATGAAGCGGCGGTGCTGGGCAGTGTCCGGAAAACCAATCGCGTAATCCTGTTGCACGAGGATACGCGGAGTGGCGGATTTGCCGGGGAACTCGCTGCCCGGATCGCGCAGCATGCCTTTGCGTATTTGGAAGCGCCGGTGATGCGCGTGACCGCGCCCGATTGCCCCGTGCCGTTCAGCGCTCCTCTGGAAGAAGCTTTTCTTCCGCAGGCGAAGGATGTCATCGAGGCCGCACGCCAACTGAAGGCCTATTAGAACGATACGCCGGATCAGGAACGCGGCCCGGGCGGGCGGAAGCGAATCGGGCCGCGCGCGAGCCTTCCCGGCCGCGCTTTGGAACCAGCCCGCCGTTTGCCCCCCGCGGGCGCCGCACGTATTACATCCTATGAACAAGAATTAAAATAATGCTATATTCATTTTATGAAGAGGAGTTCGGTGCCACCGCTCCAGCCGGGACCCTCTTGCAGGCCAATACGAGGGTTATCGGGCTGGAACAGCAGAGGTGAAATCACGTGAAAGCCCGCTCCATGCTGTTTACTCTCTACGGGGATTACATCCGCCACTTTGGGGGCACCATCTGGAGCGGGAGTCTGGTCACCCTCATGGGGGAGTTGGGATTTTCCTCCGGGGCAGTGCGCACGGCGCTGTCGAGGACCTGCCAGCAGGGCTGGCTCAAGGCCGTCCGCGACGGCAAGAATAGCTTCTACAGTCTGACCAAACTTGGGGAAGAACGCATGGAAGAAGCGGCCCGGCGCATCTTCCATCCGCGCTCGGGCGTTTGGGACGGGCAATGGACGATCATCACCTATGGCCAGCCGGAAACGAAGCCGGCGGAGCGCGGGCGGCTGCGGGGCGAACTGCAGTGGCTGGGATTCGGCCGCTTGATTCCGGGAGTGTGGATATCGCCCAATCCGCTCGGGCGGATTGCGCTGAACCACCTTCGTTTACAGGGGATGAAGGCCTCCGCAGAGGTCTTCACCGCCCGGCACATCGGCAATGCCAGCAGCGAAGAACTGGTGCGGCGATGCTGGGACATTGCGGCCATCAACCGCAGCTACGAACAGTTCATCCGAACCTGGCAACCGCGCTGGAAGGCGTGCCAGGGGGAGTTGGCGCGCGGCGCTTCCGTGTCCAACCGGATCTGCTTTGCGGACAAGACCTGGCTGGTGCACGAGTATCGCAAATTTCTGTTCATAGACCCCGGTTTGCCTGCCGAATTGCTGCCCAAAGCGTGGGCCGGAGCCGCTGCCTGGCGGCTGTTCCGGAACTACTACCAACTTCTCGCCGACGGGGCGCTCGGTTTTTTTGAGCAGGTCTATAAAGCGCCCTCGGAAACCCGCTGGGACGCCACACAGGCTCGGCTGCGGGCCCTGCAGAACCCATTTGAAAGCTCCTGGGAAAAGGCAGAAACCGCGTCCGTCCGCTGAGCGGGCGGCGGGGTTCTGAAAAAGGACGACGAGTGAATTCGTGCTTGACAAGGGAAATGGTCTGCGCGAAAGTATGTTACAGAAATATAAGTAGAAATAGAAAAGTGTAATAGAAAAACGCTCTTCTCGGGGAATGGCAGGCGATGGCGACCACGACTTTGACACCGGCCAAAGAGCTGCTTTCGGGCAACGAGGCCATAGCGCGGGGAGCCCTGGAAAACGGAATCCGCGTGGCTACCGGCTATCCCGGGACGCCGAGCACGGAGATTTTGGAAACCCTGGCGCGGTACGATGCGGAACACTACGTCTCCTGGTCGCCGAACGAGAAGGTGGCGCTGGACGTCGGGGTGGGCGGCGCGTTGGCGGGCTCCCGGACACTGGTCACCATGAAACATGTGGGGCTGAACGTGGCTGCGGATACGCTGATGAGCGTGGCCTACACGGGCGTGCGCGCCGCGCTGGTGATTGTGACGGCGGACGATCCGGGCGTGCATAGTTCCCAGAACGAGCAGGACAACCGCATCTATGCGCGGTTTGCGGAAATCCCCTTGCTGGAGCCCTCCGACAGTCAGGAAGCCAAAGATTTTGTGCAGCAGGCCTGCGAGATCAGCGAGCGCTTCGATACTCCGGTGCTGCTGCGGAGCACCACGCGACTCTCGCACACCAAGGGGATGGTCAGTCTGGGACCGATCGCACCTCCGCCGGTACTCGGCTATGAGCGGAATCTCGCCAAGAACGTCCTGGTGCCCAGCAATGCACGGGTCCGGCATGAAAAGGTGCTGGAACGGTCGGCGCGGTTGCGGGAGTTTGCCGAAGAGAGTTCGCTGAACCGCTGGGAGCGGGGCAGCAATGCCGTGGGGGTGATCACCAGCGGCATGGCTTACCAGTACGTGAAGGAGGTCTTGCCGGAAGCGAGCATTCTCAAACTCGGACTCATCCACCCGCTGCCGCTCGATCTGCTGCGGAAGTTTGCCGCCAGCGTGCAGCGCCTGCTGGTCGTGGAGGAGCTGGAACCGGTCATTGAAGAGCAATTGAAGGCCGCCGGAATCGCGGTGGAAGGGAAAGAATTTTTTCCGCGCCTGGGTGAGTTCAGTCCGGAACGCGTCCGCCAGGGATTTCAGAAGGCCGGCGTGCTCCCCAGTCCCCCGAAAAATATGGAACCGGAAAAGGGCCTGGCGGTGCAGGAAAATCTGTTCCGGCCTCCGGCTTTGTGCCCCGGCTGTCCGCATAGCGTGCCGTATCTGGTTTTGAAAAAGCTGAATGCGCTGGTGGTCGGCGATATCGGGTGTTACACGCTGGCGGTTTACGAACCTCTGGCCGCTATCGAGACTACTTTGGCGATGGGCTGCAGCATCGGCATGGCCGTGGGCTTGCAAAAAGGCGGAGACGGCGCCCGGCCGATCGTGGCCACCATCGGCGATTCCACATTCTTTCACTCGGGCATCCCTCCGCTGATCGATGCGCTTTACAACAACGCCAGGATTACCGTTCTCATTCTCGACAACCAGACCACGGCCATGACGGGCGGCCAGGAGCATGCGGGAACGGGCAAGAACATCCGGGGAGAAAAGGTCCGTACGATCGAGATTGCCAAGCTTTGCAAGGCGCTGGGTGTGGAGCACGTTCAGGGGGTGGACCCTTACGATGTCGCAGCCGTTTTCCGCACCTTGAAATCAGCCATCAACCATGACGGCGTTTCCGTGGTCATCACCAATCGTCCGTGTGTAGTATCTCCGGTAACCATACGAACCACACCGTATGCCGTGAATGGGAAAGAGTGCGATGCCTGTCAGATCTGCATGAATCTCGGCTGTCCGGCGATCGTCTGGACCGAAGAGATCCACCAAGGCCAGCACAAGGTGACGATAGACGCGCGGACCTGCATGGGCTGCGCGGTATGCGCGTTGCTGTGCCCCACCGAAGCCATTGTGGCCCTTGCGAATGATCCGGCGCGGCGTGCCGTCTGAGCAGGAGAGTATGGAAAGCCCAGCAACGCAAAACGTGCTGATCGTAGGCGTCGGAGGCCAGGGAGTGCTCCTGGCCAGCGACATCCTGGGAACCGTCTGTTTGGGGCGGGGTTATCAGGTCAAGAAGAGCGAAGTGCACGGCATGGCCAAGCGGGGAGGAGTGGTTTACAGCCATGTCCGCTACGGCACCCAAGTCCTTTCTCCGACGATCGAACCGGGCACCAGCGATGTGCTCTTGGCCTTCGAGCCGGCCGAAGCCCTGCGCTGGAGCAAATACGTCAAGCCGACCGGCACGGTAATCGTAAACACGCAGAAACGCATTCCCCCGGCCGCCTGTCAGGATCGCCGCCCGGATGCGCTTACGCGCTACCCGCGCGGGATTGAACAGGCGCTGCGGAGTCAGATTGAGGATGTGCGGCGGTTCGATGCGGAAACGCTGGCCTTCGAATTGGGAGACCTCCGGATGTGCAACACCGTGCTTCTCGGAGCGCTCTCCCGGGTTTGCGAATTTTCCGCCGAGGAATGGCTTGCGGCCATTGAAAAGAGCGTAAAGCCAAGAACCGCGGAATTGAACCGTCGGGCGTTCCTGGCTGGCCGCAGCGTGGAGTTTCCCTGCGCCGAAGAGCCGCAAGCCGAGGAGCTGGTCTTCGAGAAGAGGGAAGCGGCCCGCGACGAAGCTCCGTTCATTGAAATTCGGCAGAATTGGTGCAAGGGATGCGAGATCTGCGTGCGCGTCTGCCCGCAGAACTGTCTGGTAATGAACGGCAGCAAACTTGCGGAAGTGGCCAAGGCCGAAACCTGTATCCGCTGCATGCTGTGTGAATGGTTATGCCCGGATCTGGCGGTCAGCGTCCACTAGCCACCGGGAGTCCAATGGAGAAGATGACCAAACCAGTACAATTGCTGCAGGGGAACGCGGCTTGTGCGCGGGCGGCGATCGCCGCGGGATGCCGCTTCTACGGAGGCTACCCCATCAGTCCGTCCTCGGAAATCGCGGAAACCATGGCCAAGCTCCTCCCGCGGGTAGGCGGCAAGTTCATTCAGATGGAAGATGAGATCGCTTCCCTGGCCGCGGTTATCGGCGCGTCCCTGGCGGGCATGAAGGCCATGACGGCCACCAGCGGTCCGGGGTTTTCCCTGATGCAGGAGCATATTGGTTTTGCCTGCTATACCGAGGTGCCTTGTGTGGTGGTGGACGTGATGCGGGGCGGCCCGAGCACCGGATTGCCCACCTCCCCTTCCCAGGCCGATGTCATGCAGGCGCGCTGGGGAACGCACGGCGATCATCCGGCCATCGCCCTGTGCGCCAGCTCGCCCGGCGAAGTCTACGAACTCACCGTGCGCGCATTCAATCTGGCGGAGCGCCTGCGCACGCCGGTGATCTTGCTCCTGGATGAAGTCGTAGCGCACATGTACGAGAAGGTGGACCTGGGCCGCCTGGCCGGGCTTCCCGTGGAAGATCGCAGGAAACCGAAGGGCGCGCCGGGGAAGCTGGAAGCCTATGCCGCGGGAGAGGATGGAGTACCGGCGATGGCGCCATTTGGAGAGGGCTATCGTTACCATGTGACCGGTCTGGCCCATGACTCGCGGGGATATCCGACGCAGGATCCTGCTGTTGTGGAGACGACGCAAAGGCGCTTGCAGCGAAAAGTGGACCGGTGCCGCAAGGAGATTGTCAGCTACGAACTCCTGCAGTGTGAGGATGCCGAGGTGATCGTCTTCGCGTACGGAATTGTGGCCGCGGCGGCGCGGCAGGCGGTGCGGCAGGCGCGGCAACGGGGGATTCGGGCGGGATTGTTTCGCGCCATCACCTTGTGGCCTTTTCCGGGGGAGGAGCTGGCCGCCGCGGTGAAACAAGCCAAGCGCATCGTGGTGGCGGAAATGAATCTGGGGCAAATGACGGGAGAAGTGGAGCGGGCGGTCGGAAAGAAGAAGACGGTCAAGACCTGCTTGAAGGCGAACGGAGAAGCCATCACCCCCGATGAGATTTTTTCCGCACTGCAAGCTGAGGATGCCTGCCATGCTTGATATTCAAAAGTACCTGCGGCTGGAAATGTTCCCGCACATGCTCTGTCCGGGATGCGGACACGGCATTGTGCTGGGAGCGTTGTTGCGGGCCATCCACTCCCTGAAGCTCAGTCAGGATGAAGTCGTGGTGGTTTCCGGGATTGGCTGTTCCAGCCGGCTCTCCGGCTATGTGGACTTTGATACCCTGCACACGACGCACGGGAGACCTCTGGCGTTTGCCACGGGCATCAAGATGGCGCGGCCGGAGCTGACCGTGATCGTCATCACGGGGGACGGCGACGGCTTGTCTATCGGCGGCAACCACCTGATCCATGCGGCCCGGCGGAATGTGGGCCTGACTTGCCTGCTGCTGAACAACGAGATCTACGGAATGACGGGCGGCCAGGCGGCGCCTACAACTCCCCTGGGAAAGATCAGCACCACGGGTCCAACGGGTCCGTTTGAGACGCCCTTCGATTCCTGCCGGCTGGTGGAGGCAGCGGGAGCCAGCTTTGTGGCGCGGGGCATCACCTATGAGCCGGCGACCCTGGAAAAGCTGATCGTCGCCGCCATCCAGAATCCGGGGTTTTCCTTCCTGGAAATCATCAGCGACTGTCCGGAATTCTTCGGGCGCTTCAACCGGATGGGCAACCCCGCGGATCAGATTCTGGCCCAGAAGCAGAACGTGGTGGACGCCAAGACCGCGGCCACTCTGCCTCCGGAGAGACTCAAAGGAAAAATGCTGACGGGCATCCTGCATCACGAACCCCGGCCCGAATATGCGGCGAGTTACCAGGAGAGCATCGCGCAGATGGGCGCGCAGGCCCGGTGAGGGGATATGGATCGCTACGAAATTCGACTGAGTGGAGAAGGCGGACAAGGTCTGGTCCTGGCAGGAGCCATACTGGCCGAAGCGTTGGGAATCCAATGCGGCAAGCATGTGGCTTATACCCAGTCGTACGGGCCGGAGTCGCGTGGCGGAGGCTGCCGCTCAGATCTTGTCGTCAGCGATCAGCCGATTGATTATCCGATCTGCTCGCAACTGGACTTGCTGCTATGCCTGACGCAGAAGGCTTGCGACAAATATTGGGTCCATCTCAAGGAAGGCGGATTGCTCATCGTTGATTCGACGCGGGTGACCCGCTTGCCCTCCGGTTCGTTCGAAGTGTGCAGCGTCCCCATTTTGCGGACGGCCAGTGTCAAGCTGGGGCGGGAAGTCGTGGCCAACATGGTATGCCTCGGCGTGATCGCCAATCTTTCCGGCCTGATTCCCCGCGAGGCTCTCCAGAAGGCTCTTTTGGAGAGGATTCCCAAAGGGACCGAACAGATCAATCAGCGCGCGCTGGAAGCGGGATACGGACTGACCGGTGCTCTAACGCCGGCGATGGCACACGCACCTCTCCCCTAATTCCTCCGGCCAAGATCGCCTCCGATACTTACCGCGCGGGGCTCCCGCTCTTAATAGCGGGGCTCCCGTTTTTCGCGTTGCGCCAGCATGGCCTCTTTGTGGTTTTCCGAAGATACTGCCGCGATCTGGCTGGTCATGTACTCTTCCAGAAAAGGGGCCCAGTCCAGCTTAAATGCCAGGTCGAGAAGCCGCTTGGACTGCCGCTGTCCTTCCGAGGCCGCCTGCACGTAGATCTTGATTATTTCCTGCACGCGGCGCTGGAAATCGGTATCGGGAACCAGATAATCCACCAGGCCCATGGTATGCGCTTCTTTTGCGTCAATGAAATCACCGGACAGGATGATGCGTTTGGCGCGTCCCAGGCCGATATAACGGGCCAAGCGATAGGTCCCCATTCCGGGAACAAGGCATTCCTTGACGGCCGTCAAGGCGAACTTCGTGTTCTCGGTAACGATGCGGATGTCGCTGGCCAGGGCCACCTGCATGCCGCCGCCAATGCAGAAACCGTGGATCGCGCTGATCACGATCTTATCCAGCAATTCCAAGGAGCGCAGGGCGCGCTCGACATCGCGAAACCACTCCAGGGGAAACGCGCCTTGGGAGAGAACCTTCAGATCGATTCCGCTGGAAAATCCCCGTCCGGTTCCGGAGATGACAACGACCCGCACTTGCTTTTCGCGGGCCAGCGCATCCGTAATCCTCAGGAACTCCTGAGGCCAAGGTACGTTCATGGCATTGATGACTTCCGGACGATTGAAGGTCAGATGCGCGACAGCGCCTTCAATCTTGCAGTGCATGGTCGTCAGTTCCATCGTCTGTCACTCCTCGTGGTTTTCAGCTTTCCTGCAAGTTTTTGGCAGGCCTGCGCTAGGCCAGCTCCAGCACGCGATGCATAACCCTCTCGCGTCCCCTGCGCTTTTCCGCTTCCGTGTGAGGCGGACCCTGAAAATTCTCCTCGAAAAAGGCCAGCGCCCTTTCGGCCAGCAAGAAGTAACAGTCGCGAAAGACCCGCCAGGCGTCGTTGGCCAGCCAGCCTTCGGGTAGAAGTTCCGAAGGCAGCCCCGGGTCCAGATAGAGGAATCTGCCGTATTCATGGAGCAGCCGCATCTTGGAAGCGAAACAGACATTGTCGGAGGGCGCGTGACCGGTTTTGAAGCGCGATTGGTAAGAACGCCACACGGGCTTCCACGCTTTGATGAAGTCGCGATGGCACGCCTGCACGGCGCTCAGATCCCAGCATCTGGCGACCAGATCGGTGCCGGCCTGCGCGTTGACGTGCCGTGCTCGAAACAAGTTGACGTACTTATCCAGACGCCGCTCGGCGAGATGCTTGAGGGTCAGCTCCACCGCGGGTTTCGGTATGATCCAACTGGCCGGGGTGAGCGAACCAAAGCCCAGCCAGATCAACTCCCGGCGCAGCCGCTCGCGATGCTGGCGCAGCTTTTCCGGCAGCGAATAGCTCAGGATCGTCCACTGGCCATCCCACTTCTCGACGCGGGGAGCAAAAATCCTGGGTGCGGCCTCTTCCACGCGGTCCCGGCCCATTGGCGTCAGCGCATAGTAGCTCTTCTTGCCAAAGACGGAGCGCTCCAGCCAATCCTGTTGGGCCAGGCGGCAGAGGGCGGCGCGCACGGCCACGGCCGAAAATCCCATCTCTTCGCAGAGCCGCAGCAGGCTCCGCACGTGGATGGAACCGCCGTAGTGCTGGACGTAATCGAGATAGATCTCAAAAACCGCCCTGCGCGCCTTCACCAAGACTCTCCTTCAAAACGTGCAACACCCGCCAGCGTTCCAGCTCCCGCGTGCCTCGCAGCCTTCCCGTGCCGGCACTGCGGAGCAGCTCCTTGACAGGAAATGACCGCGATTATATCGTTGCATTCCTCCACGTGTACACATAAAGTTTGTAACAAATTTTAGCAAGCTTGCGGGTGTGAAACCATGGAGTGGGCCATCCACCTAGGGGACGGAAGCCGGGCGGAAAATTGGGACGAACTTTTCCCTTGCCGGCCCCCGCGCTCGCATGAATCTCCTCTACAGGAGGCTCAAGCAGCCGCTGCCCAAATGCTGGAGCGGGTGGCCGGGCGAATTTCCCCGCGACGCGCCTATGTCGGAAACGAATTCTGCCAGAGCTTGATTCCCGCGCCGGAGCATCTTTCCCGGATTTGCCGCACCCTGTGGAAGTCGGGCGTGAACATAACCTTTCTGACCCCACCGGTTACGGATGAAGGCCTGGATAGATTGCGGATTTTATTTACCTGGCTGGTCCGGCAGAAACACGCCGTCGAAGTGGTCTTCAACGACTGGGGCACGCTGGAGTTGCTGCACCAGGAATTTGAAAAGCTGGACCCCGTGCGCGGCCGCCTCCTGAACAAGATTCTGCGCGATCCTCGGGTCACTCCTCTGTACAATTCGCCGACTGCTCCTGACGGGATACGGGCCGCCTTGCAGCCAGGCAGTCTCGATACACCGTTTCTGCGGCGCTTGCTGAGCCGGTACAGAGTGCGGTCCGTGGAGTCGGACGTCCTGGCGCTCGGCCCGGATGCGGATTTTCGCCGGCTTTCCTTTGCAGTATCTTTCTACTTTCCGTATGGATTTGTAACGACAGGGCGGCAATGCATGATGGGTTCGCTCCGCCTGAAGAATGGCGGGCGATTTCAGCCCGGGCTCTCCTGCCAGCGTGAGTGCCGGCTGTACCTCACGGAACACCGGTTTTCCGGAACGACGCTGGAGACCAAGGGGACAGCGTTTTATCAGCGCGGAAACACCTTTTTTTATTGCCCCCCGCCAGATGTGCTCGATAGTTTCTTGGAGCGGGCCGAGAAAAATGGCGTGAGCCGTGTGGTATATGAACCCGGCTTGCCCATGTGAGTGCCTGATGAAAATCCTGGCGCCTTTGAATTCGCCTGAAGAGACACAGATGCTCCTGGCCAACGGAGCCGAGGAGCTCTATTGCGGACTGGTGCCCGAGGAATGGGTGGCCCGCAACACCGGCGCCGTCTGGTTGAACCGGCGCAGCCCGGCGGGCGGCAACCTGCGCAGTTTCTTCGATCTCGCGCGAGTGGTTGAAGAGGCCCACGCGTGGTCCGTTCCCGTCTTCGTGACGCTGAACGCACAGGGCTACACGGCGGGACAATTGCCGCAGGTCCTGGAGCTGGCGCGCCGCTACGTCGAAGAAGCCCGCATCGATGCTTTGATTGTGTCCGATCCAGCGCTGATCGTGGCCTTGGCAGAAGAGAGCCTGGGCTGCGCCCTGCATCTCAGCTCCATTGCCGCGTCCTTGAATGCGCGAGCCATCCGCTTCTTCCGCTCCTTGGGTATCCGCCGTGTGATTCTGCCGCGTTCCGTGACCCTGGAGGAAATCCGGCAAATGGCCTGCAGTGCCGGCCCGGAAGTTGAGCTCGAAGTATTTATTCTGAACGATGGATGCATTTTCGAGGAAGGGAACTGCCTTACGACGCATCATCACTCGGTAGGCGCATTCTGCACCGGCCTGGCCCGGATGGATTCCCGGCCGGTAAAGATTTCCGGTTCCCCCTGGCTTCCCGGGGAGAAGGAAAGCGTGGACGCGCTCCTCGAAGAGTTTCATCAGCGAATCAATATGCTTACCAATGCCGATGCCACACAGGGAAAAGGGCTCCCCGGGCCCTGCGGGCTATGCGCGATTCCGTTTTTGCAGCGTGCCGGTATCTCCTCTCTCAAGATTGTCGGGCGCGAAGCCTCCGCCTTGCGAAAGTTGATGAGCCTGAAGCTGGTGCGGGCCGTTGTGGATCAGGTGCGGCGCGAGATTCCCGAAGCGGCTGTGCAGCACTACGCGCAGTCCCTTCGAGGCGGAGCGTCACCGTGCGTCCCAGGCAGAATGTGCTATTACGAACTTGGAGAAACGGCATGAAAAGAGGAACCAGGGACTGTCGCGCTTTCGGCCGCGGGCGTCCAGCAGAGCTGTTGGCCTTGCTGGCTGTGATGGTTATGTTCTTCTTCGTCCCCGCCGGGACGGCGGCGCAGGCGCAAGGACCGGATTTGTACGTGGTCGCCATGCATCCCCGCTCCCTGCTCCTGTTCGACGGCAGCCGCGATGAAATCGTCGGGGAGATACAGACGCGCGGGCGCAATCCCAGAGAGGTTGTGCCGTCACCGGATGGCCGGTTTGTGTATGCGACCACCGAAGGACGCGCCCAGTTGGAGATGATCAATCTGCAGACTCGCAAAGTCGAGCGGGTCTTCGACCTCGCGCCGCAAGGCTACCGGCTGACGATTTATGGAGTGGCGATCAGCAGCAAGGGAGACCGGTTGTACGTGCACGTCAAACCGGTGCGCGAACTGGCGGACGAGTACAAAGTGGATCCTCCCCAGATCTGGGCGGTGAACGTGAATACGGGAAAGAGCGAGAAAATCGTGGAAGTGCCGCAGGGCGTGGCCGCGCTGGTAATGACAAAGGACGAACGGCGGCTCATCGCCTGGGGGCGCGATCTCTATTACATCGATCTGGCCCAGGGCCGCATCACGGATACAGTTCCTCTGTTCAACCGCAATCTGCCCGGCCAGGGACCGCTCGACACCCTGCCGCTGTTCATCGAATATGAGCGCAGCGGCGTCCTGAGCTGCCCGTATTACACGACGGATCCGATTCTCAAGAAGACCCTTTTTGGTTTGGCGAATCTCGATCTGGACACCGGCAAGATGGATCTGGTGGAACTGGGTCCGGCCATCCCGCTCTATTCGAGCGTGGTGTCCGCGGACCGCAAGCGGGCCTATGGGGTGATGAACCAGTTGGTGGCGGTGGACTTGTCTGCGGGAAGAGTCCGGAATGTGCAGGATCTGGAGCGCACCCAGTACATCACCAATATCAGCCGGGACGGCAAGAAACTGTATGTTTCCGGCGCATCCTATTTCATCCATGTTTACGATACCGAGACAATGAAGTTGACCAAGACCGTAAAACTGTCCGGCGATGCCAGCATTTCGTTCAGCGCCATACCGGCGGTCGCGGTGCATTGATGCGCGGAGTTTTCATCCTGGAAGAAAGCCAGGGGGAAAGAAGCGATAAATTTGCGTGTGGGATGAGCAATCTATGACGGTGGGAAACTCAACCAACAATCGTTTGAGCTATTGTCACGGAACGGGGCCGCTTCCCCTCCTGGGGCTTTGTGTGGGGCAGGTGCTGGACGATACGGCCCGCGCCTACCCGGACAATCCGGCGCTCATCGCCCGGCACCAGAACAAGCGCTATACCTACCGGGAATTCCTGCGGGAGGTCGAACGAGCAGCAAGCGGACTGCTGCGGTTGGGAGTCCAGAAGAGTGATCGGGTCGGCATCTGGTCCACTAACTGTGCGGAATGGGTGGTGGCGCAGTTTGCCGCGGCCAAGATAGGGGCGATCCTGGTCAGCATCAATCCCGCCAACCGTGCGTTCGAACTGGAACATGTCTTGAGGCACTCCGAATGCCAGACACTCGTGCTGGCCCGGAGTTTTCGCGATTGCGACTACCTCGAGACGGTGCGGCATCTCTGCCCGGAATCGGTTCGCAGCCGGCCCGGTGACTTGCAGTCCGCAAGGCTGCCCAGCTTGAAGAATCTGATCCTGATCGGCGAGGGCCCGGTCCCGGACTGCATGTATCGTTGGGAAGAACTGTCAGAGCTGGGGAAAGATTTGCCCGCTGGGGAACTTCAGGAACGCGAAGCATCCTTGGAGTTCGACGATCCCATCAGCCTCCAGTACACCTCAGGCACTACAGGCATGCCCAAAGGGACCATGCTCACCCACCACAATATGGTCAACAACGCTTTTTTCGCCGGCGCCAGCATGAAGTTGACACACCGGGACCGGCTCTGCATTCCGGTCCCTTTCTACCACTGTTTCGGGATGGTCCTGAGCAACCTGCTGTGCGTGTTGTCGGGAGCGGCGATGGTTCTTCCCGCCGCCCATTTCGACGCTTTGGAAACTTTGCGGGCATTAGCCGAAGAGCGCTGCACGGCAGTGCATGGTGTCCCGACCATGTTTATCGCGGAACTGGAGCACCCGGAGTTCAGCCGCTTCGATCTGAGCATGCTGCGCACTGGAATTGTCGGCGCTTCACCCTGCCCGATCGAAGTGATGAAACGCGTGGTGCAGTCCATGCACTTGCGTGATCTAACGATTGCCTACGGCCTCACCGAGGCTTCTCCGCTGATCACGCAAACCAGCACCGGCGTTTCCGTGGAACTCCTGGTAACGACCGTGGGCCAGCCCCTGCCGCACACCGAAGTGAAGATTATCGATGTGGCGACGGGGATGACCGTCCCGGTTGGCGTGCAGGGAGAACTGTGCGTCCGCGGATACATGGTGATGAAGGGCTACTACAAGAACGCCGAGGCCACCCGGCTGGCGGTTGACGAAAACGGCTGGCTGCATTCGGGAGATCTCGCCACGATGGGCGATGACGGATATTTCCGGATCACCGGACGAGCCAAGGACGTCATCATTCGGGGCGGTGAAAACATTTACCCGGGGGAAATCGAGGAGTTTTTGTACACGTGTCCCGGCGTCAGTAACGCGCAGGTGATCGGCGTTCCGGATGTTAAGTATGGAGAGCGCATCGTCGCCTGGGTAAAACTGGAACCCGAGGCCAAGTTGACGGCGGAAGAGATCATAAAGTTCTGCGAAGGCAAAATCGCCGCTTATAAGGTTCCCAAGCACGTCAAGATAGTGGATTCTTTCCCGATGACCCTGAGCGGCAAAATCCAGAAGTTCAAGATGCGTGAAATGGCCATCCAGGAACTGCAGCAGAAAGGAGCGGCCAATACGGGGAGTGCTTGAGGAGGATGAGCCAGGCCACTCTCCAGCTACACCGCCTCGTAAAAACCTTGCAGGACTCTTTGGTGCCCCTCTTGCTGCTCTTTCTGGGTGTGGGTCGGTCCTACAAAGATGTGTTCGAAATGACGCAAGGCCCGCTCGGCGAGCAAGAGGTAACAATCGCGGAAGATATGCCAGGCTTCATCGCCTAACCAGCCTTCGGGCAGAAGTTCAGAGGGGAGCTCGGGATCGTTGTGCAGAAACTCGCCGAACTGGTGCAGGAGATGGATGCGGGTGGCAAAGCAGACGTTCTCTGCCGGGGGCTGGCCTCGGCGGAATTTTGCCGCGCACTCCTGCCGGCGAGGTTCCCAGGCATTGATGAAGTGACGGTACTGAGTCTGTATGGCGTCCAGATTCCAGCACCTTCGCACCAGCGCGGTATTTGCCAGGCCGCTAACTTGGTGGCCGCGGAAGATCTGCACGTGTGGATCCAGCTTGCGGATGGCCAGGTGCCGCATGGTAACCTCGACGACAGGTTTTGGGCTGATCCAGGTGGCCGAGTTTAGAGGACCGAAGCCCAGCCAGTTCAATTCATGGCGAAGACGGTCCCGGTGATGGCGAATCCTTTCCGGCAGGGAGTAGGTCAGGATGGTCCACTGCCCGTCCCACCGGCTGCTGTGGTGCGCAAAGATTCGCGGACGCGCCTCCTCCAGTCGCTCACGGCCCATTCTGGTCAGTGCGTAATAACTGCGGTTGTTCTCGACGGTCCGTTCGAACCAGCCTTGGGAAGTCATGCGGCACAGTGCGCTGCGAATCGTAGTTACGGGCAGGCCCAGCTCGGAGGTCAGCTGGAGCAAGCTGGCGATGTGTATGGAGCCGCCGTAATGCTGCACGTAATCGAAATAGATTTCGAAAATAGTCCGGTGTGCTTTGTGTGCTTTCACGGACAAGGTCGTATTCATTCCGCAATGCGCGCTTCCAGAAACGCACGTCCATAATACATCCTCCCTGTTTCCGGGAATAGAGAATCAGCAATAAAAATGGGCCGAAGAAGCCTCTTGACATGTTTGGGCGCTTTCCATAGCATTACGCCCCAACCGAGAAGCGTGTACCAAATGCAATGTCAGACCGAAGCTCCGCCCTAGCCGGCCGCTTCGGACATGGGGGGGCATGGAGTGGTTGCACCGCCGCACGCCAACGGCCTGGTTGACACCCGTGGCCCTCGATCCGCGCTCGTCAAACCGCAACTCTCCGCAGGCCCTGAGCGCCTGAAACTTTCCATACCCGGGAATGCTTGGCAGAGGAGGAACTCATGCTTTCGTGTAACCGTCGGAGCTTCACCTGCGTAATTGCTGCACTGGCTGTGATTTTGTTTTGGGGCGAAATAGGCCACGGGCAGTTGACCAACTCCACGCTGGTGGGGACGGTGCAAGACACGAGCGGGGCGCCGGTTGCGGGCGCCACGGTGAGCGCGCGCAATACGGCGACCAACGAAAGCCGTTCCGACACCACGAATGCCGATGGCATGTATCGCATTCCCAATCTCCCGCCAGCGGTCTATGAACTGCGCGTGGGTAAGACTGGTTTCAAGAACGTGATCACGTCTGGCGTCACATTGCACGTGGGGGAGACTTCGCGAGTCGACGTGACCCTGCAGGTCGGTACGGTGGCGGAGACGGTGGAGGTGACCGGGGGCGCGATTTTGGTGAATACGGAGGACGCCGGCACGACGGATATCGTCGAACAGAAGCAGGTGGAAGAGCTCCCGCTGATGCGCCGCAACATCTACCAGTTGCCGGTGATGGAGCCGGGAACGACGCCGACGCACGTTCAGGTGCCGACCTACTACAGCAACTCCTCCTACGACATGAGCTTCGTCACCTACGGGAAGAGCATCCGGGCGACCAATTTCATGCTGGACGGCGCGCCCAACAATGACAATGGCCTCGGCGGGGTGCCGGCGATTGCCCCCATCCTGGATGCGGTGCAGGAGTTTCAGGTTTCCACGAACGATTTCGCGCGCGAGTTCGGACGCAATTTTGGCGCCGATATCAATGTGGCCACCAAGTCGGGAACCAATCTGATCCACGGTTCGGCGTGGGAATTCCACCGCAATGCGGCCGTGAACGCGAAAAACTTTTTTGACGCGCAGAACCCCTCGGCGCTGATCCAGAACCAGTTCGGATTCACGCTGGGCGGGCCCCTTCAGAAAGACAAGACCTTCTGGTTCATGGCCTATGAGAGCTTTCGCGAAAAGCGAGGCACGACCCGCGATGTGCAGGTGGAAACGCCGCAGTTGCGCCAGTGGGTGGCTGCGAACGCCTCGAACAGCGTCGCGAACTATCTGTTCACAAATTACCCAGGGCCGTCCACGATTCTTCCGGGCACCGGCGTGAGCTTGGGCATCCAGGGCGGTGGCCTTCCCGATCTTGGGATTGGCGTGGGCCAGGCTGTCAATTACACCACCAACGACGAATACTTAATCCGAATCGATCATAACTTTGGGGACAAGGACAAACTGTTCGTCCGCTGGGCGGACTTCTACCCCCGCAGCAGCGGTGCGGGTGAACTCACCACCATCGGCGGCCTGGGGCGCCAGATGCGCGGCTTTCGGCGCCCGGCGGACGGCACGGTCCGCAACCTGGCGGTGGGTTACACGCACATGTTCGGGCAGAGCATGGTGAACGATTTCCGTTTTGGCTATCTGCGAAATCAGGCCACCACTAGCGCCTATCCGGCGAAAGTCCCCAATATGGTGCTGCTGGACTTCACCCTGGGGTTTGGCTCGGACTTTTTTCTGCCGATCAGCTTCCTGAACAATGAAATCAACTTCAAAGACAACCTCTTCGCCACGCGCGGACACCACGGAATGAAGATGGGAGTGGAATTCAACCACGACCTGGAAAACGGCATTTTCGATGCGGCCAGCCGCGGTGTTTTCGTCTTTCTGGGACTTACCGACCTGGTGAATGACTCCCCCCTTGCCTACCTGGTCCAAATTGATCCGGTGGCCGGAACCAGCATCGTCAATAGCCCCAATCACGTGCGGAATTTCCGGCGCAATGACCTGGCTTGGTTTTTCCAGGACGACTGGAAACCCATCAAGAACCTGACAATCAACGCAGGAGTGCGCTGGGAATATTTTGGCGTGCTCAAAGAGACCAGCGGCAAACAGGCCGGTATCACCCTGGGGCCGGGGAACAACATCCAGGATCAGCTCGTTGGGGCCAGTCTCGGCCCCTTGAGCGAAATGTACTCGCCCAACTACAAGAATTTCGGTCCCCTGCTGGGCCTGGCCTGGGATCCCACGGGCAAGGGAAAGTTTTCCGTGCGCGCCGGGTGGGCCATCAACTTCGACCGCATCCATAACGATCTGATGAGCGAGCCGGCTCGCTTTACGCCGCCCTACGGCGCGTTCGCGGTGAGCGTGGCTGGTTATACGGACCCAGTAACCTGTCCCATGCCCGCCTACACGATAAGCAATGTGTTCCAGTATCCGCCGGTCTTGCCCGCCGGCTTTGGCGGGGGACTCAATGCGAACGGATTCTTGGGTTCGTGCTTGTCCGGCGGGTTGATGTTGATTGACCGCAACCTCCGCACTCCTTATGTGGAGCAGTGGAACCTGACCCTGCAGTACGCTTTGGCGAGCGACTGGATGCTGGAGTTGAGTTACGCCGGAAATCAGGGCCACCGGCTCGCCTTCAGCAACGACCCCAATCGCGTAACCGGAGGCTATCTGGGGATTCCGGGCAATCGTCCTAACAACATCATGTCCAATCTCTACTACCTGAGTACCACCGGATACTCCAACTACAACGGCGCTTCGGTGCAGCTGAAGAAGCGCTTCAGCCATGGCTACCTGTTGCAGACCAGCTATACCTTCGGGAAAGTGCTGAACATTCAGGACGACGCCAATGCCGGCGACTTCAGCGGCGCGGGAACTGGATACAACGGAACGCAGGACGCCTCGAATGTGCGGCTCGACTACGGGCGTTCCAGCTTTGACGTCCGCCACCGCATCACCGTCAATGGTGTGTGGGAAATCGGAGCGCTCTCCAAGTACGGATCCGTGGTGCACAACATCCTGGGCAACTGGCAGCTCAACGCCATCGCCTCGTATGAGTCGGGAAGACCGTTTACGGTGTCCAGTTCGGTCGTGGATTACAACGCCGATGGCGGAGGAGCGGCGCAGGCCCCTCCGCAGGGATCTGCCTACGATCGCCCGAACACCCCGGCCTTCGGCAATAGCGTGGGATGCCGTTCGCCGCACGATTACGTGAATGGCCTCTTTGCCCCTGCCGATTTTCCAACGCCGCCTCTCGGTTCGAACGGGAGCCTCGGACGCAACACCTTCTGCGGTCCCAACTTCAAGTCCGTGGATCTCTCCCTGGTGCGGAACTTCAAAGTCCCGTTCATGGGCGAGCGGGGCAGGATTCAATTCAAGGCCGAAGCGTTCAACGCCTTCAATCGCGTAAACCTGTTTCTGCCGGATGCCGATTTGGGCGTCGCCCTGTTGCAGGCGACGCAAACCACCTTCGGCAAGTCCACGCAGGCATACACGCCGCGCGAACTGCAGTTCGGATTGAAATTCACCTGGTAAAGCGCGAAGCGCTATGCGCCGCGAATGCGGCGCTTTGCAAACCAAGGAGGATCTCATGAGTTCCACGGCGAAGATGGCGGGATTTCAAATCCCTTCCGGGAAGATGCTGATTGACGGGAAATGGTGCGAGGCGGCATCGGGCAAGTATTTCGACACCTACAACCCGGCCACTGGCGAAGTGCTCGGCAAGGTGGCGGAAGGCGCGGAGCAGGACATTGACCGGGCCGTGCGGGCCGCCCGCAAGGCTTTCGAGGAAGGGCCCTGGCCCCAGATGAGCGCCACCGAGCGCGGCAAACTCCTCTACAAACTTGCGGAAGCCATTCGCGAGCACGGAGAGGAACTGGCCCGAATCGAGACGCTCAACTGCGGCAAGCCCATCTCGGACGCCCGGAATATCGACGTTGCGCTGGTGGCGGATTGCTTCGAATACTACGCGGGTTGGGCCAACAAGATCCACGGCGAAACCGTCCCCGTTTCTGGGCCCTTCTTCAACTACACGTTGCGCGAGCCCGTGGGAGTGATCGGGCAGATTGTGGCCTGGAACTTTCCCATGTTGCTGGCGGCGTGGAAACTGGCGCCCGCGCTGGCGACAGGCAATACCGTCGTGCTGAAACCCGCGGAACAAACGCCCCTCACGGCGCTGCGCCTCGGCGAACTGTGCCTGGAAGCCGGATTTCCGCCGGGGGTGGTGAATGTGGTCCCGGGTTTCGGCCAGACCGCCGGAGCTGCCCTGGTGGCGCACCGGGATGTGGACAAGATTGCCTTCACCGGGGAATACATCACCGGACAGATCATCATGCGCGAAGCCGCCGGAACTCTGAAGCGGCTGTCGCTCGAGCTGGGTGGAAAATCCCCGAATATCGTTTTCTCCGATGCGGACGTGGACGCCGCGGTCGCCGGCTCCATGGCGGGCATCTTCTGGAACCAGGGCGAGGTGTGCTGTGCCGGATCGCGCCTGTTCCTGCAGGAATCGATCCATGACCAGTTCGTGGAAAAACTGGTCGCCCAAACCAAGAAGATGAAGGTTGGCGATCCCCTGCAGCCGGATACGCAAGTCGGCGCGCTCGTTTCCAGCGATCACTTCAACAAGGTGATGAGTTACATCAAGGCCGGCAAGGAAGAAGGTGCCAAGCTCCTGACCGGTGGCGACCAGCCGATCAAGCCCGGTTACTTCGTCAGCCCCACGGTCTTCGACGGCGTTCGCGACGACATGAAGATCGCGCGCGAGGAGATCTTCGGGCCGGTGCTGTCCGTGATTCGCTTCCGGGACGTTGACGAAGTCGTCAGCCGGGCCAACAACACCTTCTATGGCCTGGCGGCGGCCGTCTGGACACGGGATGTGGCCAAGGCACATACTCTTGCCCGCAAACTCAAGGCGGGGACCGTGTGGGTCAATACCTACAACGTGATCAGCAGCATGTCGCCGTTCGGCGGCTACAAGATGAGCGGATTCGGCCGGGAACTCGGCATGCACGCCCTCGAGCTCTACACGCAGGTGAAAAGTGTGTGGGTCAATATGGCCAGCTGAGTGATCCGGAGCGATTCGGAATCTTCAAAGCCGGAGTAACCTCATGAACCGGAAGCAAGGGATTGGTTTGCTCGCGCTTTTCTGGAGCCTGCTCGCCTGCGCCGCAACGGCGCAGGCCGAGGGCTTGCCGATAAAGAGCCCGCTGGTTCGTGATGTGTGCGGCACGTGTCACCGGGTTGATTCCGAGCAGCGCCTGAGCCGCATCTCCTACATCCGGAAAACACCGGAAGGATGGGAGGAGACGATCAAGCGCATGGTGCGGCTGCACAAGCTGCAGATCGCGCCGGCGGACGCGCGTCAGGTCGTCCAGTATCTTGCGGACAATCAGGGCCTGACAGCTTCCGAACTGGAAAAGATCTCCTACGCGCTGGAGTTCCGCGAGCAGACCGAGGAAATTCCGAACGATGCGGTGAAAGCGGCCTGCGCGACGTGCCATAGCTACGCCAAAATAGCGGCGCAGCGGCGCAGCAGGGAGGAATGGTTCAAACTGAAGGACTTCCTCCTGGCCGTGTTTCCCACGATTGTTTACCAGCACCGGCAAATCGATTGGCCGCGCACCGCGGACGAAGCGCTGGCCTGGCTGGCCGATCAGTATCCTCTGGAGACCCCGGAATGGCGGCGCGAAAAGGGGCAGCCTCCTCCCGGGGCGGGCCGCTGGCTGGTCATCGGTCACCAGCCGGGTAAAGGCGACTACGCCGGTACCCTCCGCGTTACGAATACCGCCGACGGAGACCGGCAGACGCAGACCTCCGTGGAGTTTGCCGACGGCACCAAGATGAACAGCTCCGGCAAGGGGCGGTGGTTTGGCGGCTATGCTTGGCGGGGAAGCGCCGAATGGCAGGACGGGCGCAAAGCGCGCGAGGTGATGCATCTCTCCGCCGATGGGAAGATCCTGCGGGGCCGGTGGTTTATCCTGGAGCACGCGGAATTGGGCACGGAGGAGGTTCGCTACCGGATCGATGAGGGCCAAGCGCGCCTTGCGGCGGTTTTCCCCCGGGCGGTAAAACGGGGAGCCACTGTGACGCTCACGATCTACGGCGCAAACCTGCCGGATGTCATGAAGTCCGGCGCTCTGAACTTGGGCGACGGAATCACAATTGAGAAGATCAACGAAGCCACAGCAGAGAAGATCGTCGTTCAGGCGAAAGTCTCTCCCGGTGCCAAGATCGGTTTGCGGGACGTGCGCGCCGGCGCGGTTCCCGGTGCGGGATTGCTGGCCGTCTACGACGCCGTGGATTACATCCGCGTTTCCCCGCAGAGCGTTATGGCCCGAGTGGGGGGAGAGCGTTATCCCAAAAAGTTCGCGCAGTTCGAAGCTCATGCGTTCAGCAAAGGGGCCGATGGCGTGGCCGGATCGGCCGACGATCTGGACCTGGGCCCGGTGAAGGCGTCTTGGAAACTGGGGGAGGCCTTTACTTCCTACGATGACAACGATCTGCTTTTTGTCGGCAGCATCGACCAGAACGGCCTGTTCACGCCCGCGGTCGAAGGCCCGAACCCGGCGCGCCGGCGCAGTACGAACAATGCCGGCGATGTTTGGGTGGAGGCCAGCTACACACCGGAGGGCGCCAGCCAGGAATTGAAGTCCCGGGCCTTCCTGCTGGTCAGCGTTCCTGTCTACCGGATGACCCTCATACCCTGACGCGAGGTGCAGTTGATGAGTATGAGAGCGCACATTCCGCAGGGATTTTTCCCGCTCTCCGGGCTTGTCCCCCGGATGCCGCCGGCGGAGCCTGCTCTCCCTGCCGGATTGAATGCTTCGCGGTCACCCCTGCAAGAAATCCCCAACCGACCCCCCACGGAAGAACCTGCGCAACCCAGCGTGCAACTGGGTGAAGTCCGGGAGTTCCAGGCAGGGGGGAAGTCGTACGTGTTTGTTGCGTCGGTCACGGCGATTTTCGGCCTGGATGCTCTGGGAGCGGAACTGGTGCAATTCCTGCGGCCGCCAAGCGGACCGCCGGCGGCGACCGTAGCGGTGCAGGTGCCGGCGTCCCGGCACGTTTCTCTCCGGGAAATCTTTTCCACATTCCGGGCACGCTACACCCGGCAGCAGATCGTGGAAACATTGAAGGAACTCCGCGGGATCGGGGCATTGCGCTTTCTTGGCTTTCGGGATGAGGGACTGAAAGAGCCGCCCCCGCAGCTTCCGCCGCTTCCCTTCCCGCAGCGCACGCTGGTCCTGAGCGTGGCCAATGATTGCAATCTCGGCTGCAGCTACTGCTTCGCCGCGCAGGGCGATTACGGCGGACCGCGGCGTATGATGAGTGAGGAGACCGGGCGGAGCAGCGTGGACTTCCTGCTCGCCAATTCCGGCGAGCACAAGACCGTGACGCTGGTTTTCTTCGGCGGAGAACCGCTGATGAACCTGGCGGAGATCAAGCGGCTGGTAACTTACGCGAACGAGGCCGGGCGAAAGGCCGGCAAGCAGGTGGAATTCACGATGACCACCAACGCCACGTATCTTACCCCCGAGGTCATCGGCTTTCTCAGCGACAACGCCATCGGCGTCAGCGTCAGCATTGATGGGCCGAAGAAATACCATGACCTGCGGCGGACCTACAAGGATGGGCACGGGTCCTACGACTTTATCCACCCGCGCATCCTGAACCTGCTGCGCAACCACAAGACCCGCCAGGTTGCGGCGCGTGCGACGCTCACCCATGGGGTTACCGCGGTGCAGGAATGTTTCTGGCACCTCATGGAGATGGGTTTCCACGAAGCGGGCTTCGCTCCCGTCACCTCTGCCGCGCAGCAGGACTACGCCCTGACACCGGAGGAATTGTGGGACGTGCTGGGCGAATTCCGGCAGCTCGCCGGAATTTACGTACAACGCGCCCTGCGCAACGAGTACCTGGGCTTTTCCAACCTTACCAATCTCCTTTCGGAGCTGCACGCGGGCTATGTAAAGGCCTATCCGTGCGGTGCGGGCCTCGGGCTGCTGGGCGTCGGCGCCAGCGGAGACCTGCATCTGTGCCACCGCTTTCTGGAGTCGAGTGAGCACCGCATGGGCAATGTGCGCGAGGGCCTGGACGTCGAAAAACAGTCCGACTTTCTGCGGCGCGCCCATTTGAGCAACAAGACCGGCTGTCAGACTTGCTGGGTGCGGCATATCTGCTCCGGTGGCTGCCACCACGAGGCGTACACCCGCCACGGGCAGATGTTCGAGGCCAATTCGCATTACTGCGAATGGATTCGCACTTGGATCAACCTGGGGCTGGAGTGCTACGTGGAAATCATGGACAAGAATCCCGGGTTCATCGAGCGATATATCGAGAAGCGAGGAGCAGGAAGACCATGAAACACGTGAAGGCGCTCAATAAGAAAGCCAGGATGTTCGAGGAGAAGCAGCAGGAACGCGCGGCCTCGGCCCAAGAGGGCGACGTGCGGGCCATGCAGAACCAGACGCTCGGCTGCTCCCTGGTCTTCGATCCCGGGTGGGAAACCGATTCCACCGGCGGTGTGACCGGCCTGTGCCAGCCGGTGGAGTCCGATCTGTACGGTTGCTATGACGACTGCTGGTGGCCGGCTCAGCTGCCTGACCAGCTCACCAACTACCTGGAATGGGCGGACAAGTGCGCGGCGGCGGAACGTGATTGGCGGCAACTGGATCTGATTTATCCGTAGTCGAAGTAAGGGAGGCTTTCGTGATGTCAATGATGCCCGCCACTGCTCCTTCTCCATTGCGCGGCGCAGTGTTGTTCGCTCTGATTTTTCTCGCCTTGTGCGTTCCCTTTGCAAGCGCCCAGAGCTCCTCTCCTGAATTGTATGTGATCGGCCTCCATCCGCGCGGGATTGCCATTCTGGATGGCAGCCGGGATGAAATCCTGGCCGAGATACCCACGCGCGGCCGTACCGTCAAGGAGCTCGAGCCCTCACCCGACGGCAAGCGTCTGTACGTGACCTCCGAAGCGCGCACGCAGATCGAGGTCGTGAATTTGCAGGAACGCAAGGTGGAAAAGGTCTTCGGGATAACGCCCCCGGGAGAGCGCTTGATCATTTTCGGGATGGTCCTCAACCACCAGGGCGACCGGCTGTACGTTCATGTGAAACCCGTGCAGCAGCTGGCCGACGAATTTAAGGTGCTTCCCCCGCAGATCTGGACGGTGGACGTGAACACCGGGGAGACCCGCAAGGTCCTCGAAGTGCCGCATGGAATCTGTTTGCTGGCTTTGACCAGTGACGACCGGCGCCTGATCGCCTGGGGACGCGACCTCTATACCATTGATCTTGCCCAGAAGCGCATTGTAGATACCTTTCCCCTGATGACCTCCCAGCAAGCGGGCCAGAGCGAATACAACACCCTGCCGGTCTGGCCGTCCTATGAGCGCAGCGGAATCTCCAGCGTGCCGTTCTACACGACCGATCCCGTCACGAAGAAAGAACTCTTCGGGCTGGCGCAACTGAATGTGGATACCGGAAAGATGGAGCTGGTGGAATTGGGGGCGCCGGTTCCGCTCTATTCGGCGGTGGTATCTCCCGACCGGAAGCGCGCCTATGTGGTGATGAACGTGCTCGTCGTCGTGGATCTCCAGCAAAAACGGGTGCTGCAGATTGTGGACGTGAATCGCACGCACTATGTCCTCAATATCAGCAAGGACGGCAAAAAACTCTACGCGGCCGGGGCGGGGCGCACCATCGAAGTCTTCGACACGGCCACCATGAAACGGATCAAAACCGTGGAGCTTTCCGGCGATCCCGGCGTATCGTCGTTCCGCGCCCTGCCTGCGAACGCCATGCAGTAAGGCGCCGCCAATCGCCAGCAGGAGGGGCCAAACAGAGTGGAAGGCATTCCCAATCCAGGCAGCCAAGAGCACGGCTTGCCGCCGCTGCCGCAGTTTCGGCGTCTCTTGCCTTTCGTGCGTCCCTATGCCGGGAAACTGTCCCTCGTCTTTCTCCTGACGGTTTTCTCCTCGCTGATCGGCCTGGTCTATCCGCTGGGAGCTAGATTCCTGATCGACAACGTGCTGGGCGCGCGAAACCTGCGCTTGCTTGTCGAAGTGACTTTTGTGCTGGCCGGGATAGTGCTGCTGGGTTTTCTTCTAAGCGCTCTGACCCGTTATCTGTACACGCTGGTTTCCGCGCGCATCCTGATGGACATGCGGCTGTCGCTTTTCCGGCACCTGCAGAACCTCTCGCCGCGTTTTTTTGCCAAAACCAAAACCGGCGAAATTCTGTCGCGCTTGAGCAGCGACGTGTCGGAAATCCAGTCGCTCGCCACCGATGGGGTGTTCAGCTTGGCTCTGAGCCTGCTCACTTTGGTGGGCACGGTCGGCATACAGCTTTATCTGAACTGGAAGTTGTTCCTCCTGTGTACCTTCTTCCTGCCCCTGAGCGGACATCTCCTGGTTCGCTTCCGGCAGCGGATCGCCGGGCAGGCCCGGGTCGTGCGCGAGCGCAACGCCGAAGTAAGCAGCACGCTGGTCGAATCCCTGCAAGGGATGAAGTGGATCCGGACGGTGGGGGCGGAAGGCGCCGAGGCCGATAAGCTCAAGCAGAAGAACGAGGACTACGTCGCGGCCCTTCTGGGTTACCAGGTTGTTTCCGCCTATGCCAATGTTCTCCCTATGGCCTTCCTCAGCTTGAGCACGCTGGTGCTCTTGCTCTACGGTGGCAATCAGGTCATTGCCGGGCGGATGAGCCTGGGCAGCCTGGTGGCCTTTGCCGCCTACCAGGCGCGCGTGCTGAGTCCCGTGCAGAACATCATCGGTCTTTACCTCAGTGTGCAGAGAGCCAGGGTTTCGCTGAATCGCGTTTTCGAATTTTTCGATCTGCAGCCGGAAGTGCGGGAAAAGGAAAACGCTTTCCGGCTTTCGCCGCCGGGGAGCGAGATCGAATTTTGCGATGTCTCCTTCGCCTATCAAAGCGGAGAGCCGGTTCTGAGGAGCATCAATCTGCGCATAGCGGAAGGCAGCCGCGTGGCCATCGTCGGGCCCAGCGGAGCCGGCAAGTCCACGCTGGTGGACCTGCTGCTGCGTTTCTACGATCCTCAGCAGGGAATGGTGAGGTTCGCGGGGCACGATCTGAAGGATGTGCAATTGCGCAGCCTTCGGGAGTCCTTCGCGGTGATCAGCGCCGAGCCATTTCTGTTTCACGCCAGTATTGAGGAGAATCTGCGCTACGCCAACCCCCGCGCCAGCCAGGCGGATGTCTGGGCCGCGGCGCGAATGGCCGACCTCGAGGAATTCATCTGCGGCCTGCCCGACGGCATGGCTTCGGTGGTCGGCGAGAGGGGACTGAAGCTTTCCACGGGCCAGCGCCAGCGGATGGCCATTGCGCGCGCGGCGCTGCGCGATGCGCGGGTCTGGGTCTTCGATGAAGCCACGGGAGCGCTCGATGTGCTTACGGAATCGCACATCTGGGCGGCCCTGGAAAAATGCCTGGTCGGCCGCACGACGCTGACGATCAGCCATCGCCTCTCTTCGGTGCGCGGAGCAAGCCAGATCTTCGTGCTCGACCGGGGGGAAATCGTGCAACAGGGAAGCCACGCGGGGCTCGTCGGGGAAACGGGCCTGTACCAGCGTTTGTACCAGGCGGCCGGGTTGCCCGGTATCTCCGCGGTCGAGCCGAGATGGACATGACCGAACTGCAGACCAATGCACCGCGGATAAACCTTAGCGCGGGGAGCGGCAAAGGCGTCAAGGTCGCCGTGATTGACAGCGGCATCAACGCGCAGCATTCGCACGTGCAGCGCGTGGCCGGTGGAGTGCGCATTCTGCTCGGCCCCGGGGGTGCGCTCGAGTTCCTGCCTGACTGGCAGGATTCCCTGGGACACGGCACCGCCATCGCGGGAGTTTTGCGGGCCAAGGCGCCGGACGTGGAACTTTACAGCGTGAAGGTGTTCGACAGGCAATTGCGGACGCAGGCGGAGATCGTCGCTGCCGCCATCCGCTGGGCGGCCGACAATCGCATGGACATCGCCAATTGCAGTCTGGGCACGGCGGAAGCAGCGCACCGGCCGCTGCTGCAAAGGGCTTGCGAATATGCAGCGGGGCGGGGCGTCATCGTTGTGGCCGCGAGCGAGAGTCCGGATGCGGAACTGTTTCCCGCCTGCCTGCCGGGAGTGATCTCCGTGGCCGGGGACGAGAATTGCGGATGGGATGAGTTCTATGCCTGTGGAAGAGGGACGCCCGCATTCCGCGCGCACCCCAGCCCGCGTCCTCTGCCCGGCCGGCCGCAGGAGCGAAATCTGCGCGGTCATAGTTTCGCGGCGGCGCATATCGCTGCGTGCCTCGTGCGTCTCTGCGAACAGTTGCCCCCTGCGGAACGCCATCGCGTCTCCGGCATTCTCCTTGCGAATTCGAGCCGGACGCGGATGACGGCCGGCGATCAGCGGTTGAATCTCCCCCAAGAGGCCCTTGATTGATGACCGATGGACAGACGAAGGCGAGACGTTTGAGCTATTCCCACGGCACCGGCTCCACGCCGCTGCTGGGAAGCTGCATCGGCCAGGTGCTCGATGAAACTGCCGCAGCCTATCCGGACAACGAAGCGCTGGTCGTCCGCCACCAGAAGAAACGCTATACCTACCGGCAGTTTCACGAAGAGGTCGAGCTGGCGGCGCGCGGTTTTCTTCGTTTGGGAATTCGGAAAGGCGACCGCGTGGGAATCTGGGCGACCAATTGCGCCGAGTGGGTCGTCACGCAGTTTGCCACGGCAAAAATCGGCGCCATCCTGGTCAGCATCAACCCCGCGAATCGAACCTTCGAGCTGGAATATGCGCTGCGGCAGTCGGAGTGCCAGTCGCTGCTGCTGATCCGCGGATTCCGTGACTGCGATTACGTGGCCACGGTGAGCAGCGTCTGCCCGGAGCTTGCGGGAAGCCATCCTGGCGCCCTGCGCGCCGAAAAGCTGCCGCACCTGAAGAACCTGATCTTCCTGGGAGGAGAGACTGCTCCCCGCGGCATGTTCCACTGGCAGGACCTGCTGGCCCTGGGGAGGGAACTCCCTACGGAGGAACTCCGCAAGCGGGAAGCGGCCCTGGAGGCCGACGATGCCATCAATATTCAATATACGTCGGGGACCACGGGAATGCCCAAGGGCGCGACCCTGAGCCACCACAACATGGTGAATAACGCCCGGTTGATCGCGGCTTCGATGAAGTTCACTTCCCGCGACCGCATGTGTATTCCGGTCCCTTTCTATCACTGCTTCGGCATGGTCCTGAGCAACATGGCGTGCGTAATCGCGGGAGCGACGATGGTGATCCCCGCCGCGTACTTTGACGCCCTGGAAACCCTGCGTGCGGCTTCGGAAGAGAAGTGCACGGCGTTGCAGGGTGTCCCCACGATGTTTATCGAAGAACTGGGACACCCGGAATTCGGCCGCTTCGACCTGCGCCATCTGCGCACCGGTATCATGGCCGGCTCGCCCTGCCCCATTGAAGTGATGAAGCGGGTGGTGAATCTCATGCACTGCTCGGAGATGACCATCGCCTACGGGCTGACCGAGGCTTCGCCCGTCATCACCCAGACCAAGACCGACGATCCTCTCGAGCTGCGCGTCACCACCGTGGGCAAGGCGCTGCCGCACACGGAAGTGAAAATCATCAATCCCGCCACGGGCAAGATTGTCCCGATTGGCGCGACGGGGGAACTGTGCGCTCGCGGTTACATGGTGATGAAGGGTTACTACAACAATCCGGAAGCCAGCCGCCAGGCCATCGACGCGGACGGCTGGCTGCATACGGGCGACCTCGCGGCGATGGACGAGAACGGCTATTTCCGGATCACCGGCCGCGGCAAGGACGTCATCATTCGCGGCGGCGAGAACATCTATCCGCGGGAGATCGAGGAGTTCCTGCACACCTGTCCGGGCGTCGGCAGTGTGCAGGTGATCGGTGTTCCCGACGCCGTTTACGGCGAACAGGTGATGGCCTGGGTGAAGCCCCTGCCCGATGCCAAGCTGACTCCCGAAGCGATCACGCAGTTCAGCGAGGGTCGCATCGCGAAGTACAAAATTCCCAAGTACATCAAGTTCGTCGATTCCTTCCCGATGACGGTCACGGGCAAGGTTCAGAAATTCAAGATGCGCGAGATCTCGATCCAGGAACTTTCGTTGCAGGACGCCGCCCGCACTCAAACGGCTTGAGGTCACGATGAAAGACGATCGCTACGAACAGCTCTATCGGAAGTTCCAGTGGAATGTGCCGGAGCGGTTCAATTTTGCCCGCGACATCGTGGCTCGCCATGCGCAGGATCCCGGCCTTCTGGCGCTGTTCTGGACCGACGAGACCGGGCGCGAGGAAAAATACACTTTTGCGCAGCTCCATTCCCTGTCCAATCAGTTTGCCAACGTGATGGCGGGCTTGGGTATCGGCAAGGGCGATGTGGTGCTGGTGATCCTGCCACGGGTGCCAGCCTGGCAGGTGGTGATGCTCGGGTTGCTGAAGCTGGGAGCGATAGCGGCTCCGGGGGCCACGCTCCTGCAGCCCAAGGACATTGCCTATCGCATCCAGCTTGCCGGCGCGCGCGCCCTGGTTACGGACGTGGAAAACTGCGCAAAAGTCGAGAGCATTGGCGAAGCCGGCCCCGGCTTTCGGCACCGCATCCTCGTGGGCGGCAGCCGGCCGGGATGGGCCAGTTACGACGAGGAAATGAAGCGCGCCGCCACATCCTTCACCGGAGAGCACAGTCTTTCGAAGGACCCGGCCCTCATCTTTTTCACTTCGGGGACCACGGGCGGCCCGAAAATGGTTCTGCACAGCCACGCCTATACCTGGGCGCACCGCCTGACGGGAGAGTACTGGATCGACCTGAAACCAACGGACCTGCACTGGAACATGTCGGACACCGGTTGGGCGAAGGCCGCTTACAGCACCTTGTTCGGCCCCTGGCATTCCGGCTGCGCGGTCTTTTCCTATAAGGGAAATTTCGAGCCGCGAAAGACCCTGGAGATGCTGGAGAAATACAAGATTACAACCTTCTGCGCTCCGCCCACCGCCTTCCGGCTCCTGGTCAAGGAGGACCTGAAGAAATACCGATTCTCGCTGCGCCATGTGGTGGGAGCTGGCGAACCTCTGAATCCCGAGGTGATCGAAGTCTGGAAGGAAGGGACGGGACAGACCATCTATGACGGCTATGGGCAAACGGAGTCGATCATCGTGGTTTGCAATCACCCGAGCATCCCGGTGCGGCCAGGTTCGATGGGCAAGCCCATGCCCGGACACGAGATCGCCATCGTGGATGGAGAGGGCAACGAACTTCCGGCGGACGAGGAAGGAGAAATAGCCGTCAAGGGACATCCCCCTTCGCTGTTCCTCGGGTACTGGAAAGAGCCGGAACTCACGCAGTCCACGCGCCGCGGTCCCTGGTATGTCACCGGGGACAAGGCCTATCGAGACCAGGACGGCTACTACTGGTTTGTGGGGCGCGCGGACGACGTCATCATCAGCGCCGGATACCGTATCGGCCCCTTCGAAGTGGAAAGCGCTCTGATCGAACACCCGGCCGTGGTCGAGGCCGCGGCCGTCGCCAGTCCCGACGAGGTGCGCGGGGATATCGTGAAAGCGTTTGTCGTGCTGCGCAGCGGCTACCAGGGATCGCCGGAGTTGGTCCGCGAGTTGCAAGATCACGTCAAGAAGGTCACTGCGCCGTATAAATATCCCCGCGAGATTGAGTTCGTTGAGCAGCTGCCCAAGACCATCAGCGGCAAAATTCGCAGAGTCGAGCTGCGCAAGCGGGAAGTGAAAAAGAAACAGGCCAGCTCGGCCTCTTCATGATTTGCAGGGACAGATTCGACGTCGTGATCCTGGGCGCCGGTCCCGCCGGCGCCGTCCTGGCCGAGCGTCTGAGCCGGAAAGGCTACCGTGCGGCTCTCGTCGAGCGGCACCCGGGTCCGCGCTACGCCATTGGAGAGACCCTGCCTCCGTCGGTCAATCTGCTCTTGAACCGGACCGGCATCCTGCCATCCTCCTCCGCCCTGGAATTTCCCCGCACCACGGGGAACCTCTCGGCCTGGGGGAGTAAAGAGGCCACCTTCCATCCGCATGCGGCGGATATGCGTAGCCATGGTTTTCAGGTGGAAAGAGCGCGCTTCGATGGCTTGCTGCTGCAGGCCGCCCGCACTGCCGGTGTGGAGCTGTTTGCGGGCTGCCGCCCGGCGGAGATGCGCCACATCGAGCCGGGCTGCTGGAAAGTCGTGCTGGCGCTGCCGGACGGCCAACGGCAGGAGATCGAGACGCGCTTCCTGTGTGATGCGACGGGGCGCGCGCGCGTGCTGGCCGGAAAGCTGCGGCTGCGTGCTCGGGCGTGTGGACATTTGCTGGGTCTGGTGGCGTATTGGGACGTTGCCGCTGACACGGCGCAGCCGGACGGCTGCAACACGCTGGTCGAGTCTCTTCCCGGCGGATGGGTCTACACCGCCCGGCTGGGCGATGGCCGGCGCGTGGCCGGCTGGATGACGGATCGCGATCTTCTTCCTCCCAACCTGCGGAAATCCGCCCAGCAAGCCTACCTCCATGCCCTGCGGCAGACGAAACATGTCCGGCACCGCCTGCGGAAGGCACGCTGCAACAGCGAAGTAAAGATATTTGCCGCCAATCCGACCCTGCTGGATTCTTCCTGCGGCGCCGATTGGCTGCTGGTGGGCGATGCCGCTTGTACGGTGGATCCCTTGTGCTCGCAGGGTGTCCAGAAGGCCGTCACCTCGGCGCTGGCCGCGGCTGCGGTCGTCCACACCGTGCTGGCCCAGCCGGCCAGCCGTGCCGCGGCGATGGAGTTCTACAGGGAGAAAGAGAGCGCCGGTTTTCATTCCCACCTGGACGCACTGGCCAGGTACTACCGGCGCGAACAGCGATGGAGCGGGCGGCCGTTCTGGAAGCGGCGTCACGCGAACTTGCCGGGGGCGGGTCCCGCGCCGCAGACGGAAACCGGCCCGCGCCGGCCGCAGCTTCAGGCCGAGGATCGGATCATGCGCGCGCCTGCCGCGAAAATTGTCGTTCGCCCCGTCATCCAGGGGGAGTTCATCGCCGAGAAACTGGTCGTAGTCTCCCCGCGGGCGCAGCGCGGACTGCGTTACTGCGGGGAAGTGTGCGTGCCGGAACTCGTGGAACTCCTGGACAGAAGGCCCACGGTGGCCGCAGTCGTGCAGCAATACCGCCGGCTCCACGCCGGAGTTTCTTCCGCCGCTTTGCGCGATGGCCTGGCGCAACTGCTGGCCCTGGGCGTGATCGAGGCGTCCCGCTAAGGGTCATCCGCGTGCGCGCTTCAGAAACCTCCCGCCTCAGGAAACCGCCTGGCTCTTGCAGCCTGGTGCGCTGAGAAGGATCGGGCTTCTTGCCGTCCGCATGCGTCTCCTCGCGCTGATTCCGTTGTCTGCCGGGCGCATGCTTGCCTGTTCGAACTGTTTTGCCAGATACGATTGCCCCACGGTGCGCCGCACCATCCAGAGCGTTTCCTTCCTGCCGAAAGCCGGGAGACGCACCGCCAAGAAATCGGCGTGTGCCTCGCTGCTTGCCGGGGGCGAGGGCAAAAACGCGAAATCGATCTTGCGTTCCGCGAGTTCGTGCAGCAGCTTTTCGGGACTGTCGCACATCATCTCGACGCGGGCGTTGAGATATTGCAGTCGAAAGGAGTTGGTCACCAGCAGAAACAGCCGGAGGCCCGCGGCTCCGCTGACGCCCACGCCGATGCGCCCCGGGCAGACAGCCTCGCTCTGCTTCAGCGTGGAAAGAGCCTCGTCCCGCAAGCCGATGATCCTCGAGGCAAATTCGTAGAGCACTTCACCGGCGTGCGTCAGCCGGAAATCCCTCTTGTGCGCGCGCGCAAACAGGGGCGTGCCGATTTCCTGTGCTAGCTTGCCCAGCGCAATGCTGACGGCCGGCTGCGTGCGGCATACGCGCGCGGCAGCTTTGTGGACGCTGCGCTCTTCGACGACTTTGATGAACATCTCCAGTTGCATCATTTCCATTGGGCGCTCTCCTGTTTTTCTTCGGGTGGTTCTGTCCGGTGAAAACAAAGAGGCCGTTATACCTTTTCGGTATAACGGCCTCTGGGAGTTCGGGATGAAACTCTTGTGATCCGGCCGTTATCCGCTGGGAAGAAGCAGGATAAGTCGCGCAAGAATAGCGATGGTAAGGAGCAGAGGCGAAACGAAACGGACAGTCAGTATCGTGGCACGCATGCGCACGGGACGGTCACCCGTCCCTTGCGGCACGAGAGAGGCGCTCCGTCGCTGACTGTGGCTGCTCATTGCCATTAGTGAATAACATTATGGCCCGATTTCGTCAAATAAATAGCTCTTATCATTGGCGGACCATATAGCTGAATGGGAACTGCTGCTGCCAGACCCATATCTCTCAAGGAAACCTATGAACGGACCATCGGCGATTGGAAGGATCGGTCGGTCTTGGGTGCAGGATTGGGTGCAATCAAAGGGGGAAGAATGGCCCCCATTTTCCCGTAAGTGCTACCAAATAGGGCACTTAGATTTGTGAGACTTCCCGCTCTTAACCGAAGGGTGGTCTGCAATCGCTCCTCCAACGACTGAACGAAGCAAATCCAAACTTACCCTTCCAAGTATTTTGCGCGGAGTTCGCGCTTTGACAGCTTGCCGGCTGAGCTGCGCGGCAGCTTGTCAACGAAGTCCACGCTCTTAGGCGCTTTGACGCTGCCCAGCCTCTGCTTGCACAACGCGATGATTTCTTCGGCGGTCACCGCCGAACCGCCATTCAGCTCCACCACGGCTTTTACCGCCTCGCCCCACTTATCGTCAGGCACGCCGATGACCGCGCAGTCGCGAACCGCCGGATGGCTGTTGACTACTCCCTCGACCTCGGCGCTA
>JAIQEV010000036.1 GCA_020073585.1 Terriglobia bacterium
CGCGGTCGTGCACCCCGAAGCCGTAGTTCACCGCCGCGGCCAGCGTCCCCGCGTTGCGCGCCGTCTGCACGTCTATCTCGGAATCGCCGATCAGCAGCGCCTCGCGCGGCGCCGCGCCCAGTTCCTGCAGGATCCTCTGCGCGCCCAGCGGGTCGGGCTTCTTGGTCTCGAAGCTGTTCCCGCCGTACACCGCGCGGAAAAATTCCGCCAGCCCCAGCTCCTCCAGGATGCGCCGGCTGATCTTAAACGGCTTGTTGGTGAGCACCGCCATGGGATAGCGCCGCAGCTCGCCCAGCGCCTCGGGCACGCCCGCGTACGCCCGCGTGTGGTCCATCTTGTGCTCTTCGTAATAGCCCAGGAAAAATTCCAGCCCGCGCTTCTTCTCGTCCTCGCTCGCGCCCTCGCCCAGCGCCCGCGCAATCAACTGCGGCGCGCCTGCCCCGATGTACCCCGCGATCCTCTCCTCGCTCAGCTCCCCGCGCCCCATCTCCCGCAGCATGGCGTTCACGGACAGGATCAGATCCCGCTTCGAATCGATCAGCGTCCCGTCCAGATCGAAGATCAGCGCCCGCACCGCGCCCAGTTCACGTGTCGTCGTCATTCTTCGCTGACCGCTTCGCGGTCACACCTACAGTCGACCGCTTGGCTGTCGCATGTGCTAAAACCCGTTTCGCGGTCACTTCTATCATTGTAGTCGAATCTCCTCCCCGCCACAGCCCCTCCTGCCTGCCCTCTCCGCGCAGAGAACTGCCTTCTCAAAAGGGATAGGCGTGGCACAGAACAACCGAAATCGCCGAGACGCGCCCGATGCGCGGACGGCGTGGTGTCCGGGCTACGAGATCAGCCAACGGTTCTTCACATCTCGCCATGCGGCCGGCCCGGCGCTTCCATGGCCTCCGCAGGCCTCAGGGCTGCGGCTTTTGGATGAAGCACTGCGCCGCCGCGGAGGTCTCCACAATCGCCGCTACCATTTCCGCCAGAAGCTCCTCCGTGCTCATCACCCTGCCAAAGAATAAGTCTATGTTCTTCAGTGTGGCCTCGTGCATGGCCGGATCAAATGACGCATTGGCATCGCTGAGAAATGCCACATAGTAGTCACGCATGAACGCAGCACGGGCCGTGGATTCACAGCAGACGTTGGTGGCGGTCCCGGTGATGATCACCGTATCCGTGTGGTGATAGCGCAGAATGGCGTCCAGGCCGGTTTCGAAAAAAGCGTCGAACTTATGCTTGACCAGCCGGTACTCGGATCCCGCTTCCTGCGGCTGGAGCATGTGGGGATACATCTCGAAGCTCGGCTCGCCCTGCCACAGAACGCGCTGCTCGCCGATGGCGGAAAACTTCTGCAGCATCAGGCCGCCATAGGGTGGCCGGTGATCCGACTGGGTCCACACGATGGGCATCCCCTGTTCGCGGCAAAAGCGGATCAGACGCTCGAGGCGCGGGACCATCGCGCGCGCCGGCGGCGTTTCAAACGGCTCGCCCTCCGCCACAAAGGCGTTCTGCATGTCGATGACGAGCAGTGCGCAACGCCGGGGGTCTACCGTGAAAAACTTTTTCCGGGATGCACGGACTTCGTGGGACATCGGCAACCTCCAAAGGCTGGCGGCATAAACCAGACTCAGCGTTCCGGCTTCTTCCAGATGCCCCGTTCGTGCATCAGGGCGATCTGGCGTTTGATGACTTTCTCCCGGTATTCAGAGTGTTTCATCGGGACGCGGTTCAAATAGAGGTTCTTGGGATAGATGGGTTTTTCATAGACGATCTGATAGAGCTCGGTGCGGATATCCTTCATCCAGTTGTCCCATTGGGCGCGGGCGCGGTGATCGCGCAGGGCTTCCACATCGATCACGCCGGCGACGTAACTCGATCCGCCGCTGTACTCGAGCTTGCCGACCTTCTGGCCCTTGTAATTGAAGATATAAGAGTGCCCGCCAAAGGTATCAATGGGCGTGGTGTCCTCAGGGAAAAGAAAATAGGTCCCCAGATTGGGCGCCAGGATGTACATATTTGCGGGTAGGAAGCCCGGTAGACGATTTCCGCGCCATTCATCGCCAGGGCCCGCGCATTTTCCGGATACGAGCCTTCGTTGGCCATCATGATGCCCATCCGGCCAATCTCCGTGTCTACGACCGGCCAGAAGGCCTCCAGGTTCCGCCCGTACTTTTCGATCCACCAATCGTAAATGTCATGCGGGCAGACGGAATGCTCCACCGGATACAGCGGGGACACCTTGTAATGCTTCAGAATCACTTCGCCCTTGGGATTGAGAATGAAGCCCACGTTGAAGAAACGGTCTTTCCAGTCCGGGTGGCGCGCCTTGGCCTGGGCCATGATGAAGCAGTTCCATTCGCGAGCGATCTTGCCGATTTCGTCCGTTTCCTTGCCGGGGATATCGATGGCGCATTTCCGCGCGTACTGCACATGGTCCATGTCGAGCACTTCGTCATTGAAGGCTTGGAGAGCGCCCTCGGGAATGGCCATCAGGCGCACGGGCAGATCCATGGCGGAGAGCCAGTTGGCGGCTTTCACCAGATGCTTCAGATGGTCCAGATTGATCTGGATGTCCTTGCGGGAGCGAATCCCGCGGATGGTGGGCACAAGACCGACGGCGGTATATGGCTTGATCATAGATTTTCCTGCTGATTCGCGCCCGGCCGGCGCAATGGAAACGGATGCGCCGGCCGGGCGCGGGTTCTGCTGCAGTGTTCCGGAAGTCGCTAAAAATTCAAGCGCAGCGACAATTGGACTTGCCGCGCCGGGCCGGCAAATTTCGGCGACCCGAAGGAGGGATTGCCACCCGAAGACAGCGGGGGAGCAATGCCGTCCTTGTACTGCTGGGGAACCGCGGTCACGAAATCCGGCAGCCCATAGGCGTGGTCGATTTCCAGCACGTTGGCACGGTTGAGCAGATTGAAGATCTCCGCGCTGAGCTCCACATTGACGCGTTCGTTGACGGGAATCGCCCGCTGGATGCGCAGATCCACCGTGTGGCTGGGGTCCCCTTTGTACGTATTCCGGCCGATAACCCCCACGCGGTCGGGGAATGGGAAAAGGTCGCCGTTGGTATCGAAGCCGGCAACGATGCTATAGCGTCGCGCGCTCTGCAGATTGGTGAGCACCGAGGCCTTGAAATGGCGCAGCGCGACATTCCAGGTGTCCGGGGTTTCCCCAAGGAGCGCCAGGGTGAGCCGGTGCGGGATGTTGTTATCCCCAACCGCCCGGTCCAGGTTCGAATGGACGAAATTTACCGGCACGTTGGGCAGATTGACGGTTGTCGAGATGTCAATGGACTTCGAATAGGTGTAATTGGCCAGGAAGTCATAGTGGTGCGAGAAGGATTTGCGCACGCTGAGCGTGCCCGCATTGTAAATCGAAAATCCTCCGGGTTTCACGTACAGCACAAACCCGAAGTTGGGGTCAGTCGGGGTAAAGTACGGCGAGCAGCCGCTGGTGATGGCCGGATTGCACTGCTCCACCCCCGCACCGTTGGTTACCGGCGTCCCGTTGATGCTGTAGTAGACCGGCAGGCGCGTGGCGTGCATCCACTGGTATCCCAAAGAGACGAAGAAGTCTTTGCCGACCTGGTGTTCAATTTCCAGGCTGGCCTGCGTGGCGATGGGATTCTTGAATTTGAGCTTGGCGTACCCCAAGGGGAACTGCAACACCGGACTCGTCGTCGGATCCGGATAAATGCCGAAGTGGGTAAAATTGCTGAACCCGATGCCGCCAAACACTGGTCCCGGGGCTCCCACTACGCCGGAGGCTCCGAAGCCAATCAACTGGTTGGTGGGATCGCTGAACTCCGACAATAGCGGCTGGTTCATGTAGGTGAATTCCGAAGCGCCGATCCAGCTCACCAGCACGTCACTGAACACAAACGGCGAATTGAAGAGGCCCGCGCCGGCACGCACCACGCCCTTACCGTTGTTGAAGGAATACGCCAGGCTCGCGCGCGGCTGGATATTGCCGTAGTTGGTGGGATGGAACTTGCCCTGGATTTTCACGTCCGCCGCGGACGGAAAGGTATCCACGTCGTAATGCAGGCCGAGAGTGACGGTCAGGTTGGGCCGCACCTTCCAATGGTCCTGGGCATACATGGACCACAGGGTGTGCTCGAAGTTCAAGGATGTCGCGTCATTGAATTCCTGCTGTGAAGGGCCGGCGTACAGGCCCGTGGAGAAAGGCAGTGTCCGCTGCGGAATCTGCTGGCCAAAGAGCTGGCGCGGCTCGAGGAAGAGGAAAGCCAGCGCCGTACCCGGGGAAAATACGCCTTGCGGAGCGCCGGCACACCCGGACGGGCCACCAAAGAAGCAACCCGGAGAAAAGATGCCCGCCCCTGGGCTGAACAACGTGACCTGCGTATCGATCCAAACGGGCTGGATGTCGCCGCCGAATTTGAAGGTATGGTTCCCGTGCACATAGGTCAGGTTCTCGGCCGCCTGAATGCGCTGTTCCGTATACGCCCGGACGCTGCCAATGAATCCGCCCGCGGACAGCATGTCCGGAATGGCGATGGCGGGCTCCAGGCCGGCACCCTTGGGGATGAGGTCGAACTTCCGGCGGCCGTACTGGAAAAGCGTCTCGGAGGTGAGGGTCTGAGAAAAGAGGTGCACTAGGCTGCCATAGACAGTCTGGTCGCGCACGGGGTTGTCCCGGTAGGAAGAAGGCATGCCCTCGCCCGGCGCCGCGCCGCGCACATTCTGCTTGCGCGAGTCGTTGAACAGGTAGGTCAGGTTGAGAAACGTCTTGTTGCTCACGATGGCGTTGCTTTTCAAGATCATCTTGTCGTAGTCATCGATGCTTAGAAAGGAGTTCAACACCTCGGGCTGCAATCCGAGAAGTTGCTTCACCTGATTGATGCTGAGACTGCCGGGGCCGAAGCACCCTGGGTTGTCGGTGCAGCCCAGGATCAAGGAGGAGTAGATGGGTGATTCCGCCCGGCGCTGCCCTTCGTAGCCGCCGAAGAGGAACAGTTTGTCTTTCCGAATCGGCCCGCCCACCGTGCCGCCGAACTGGTTGAAGCGCAGCGTGTCAAAACCCGGGGCGGAGAGCAGGTTTTTCGCATCCATCTTGTTGTTGCGGAAAAATTCGTAGAGCGTGCCGTGCACGTCATTGGTGCCCGACTTGGTGACCGTGTTGACCACGGAACCCAGGTTGCGGCCGTTGTCCCCCGTGAAAGGGCTGTCCACGACGCGGAATTCCTGCACCCAGTCCTGCGAGGGGCTGACGCGCTGCACGCCGGAAATGCTGGTGGTGTAGTCGATCCCGTCCAAGGAAAAGAAGGAGGTGTGGCTCTCGCGCACTCCCGCGAAGCTCAGCTTCAGCACCGTCTCCGTGAACGGCGACTGCGCCCCTACGGCCGTGCTGCGCCCGATACTCACCGAAGGCGTGAGCAGAACGAAGTCGATAAAGTCGCGCCCGGAGATCGGCAGGTCTTTGATCTTCGGCGTGTCAATCACCTGGCTGACTTCCGCCTTCTCGGGGTCCACGGCCTGCGCGGTCTCCGTCACCTCGACGGTCTCCGCCTTCGCGGAAACTCCCAGGGAGATGGTCACCGAGGCGATCTGACCGACGGCCAGCTGAACCGTGACCGTGTGCGCCGCAAACCCGGCATGCGCCGCCGTCAGGCCATAGCTCCCTGCCGGAACGCTGGGGATGACGGCAAGGCCGCCCTCACCCGTGACCGCGGTGCGTTCGGCACCCGTGGCGGTGTTCTTCAGCGTCAGGCTGGCGCCGGGGACGGCCCCGCCTGACTGGTCATTCACCGTCACATTTAAGGTCGCGAACTGCTGCGCAGACACGCTATTGGCGGAAACCAACAGCAAAAGAATCGTAACCCCAAGCAACACCAAGGAAATGCGTTGCACGTTCCCCCCATCCAGCACCTAAAATTTGACGGAGACTAACACCACCCGCTTGCTGCGTCAACAAAGTCTTTCCTCCCGAGCCTGCCCGTGGGGCGGAAAACTACTGGAAGTTCAAAACGGATTCTGTATAGTTTCGCGATACCTTTCGAAAGTCCGGAGGACGGCCATGAACCAGTTTGCGGCACTCAATAAGCAGTACATCGGCGGAGTATGGCGCGACGGGGCGAGCCAGAAGACGCTGACAGACAGGAATCCGTACAACGGGAAGCCCATCACCGAATTCAAGCTGGCGACTCTTGCGGACCTCGATGCGGCCTATCGCGCGGCAGCGGCGGCACAGAAGGTCTGGGCGGCGGTCAATCCCTTCGAAAAACGCGCCATCCTCGAGAAGGCGATCACCTTCGTGGAGCAGAACGAAGGCGACATCACCGACATGATCATCGAGGAGCTCGGCGGCACGCGCCTCAAGGCCTTTTTTGAAATCGGCCTGGTGAAAAACATCATCAAGGAATCCGCCACCTTCCCCCTGCGCATGACCGGCGAGATCCTGCCCTCCACAGTCGAAGGCAAGGAAAACAGGCTTTACCGCATCCCGGTCGGGGTCGTGGGGGTCATTAGCCCGTTCAACTTCCCCTTCTTCCTGAGCATGCGCTCGGTGGCCCCGGCGCTGGGTGCGGGCAATGGTGTGGTCCTCAAGCCGCACGACGATACGGCCATCACCGGCGGCACGCTGGTCGCCCGGATCTTCGAAGCGGCGGGCATCCCCAAGGGCCTGTTGAACGTGGTCATCGCCGACATCGCGGAAATCGGAAACAACTTCGTCGAGCACCCCATTCCCCGCGTCATCTCTTTCACCGGTTCGGAAGGCGTCGGCCGGCGCATCGGAGAATCCGCGGGCCGCTGCCTGAAGAAAGCGATTCTGGAGCTGGGCGGCAACAGCGCCTTCATCATTCTTCCGGATGCCGATCTGGACTATGCCCTCAATGCCGCGGTCTTCAGCCGCTTCACGCACCAGGGGCAGATCTGCATGTCCGCCAACCGCATCCTCGTGCATCGCAGCCTCTACCAACAATTCTTAGAGAAATATGTGCAGCGGGTTTCCGGGCTCAAAGTGGGCGATCCGCGAGATCCTCAGACCGATATTGGCCCGCTGATGAACAAGGCCCAGGCCGATACCCTCGCCCGGCAGATCCAGAAGGGCGTGGACGAAGGCGCCAAGCCGGTGCTGCGCGGCAAAGCGGAAGGCAACCTGGTGTCCCCGACGATCTTTGCCGATGTGCAGCCCGAGATGTACGTCGCGCAGAATGAGCTATTCGGCCCCGCCGTGTGCGTCATGCCCTTCGATACCGAAGAAGAGGCCATCGCTATCGCCAACAACAGTCCGTACGGGTTGAGCGGAGCCATTCATACGCGCAACCTGGAGCATGGCGCCGAACTGGCCAAAGAGATCGACTCCGGCATGATCCACGTCAATGACGGCACCATCAGCGACGAACCCACGATTGCCTTTGGAGGCGAAAAAGCTTCGGGCATCGGACGGCTCAATGGCCGCTGGGCGCTGGAGGAGTTCACCACTCTGAAGTGGATCTCCGTGCAACGCACGCACCGGCACTACCCATTTGAAGTGGCCGAAGTTTCCGGTTCGTAAAGGTTCTGGCAGGTACAACCTCCGGAACGGAGCGTCCGAGGGCTCACGCAGTGTGCCGCAGGCGGCCCGTCATTATTGCTGTGACCGCCAAGCGGTCAACTTCTTGACGGGGCATGCTTTCGGGTGTTGAATACTCGTCACCCGGCGCATCCCGGCGCGCCTCGGAAGGCGCACTCACCGGCGTCCCGGTTTCAGCGCATGCTGTCGACCCCTCAAGGAGGATCGTCATGATCGAGCAATATATGGCTCTCGCGCTCCAGCCCACCATGCGGGGCTGCACCAAACGCTCGGAAGTCGAGGTCAACATCCGGCATATCTCGGACCTGATCGACGCTTCCATCTGGCTCAGCTCCATTGACCTGCCCGTACGCCTGATCTGTATTCCGGAAGGCTGCCTGCAGGGCTTCACCGACGAGGTCTTCGACTGGGATCACGAAAAATACGTGGAGGAGATGGCCCTGGACATCCCCGGCCCGGAGACGGAGATGCTGGGGCGCAAAGCCAGGCAGCACAACGCTTACATCATCGCCCAGGCCAAGATCAAGCATCCCGAGTTTCCCAGGAAGTTCTTCAACGGCGCCTTCATCATCGCGCCGACGGGCAAGGTGATTTATAAATACCACAAGCTCCAGGTCTTCGCCCGCGAGCACTCGACCGTGCCCCACGACGTGTGGGACAAGTGGGTCGAACTCTACGGCGACGGCCTCGATTCCTTCTTTCCCGTGGCCGATACGGAGATCGGGCGCATCGGCTGCGTAATCTGCATGGACGGTTCCTTCCCGGAAACGGCCCGCGGCATGGCCATGAACGGCGCCGAAATCCTTTACCGCCCCGCGTATCCCGAACCCTATGTCGCCAACGGCCTCTGGGAGGTGCAGAACCGCGCCCGCGCCCTGGACAATACCTGCTACGTGGTGGCGCCGAATCCCGCCAACTACTACCTCATGCAGGATTCCAAAGACGCACTGGATACTTTCGGCGGCAAATCCATGATCGTGGACTATCAGGGCCGCGTGCTTTCTCAGCACGAGTACGGCGCGGGGCCTTCCTACGCCGGAGCGATCATTGACATCGAGGCCCTGCGGCAGTACCGCACGCGCTCGCTGTGGGGGAACTGGCTCCGCGATTTGCGCACCGAACAGTTCCGCTGCATCTACGAAAAACCCCTCTACCCGAAAAACCTCGGCCTGAAGAAGCATCCCGGCCGGCATGCGGATCATGACGCCATACGGCATCGCGTGTTGGCAGAGATGGTGGAGAGGGGCATCTACCGGCGCCCCGCCAAAACCAAAACCCAGCCGAAGACCGAAGAGGTTCCGGCCGACTGACCGGGCGGGCGCGGAGATCGCCGCCGCTCTCGCGCAGTGGTGAATTCTCGCGGGTTCCAGGAAGGGACAGCCGTGGCGGCTTGCCGCTTCCTGGACAGCGGAATGGCGCGCCTTATTCCGGAAAATCGGGATGCGGCGTCAAGCTGCAATAGCGCCCGGAGTGGAACAGCAGAGGTTTTTCCTCGGACCGGAGGTATTCCTCCACCTGCCCCAGAAAAATGACGTGATCGCCGCCGTCAAATTGTCCCACGTTCCGGCAAACCAACTGGGCCGCGACTCCCTTCAAGCGCGGCACACCGGCCTTCCCTTCCTCCAGCTCAACCCCTGCAAACCGGTCGGGAACCTGCGAGGCAAACTGCCGGGACAGGCCGTGTTGTCCGGCCGCCAGAATATTGATCGCGAAATGGCTGGCCTCTTGAAAGGCTGCCAGGCTCGGCGATTGCCGGACGAGACACCAGAGTACCAGCGGCGGCTGGAGAGAAACGGAAGTAAAGGAGTTGACGGTCAGGCCGATGAAGCGGCCGTCCTGGCCCCGGGTGGTGACCACGGTGACGCCCGTGGCGAACTGCCCGAGCGTGCGGCGGTAATCCTTCGGGTCGAAGTCCTCGGCTGCAGTGCTCTTCATATCTTCGCTATTCCGCCAGCTTCGGAATCGCCTCTTCAGCGCGTTCCGGACCCATGGCGGCATAGCCGCCGTCCACGGCAAGATCCGTCCCGGTGATGAACGAGGCATGGCTGGAACAGAGGAAAACAACAGCCTGCGCTACTTCTTCCGGGTTGCCGATGCGTCCCAGCAGATGAAAGGGAGCACCCACGCTGTCGGCCTTCGCGCGATTGTTCTTGCTCAGCTCGGCAATAACCTTCGACCAGGTCCAGCCAGGGGAGACGGAGTTGACGCGGATCTTGTCCCCGGCCAGGTCCATGGCCTCGTTGCGCGTCAACTGCAGCGTCGCCGCCTTGCTGACCGGGTAGAGCCAGCGGCCATGCTGCGCCACCTTCGCGCTGATGCTGCCGAAATTCACCACCGCGCCGCCGCCCCGCTGGACCATGTGCGGGCGCACGGCCTTCAGCATCATCACCCCGCCGACAACGTTGATGTTGTAGCTGTCCAGCCAATCCTGCCGCGAGGCGTTCAGTCCGCCATCCACGTAGACGCAGGCCACGTTGACCAGGAAATCGATACCGCCGAACGCCGCGATGGTCTGCTCGACACAAACGGCGATCTGCTTGTCGTCGCCCAGATCCGTGCGGATGAAGCGCACGCCTTCGGAGAGTTCGCCGGCAATGGCCTGGCCGCCCGCCGCGTCGATATCCGCCACAACTACCTTCGTGCCTTCCCGATGAAAGGCCCGGACCACGTGGGCGCCAATCATCGTTCCGCCGCCCGTGACGATGGCGACCTTCCCTTTCAGACCTTCCATGACGGCCTCCCCCTGTGAATTCTCCGGCCTATTCCAGAGCTTGTTTTTTCCGGCGCAGATACTATCATATGGCCCCGCTGCAAAGAACGGGCGGTGTCGCCCGCTGGACAGCAACCAGAAAACGCAGGGGAAGCGCGCGGAATCATCGCAAAGCGGCCGGTAAAAAAGGAGCATTCCATGAGGAAGATCGCCATCGTCGGCGCGGGACAGGCGGGCTTGCAGTTGGCTCTCGGTCTCCAGCAGAAGGGTTATGCCGTCACCGTCGTCTCCAGCCGCACTCCCCAGCAGATCCGCGCCGGCCGCGTCAGCTCCAGCCAGTTTATGTTTGACAGTTCTCTGCAGATCGAGCGGGACCTGGGCATCAACTTTTGGGAGAAGGAGTGCCCGACGACCGAGGGGATCGGCTTTTCGATTCCCGGGCCGGATGGCGGCCGCGCTCTGTTCTGGGAAGCGAAGCTGGACCATTACGGCCAGTCCATCGACCAGCGCGTCAAGTTTGCCGGCTGGCTCGAAGAGTTTGCCAAGCGCGGCGGTCAAATCATCTACAAGGAAGCCAGCGCTCAGGACCTCGAGGAGTATGCCAGGAGCCACGACCTCGTGATTGTGGCCGCCGGCAAAGGGGAGATCAATCAACTCTTCACGCGCGACACCGCACGCTCCACCTTCGATCAGCCCATGCGTGCCCTGGCGCTGACCTATGTCAAGAAGATGGTGCCCCGCAAGGCCTTCACCGCCGTGGCCTTCAGCCTCATCCCCGGGCTCGGCGAATATTTCGTCTTCCCGGCGCTGACCGTCAGCGGCCCCTGCGAGATCATGGTCTTCGAGGGAGTCCCCGGCGGCCCCATGGATTGCTGGCAGGATGTAAAGACGCCGCAGCAGCATCTCCAGCGCAGCAAGGAGATCCTGGCTAAGTTTCTGCCGTGGGAAGCGGAGCGCTGCCAGGAGATCGAACTCACCGACGACAACGGCATTCTCGCGGGCAGATTCGCGCCCACCATCCGCAAACCGGTCTGCAAACTGCCCTCCGGGAAGACCATCCTGGGCATGGGCGACGTGGTGGTGCTCAACGATCCGATCACCGGGCAGGGCGCGAATACGGCGTGCAAGTGCGCAAAAGTCTATATGGACTGCATCCTGGAACGCGGCGGCAAACCGTTCGATGCCGGCTGGATGCAGCAGACCTTCGAGACCTTCTACAGCTATGCGCAGTGGGTGGCCAAGTGGACGAATTCGCTGCTGACCCCGCCGCCGCCCCAGGTGCTGCAGCTGATGGGTGCGGCTTCGCAGATTCCCAAGCTGGCCAGCCTCATTTCCAACGGCTTCAACAACCCGCCCGCTTACAACCCCTGGTGGTTTGACGCGGCGGAAGCCGAGAAGCTGATCAAGCGCCTGCAGGCGGACAATTAGCCCCTGCCGCGGAAGCAATTTTAAAATCGCCTGCCCGCCGGGGGAGGTACACCATGGCTTTGGTAAAGATCGTGAAGCCCGAGATGGTCGATGATCCCGTCGTCCGCGAGATTTTTGACTGGGTCACGCGGATGGAAGGCGCGGTCCCGAATCACTTCTATGTCGAAATGAACTTCCCGGAGTTCTTCAAGGCCAAGTTGGGAGCCACCAAGGTACTCTGGCAGATGGGCGAACTGACCCTGGATGAAATCCAGTACGTGGGGATTGCCGTTTCCAAGGCCAACGGCTGTCCCTATTGCACCGCGGCGTTCTGCACGATTCTGAACTACGGTCTGAATGCCGGGGAAGATCAGGTAAAGAGATTCGTGGTGGAGATGGAAAACGCGCTCTCCGATCCGCGGCAGAAGTGCATCGTCACTTTCGCTCTGAAAGTGAACGCCACGCCCGCGAACATCACCGAAGAGGACATCGCCGGCCTCCGCCGCATCGGCTTGACCGACAAGGGCATCGTGCAACTGATCCACCTGGTGAGCGATTTCGCCTCCTACAACCGCCTCAATCTCGCTGTGCGCACGGATTACGACTACCGTGATCTTTGGCGCCATCTTGCTTTCGGTGATAAGAGTCCCCGGGCAGGACACTAGGCCCTTTTGGGACGGTTTGAATATCTCAATCGCCCGGTCCTGGGTGGAAGGTAATGTGGAAGATACAAAGACGGAAGGTTCCGCAAAGCCGCTTCCCATGGACCGTGATCTAGCGGCCATCCTTCGGCAACACCGAGAGAGAACGAAGGCCATTGATTCGGAATGGATCTTTGCCAACCCGGAAACAGGAATTCCGTATTGGCCGAGTAAGATTCGTGAGAATCATTTGGCTCCCGCCGGCATGGCAGCCGGCGCAAAACGTACCGGCTGCGCGCGCAATCTCGGCGGTTTTGGCATTCTTTCCGCAGGAGAGAATGCGGAATTTCGAACACTTTTCCACAGCCCATTCGAATACCGCTCCCCGCCACTCTATCGAGGCCCACCCCCTCTGCCCTTGTGGCACAGCCAACCTCCGCCCCATTGCTTGCGCATTTAGCAAGCGATGAATCCTGGCTGTGCTCTTTGCGCTTCAGCTCTTGTGGCACAGCCATTCCTGACTGTGCTCTTCATCCTGCCGCCTCTTTACCCTGGCCCACCCTCATCCCGCCACCCCCACGCCCGTCATTTGCGTCTCTTGCATCCCGGACGGTCTTGCGGGACCGAACGAATGTGAGGAACCGCTGCCCCTTCGCCCGCGCCGTTGGCGGGCGAAGAATCTCTCTTCGCTTGTGACATTTATGACGGACCTCTGCCCCATCGCCCGCGTTCGTCTTGACCAATGAATCTCTCTGTGCGACTGGCCCACCCTCCTCTCGCGCTCCGTCCCCGTAGGGGCACGGCATGCCGTGCCCGCTCTTGTCGGGACGCCATGCCCCGAACAGCAGTCGGGGCCGTGCCCGCTCTTCTCTTCCGCCGCGTCGCCTGGTGCTATCCTCTCCTCGCTCGTCGCCGTCAAGAAGAAACGCGATGAACCACACAAAGAATGCGCCCCCCGCCAATAAATTGCTTCGTTTGAGGAACGCGCTAAATCGTGGATAATGACGCTTGCCAATGCATGCAACGGCCACAAGGAAACTTCTTCAGGGTCCGCCGGCCGAAGAGTCTTTAGACCTCGCCGCGTATGTTCCGGAAGGCTTGGGGGATCTGCAAAACCCCCAAACGGCGATTCCGCGCATTGCAAAAAATCCGGACGCCATGCAGAAAATTGAACGGGCCGTGCATTCGGTTCCCACCAAGCATCATCTCTATCTTGGCGATGCGCGAAAGATGGCGGCTCTGAAGGCCGAGAGCGTGCATCTGGTCCTTACCTCTCCGCCGTATTGGACGCTCAAGGAATACCGGGACACCAAAGGGCAGTTAGGTCATGTCGAGGACTACGAAAAATTTCTCGAGGAGCTGGATAAAGTTTGGACTCAATGCTACCGGGCGTTGGTTCCGGGAGGCCGCCTGATCTGCGTCGTTGGTGATGTCTGCCTTTCGCGCCGGGAAAATGGCGGCCGGCACACCGTTGTTCCATTGCATTCGTCCATCCAGGAACATTGCCGCAAGCTCGGGTTTGACAACTTGGCCCCGATCATTTGGCACAAGATTTCGAATGCCGCCTACGAAGTCGAGAATGGCTCGGGCTTTCTTGGAAAGCCCTATGAGCCGAATGCGGTCATCAAGAATGATATCGAATTTATTCTGATGGAACGCAAGCCGGGCGGATACCGCAGCCCCGATCTCTCTACAAAGATTCTGAGCACCATCTCTGCGGAGAACCACAAGAAGTGGTTCCAGCAGATCTGGAGCGGCGTGACGGGAGCCTCAACCAAGCGGCACCCTGCCCCCTATCCCCTCGAGCTTGCCGAAAGACTCGTCCGCATGTTCAGTTTTGCCGGCGATACGGTTCTCGACCCCTTCATGGGCACCGGCACTACCACGGTCGCAGCGGCAAAATGGGGCCGCAAGAGCATTGGATTCGAGATCGACGAGCACTACTACAAGTTGGCCCAAAAACGCATTTCCGAAGAGACCTCCTCGCTTTTCAGCGTCGCGGAAATCCTTTCCGCAGTGGCCAGGTAAATCTCCGAATGGCTCTCCATCCCAAGCTGGAAAAGCGGCTTCGCAGGGCCATCCAGCACTTCTGGACCACTCGCAAAACCCAAGCCCGGAAGCAGGGTTCTAAGACTGGCTCGCGCGACGCTGGCGCAAGAACGGCCGTGACCGGCGGGCGTCAGATGGACGGTTTTATAGCCCTGGTGCGGGACTTCCTCTGCGAAAATGGTCTCCCCAAGGCCCACGTCTACTGCGAAAAGCGAGTGGAACTTCCCGGGTGGTACCGCCCCGAAAAGAAATGGGATCTCTTGATCGTGGCGGACGGACAGTTCTTGGCTGGCATCGAATTCAAATCTCAGGTCGGCTCCTTCGGAAATAATTACAATAACCGGACTGAGGAAGCCATTGGGAGCGCTACTGACATTTGGGCAGCGTATCGCGAGGGAGCTTTCAAGCCCTCTGCCCGTCCTTGGTTGGGCTACATGATGCTTTTGGAAGAGGCGCCGGACTCCACTCGGCCAGTCCGGGCGCAGGAACCGCACTTCAAGGTCTTTCCGGAATTCCAGGACTCGTCCTACGCGAAGCGCTATGAAATTCTCCTGACCAAACTCGTGCGCGAAAGATTCTATGACTCCGCATGCTTTTTGCTCTCCGACGCCCAAAAGGGGCCCAAAGGAAATTATCGGGAGCCAGCCGCTGAATTAACCTTCGAGAACTTCATGGCATCCCTATTGGCGCGCGCAATTTCCGCGGCAAAGACCAAGAAGTAACTCGCCTCCTAACATCTGTGCGCCGGACGCATGAGGTACCCTTAACGAGTGAGCAAGATCGGAGGTGGCCTTCGCTCTTATCGAGGGCCACCCGCCGGACTTGTTGATTTTTTAACCTGTCCTGTTAAGCTTTGGCTGTCGTTACTCCTTTTTAACGCAGGGGCTAGCCTTGTCCCAAGTTATCAGCATCGTCGTGTCGACCCTGGCGTTGGCCATTTCAGTGGCCACGGCATGGTTGACCTTATTCCGGCGTGGGACGGTCCGGATGACGCAGCCCACTACGATCTACTTCGGGGCAGACGATTCGGCTAGTCCCTCTCCGAAAGTCTATCTTCGGACTCTGCTTTACAGCACGGCAAAGCGTGGCCAGATCATCGAGAGCATGTTCGTGAAACTCCGCCGTGGGGAATCAATCCAGACGTTCAATATTTGGGTATACGGTGAAGACTCCTTGGCCCGTGGGAGCGGGTTATACGTCGGGGAAAACGGCGTGACTTGCAATCACCACTTCCTGCTGCCCGCAGATGGCACTAAGTTCGACTTCCTGCCAGGTGAATACAAAGTGGAAGTGTACGCGTCGCTGGTCGGTGAGAGGCAACCACTCCTGCTTTACGTCACCGGTCTGTCGGTATCTGAGCAGACTGCGAAGCAACTCCAGGATAGGGAGTACGGAGTCTATTTCGACTGGGGGCCAGACTCCGGACACTACCACGCGCATGTTCGTATGCGCCCGAACCCGAAGTCGTTGCCGGAGTTCTTCGAGGCAGCTCTTCGCAACCCCGCTCTTCAGTCGAAAGAGGTCTCCGAGTAGAACTGTCCGTTGTGAAGCCGCGTGCCCATTCTTTCCGCAGGAAAGGGTGGGGAATTTCGAACACTTTTCCACAGCCCATTCGAATACCAGTCACTACTACTAAATAATATTGACGTGCAGTACCTCCTGAAGTATACTTTTTTCAGTTCCAGCGCGGAGGTGACGGAGCCACACTCCTTGTCCGCGCAACCTCTGCCCCATCCATTCTTCCACCCCACCCGCGCCTCCGCGGAGCACGCCTCCCAGCCAACTCCTTTCTTTTCTGCTCTTGCGCCCCACGAGTCACCAGTCACGAGTCACAAGTCACGAACCACCAGTCACGCGTCACGAACCACTTTGTTTTCAACCTCTTGCGCACTCTTTGCGCTGACGGTAAACTCCAAGCTCTTTAGAATCAATCACTACCGCACTCTTTTGCGTCGCACGGCGGGGGTGGGGGGTAGACCTGCTTTTTCTAACCCCGCTCCTTCTACCAAAGATCTCTTCCGGCTCCAGCCGCGCCATGCCGCTTCTACCCTTTCGCGAATCGCCGGCTTCTCGCGTAAAATGGTTGGTTCGTCGCCGTACCCCATTCGGATCGGAGAACTTATGGCCCAGGTCTACCCATTTCGCGCCTACCGCTACAACCCGGCAAAGGTCCCCTTCAGCCGCGCCCTCACCCAGCCCTACGACAAAATCTCCCCGCAGATGCAGGAGAAGTATTACGCCACGGACCCCCACAATCTGGTCGCCGTCGAGAAGGGCCGCGTCTTCCCGGACGATACGCCGCAGGACAACGTCTACACGCGCGCCGCTGCGGCGCTGGGCTCCTGGCTGACGGAGAGTGTCGTGGTGCCGGACCCTGCGCCGGCCTTCTACGCCTACGCCCAGGAATACACCGTCCCGGGCGCCAGCGAGCGCCGCACCCGCTGGGGTTTCATCGGCGCGGGCAAGCTCGAGGAGTACGAGGCCGGAGTGGTCTTCCGCCACGAGCGCACGCTCTCCGGACCCAAGGCCGACCGCCTCGAGCTGCTGCGCCACACGCAGACCCACACCGGCCAGCTCTTCATGCTCTATTCCGACGCGCAGCGCCGCATTGACGCCATTCTCCAGGAAGCCGCGGCGGCCGCGCCCCCGGCCACGGAAGTCCGCGATGAATACGACGTGCTGCACCGCCTCTGGCCGGTCTCCGATCCCGCGCGCATCGCGGAGATCCAGCGCGTGATGGCCGCGCAGAAGCTGGTGATCGCCGACGGCCACCACCGCTACGAGACCGCGCTCAACTACCGCAACGAGTGCCGCGCCCGCGCCGGCGCCGTCTCTCCCGACGCGCCCTACGAGCGCGTGATGATGACCTTCGTCAACACCGAGGCGGAAGGCCTGCTGGTTCTGCCGACGCACCGCGTGGTGGCCAACCTGCGCGATTTTTCCTGGGAAGCGTTCCGCCGGCATCTCGAGCCCTGGTTTGAGATGCAGGCCTTTGCCTTCACCGCGGACGCCGAGCGCCGCGAAGCGCGCGAGGTCTTTCTGAAGCGCCTGGCGGCGAATCACGCGCGGCGCGCCATCGGCGTGTATGCCGGCGCGGCGGCGCCAACCCGCGCCTACTATCTCCTCACATTGCGCAAAGGCGCGGATCTGGCCGGCCTGCTGAAGGGGGATTCCCCGCTGCAGCGCGAGCTGGACGTCATCTTGCTGCATCACGGGATACTCGAGGCGGGCCTGGGCATTACCCAGCAGGCCGTTTCCGCGGAAGCCAACCTCACCTATGAGCGCGAAGCGGCAACGGCGCTGGACGCCGTGGACCGCGGCGCGGCGCAGCTCGCCTTTCTGCTGAATCCCGTGGACGTTGCGCAGGTGATGCGCGTGGCCACCGCCGGCGAGGTTATGCCGCAGAAATCCACGGATTTTTTCCCCAAGCTGCTGAGCGGCATCACCATGTACCGTCTGAAGGCCTGAGTGCGCTGCGGAAAATGCAAGAGGGCACGCGCGTGCGTGCCCCCGGTGCCAAATGGAAACGATGGACAACGATGAAAAACGACGGAGCCCGGACGGCAGCGCCGGGCGCGGCCTACTTGAAGCTGGCCACCGCCGCGGCTTCCGTGTCCGAAACGTCGAACACCGTCAGCAGCTTGGTGATCTGCAGCACTTCCTGGAACTTCGAGCCCAGGTGGCAGAGCTTCATCGTGGCCCCCTGCGTTCTCGCGCTGTGATGCGCGGCCACCAGCGTGCCCAAGCCGGCGCTGTCGATGAACGTGATGTTGTTCATGTTCAGCACGATCTTCTTCTTGCCCGCGGCGACCATGCTCTTCACCTTCTCGCGCAGGGCGTTGCTTTCCTCGCCGAGAACAATGCGCCCGTCCAGCGCCACCACTTCCACTCCGTTTACATCGCGGTTCGTCATCTTTAGTGCCACGGTCGTTTCCTCCTCGTCGGTTTCGATTCAGGGTGGCCCCGGCGGCGCCTCGTGCCGCGAGCCGCATGCGCTTCAGTAGTAGTCCGAGCAGGACATATAGTAGCCGCAGACCGGACAGACCAGCTTGCAGCGGCGCGCTCCCAGCCGCTGCGAGCAGACCGGACAGTAGCAGGAGGCATCTTCCTGCGGCGTCACCGGCTTCTGGTCCGCCGCAGCCAGTGCGGGCTCCGAATTCACTGCGCGATCCACAGCCCGAAGTTTATAACACATCCGCAATGCGTGGGGGAAGAAGCCGCGCGGGGGCTCGCGGGGCTGGCTTTGGCGCGGGCGGGGCGCGCGGGCCGCGGGGGATGCCGACCGCTTTGTGGTAACAATTAAGTTAATTGATTCTCAGTGAAACTAGAACGGTGGGGTTACAGCCGGGGCGGGGAAACCGGCTTGGGCATGACGTAGCCGGATTGCGCGGGCAGGCCGGCGCGCTCGAACTGCACGGTGCTGTGTTGAATCCGGAATTCTTTTTGCAGCTTTTCTTGAATGGCCTGCAGCAGGCGCTCGCTCTCCTCCATGTGCATGTCGGGGATGCGCACATGAACGCTCAGCAGGGTGTAGCCGCCGCCGAGCGTCCAGATGTGGATGTCGTGGACCTCGCGCACGCCGGGAATGGAGAGAATCGCGCGGGCCACGTCGGCCACGCGGGTTCCCGCGGGCCGCCCTTCGAGCAGGATGTGCGCGGACTCGCGCAGAATGCCGATGCTGGACCACAGCACCAGCGCGCCGATGCCCAGGCCGAGCACCGGGTCGATCCAGTTGGCGCCGGTGCGGTGAATCAGGAAAGCGCCGGCGAGAATAGCGATATTGGAAAGGGCGTCGCCGAAATTGTGCACCAGGATGCTGCGCAGGTTGAGGTCGCTGCGCCCGCGCACCAGGGCCAGGGTGATCCCGCCGTTGACGCCCAGGGCCAGCAGCGAGGTCCACACCATCCAGCTTTCCACCACGGCGACCGGAGCGCGCAGGCGCTCGATCGCCGCATAGCCCAGCCACAGCGCCAGCAGGAAGAGCACCAGGGAGTTGGTGAAGGCCGCGAGGATGCTGGCGCGCTGGTAGCCGAAGGTGCGCTCCTGGTCGGCGGGCCGCTGGGCCCAGCGCATGGCCAGCCAGGAGATGCCCAGAGTGGGCACGTCGGAAAGATTGTGCACGGCGTCGTTGAGCAGCGCGACGGAATGGCCCAGCAGGCCGCCGGCAATCTCCGCGGCCACCAGGCCGAGGGTGGCGGCCATGGCCCAGGCCAGGGTCGCGGGCCGCAGGCCGTGGGCGTGAACATGCGCATGGTCCGGCTCGTGGGAATGGCCATGTTCATGGCCATGCGCGCCGGCGTGGTCGTGAAGATGCACGGCTTCATTCTACTCATTCCGGGATGGCGGCGCAGCCCTGCGCATCGCGTAGTGGGCAGTTTGACACTTCCGGACGGGGTTGTGATTGACGCTTTCGCCTGCTGCTGCCTACCATCGAGGTAGACGGCACGCTCCGCGTACCCTGCGGAAAGCCGGAAGGGGAGCGTGTGTGGCCCGGGCAAACCCCCAGGCTGCGCGCGCACACGATGAGTTTTCCGATCGCCAAACTGAGCTTCTGGGGGGTGCGCGGCTCGACCCCCACGGTGGATCCGGCCACCTGGCGTTATGGCGGAAACACGCCTTGCCTGGAATTAATCGCTCCGGACGGCACGCAATTCATCCTGGATTGCGGCACGGGCTTGCGCATGCTGGGCAGCCGCTGGGTCGGCCCGAATGGGTCGCGCACCGCGGAAACGCACATCCTCGTCACTCACTATCACTGGGACCATATTCAAGGGCTGCCGTTTTTCGCGCCGCTGTACGTGGAGAACAACGAATTTCATTTCTACAGCTTCCGCTCGAAGTTTCTGGGGCGCGACAGCCTGAAGCAGGTCTTCGAGGCCCAGATGGCGCTGCCCTATTTTCCCGTGGACCTTTCGGCCATGAGCGCCAAGCGCACCTTCCGGGAACTCGCGGGCGGGGAATCGTTTGCGATTCGCGACAGCAAGATCACCGCGCGCTGGCTCAATCATCCCCAGGGCAGCCTGGGCTACCGCTTCGAGACCCCCGCGGGCACCATCGTCTATGCCACGGACAACGAGCCCGGCAATCCGGAGCTGGACAAGAGCCTGCGGGAGCTGGCCGAGGGCGCGGACATCCTCATCAATGACGCGCAATACACGCCCGAGCAACTGGCCACCACGCGGCGCGGCTGGGGTCATTCGTCGTGGCTCGAAGGCGTGCGCCTGGCCCGCGAGGCCGGGGTGAAGACGCTGGTGCTGTTTCATCACGACCCGGACTCCACCGACCGCATGGTGGACAACCTGCTGCGGCAGGCCCGCGACCAGTTCGAATCGGTGTTCGCCGCCAGCGAGGGCATGGTCATGTCCCTGGACGGGAAAAGCCACGTGGATATTCACCTGCCGGGAACGCGCACCGCGCTGCGCCGCGAGGCGCAGTTCCGCGCCCTGGTTAGCGGGACCACCGCGGACGGGCAGAGGTTCGAGGAAGAGACCGTGGTCCGCGATCTCTCGCTGCAGGGCGCGCTCATCGTCCTCAATCACAGCCCCAAGCTGCAGTCCGAGCTGCAGGTGACCATGGAGACGCCGGGGGACGAGGGCGTGCGCTCCATGCGCCTGCGCGGCTACGTGGTGCGCATCGAAAACGACAAGGAAAAAGGGCACTCCTCGGTCGGCGTCGTCTTCACCGACTGACTCCTTCCCGCCTCCTGCTTCCTCTTCGGCTATCTTTATCTTTGCCGTGGTTTTGTCGCGTCGGCCTCTTGAGTCTGCGCGTGATGGTTTCCGTATCCGTGGTGCCGCTGCAATTGTTTCCGCATCGGAAAAAAACCAGGACCCACCCTTGCAAACCCCGCAAGGATGGGCCACCCGCCTGCCGGAACATATGGTTCTTAGTCGGCATCCGGTACATCCGACAGGAGCTGTTTGATCGTTCGGTGGAACTTTTCAAATGAATCCGCACGAAGTGCCAATTGCATATCGAACAGACTAGCCAGAGTTGGCTGGTCCAAACTTGCGGAGTAACCCCTATTACCTTGCATCCTCTCGGTTAGCCATTCCTTTGCGCCCCGAATGTCCTCTGGATTAACTGGTGCCTCCAGCCCGGTTGGCAAACCAATTTGATCAGCGAGCGATTCTGCCGCTGCGATAAACCACGCCTCGAATTCACGCTTGGCTATAATCACGGCTATAGGCAAATCGTTCCGGGCATTTGCTGCGCGCTTCAATAGTGCAGGGCCGATCTGCGCCGGGCAATCATCGTCACCGTCGAGGACGACGATAATCCCACCCCGACCAGAGATTTTGCGAGCGGCAAACTCCACGGCTCTCTCTAATTCTCCCGGTTTTATCAACTTGCTTCTTGGAGTTCGGATCGCAGTAACAACGTCCACAATCACGGGCGGCACAATCTGGCCTGCTATGCGCCGGACGACGATGGGCACCGCTTCGGCGTCTCCATGTCCTTCAACTACGCATGCAATCCGTCTAGCCATTAGCTATCCCGGCCCTCGAATAGCTTCGTTTGGCTTTCAGGAGACTTACCCACTTTAGGTTTCTCCGGAATAAGCTGATTGAGGCGAAGTAGTTCGCCCGCGGTGTAAAGCCTATCTCGCAATGCGGACCTACCCGTATTATCAAGCGGCCCGATCTCAGTGACTCCGCCTATTGAAATCACCGCGAGGATCGAATCCGTATCAAGATCTTCATCGTCCAGGAGGTCAGGGCTGTGACTTGTCACCACAACTTGAGTCTTTCGACTCGCATCCCGCAGACTGTCGAGCAAGACTCCGGCGGCCGCGGGATGTAGTGCCACCTCAGGCTCCTCGATTCCTACCAGGCGCACCTTTCGCTTCCCGCCGTTGCTTGCCTGAAACAAGGCCACAAGGATTCCTAACGATCGGAGAGTCCCGTCGGACATATTTGCAGCCAAAAATCGCCATGGATCTGGTGAACCTGCGACCTGTTGCCGAAACTCCAAAGTCACGCGGGGTCCGACAACTTTCTCATCGACGCCGTACACGCCGGGCACAACCTTCCCGAGGTACTCCTCGATTCGGCGTTTCGCTTCTCCGTCATGCAGTGCCAATTGACCAAGTACGCTGGCGATATTGCTGCCCTCCCTTTCGAGGAGGTCGCCCGCATCTGGAGGCTGCAGGTCTCGAATTCGAGCTGGATTTAGACTGTAGAATCCCATCCGCGAGAACGCATCATAAAGGTGGACAAATTCCGGAAGTCCCGACGCGTTCACAAGATAGAGTCTGTCAGACGCTGCAGCGGGTACAACAGAAACACTCGACGTTACCCGTCCGTTCCGAACTGTAAAAGATGCAGTGCGAGATGGCCCCTCGATACTGCCGACAGTGTGGATTTCACAATTTTCCTCTTGGACTTCGTAGCCGCCGCCGGTACGTGAGCCAATCCTGAAGCCGTAATGCCCTTCGACGCCCTCATCTAACTGAAACTCCAATCGGAGAGAAAAATGAGTTGGATGCCCCCCTGACCGGCGACGAACCTCTTTGATGCCGCCTCTTTCTCTCAGAGCGTGGTCCAAGGACGTTCGCAGGGAGTCGGTAACAAATCGCAAGGCATCGAGAAAGTTGCTCTTGCCAGCCCCGTTCGGTCCCACCAAAAAAGTCAGGGGTCGCAGGGATACTTCGCAGTCAGCGATGCTCTTGTAATTCTTTAAGATGACTTTCTTCAGAAAGCTGGATGAAGGAGGCTTCATTCGACTCCTCAAACTCTCGCTAGTGTAGCAGGCCTGGCGGGTGGCACACTCTCAAAATGAGTAGCGAAATAGAGTAGTCCTCACACTGTCAACGAAGAGAGCTGGATCCTAACTGAGCGGGCAAGATCGGGGTGGCATTCGATGCGAGCGAAGGCCACCCCCAGTCATAACTCTTGACCCTGAGCCATTCACGCTTCCTCTGCTGCGCTGCGTTCGACAAGAACTATCCGAGTTGATACAAATTTCGCCGGGATATTCAGCGCCCGAGAGCTTGCCGCGCGAAAAGAGAGGGAGAACATGGCTCGAATCCGGATAGCGGCGCGATGATCGATCTCGCCACAGGGATTTTCTCTTCTTTGCCGGGATGCCGGCGGCGCGTTCAACGGCGCATCGCGGCCGAAGCCGCTCGTTTTGTTCCCTGCGGGGATGGCCGCTTTTTCGTGCGCAAGGCGGCGCGAGTGGAGCGGACCTGGAAGCGCACGCCTTCCGCGTGCTGCAAATAGGCGACGATCTGAAACAGATTGCGGTCGGTCGGATTCCCATTGAGGCCAAACATCTGGTGAAGAGTCTTTACGTGGAGCCTGGTGTGCGCGGCCAGCTTGGGAAAACCGAGAGTGGCATTGATGTAGCCACGCAACAGCTCATTGCCGAGCGGCACATCGCCAGAGAGAAGGATTTCGACAGTCTCGCTCAGAAGGGCCTTGCGAAAGGCGGGGTCGCGCTTCGCGCGTGCTTGAATGGTTTCCCTGAAATCTCGTGTCAATGCCATCTTCTATTCCTCATTTCTTTTCTGCTGCTTCTCAAAGATACCGAAGATCCGGCCCGCGACAGAGCATTAGAATCGGCACTCCTGCACTTGCGAGTTCTGCGTGACTTCTTTTTGCACCGGAAGGCGAAATACGTTTGCTTGGTTTGCAGCTACGGGGACAATAGTTCGTTTTCGTGAAATGAACTCGTAAATATCCATAAGAGCGCATCTCGTAAATACAAAAACCAAAGAGAGATTCCTCGCTTCGCTCGGAATGACGGTATTTGGTTAGTCGTCCGGGCGTTTATGAGAAAGCTTGAAATGGCGGTATTTGGTTAGTCGTCCTGGCGTTTATGAGAAAGCTTGAAATGACGGTATTTGGTTAGTCGTCCTGGCGTTTATGAGAAAGCTTCAAAGAGAGATTCCTCGCTTCGCTCGGAATGACGGTATTTGGTTAGTCGTCCGGGCGTTTATGAGAAAGCTTGAAATGGCGCTCATCGAAAAGTGCGACTGCCGAAGGCATGTGAGGGGGTGCGCTCAGGGGTGCACTCAGGGGTGGGCGGGGGCGTCCAGGATTTCGCGAACCTTTGTTAGCAGGACGTCGCGGGGCATGACCGCTGCGCGGTCAGGCATGCGGTTGACCGCTGCGCGGCCGCGCGTGCAGAGGTTCGGATGTGATACAAATTCCGGCTGGTGCGAGCCAAGCACCGGATGTTTGCCGCCAGAGAGCGGAAGGAGTCTATGCCTCGAACCCGGGTACAAACACGATGATCGATCTCTCCACGGGAATTTTTCTCTTTTTTGCCGGGATGCTCGGCGGCGCGCTCAACGCGGTCGCCGGCGGGGGCAGCTTCGTGGCCTTTCCCGCGCTGCTCTTCACGGGAGTTCCGCCGATACCGGCGAATGCCACCAATACCGTCTCGCTGTGGGTGGGCGTGGGAGCCAGCGCGCGGGCCTACCGCCGGCACCTGAACATTTCGCGGCGGGTGCTGGCGCCGCTGCTGGCGGTGAGCGTCATCGGCGGGCTGACGGGGGCGCTGGTGCTGATCAAGACGCCGGCGCACACCTTTCTGCGCACGCTGCCCTGGCTGATGCTGGGAGCGACGTGCTTGTTCACCTTCGGCAAGCACCTGACGCGCATGCTGGCGGTGGAGGTTGCGCAGGAGCCCAGCAGCGCCGCCATCGCCGGAGCCTGCCTCTTCGAGCTGTTCGTGGCCGTTTACGGCGGGTACTTCGGCGGGGGAATGGGCATCATGACCCTGGCCATGCTGGCGACGCTGGGGATGAGCGACATCAACGCCATGAATGCGCTGAAGGTTACGCTGGGCGGAGCCATCAACGGGGTGGCCACCGTCACCTTCATCGCCACGCGCATCATCTACTGGCCGCAGGGCGTGATCATGACCGCGGGAGCGATCTTCGGCGGATACATGAGCGCGCACTACGCGCAGCAGCTGCCGCAGGCGTGGATCCGCGCCTTCGTGATCCTCACCGGGCTGGCCATGAGCATCTACTTCTTCCTGAAAGCCTACGCGTAGGCGGCGGGCAGGAGCCGTTCGCGGACGGGGGCCTGCCCGATGGTTCATTTCACCTGCAGTGTTTCGATGTATTCCGTCAGATTACGGATGCGCAGTTGAACCATGGCCGCATTCGTCCCGTGCACAGGAGACGTCGCCAAGAGCCGCCCCCAGATGGGCATCTCCAGCGTGCCATGGGCCGGAGCGGGCTTTTCTGTCCCGAAGCGCAAGACCGCGGCAACGCGCTCGGCGGGGTATTTGCCCTCATGGTCCCTGGTCAGCATGGTCAAGTCCGGAGGCGGCGCCTTCAATTCGGAAGCGGCCGGACCGTCGCCTTTGCCTTGCTTGCCGTGGCAGACGGCGCAATATTCCTTGTACATTTCCTCACCGGAATCCGCCGCAGTGGGTTTGATGGGGACTTTCTTGATGATCTTCTGTGGCGGGGTCTCGGTGGACGGCTGTTGGGACCAAGCCGCAAGAGCCAGAACCGTAAAGATAAGCAATCCCAGGAATCCGATGCGTCTCATGATGTACCTCCTCGAGTGCTGTTGCAGTTGTGCGGGATGACCACTGCGCGGTCACACGTGAAATAGCGAAGGGATGCGCGGCCCCACAGCGGGGCCGCAGGAGAAGTTCATACCCATTTGGGTTCGCAGTCTGTGACCTGCATCACGCCGCCGCGTGCCCCGGCCGGGTCGCACCGTGCCGTGCGCTGCGCAAGATGGCTACGAAAAGTAATTCCCGGACCGGCACTGGAAAAACCAGCAGCAAGGGGGTGTCGCTCCATGAGCGGGAAGAGGCTGGCGGAAGCGGGTGCGGTCCAGGGAGCGGGGCTATTTCAGGCTGGCGATCTTTTTGTTGAGGTGTTCGAGCGCGGCTTCGAGGGTCGTGCGGTAGCGGGGATTCGCGGCGGTTTCGAGGTCCTTCAGGACTTTCTTGCGGGAGAGTTCCAGGACCTCCCGTTCGCGCTGCAATTGGAGTTGCGCCTTAGCCTCGGCCGCCTGGCCGGAGGGCACTTCCTTCGCCCGAGAGGATTCGATCTGTTCTTCCACGGATTTGCTTTCCCAACCCCGAGCCATGAATAGATTGTGACACAAAAATAGCCCCGCCGGGGCATAAACATGCACCTGGTGACATTGTTTTGCGTGACCGCAAGCGGTCAACCTTTTGCGTGACCGCGAAGCGGTGAACTCCTCAGGCGCCGGCGGCGCGGCTGCGCGGCCGCGGGGGATTTTCCGGGGTTTGCTGGGGGACGGGAAGCGGGGAGCGCAGCAAGCCGCGGATGGCAGCAGCCGCAAGATCGGCGAGTTGCGCGGCAAAAAAGCCGTGGTAGGAAAATTCGGCGGCCTGCTCGAGCCATTCGATGCGCAGACGCGCCGCATGGCCGGCGGGAAGCACGCGGACGGCGCGGATCTCCGCGGAAGGAATCACCAGCAGCGGGCGCAGGCCGCGGTCGAGCGCCCAGATGCGCTCCGCGCCCAGGAAAAGCTGCACGGCGGTGGGAAGGGCGTTGCCCGGCTGGTAGTCGCCGCCGTTGACCACCACCAGAGCGCGCAGCTCGCGGGCCTTGTCGTCCAGCGAGAGGTCCTGCCGCGCGGGAGGCAGAAGCACGGCCGCAAGAAACAGGCACAGGCCGGTAACCGAGAGCAGCCAGCTATTCCACAGGCCGAGGGGTACAACGACGAGCGCGGCGCCGAAAACGCCGAGGGCCACGCGGAGGGCGAACCAGGAGCGCGGATCGCGGCGCAGGCGCAGCAGCCTGGGCAGGAGCAGCACGAGGGCGAAGAGCGCGGCCACGGCGAGGCGTTTCAGCGTGGCGGGAGATCCCGCCGCTGGCTTTTCCGCTGCTGGGTTTTCGTTCATGCGTTTGCACTGCTCAGGGTTGCAGGCCGGGGATGTCGCGCATGCGCGCAAAGGCGCGGCGCACGTGGGGGATGGTGATGGAGCCGCCGACGATGAGCGCGACGTTGAGGGCGTCGATGATTTCGTCGCGGGTCCAGCCCACTTCGCCGCAGCGCACCAGATGATAGGTGATGCAGTCGTCGCAGCGCAGGACCATGGAGGCAGTGAGGCCGAGGAGTTCCTTGGTCTTAACCGGGAGAGGGCCCGGTTCGTAGGCCTGGTGGTCGAGTGCGAAGAAGCGCTTGATGCCGAGATGGCCGCAGCCGAGGATCTCTTCGTTGAGGTCGGCGCGGAATTTCTGGAAGTCGTCGAGGCGGTCGGCCATGTTTCCTCCGGGAGAGTTCGGGCGCGGGGGTGGCGCCGGCTGCAGTGCTCATTATGTACCAAAACCGGCGGCGGCCCGGGCTAGAGGTCGCTGGAGGCGGCGAGCGCTTTTTGCGCCAACTCCCGAGCGCCGGGTTTGCCGGCGAGGACCAACTGGGCCCATTCCGCGCCGATGCGGGAAAGGCGGATGGCTTCGGAGGTCTGCGATTCGGGGCCGCCGGAATCGGCGTTGCCGAAGAAGATGCGGTCCAGGGGCTGGGCGGCGGCGATGCGGTTCCCGGTGTATTGCCCGGGCACGGTCATGAACATGGGATGTCCGCGGCGGTAGAGGCGGAGCTCGCGGGGATTGACGTTGTGCTCGGGCCGGAGCTTCTGGAAATCGGCGAGGACGCGGGCGGCGAGAGCCTTGCATCCGGTTTCCTCGAGAAGCGTGGAGCGTTGGCTTGGCGGAAGCGGAGTGTAGAAGGTGAGGATGTTGTGCTTCTGGGTGTAGCCGGGGGAGTTGCGCACGGTCCAGTCGGCGACGACGAAATCGGTGAAGGAATTTCCGGGGCACCAGGTGTCGTAGGCGCGGTTGTAGACGGGCTGGTCGAAGATGGCGTTGACGACGGGGTAGGGGGCGTAGCGGATGCGGTGCATGGCCGCCAGTTGCGGGGCGGGGAGGCCGGTGAGGAGGCGCGCGGCGATGAATTTGGGGGCGCAGAAGAGCACGGTCTTGGCCGCCACGGTGAGGAGCCGGCCCGCGCGGAGATAGGTGACGCGCACGTCGTCCTTGCCGGGGACCACGGCAACGACGGTGGCGCCGCCAAGCAGGCGCTCGTGGTGCTGCGGGCGGAGGAGTTCGACGAGCTTGTGGGTGATGCAGCCGAGGCCGCCGGGTAGGATTACGCGGAGATCTTCCTCGCCGCCGCCGATGCTCTGCAGCTCGGAGACGCCCATGAGCGCGGAAGTTTCCGCGGTGGTGGCGCCCCAGTTGGAGGGCCCGTAGGCGTCCCACCACTGGGTAATTTCGGGAGCGTAGCCCGCGGTGTATTTGCCGAAGGGCTCGCGGTCCAGTTCCAGGAAGCGTTCGCGCAGGTTGATCTTGCGCACGGAGTCGCGGAATTTCCGGAAGCTTTCGCGGACTTCCTTGGGGTAGGGGAGCTGCTCGAGGCCCGCGCGCCAGGTTTCCGGAACCCACGCGCCGTTGACGATGGTGGGATCGGGATTGCTGACGGGCAGAAGTTTCATGCCCAGCTCGCGGGAAAGCTGGTCGCCCTCGTCATCCTTCCAGGCGAAGGCCGAGCCGGTGGCGAAGGGCTGGCCGAGGTACTCCTCCTGGTAGGCGTTGCCGCCGAAGTGCTCTTCCTTTTCGAGCAGGAGGAAATCCTCGCCGCGCAGGAAGTAGGCTGCGGAAAGGCCGGCGACGCCGCCGCCAATAATAAGGATGGCGGTTTTGCGGGTGGCCTCGGGGCGGGCGAAGTGGCGGCCGTCGCGCAGGCTGTGGCAGACGTCGAAATGTTCACCGTGGACGCCGGGAGTTGGTGCGCCCGCGGGATCCGCCGCCAGGAGGGTCAGGTCGAGGGGGCAGCCGGCGGCTACCGAACCGGCAACGACGAATTTGATGAAGTCGCGGCGCGAGGCGGTCATGTCGTAGTTCTCCCGAAAAAAGATGAGGGGCTGCCGGCAAGGTCCCGGCCTGGCCGGGACCTTGCCGGGATAAATGCCGTCCGTGCTACTGGTGCTGATAGACGACTTGGCCGGCGACGATGGTGGTCAGCACCGAGGTTTCGGCGATTTTGTGGGCGTCGATCTCGAAGGGGTTTTGCGACAGGATGATGAGATCGGCAAGTTTGCCGGGTTCGAGCGAGCCTTCGGTTTTTTCGCGGCGGCCGGCGAAGGCGGCGTCGAGGGTGTAGCCGCGGATGGTTTCGGCGACGGAAAGCCTTTGCGCGGGGACGAAGCCATCCGGGGGAGCGCCTTCGGTGGTCTGCCGGGTGACCGCGGTTTGCACGCCGATCCAGGGATCGAGAGTGACGACGGGCCAGTCGCTGCCGAAGGTGTAGCGGCCGCCGGCCTGGGCGATGCTGCGCCAGGACCAGGCGCGGGAGGCGCGGTCGGGGCCGGCGTTGTGCGCCCAGATCTCCAGGGTGTCCGCGTCGGGGTAGGAGTGCAAGGGCTGCATGCTGGCGATGACGCCGAGTTTGCCGAAGCGCGGGATGTCCGCGGCGGCGACGGTTTCGATGTGCTCGATGCGCGGGCGGCGGTCGTGCGTGTGATTCACCTTCGCGGCGTTTTCGTAGGCGTCGAGGGCGGTGCGCACGGCAAGCTCGCCGATGGAGTGGGTGAAGAGCTGCAGGCCGCGCTTGTCGAGTTCGGCGACGGCGGCGCGGTATTTGGCGGGATCCCAGAAGAGCTTGCCCTGCACGGAAGGGTCGTCGCTGTAGGGAGTGAGCATGGCCGCGGTGTGAGCTTCGACGACGCCGTCGAGCATGAACTTCACGACATCGGTGTCCATCCACTCGTCGTGGAATTTCTTGCGCGCGGTTTCGATGGCCTCGAGGTCCTGGGGGCGGAGTTCCGGGGGATCCAGGAAGTAGGAGATGGTGAAACGCAGGGTGAGATCGCCGTGGCGGCGCAGTTCATCGTAGAGGTCGAGTTCCGGGAAGTCGCCGCCGGCGCTATGCACGCGGGTCAGGCCGTGCGCGTTGGCCCAGTGGATGCCGGCGCGCAGGGCGGCCAGTTTTTCGGCGCGCGTGGGCTTGGGCACTACCCTGGCGACCAGCGCCTGCGCTTCTTCCTTCAGCGCGCCGGTGGCTTCGCCGGTTTGCGGGTCGCGGACAATGCTGCCGTTGGGCGGGTCGGGGGTTTCGCGGGTGATGCCGGCGAGGGCCAGGGCTTTGGAATTGGCCCAGTAGGTGTGGCCGTCAAAGCCTTCGATGAAAACGGGGCGGTCGGGGAAGATTTCGTCGAGATATTTTTTGTGCGGGAGGGCCACGGCGCCGAACATGGCGTAGTTCCAGCCGCGGCCGAGGACCCAGCCGGTGCCGGGATGCTGGGCGGCGTATGCGCGGAGGCGCTGCTGGATGTCCGCGGGATCTTTCGCGCCTTCGAGGTTGACGCGGCCGAGGCTGAAGGAGCCGTCGAGGAAATGGATGTGGGAGTCCACGAAGCCGGGAAGGACGAGGCGGCCCTGGGCGTCGATGATTTTGGTGCCCGCGCCGCGAAGCTTGCCGACTTCCGCGTCGGAGCCGACGGCGACGATCTTGCCGGCGCGGATGGCCACGGCCTCGGCCCACGGCTGGCCGGCGTTGAGGGTATAGACGCGGGCGTGCACGACGACGGTGTCCGCTACCGGAGTTTTCGCGGATTGCGCGCGCGCCGCGGGGGAGAGGGTAAAGAACGAAGCCAGAACCAGGATGGCGGAAAAGAAACGCGTGGTCTTCACGGGCACCTCAGGGTTGAGTTTGTATCACGATTCACGGGTCACGAACCATGAATGAGAGCATCTTCAGAATGTGGGCGGCGTATTGATCCACAGCAGCATGGTTTCGCGCTTGCCGGGATTTTTCCAGCGGTGCGGGGTGGCGCTTTCGAAATAGAGGCTGTCGCCGGGCCGCAGGCGGTAGTGCTCGTGCTCGTTGAGCCAGATTTCCAGTTCGCCCTTGAGAATGTGCAGGAACTCTTCGCCTTCGTGGGCATAGGATTCGCCGCTGCCGCCGCCGGGCTTGAGGCGGAAGAGGTGCGGCTCCATGGCAGTGTTGCCCCAGGCGAGAAGCTCCATGCGCACGCCGGGCGCGGTCTCCAGGACTTTGCGCTGTGCGGGGCGCACCAGGCGGGGATTGTCGCCGACGGGGGCGAAGAGAGAAAGGATGTTGGTGCGGTAGAAGCGGGCGATGCGGCGCAGGGTGGAAACGGAGGCGCGCATCTGGCCGCGTTCGAGGGCGCTGAGGAAGCCGGCGGAAACTCCGGTGGCGCGGGCCACCGCAGCCAGGGAGAGGCCGCGGCGGATGCGCAGGCGGCGGAAGCGCTGGCCGGGAAGGGCGGCGCTGTCGGCGGGAGCGGTGAGCACGCCCTGGCGCTTGAGGACGTGGACGATGGCGGCGGGGTTGAGGCCGCGAGCGCGGCGGAGAAAAATGGCGCGCTGCAGGAGGCGCACGTCGCTCTCGGAGTACAGGCGGTACTTGCTGCGGGTGCGCTGGGGAGCGATGAGGCCGAGGGCTTCCCAGGCGCGCAGAGCGGAGGAGGAGATGCCCAGGCGTTTGGCGACGGCGCTGATGCGCAAGGGCTTGCCGGGGGCGGCGGGGCGCCCGGGGTTTCGCGAATTCTTTGTGCTTGACACGGGCACCGGCTTTCTCTAACCTTCCCAGATTATAGTAAGGTTTCAGGGGTGCGGCAATAGCGATTTCAAAGCTTCTTGGGGGAGGGGTTACATCCATGAGTTTGCTGAACAAAGTTTTTCAACACATTGCGAAGTTGGTTTCTTTTTCGCCGGCAGCGGTGCTGCTGGTTGCGTTGCTGGCGCCGCCGCTGGCGCACGCGCAGAGCACCGGCGGGCGCATCCGCGGGACGGTGCTGGACGCGAGCGGCGGATCGGTGGCCGCAGCCACGGTCATTCTGACCAATGAGGCGACGGGCGCGAAGCGCGACGCGCAGAGCAGCGGCACCGGCGAGTACATGTTTCTGGAAGTGCCGGTGGGCAGCTACCAGGTGGAAGTGCAGATGACGGGCTTCAAGAAGTATCTGCGCAAGGGCATTGTGCTGCAGTTGAACGAAGTGCTTTCGCTGGACATCACGCTGCAGGTGGGCGGCTCGGCCGAGACGGTGGAAGTGACCGGAGCGCCGCCGCTGGTGGATACGACGTCGACGCAACTGGGCGCGGTGGTGAATGAGCGGTCGGTGAGCCAGCTCCCGCTGGCGCAGCGCGACACCTATCAATTGCTGTCGCTGCAGCCGGGCGTGCAGTCCACCCTGGGCGTGGACAATGTATTTGGCAGCGATAAGGCCGGCGTGGTCAGCGTGAACGGCGGGCGCGGGCGGGACAACAACTTCACCGTGAACGGCGGCGACGGCAACGACCAGTTCGCCAATCTCCCGGCCGTTCAGCCCTCCCCGGACGCCATCGCGGAATTCCGCATGCTGACCAACACGTTCGACGCAGAATACGGGCGCAATTCGGGCGCGGTGATCAACGTGGTGACCAAGTCGGGCACCAACGACTGGCACGGGAATCTATATGACTACTTCCGCAACAAGAACCTGAACGCCAAAGGCTTTTTCGATTCCTCGAAACTCGATTATCTGCAGAATCAGTTTGGGGCGACCTTCGGAGGGCCGATCAAGAAGGACAAGACTTTTTTCTTCGCTACCTATGAGGGAGACCGCATTCGCAAGGGTAGTTCCTCGGACACGGTGACGGTTCCCACAGGCCCCGAACGCACCGGAGATTTTTCCGGCGGAATACCTTTTGCCGGAACCTTGTCCAATGCCAGTATTTTGAATAATCGTCCCGGTTGCCTCACCGCGCTGGGTTTCGGAGCTCCCATTGCGGATGGCACGGCATATTCGGCGATCTTTCCCACGAATGTGATTCCAACGGCTTGCATGGACCAGACCGCCCAGGATCTGATGACCTTGGTGCCCACCGCCAACCGTCCGGACGGAACCTGGCAGGGAGTGCCGCTGGGGCACGAGCGCAGCAACCAGTTCACCGTAAAGATGGACCAGGAACTGACGAGCAAGCAGCACCTCACGGGCTACTACTATTTCACGCAGCACTATCTGGCCAAGCCGTTCGCGCGGTTCCAGGCGGGCGGCGCGAACCTTCCCGGGTTCGGCGACCTCACCGATGAGCGCACCCAGCAGCTGAACATCAGCCATACCTGGCAGTTGGGGAGCAGCGGGGTCAATGAGGCCCGGTTTACGTTCTTCCGCGAGGGGCAGGGGACCTATCTGCACCCGCAGCACACCAGCCTGGTTCAGAATTCGTGTCCGGGCGTCGTAACTTCCGACTGTTTCATCGATCCGAGCAATCCGAACAATACGAACAATACGAGCCTGGGCGTCTATCCGGGTCTCGACGCCACTCATGAAGGGCTGCCCTTTGTTTCCATTTCCGGCGGGTTCTCGATGGGCAATAACTTCGAAGGCGAACTCCCGCAAAAGGGCAATACCTTCCAGTTCTCGGACAGCTATGGGAAAGTGATCGGCAAGCACAGTCTGAAGTTCGGCGGCGATTTCCGCATCCAGCAGTTCGACCAGAGACTCTATTTTGACGTCAATGGCGCTTTCTATCTGTATGGAGGCGGTCCGAACGACCCGATGTATCAGAACCTTTACCCGAACTTCCTTCTGGGGCTGAGCGACAACTACATTCAGGGTTCGGCGCAGGATGAACTGGTGCGCAGCAAAGCCGCCTATCTGTTCGCGCAGGACAGCTGGAGTATCACACCCAGTTTAACGCTGAATTATGGCGTTCGCTGGGAGCTGAATACCCCGCTGACGGACAAAGGCAAGAAGGTGCAGACGTTCCATCCCGGGCAGAACTCGACGATCTATCCGTGTAGCATAGCCACGACGAACCCGCTCTACGCTCTCAATGGCAATAGCTCCAACTGCGACACGGCCGGGGTAACCCCGACGGGTGTGGTTGTGCCCGGGGATGCCGGGGTGCCGAATGGGCTGACCGATACCTATTACAAGGCCTTTGCGCCGCGGATCGGCCTGGCCTGGAGCCCCAGTTCCAAGGAAGGCTTCCTGGGCAAACTCTTTGGAGGTCCCGGAAAGACCAGCGTGCGCGCAGGGTTTGGGATGTTCTACAACCCGATCGAACAGCTGGTCCTCGAGCAGTTCAGCGCCGAGCCGCCGTTTGGGGGAAGCACGAGCATTTATAACACCATGTTCAGCCTGCCGTTCCAGTATCAGGATGGGACGAGCGCTCCCAACCCCTTCAACGGCATCCTCAATCCGCCCCGCGGCACGCCCGTGGATTGGTCCGTCTTCCGGCCCATGCTGTTCTACGGACAGTGGCCCGCGAAGATGCGGCCGCAATACGCCGAGCAGTACAACCTGACGATTCAGCGGGAGATCGTGAAGGATCTCGTCTTCCAGATCTCCTATGTTGGCCGGCAGGGACATCGCCTGCTGGCGACGCGGGACCTGAATCCCGGCAACGCGCAGACGTGCCTCGACCTGGCCAACATCGCGGCCGCGAATCCGAACGATGTGCTGAGCTATAACGGAGGACCGCAAGCGAACTGTGCGCAGTGGAGCGCGGACAATTCGTATTTCGTCCCCGCCGGAACGACGATTCCCGCGGGCGGGTTGCACCTGCCGTACGGGCCGACCGGGCCGACGTTGATTCCTGCCGGCACGGTTGTCGGTGCCCAGGGCATCACGCTGGTGGGCATCCGGCCGTATTCTTCGCCGAACTGCGCGCCGCTGACCGGGGTGGGTTGCCCGATCGACAGCACTCCAGTTATAACGAGCATTTTTTCGCAGGATACGATGGCGAGCTCGTCGTACAATTCGCTGCAGACCAGTCTGGAAAAGCGCTTCTCGCACGGCCTGCAGTTTCAGGCGTCCTACACGTTCGGGAAGTCGCTGGACTACGCGTCCACGTTCGAAAGCCTGGTGGATCCGTACAACATGGCGCGGAACCGCTCGCTCTCGATTTTTGACGCGCGGCACCGCTTCGTCTTCAGCTACTACTGGGAGTTGCCGATACCGAAGTATCAGGGGTTTGCGGGCAAGGCGTTCAACGGGTGGTCGCTGTCCGGGATTACCCAGTTTCAGACCGGTTTCCCGATCCGCATCACGTCGCAGGATGACATGGAGCTGCAGGGCAGCTTCGACTTCGAGATGCCCGGACAGCCGAACTTTGCAGCGGGCGCGGTTTTCAAGGCTACGGATCCGCGCATTAACGGCTATGGGTTCGATCCCAGCACGTTTACGAACAGCACGGTAGCACTCGGCACGATCGGCAACGCGCCGCGGACTATCTGCTGCGGGCCTAGCTCCTTCAACACCGACCTGGGATTCCAGAAGCAAATCCCGGTGAATGAGCGCGTCCGGTTCGAATTCCGCGGTGACTTCATGAACGTTTTCAATCACACGCAGTTCATGCAGCCGGATGGCAACATCACGGACGGGCCGGATTTCGGGCGGGTCAAGCGCGCGCGCGAGCCACGGCTGGTGCAGTTCGCTTTGAAGATGTATTTCTAGAGAGGGAACGGCCGGCCGGGAAATCTGCAAGACCGGCAGGAACTGAATGGAGACGAGGCGGGCCGGAAAAGGCCCGTCTCGTTTCTCCCGCCCAGCGGGACAAGCCGAAAATAATGACGATGGTTGGGGAACCCTTCGGGGAAACGTCTCAATCACGCCCTGCGAAGCCAACGCCGCAGAACAAATTTGAAAACTGACCGCAGGGAAGAGACCTGTAAACACCACGGAGCAAGAAAATGCACGACGCACTGCAAAAGGAAATCGCGGCCTACGAGAAGCGTACGCCGAAATCGGGCGCTTCGCATACGCGGGCGCTGAAGCGCATCCCCCTGGGAGTGGCCAGCAACTACCGGGCCTACGATCCCTACCCGCTGTTCGTGAAAGAGGCGCAGGGTAGCAAGATCCGGGACATTGACGGCAACGAGTACATCGACCACAACCTGTGCTTCGGCACGCTGATGGCCGGGCACTCGCACCCGGCGGTGGTCAAGGCCGTGGAGCAGCGGCTGCACCACGGCACGGCCTACGGCATGCCGCATGACATGGAGTGGGAACTGGCGGAAGAGATCTGCGGGCGCTTTCCGGTGGAGATGGTGCGCTTCGGCTCGAGCGGAACCGAGGCGACGATGCACGCCTGCCGCATCGCGCGGGCCGCGACGGGCCGCGACAAGATCCTGAAGTTCGAAGGGGCCTACCACGGGCTGCACGACACGGCGCTGGTCAGCGTGAAGCCCAAGCCGGAAGAGTACGGCGACGAGGAAGCGCCGAACTCCATTCCCGGCGGGCTGGGGGTGCCCCAGGCGAGCATCGCCAACGTGGTGGTCGCCAGCTTCAACAACCTGGCCAGCGTGGAGCGGCGCTTCCGGGAGAATCCCGGGCAGATCGCGGCGATCATCCTCGAGCCGATCCTGATGAACGTGGGGCTGTGCATTCCGCAGCCGGGCTTCCTGCAGGGGCTGCGCGAAATCACCACGAAACACGGCGCGCTGCTGATCTTCGACGAGGTGAAGACGGGAGCGAAGCTGGGCTGGGGCGGGGCCTGTGAGTATTTCGGCGTGAAGCCGGACATCGTCTGCCTGGCCAAGTCCATCGGCGGGGGGCTGCCGCTGGCGGCGTTCGGAACGAGCCGCGAAGTGATGTCGCTGATCTCGGACCACAAGGTCTTTCACGGCGGCACGTACAACACCAACCCGATCTCGATGGCCGCGGGGCTGGCGACGTTCCGCTCGGTGCTGACGCGCGAGAACTACGCGCACGTGGACAAGCTGAGCAAGAAGCTCGCCGAGGGCTACCGCAAGACGATCGCCAAGGTGGGCCTGAAGGCGTACGTGGCCAGCGCCGGCGTGAATGGCGCGCTGATGCTGTATCCGAAGGAGATTCGCAACTACCGCGACTGGACGCTGATCGACATCGACCTGTGGCGGCAGTACTGGTTCGGCATGGTCAACCGCGGCATTCTGCCCCAGCCCTACTGGTGGGACGAGCAGTGGACCGTTTCCGTGCAGCACAGCGAAGCGGACATCGACAAGCACCTCGCGGTGTTCGAAGACGTCGCCCTTGGGCTGGCGAAGGCCCAGCAGGAACGCGGCCCGGTCACCGTCGCCGCGGGCCACTAAGCAGCGCCCCAACGGGAGACCCACATGGCAAACGAGGTCACATCGGCAGAGTCGCAGCCGCAACTGCGGCGTGTGCTCGGACGGGGTGACCTCGTTCTGCTGTTCGTGGTCGCCGTCTTCAATCTGAACGTCCTGCCGTCCATTGCCGCCAACGGGGGAGTCACCGTCTGGCTGTGGATCATTTCGCTGGCGCTTTTCTTCTGGCCGCAGGGCATCGCGGTGATCGAACTGGGGCACCGCTATCCGGGGGAAGGCGGCGTGTACCTGTGGGCCAAGGAGGTCTTCGGCGATTTCCACGGATTCCTTTCCGGGTGGTGCTACTGGACGAACAACATGATGTACGTGCCGACGGTGATGCTGTACTTCGTAGGGGTTTCGGTCTTCGTATTCGGCAGCGGGCATCAGGGGCTGGCGGACAACAAGGCGTTTGCGCTGGGCGCGTCGGTGGCGCTGCTGGCGGTGCTGGTGGTGCTGAACGTGGTGGGCCTGGGAGTGGGGAAGTGGATCAACAACCTGGGCGGGATTGGAACGACGGTGGCGGCCGGCCTGCTGATCGGACTGGGCATCATCGTGGGCCTGAAGTTCGGGGTGCATATTTCCGCCGCGGACTTCCGCATTCCGGCCAACCCGCGCTTCGTGCTGAATTCCTTCGGAGTGATCTGCTTCGGACTGGTGGGGCTGGAGCTGGCTTCGGTGATGGGCGATGAGATCGAGGATCCCCGGCGCACGCTGCCGGGAGCGGTGGCCTGGGGCGGCGTGATTTCGGGGATTCTGTATATCGGGGCGACGCTGACGCTGCTGGTGGCGGTGAGCCGCGACGAGATCAGCGTGCTGCAGGGCATCGTGCAGGCAGTGAGCCACATGGCCAGCCGCGTCGGGGTGGGCTGGATCGTGGCGCCGTTTGCTCTGATGCTGAGCATCTCCATCGCGGGAATCGGCTCGGCGTGGCTGGGGGGCTCGGCGCGGATTCCGTTTGTCGCGGGGCTCGATTCCTACATGCCGGCGTGGCTGGGGAAAGTGCATGCGAAGTACGGCACGCCGTATGCGGCGCTGATCGTGCACGCGGCGGTGTCGTTGATTCTGGTGGTGCTGAATTTCGTGCTGGTGGGCTCGAGCGTGCAGGAATCGTTTCAGCGGCTGCTCTCGCTGGCGGTGGTGCTGCAACTGGTGCCGTTTCTGTACATGTTCGGGGCGCTGCTGAAGATCGCCTGGCGCGAGCCCGTGGCCACGGGGTATTACAGCCGCACGACGCTGTTTCTGGCGGGAGGGAGCGGGCTGCTCACGACCACGCTGGGCATCGCGCTGGCGTTCTTTCCCGCGGCGCAGATCACCTCGATTGTCTCTTACGAGGTGTGGATGATCGGCGGGACGCTGTTTTTTATCGGCTTGGCGGCTTTTTTCTTCTTCGTGTACGGGCGGCGCAAGGCGGCGAAGGCCGCGGCATCCACACCGGCGGTCTAGCGCGGCGCGGCACGGCACGGGAATTGCGGATTCGGGAGGATGGTATGGCAGCAAGCGGAAAGAACGATGTGCGCAGCTACCGGAACTACATCAATGGGCAATGGGTGGGCGGCGCGGCGGACGAGACCTTCCCGGTCTATGACCCGTCGAGCGAAGAGGTGATCGCGCGGGTGGCCGTAGCCAGCAGCGCGGACGTGGACCGCGCGGTGAACGCGGCGCGCACCGCGTTCGAGACCGGCCCCTGGCCGCAGACCACGCCGCAGGACCGCGGGCGCTTGCTCTTCAAGCTGGCCGACAAGATCCGGCAGAACGCCGCGCTGCTCGCGGAGCTGGAGGCGCGCAACACCGGCAAGCCCATCGTCGAAGCGGAATACGACATCGCCGACACGGCCACGTGTTTCGAGTATTACGGCGGGCTGGCCAACAAGATCATGGGCCAGGTGCTGCCGGTTCCGGCGAACGCGCTGAGCTTCACGTTGAAGGAGCCGGTGGGCGTCGCGGGGCAGATCATTCCGTGGAACTACCCGCTGATGATGGCGGCGTGGAAGCTGGCGCCGGCGCTGGCCGCGGGCTGCAC
>JAIQEV010000037.1 GCA_020073585.1 Terriglobia bacterium
CACCCGCCGCAGCAGCGCCTCCGCCGACCCGCGATACCGCGCCGGATCTTTCCCCAGCGCCTTGTACCCCGCGCGCGTGGCCGTAATCTGCGCCGCTTCCAGCGCCGCGCGCGGTTCCGGCAACTTCGCGATTTTCTCCTCGATGGCCCGCAGCTCTTCCGTCAGCGCCGCGGGCGCTTCCCCCGCCGCCACCTGCGCGGTCACGCACCCCAGCGCCGCCCGCGGGCATTTCGCTTTCAATCCGGCATCGATCGTCACTTGCGTCGCGCTCATTCCGCACTCCCCGGAACCGGTGTACTCTCTCGGCCGCGCGCGTTCCCCGGCGCAAGGAGAGCCGCCATGAGTCTAACCATTCGCGTTCATTCCGACTACGTCCGACTCTTTTGTTTTCTGGCGGAGGCTCCGCTGGAGGAAGCGGCCCGGACGCAGGCGTTTTCCGCCGCGCCCTGGAAACGCGGGTATGAGTTGAACGCTGCGCGGTCAGAGATATGGAGGAATCGAGCCGCGGCGAGTGATCCTGGGCCTCAGCACAGCACCGTGCTCTCCCGGCACTCCCGGCAGAAGCAGGTGTAGTTCTCGTTGATGCGCGCCCACTGCACATGGCACTGAATGCACAGCTCCGGCGCGCGCCGCTGGCAGTCCGCGCAGTCTTCGCCGGACGGCTGCAGAAATTCACTCGCCAGCTCGCTCACGGAAATGGCCGCGCCGCAGCGCGCGCACTGGAACGTGGCTTCCTCGCGTTCCGCGGCGTCCAGCGATTCCTGCATCTGTTCGAGAAGCCCGGTCACGCGCCGCGCCAGATGCTCGCCGGTTAGGCCGAAGCTCTGCACCAGCTCCCAGGGCTTTCCGGAAACCCCGAAGCGGTCCGCGACGCCGACCATGGCCAGTTGCAGCGGCAGCCGGAAATCCGCGCGGTGCCGCAGCATGGCGCCGGCCACGATGTTCCCGAAGCCGCCGGTCTGGTGTTCTTCCGCGGTGACCACCACCTGCGTCTCCTCCGCCGCGCGCGCCAGCGTGGCCACGTCCAGCGGCTTCACCGTGTGCACGTTCACCACCCGCGTCTCCATCCCGTACTCTTCCTTCAGCAGCCAGGCGGCGCGCATCGCTTCCGCGACCATCGGCCCGCAGGCTACGATCGTCGCGTCCTCCCCTTCGTTCTTGTACTCCGGCCCGGCGACGGTCTCAAAGGCCTCGAGAAAGCGCGGCTGCGCCCCGCGGTAGCGGATGACGTTGGCGACCCCGAAGCGGTACGGCGTCGCCGCCGTGGTCACCACCGGCGTGGCCTCGCGCGCGAAGCGCAGGTAGCACGGTCCCTCCACTTCCAGCAGGCAGTGCCGCGTGGCCTTTTCCGTCTCCACGGAATCGCAGGGCACCGCCACGCACATGTTCGGCAGGATGCTCATCAGCGAAATCTCTTCGAGCGACTGGTGCGTGGCCCCGTCCGGCCCCACGGAGATTCCGCCGTGCGCGCCGGCGATCTTCACGTTCAGGTTCGAATAGCAGATGGTGGTGCGGATCTGGTCCCAGGCGCGCCCGGAAGCGAACACGCCGTAGGTTCCGGTGACCGGGATCAGCCCTTCGCGGGCCAGCCCCGCGGCTACGCTCATCATGTTCTGTTCCGCGATGCCCACGCTGAAGACGCGGTTTTTGCGCTCCGGATGCCTGGCCTCGAAATCGGTGATGCGGATCGATCCGGAGATGTCCGCGTGCAGCGTCACCACGCGCGGATCTTCCCCGGCGCGCTCCAGCCCGCGCCCGAATCCCATGCGCGTGGGGTCCATCTCCGCTTTCATCGCTTGGCCCGCGTTCCACCAGTAGTCCCGGCTGAACTTGGGCACGCTGTCCTGGGCCTCCTGCGCCACGCGGCGCGCATTTTCCGCTGCGCGCGCCAGCAGCGCGTCCACGCGGGCGCGCGGAAATTCCGGCGTGAGCAGCTCGGGCAGCGCGCGTTCGAACTGCTCCTGGTTCGGCGCCACGCCGTGCCAGCCCGCCTCATTCTCCATGAACGAGACGCCCTTGCCCTTCACCGTGTTTGCGATGATCACCGTCGGCCGCCCCTGCACCCCCCGCGCCGACTCGAACGCCTGCAGAATCGCCGCCATGTCGTGCCCGTCGATCTCCATCACGTTCCAGCCGAAGGCCGCGTACTTTTCCGCCAGCGGCTCGACGTTCATCACGTCCTGCACCCAGCCGTCGATCTGCAGGCGGTTGCGGTCCACGATGGCGCAGAGATTGTCCAGGTGATGATGCGCCGCGGCCATGGCCGCTTCCCAGACGCTTCCTTCCTGCTGCTCGCCGTCGCCCATCAGCGCGTACACGCGGTAGCCGCTGCCGCGCAGCTTCCCCGCCAGCGCATTGCCCACGGCTGCGCCCAGCCCCTGCCCCAGCGAGCCGCTGGAAATTTCCACGCCCGGCACCTTCAGCCAGTTGGGATGGCCTTCGAATCCCGAGCCGAGCTGCCGCAGCAGCACCACATCATCCAGCGGGAAATAGCCCGCGCGCCCCAGCGCCACGTACAGCGCCGGCGCCTTGTGCCCCGCGGACCAGAAGACGCGGTCGCGCTCGGTCCAGTTGGGATCGGCCGGATCGTGATTCAGCACGCGCAGGTACAATGCCGCGGCGATGTCCATCACCGAGAGCGTGCCTCCGGGATGGCCCGAGCCCGCGGCATAGATGCTCACCAGGTTCATGGCGCGCATCTCCGCAGCCGCCGCCTGCAATTCCTGCACATTCAACCGGGGCCCGCGCTGCCCGTGGTGGTTGTCGCGCGCATTCATGGGAAAATCTCCTCGACTCTGCCGATTGGGCGAGAACACGCACCCCTTGCGCCGATTCGCCCTGCCCGGAATTGTGGGGTGAGTGCCGCGCCCGGACAATGGGCCTTCCCACTTTCAGATAAGCCTTTGTCCATCAGTCGGTTGCGTCCGCTCGAAGGTGTCGGCGAAACCTCCGAGAAGCTGCAACCCTTCCCAGGGTGTAGCGACGTGCACTCACCTCGGTTTCTCCTAATGCACGAGGAAGGCCAGAACCCCGGCCCTGCCGCGCCCGCCCCCAAAGCTTGGCCCCGCGCCTCACCCCGCCAGCGGGCGCAGACGCGCCGTGAAGTGCCGCAGAAACGGCGCCTGCTGCGTCACCTCGTAGCCGCGAATCTTCCCGCGCCGCCGCCACACGTCCAGGATCACCTCCACCACGTACTCGATGTGGCTCTGGGTGTACACGCGCCGCGGAATCGCCAGGCGCACCAGATCCATGGTGGCATGCTCGCCAAACATCAGCCGCCCGATCTCCACCGAGCGGATCCCGCCTTCCAGATACAGCTCCACCGCCAGGGCCACGCCGGGAAACTGCTCGGGCGGAATGTGCGGCAGAAACGCCCGCGCATCCAGGTAAATCGCGTGGCCGCCCGGCGGCTGCATGATGGGCACGCCCTCGCTGGCGATGTGGTTGCCGAGAAAGGCCGTGGAGGCGATGCGGTATTTCAGATACTCCTCTTCCAGCGCTTCGTTCAAGCCGACGGCAATCGCTTCCAGGTCCCGCCCGGCCAGCCCGCCGTAGGTGGGAAAGCCTTCGGTGAGGATGAGCAGGTCCTTCTCCTGCCGCGCCAGGGCGTCATCGTTGGTGCACAGGAAACCGCCGATATTCGCCAGGCCGTCCTTTTTCGCGGACATGGTGCAGCCGTCGGCAAGGGAAAACATCTCCTGGGCGATGGCCCGCGGCGCCTTCTCCGCGTAGCCGGCCTCGCGCGTCTTGATGAACCAGGCGTTTTCCGCGAAGCGGCAGGCGTCGATGTACAGCGGAATGCCGTGCCACCCGCAGATCTCCTTCACCGCGCGGATGTTGGCCATCGAGACCGGCTGCCCGCCCCCGGAATTGTTGGTCACCGTGAGCATCACCAGCGGAATGCGCTTGGCGCCCACGCGCGCGATGGTTTCCGCGAGCCTGGCGGTGTCCATGTTGCCCTTGAAGGGCAGCACCCGCGCCGGCTCCTTGGCTTCCGGAATGGGCAGGTCCAGCGCCTCCGCACCGGCGTATTCGCAGTTGGCCCGCGTGGTGTCGAAATGGGTGTTGTTGGGCACCACGTCGCCCTTCTTGCACATCACCGTGAACAAAATGCGCTCCGCCGCGCGCCCCTGGTGCGTGGGGATCACGTGCCGGAAGCCGAAGATCCCCTGCACCGATGCGCGGAAGCGGTCGAAGCTCGAAGAACCCGCATAGCTTTCGTCGCCGCGCATCATTGCCGCCCACTGCTCCGTGGACATCGCCGAGGTTCCCGAATCCGTCAGCAGATCGATCAGGATCGCTTCCGCGGGAACCAGAAACAGGTTGTAGCCCGCCGCTTCGATCAGCCGCTGCCGCTCTTCCCGCGTCGTGCCGCGGATGGCCTCGATGCTCTTGATGCGAAAGGGTTCGATGATCGTTCGAATGGCCATGTGGCGATACTCTCCCAGCCGCAGACACTAGCACATCCGCTTGGGCTCGATGTGCGTAAACGAAAAGTTCGGCCTACCCCTGCTCCGGCGGGTTTTTCACTTCCTCCGGCTCGGCCTCCGCGGGCGCCGGGGGTTCCGCGGGGCCCGAGGGTTCGCGCACCAGCCCCGCGGCCGCCAGCGCGCGGTAGTAGTCCGGCCGCGCATGGCGGTAATGCTCCGCGGGCACCTTGCCGTGCAGCCACGCCAGGTCCATGGGATAGACCACCGGGTCGAAGATGACCATGTAGAAGTGCCACAACAGAATCGAGAAGGTGGCCAGCAGCGCTTCGTAGAAGTGCACCGCGGTGGCCGCATCCAGCACCCACTTCGGGAAATAGCGCAGGGTGAAGCTGTTGAACCACAGCAAAAGGCCGGAGAACGTCATCACCGCCGTGCCCCACAGAAACGCCCAGTATTCGATCTTCTCCGCGTAGTTGAATTTCGCGAATTTCGGCTCTTCCGCGGTGCGGCCGCAGTTGTAGCGGAAGACGTCCACGAGATCGGTGAAGTCCCGAAAGCGCGGGAGCATGGCCTTCAGGAAGGCGCGGTCGCGCCGGTTCACCGCCAGGTGCACGCAGTGGTAGAGCGTCGCCGCCACCAGCACCACCGCCGCCAGCCGGTGCAGCGTGCCGCGAAAGGCCACGTGGCTCTCCCACAGCAGCAGCGGCTGCGCCCACCATTTCCCGGGATACTTGAGCGCGAACCCCGTGAGCACCAGCGTCGGGAAGCTGAGCATTACCCCCCAGTGCGCCGCGCGAAAATAGAAATTCATGCGCAGGGCCTGCTGCGGTCCCTCGTGCCGCGGGCGCCGCCGCACCAGCTTCGAAAGCAAGTCCACGCCGTTGTGCGCCACCATGAATCCCAGCGCCAGGGGGATCAGCACCCAGTAGGTCCAGCGGATCCACTGCACCACCGGATGCGCCGGCCCGCTGCCCGTCTGCACGTGCACCGGCCCGATCGCGAATTTTTCTCCCGCGCCCGCGTGGCAATGCCCGCAGGTCTTCGCCAGGTTGGCGGGATGCACCGTGGAACGCGGATCGCTGGAGCGGAAGATGTCGTGCACGCCGTGGCACGACGAGCAGTTGGCCACCGTCTGCGAGCCCTGGCGCATGGCCAGCCCGTGGAAGCTGTCGGCATAGGACGGCACGCGGTCCTTGGCCAGGCTGTAGCGCTCGGCCAGGCGCTCGTCGCTGTGGCACCGCGCGCAGGTGTCCATGGAGACCCGCGCGGCGTTCACCCGCGACCCGGCCTCCAGCGGAGAAAGAATGTTGTGCTCGCCGTGGCAATCCGTGCACACCGGAGCGTCGCGCACCCCCGCCCGCATGGCCTGCCCGTGGATGCTCTCCAGATAGCTCTTGGCGATGGCGCTGTGACACCGCCCGCAAGTGGCCGCCACGTTCCAGTGGTTGATCGGCGCGCGCGCCTCGCGCCCCCCGGCGATGCCGTGGCTGCCGTGACAATCCGAACAGCTCGCCGCGTTCTTCCCGGACTGCACCGCGCGCGCGTGCACGCTCTGCCGGTAGGCTTCCACGGGATGCGCGAAGGGAATCTGGTGGCGCGCGAGAAACTCCTTGTGGCTGTGGCAGGTGGCACAGGTGTCCGGCAAATTCTTTTTCGCCACCGGCGCGTCCGCTGCGCTGGAAGCCACCATGCGGTGCGCCGCTCCGTGGCAGCTCGCGCAACCCGGCGCTTCCGGATCGCCGGACTTCGCCGCCCGCCCGTGCGCGCTTTCCTGCAGCTCGCGGACTTCTTGCGCATGACATTCCGCGCACTTCCCCGGCGCCGTCTTGGCCCCCGGCGGCAGTTCGTGCACGTCGCCGTGGCAGGATTGGCAGGCCTGCCCGCCCAGCGCGCCGTGAACGCTATTCGGCACGTCGGAGCCCTGCTCGGCGTGGCACGCCACGCATTTCACCCGCGGGATCTTCGCCGGATGCGGATACTCGCGCAGCGCCGTGTGGCAATCCCGGCACGCCAGGATGCCGTGGACGCTCGCGCGGCGCTTGGCCGGATCCACGGAAATGTTTTTTCCGCCGCCGCTCTTCATTCCCGCCTGGCCGTGGCAGTCCAGGCAGGCCTGGTCCTCCTTTTCTCCGGCCGCCGCGCCCAGCGCCAGGAGCAGCACGGTCAGGACCAGCGCGGCCATCCACAGTGCGCGCATCTCAGCACCTTCCTCCGCCGCCCATCGCCCACTCCTCCTAGCGGTACGCGAACAGCATCGCGTACACGATCCACAGCACGATGCTGAAGCCCGTCGCCAGCGCCGCCCACGCGAATGCGCGGATCGTCTGAATGACGATCGGCGGATACGCCACGTCCATTTTTTCCTCGAGCTTGCCGCCGGCCACCAGGGCCTCGTAGTCCCGCGGCTTGTCGCGCTGCAACTCCTCGAGCGGCATGCGCCCCGTGAAGATGGTGATGTCCATGGGGAACTTCTCCGGCCGCAGGTGGGTGTTGAAGAAATGCACGGTAAAGATGAAGCCCGTGGCCAGCAGGGCTTCGTCGCTGTGGATGATGGTGGCGACGTTGATGAACGAGCCCGGCAGCAGGCGCGTGAAGAGCACCGGGAACCACAGGCTGAGGCCCGTCAAGCCGATGATGGCGATGCCCCAGAACACCGCGAAGTAATCGAATTTCTCCCAATAGGTCCAGCGCCCGTAGGCCGGCCGCGGCCCCAGCCCCACGAACCACTTCAGCGTGCCCGCGAACTCGGCAAGATCCCGCCGCGTGGGCAGCATGCTGTTCGGTCCCAGCAGCAGCGCGCGCCACGAGCCGTACTCCTCCCTCTTCAAGCGCAGCAGGTCCGCCAGGTGGGTGGCGAAGATCCCGAACATCACCACGGCCGCGGCCCGGTGGATGTACCCCGCGGTCTGGAAGCCGCCCAGCAGCCGCGAGAGCAGCACCGCCCATCCCGTGTAGGAAAACTTCAGCGTCAGCCCGGTCAGCGCCAGGCTCATGAAGCTCACGATCATCCCCGTGTGCATGATGCGGTGCAGCCGGGTGAAGCGCACGAACTGCCGCTCGGGCGCCGCGCCCTCCGCTCCCGCCAGCCGCGCCTGGGCCGCGCGCGCGGCGCGCAGCTCCCCGCGCATCTGGAACGCGCGCGGCAGCCACAGCAGGGTATGCAGGCCGCTGACCACGAAGGTGCCCACCAGCAGCGCGGTCATGCCCCAGAACGCGAAGAAGAGGAAGGGATACTTGCGGGGATCGTGATGCGTGGCGTGCGTCAGGTACCCGGCGAAGCGGCGCGTGGCGCCGGGGTGGCACTTCTGGCAGGTGGCCACCACGTTGGCGCGGCTCAGCCGCGAGCGCGGGTCGGTCACCGCCTGGACGTCGTGGGCGCCGTGGCAGTCGTAGCACTTCGCCGTCTTGGTGTAGCCGAGGCGCGACACTTTTCCGTGATAGGTGTCGAAGTAGGTCTTGGCAATGGCCTCGTGGCAGCGCCCGCACTTGGCCATGATCTCCAGCCGGAAGACATCCTCATCGGCGCGGCGGATGGAGTGCGCGGTGTGGCAGTCGCTGCAGATGGGCAGCTCCTTGCCGGCCTTCCCGGGTCCCCGGGCATGAATGCTTTTCTCGAACTGCTCCTCGATGCCGTGGTGGCAGCGGCCGCAGGTGAGCGGCACATTGGCGGGGTTGACGCTGGATTCGGGGTCGGAGCGCGGCAAAACGTGGTGCGCCGTGTGGCAGTTGGTGCAGGTCGCGGTCACCGTCAAGCCGCTCTTCAGCAGCCCCTTGCCGTGAATGCTCTCGGTGTAGTGCTCGATGATCTCGTGCTGGCGTCCGGTATAGCGCTTGGCGGCCTTCTGCCCCTCGCGGTGACATTGCCCGCAGAGCCGCGGGATGTTGGTGGCGAACGCCGGCGACGCCGGATTCGTCTTGCCCAGCACGCCGTGCGTGCCGTGGCACTCCTTGCAGGTCGGCGCATTGGAATCATTCCTGGCCAGAAGCTGCCCGTGGGTGCTCCGCTGGTACTGCTTGGCGATCTCGTCGTGGCAGGCGGAGCAGTCCACCTCCCGGGTGATGGTCTCGCAGGGCCGCACGCGCGAAGCGTTCACCTCCGAGTGGCACTGGCTGCAGGCCACCTTGGCGTGCCGCGAACCCGCCAGCTCGGCGGCCTTCACGTACAGCGGCAAGCCGTCCCGCGCGCGCGTGAGCCGCTCGTTGGCGTGGCAGCGCAGGCAATCGGCGTCGGCCATGCCCTGCTGGTAGAAAACTTTGCGGATCTTGTGCGGCTGGTGGCAGTCCACGCAGGCCGGCAGGACGTTCGCTTCCTTCTCCCATAGCTCGCCTTTGATCGTCTTGCGGTGCACCTCCTCGATCTGCGCGTGGCACCGCGTGCAGGTCGCGGCAATGTTTCGCCGGGCGATGGAAGAGCCGGGGTCCGTGTGCGGCAGGATCAAGTGCGCGGTGTGGCAGGTGGCGCAGTTGGGCGCGACCACCAGCCCCTTCCTGAGCAGGCCCTCCCCGTGAATGCTTTCCGAGTAGTTTTCCAGGATGTTCTGCTGCGGGATGGAGCGGTTGCGCTGCACCGGCGTTCCCTCGCGGTGGCACCGCCCGCACACAAAGGGCACTTTCAGCGGCGCCACCGCCGAGAGCCGGTCTTTCACCGGAAGAATGTCGTGGTTGCCGTGGCAGTCCTTGCAGCGCGGCGCCAGCGGGTCGCCGCGGGCCACCGCTTTGCCGTGCAGCGAGCGCGCGTGCTGCTCCTGCTCGGTGCCGTGGCAGGTGCCGCAGTTCACCCGCGCCAGCGGCGCTTCGTGCGGCAGCTCCTTGCCCTCCAGATCGGCGTGGCAGGCGGTGCATCCCAGGCTGCCGTGCACCGAGGAAGAAAACTTCCTGGCGTCCACGAACAGCGAGACCGTCTTGCCGGCCCGCTTCGTGGTCATGCCCTTGTCGCCGTGGCAGGCCAGGCATTCCTCGCCCGGCGCGGGCCGCGCGGCGCGCGCCGGGCGAGGCGGGAGAAACAACAGTCCGGCGAGGACCAGGGCGATCCCGCCCGTGCACCCCGGAATCCGCTGCGCTCTCGTTTTCCGCACGACTGCACTTTCCGCGCCGGCTACTTCATGCCCAGGTCGCTCAGCACCTTGGGGTTCTCTTCTTCCACCGCCAGCATGTTGTGGCACGCCGAACAATCGTTGTTGATGGTCTTGCCGTCGGCGCTGGTGTGGCTGCCGTCGTGGCACCGGAAGCATCCCGGAAAATCGTTGTGCCCCAGATTGTTCGGGTGCGTGCCCCAGGTCAGCCGCATGCTCGGAAAAATATTCCGCTCGTAGATCGCCGCCACCTGCTCCGCGGACTGCTGCACGATGGTGCGCCGCGCCTGATAGATCTGCGGGTAGCTGGTCCGGTAAAACTCGCTGATCTCGCTGACGATGCGCTGCCGCGCCGCGTCGCGGTCCGCGTACTCCGCCTTGAGCAGCTCCACGGCCTTCTTCTTGATGTACGGCAGCTCGGGGCTGATCAGCCCTTCCTGCATGCGTTTATCCACCGCGCCGTCCGGCATCTCGAAGGCATGCGTCGGCCGGTTGTGGCAGTCCACGCAGTCCATGGTGCGGTGCTCGCCCTGCGCCAGTTGTTGCGGCGTAACCTTCGCGTCGCTGGAGACGTACTCCACGGTCTTCCCCGCGTCGTCCGTGTAATACACCACCGGAATCACCTGGCGCTGCGCGTCGATCGAGATGTAGCGGATGCGCGACCCCGCGTCCAGGTGCCGCCCGTGGATTCCCGCCCCGCCCTGCCAGGTGCGCCCCCCGATCTTCATCACCAGCACCGTGGTCAGCGCCGTGTTCTTCTCGTCGTCCTTGTACTTGGTCTTCACCAGGAATTTGTCGCCGGTAAAGCGCTGCGGCCAGTGGCACTGCTCGCAGGTTTCCCGCGCCGGGCGCAGAAACTTCACCGGCGCCGGAATCGGCCGCGAGTAGGTGTGCAGCGTCACCGCGAACACCTGGCGCACCCCGGAAAGCTTCGAGCGCACGAACCAGCCCGCCCCCGGCCCGATGTGGCATTCCACGCAGGAGACGCTGGAGTGCGGCGAATTCTGATAGGCCGTGAATTCCGGGGTCATCACCGTGTGGCAGGTCTGCCCGCAGAATTGCGTGGTGTCCATGTATTCCACGCCGCGGTACGACGCCGTGCCCACGATCAGCAGGTTCAGCAGCGTGGCCACGCTCGTCAGCCAGAAGGCCCGGCGCACCGACGGCACGCTGAAGTCCACGGCCGGATAGCGCAGCGGCAGCGCTTCCCGCCCGCGCAGGCCCCGCCGCCGCACCCAGATTCCCGCCGGGATCAGCGCCAGCCCGAACACAAAAACGCCGGGGAGAATCAGGAAGAGCAGGATGCCGATGTACGGATGGACCGGGCCGGTCAGCAGGACTTCATAGAACCAGAAGGCGATCAGGGTAAGCGCGCTACTGGTGGTCAGCACCACACCCAGCAGGGAAATGAAATTCTGTCCCAGGAAGTAGACCAGCCGAATCCAGTCCCGGATGCTCTCGCGCACTTTCATGGAGGGTAGTTGCTGCCTTTTCGCCCGCGCCGTTGCACACCGGCAGAGTGCAGTCCCCGGCGCAGCTTCCGCCAGGGACTGCCGGACACCGCGGAGTATATCGCCCGGGCCGCCGGGCACGCCTTACTTCTTGCAGAGGCTCCGCATGTAGGCGACGACGTCCTTGATTTCGGCCTCGCTGAGTTTCTTGTCGTACGCGGGCATCTTGTTCTTGCCCTTGACGATGATCTCCGTCCAGGCGGCGTCGCTGGCCTTCTTGGCTTCGTCCGAGCACAGGCTGGTCACCTTCATGGCCTTGCCCGCCGCCGTGGCCCCGGCCCCGTCGGGCCCGTGGCAGCCCGCGCACTTGGCCTTGTACACCTTTTCCCCGGCGCCCTGGGCCTGGGCCGGCGCGCTCAGCAGCAAGATCACCGCCAGCGCCGTCAGCGCCACCGCGGCCTTCACGTACCAGTTTCCTCGAATCGTCATGGTCTTCTCCCTTCGCGCTTCCTTGGGCGGCGCACCTGCACGCCTCCCGGAACTCTTCCACCGGGCGCGCCGCAATCCCCGCGGATTCAGCGCGCCTTCTGTTCGATCTTCCCGATGTACAGCCGCAGCCCCACCAGCACCAGCAGGATGCTCAGCAGCGCCACGCCCAGCCCCATGCGCCGGTAGCCGCGCTCGCGCAGCGCATCCTGCCCTGCCTGCAGGTTCTTGGCCGCGATTTTCAGCCCCGCTTGCACATCCTGATCCACCGGCGGCACCTGGAAACGATGAATGGAAACCCGCGCCTTGGTCAGCGCATCCCGCGCCTGATCCTGTTCCAGCCGGGCCTGGCTGACCTCCATGCCCGAAGCTTCGGCGTCCGCGAGAACCTGGTCGGCGTTCCGGATGGCTTGGTCCAGACGCATCAGGCTGCCCAGGATTTCCGCCCGCGCCTGATCGCAGACGTCCCCGGTTTTGTGGCACTGCATGCACGCGGCCTCCGGGCCCCCGTCCAGCTTTGCGTCCGAGGGCTGGCTGATGTCGTGCTTGCTGTGACACACCACGCACCCCGGCAGACCGGCTTTCTGAAAGGCCGCCCGGTGCGAGCTCTTTTCGTACAGTTGCGACTGGAAGACGTGGCAGTTCGAGCACACGTTCTGCACCGTGCCCACGCCCGGCGGCGCGGCCCCATGATTGCCGTGGCACGTCGTGCACGTCGGCGCGCTCAGGTCCCCGCGCATGGTCATGGCCTCGTAGTGCACGCTGCCCTTGTACTTCGCGAACTGGTCGGTGGGAATCGCGTAGCTCTTCATGTACGCGGCGTCGGCATGGCAGCGCGAACAGGTCTGGGCCACGTTCAGCGGGTGCACTTTCGAGCGCGTGTCGCTCGCCGGACGCAGCCCGTGCACCCCGTGGCAGTCGGTGCACACCGCCACCTTGGTGTCGCCCTGCGCCAGCCGCTTGCCGTGCACGCTGGTCTTGTACTGGCTCAACTGGTCGGTGCGCAGCGAGGGGTTGTACTGGCGCATGTATGCGCCGTCGGAGTGGCAGCGCCCGCACAGCTCGGGAACCTGTTTCCGCTCCACTTTGCCGCGGAACCCCGCCGCCTTGCTCATGGCGTCCATGTCCGCTTTGCTGGGATCGCCGCCGTGGCAGCTCGCGCACGTCAGCCCCTTCTGTGCGTGGATGTCCGCGGCGAACTGCTCCGCGGTCACCTGCAGCGGCGCATCCAGCGCCCCGTGGCAGTCCGCGCAGGTGCTCGCCGTCTGCGCGGCGGCCGCCCCCGCGAAGCATCCCATCCCCAGCAACAGCCCCAGCACCTGATACAGCCGCTTATTTCGCCACATAGCCATAAATGGTCATCGCCACGATGAATCCCAGCGCGAACATGCCCGCTCCCATGATCAGCCGCCGCCCGCGCCCGCCCTTGCATCCGTCGAAGAACGGCAGCAGCAGCCACAGCAATCCGGCCACGCCGAACACCAGAATCCCCAGCAGCTCTCCGTCCACAAACCACACCTTCGCCGGAATCAGCTTCAACGACTGGAACATGAATAGGAAATACCACTCCGGCTTGATGCCCACGGGCGCCGCCGCAAACGGGTCGGCCTTCGTGCCCAAGCCCCACGGCGACACCGCCGCCAGCGCCCCCAGCACGGCCAGCGCGATGTACCAGGCCATTAGCTCGCGCAGGAAAAAACTGGGGAAAAATTTCATCTCCCGGGCCTGCTCCGGAGCGCCCTTCCAGCGCTCTTCCACCCCCGGCGGCACGCTGATCCCGAACTTCTGCACCAGCAGCACGTGCACCAGCACCAGCACGGTGGTGATCCCCGGCAGCACCGCCACGTGGAAGCCGAAGAAGCGCGTCAGCGTCGCTCCGGTCACCTCTTCCCCGCCGCGCAGGAAGATCATCACCCACTTGCCCGCCACCGGCAGCTGCCCGGCGATGTCCGTGCCCACTTTCGTCGCGAAAAACGCCAGGGTGTTCCACGGCAGCAGGTAGCCGCTGAACCCGAAGCCCATGGCCAGGAACAGCAGGATCATCCCCGTGACCCAGGTCAGCTCCCGCGGCTTGCGGTACGCGCGCAGGAACAGCACGCTGAACATGTGCGCGAACGCCGTGAAGATCATCAGATTGGCCGCCCAGGAATGGATCGAGCGCACCAGCCAGCCGAACTGCACCCGGGTCATGATGTACTGCACGCTCTCGAAGGCTTCGCTGGCGCTCGGCCGGTAATACAGCAGCAGCAGAATCCCCGTGCAGATCTGCACCCCGAACAGGAACAGGGTGATCCCGCCCAGGAAATACCAGTAGGAAAGCCCGTGCACCGGCACCGACTTCTTGCGCAGCGGCGCGGTCAGCTCCGCCCAGTCGAAGCGCTCGTCCAGCCAGTTGTGCACATGCTTCAGCAGCCTCACGTCAGGCCCCCCGCTTGCGGCTGACCACCACTTCATCGCCGCGCACGTGCACTTGAAACACTTCCAGCGGACGCGGCGGCGGCCCCGCGATGTTCCGCCCGTTCAGGTCGTACATGCCGTTGTGGCAGGCGCACCAGATCTGGTGCAGGTCATTGCGGTACTGCACCGTGCAGCTCAGGTGCGTGCAGGTGGCGGACAGGGCGCGGTATTCGCCTTCGGCGGTCAGCAGCAAAAGCGCCGGGCGGTTGCCGAAACGGAAGATCTTCGAGCCGTTGCTCTTCAGCTCGCCGGTCTTGCAGGCGACCACCTCGTCCCCGCCCAGATCGGGCACGGGCGGCGGAACGAGGTAGCGCAGCACGGGATAGAGAAACGATACGATCGAAGCCAGCAGCCCGCCGCCCAGCAAGATTTCCACAACACGGCGGCGGGCTGGTTGAACCTGAGGCGGTTCCTGAGTCTCCATTGGGGCTCTGCTTTTTTTGCTGGCGAATGGCTGCCAGAGATTTACTTTTTCTTGCCCGCTTCGCGGAGGAAGCCCACCAGCTTGCTGATTTGCTCCTTGCTCAGCTTGCTGCCGTACGCCGGCATCTTTTCCTTGCCCTTGCTGATGATGCCTTCCAGTTCGGCGTCCGTCTGCTTCTGCACTTCGGCCGAACGCAGGTCGCGGATCTTCATCTTCTCGCCCATGGCCGTCTTGCCGCTGGCGTCGGCGCCGTGGCACATCGCGCACTTCGTTTTGAACAGATCGGCGCCCTCGTCCGCGGCGATAGCCGTGACCGGCAAAGCAAGCAAAACCAGGCTCATCGCCCCGACCGCCATTCTCCTGCTCCGTGCTGCGTTCATGCTCTTTTCCTCCTGAAGGATGGACCTAGGGACAGGCTATTCCTCCCGCCCCCGGCATTGCAAGACACCTAAAAATGATACTCCAGCGTGGCCGTCAAGTAGTGGGCGTGGTACGAGGGCTGATCCACACCCAGGAACAGGAACCGCGCGGACGACGTATCGCCCACCACGTACCCGGGATAGAAGGGGCTGGCGACGCCCACCGGACTGGGAGTGTTGCTGGTCAGGAGCGGAGTCGTGCAGCCAGCCACGGAATTGGTGACGGGAGGCCCGTTGGGAATCGGGCTCACGCAGCCCATGTACTGCGTCATGGGCGAAGTCTGGTAGTCCTTGTAATCCCATCGCTGGTAGCGGTACTCGAGTTTCGGCAGCAGGTTCTTCGTCAGCTTGTACTTGAAGATCACCACAACCTCGTGATTGCGGTTGACCGTCTCCGGATAGGGCGTGGCGGAGTTGGTGCCGACCAGCATGAACCGGTTCGGATCATTGGCCAGCGGCTGGTTGGGATGGTTGATGGGGTCGCCCAGATAGCTCGAAAAGACAATGCCGCGCGCCGCCGACAGCGAGTAGTAGGCGGTGATATAGGCCTTCTTGCCCACATAGGTGTCCGCGCCGGCGGACCAGATGTCCACCCGTTCGCGGGAAGTGCTTTCCCAGTCGTTGTTGGGGGTGTCGCACGCGCCGCGGTCGGGCAACAACGCGCTGTTCGGGCCGCAGCCGTTCGCGGTCCCCGTTGCGCCTTGCTCCGGCGCGCGATAGCGGGTGATCATCCGCTTGTGGTAATTTTCGCGCGAGTACTCGGCAAACAGGGTTACCTCCGTCGAAACCGCGTAGTCCGCGTTGAAGCCGTAGTTGTAGGAAATGTCCTTCAACAGCCCGTAGAGGTAATAGGGACTGGTGGTGGCCGCCGCGCCGGTGAGGAAGTTCAGCGCCGTGGCGTTGTTGGTGCCCCCGGCCCGGTTGTAGTCGTCCTGCAGCGTGCCGCCGAAGGCCGACAGCGTCAGCTTGTCGAACGGGCTGTACTGCACCAGGCCATCGGCGCTGTTCCGCAGCCGGGCCGCTTCGTCGAAGCGCCGCCCGTAGGGACTGTCCACCGGAATGTTCCCGGAAATTTCCTCGGACACGTCATCCAGGTACGCGTCGGGTTTGCGATCGGCGTGCCGGTAGGAGATCCGGACAAGCAGGTCCTTGTTGGGGCTCAGGTCCAGGGCGGTGACGATCGTGTTCTCCAGGGAATGCGTCACGTCGCGATGCGCGCGGTCCATCCATTCCGCTTCGTACCCGATCTTGAAAGAACTCCGCTTGGTGAAGAACCAGTTGCCGCTCAGCTCCAGGTTCTTCCGGTTGTAGCCGAATGGAGTGTTCTCCACGGCCGTGCCCAGGGCCGGCGCCGAGGCGTCGCCCTCGGCGGGCGTGAAGGAGAACACCGGGGTGTTGTTGTTGTAGTCGTAGTGCCGGTAGGCCGCCTTGGCTTGGAGGTTCTTCCAGGGCGTGGTCGTCAGCGTGTAATTCATGGCCAGGGTCTGTTTGCTGCCCCCCAGACTCGCCACGGGCAGCGCGGCCAGCGAGGTGCAGGCCTGGGTCCCGTCGCCGCAGGTCAGCAGGGCCGTGTTGGTGCTGTACGGCAGGAAGGCGTCGTTCTGCCGCAGCCAGCCGGGGCTCAGGCTGCCGGTCAGATGCAGGTATTTGCCCAGATCGGTTCCCCCGGCAAACAGCAGGTAATGCGCGTGGTTGTCGGGGTACAAGTCCATGCGCCCAGTCAGCGGATTGCCCGCGCTCTCGAGGGTGAGCCGGAACGGATTGTCCCACGTCAGCGCGCCGATATTGTTCTGGAAGAACGATCCCATGTAGCCGGCCTGCAGGGCCCAGCTGCGCCTGCCGTATTCGGCGCCGAACCGCACCGTGTTGATGAAGTAGTTGACGGGTTCCGGGAGCTCGACGCCATAACCGCTGCTGGTGGTGGTGCTGGGGCTGGAGTTCATCACCAGCCCGATGGGCCGCGTGCCCTTTTCGCTTTCCCGCCGGAACAGGAAATTCAGGTCCCAGTCCGCGGTCGGATTGTAGGCAGCCAGCACGGTTCCCGCCTTGCGGATGATCGAGGGGGTGAGGAAGTTGAACTGCGGCACCAGCTGCGTGTTGATGACCGAGGGGAGATTGGCGGCGGTGGTGGCCTGCAAGGTTTGCCGCAGCAGCGCCGGGAAGCTCCACACACCCGGCGCGGTTTCGGTGAACAGGGTGCGCGTGGTGTTGCTGTAGATATGCGGGGTCTCGTCGTAACGGAACTGGATCTTGAACTTGCCGTACTGCCCGAAGGTCCCCAGGTAACTCTGGTCCCGGTACAGCGTCTTCTGCGATTGCAGGGAGACGTAATTCTTGGAGTCCAGCACGTTTTCGAACTTGACGTCGAAGCGCCGGACGTAGAAGCCGTTGCGCATATCGCGGTACTCGCCGTATTTCGAGCTATTCAAGGAAGGTTGGAACGGGCTTCCGCAGCCCAGGCATTGACCGGACAGGAGATCCGGCCGGCCATCCACTTCGCCCCAATCATACCGGACCCCGAAATCGATGCTCCCATGCTCGGTGCTCTGCTCCTGGGCGAAGAGGCCCGCGGGGCACAACAGGAGCGCTATGCCTGCCAATGCTGCGAACTGCATGAATTTTCTCATTTTCGCGCTCTCCCTTCCTAGCGTAGGAACTTGTCGCCCGACGGGTGATTCGACCCGTGGATGGCGGAATGGCAGTTGGTGCAGCCGCGGTTGAAATTCTTGATCGAGCCCAGGGGTTGCGCTTGCGTTGGGTGCCGCGTGGCCACGTGGCAGGAATCGCAGACCCGCGGCATGCGCACCTTCAGCAACTGCGGGTTGCTGGTGCCGTGCGGCTCATGGCAGTTCGCGCAATTCTCCATCACCGGCGGGTGCTCCCACAGGAAGGGGCCGCGCCGCTCGGTGTGGCAGCTCAGGCAATTCTCGTTGGTCGTGCTCTGCAGGAGCTGCTTGGGATTCGGCGAGCCGTGCGGATTGTGGCAGCTGGTGCAGGTCACCTTGCCTTCGCGGTAGGGCATGTGCGACGAGCGCTGCAACTGGGCGCGCCGCATCTGGTGGCACTGCAGGCACAACTCCGGCTGCGACTTCTTGACGCCCCGGTTCTCCGACAGCGGGGCGTTGTAGCGCCCGTCGGAAGACAACGCTACGTGCAGCTCCTGCTTCACCTGATGGCAGTCCACGCAGGCCATGCCCCGGGAATCGTGCGGGCTGCCCTTCCAGAACAGGCGGTTGCCGCGCGCATGGCAGCTCAGGCAGGCGTCGTTTTGCTCCGCGACCGAATTCTTGGAATCCCGCCCGAAGCGCACCGGAATGGTCTCCTTGCCGCCGCCCGCTTCCACGTGGGCTTTCCCCGGCCCGTGACACGCTTCGCAACCGCGGGCCTCCAGGGGCGTCCGGGAATTGGCCATCACCTTGCCCATGATGGTGTTCTTGAAGCGGCGCTGCTGATCTTCATGGCAGGTTATGCAGGTGTCGCTGCCTACATAATCACCGTCGGCCCCCGCGGGCGCCGCCGCTTTGGCCTTTTCCTGGGCGGGTGCGGGCCCGGCCTCCTTGTTGGCAGGCTGCCCCGCGCCGGCACCGGCAAAAGCCAGCACCGCGGCGCATCCGAGAATCAGCGGCAGGGCGATGAGCTGCAGTGGTGTCGCGGGCTTCATGAAAGCTCCTTTGGGCGGTCGCTAGCCGCGCAAATAGAAACACTGAACCAAATTGTCATGGATGTCCGGAATGAGGCAGGAGACCCCTCGTGCGTGAGATGCTTCCTCAACAGGAGTTTCCGTCGCGAAGGACTCACTCGCGAACAACTGCTAGAAGGGCACCCATCGAATACCACGATCCCCTGTTGGCGTCAAACAAAAAAAGCGCCCGCAGGGTTAACTGATTCAACAAGTTGGACAATCCTAGTCCGCTTTCCCGGCCGCCGCCGGCCCGCTCTCGGCCCTCCTTCCCGATTCCGCCACACGTTCGCACTCGTGTTAAACTGGTTGCGCTTTAGGCCCGTAGCTCAGTTGGTTAGAGCGCCACCTTGACACGGTGGAGGTCTGGGGTTCGAGCCCCCACGGGCCTACCATCTACACGGCCGGGGCTTTCCTCTACATCCGGCTGAGCGCATCCTCGCAGCGCTAATACCCGGCTTCCGTTAACGATCCGCCTCGCCGTCCATCCATATGCGCGCGAACGCTCGGCCTCCCGCCCTGCCGGTTGAGGCCCTGTGGAACGCGGTGCTATCCTGCCTGCCATGGCCGATCCCGTTCCTTCCGCCCCCAACGCGGCCGCGCCGCTGGAACAATCCCGGCGCCAGCTCGAAGCCCTGCTGGAAGTCAGCGAAGCCGTGGCCCAACACCGCGACCTGCAAGCCCTCTTCCACGATCTTTCCGGCCGCCTCCCTTCCGTCGTCTCCTTCGATTTCCTGGCCCTGGTGCTCCACGATCCCGCGCGCAACGTCATGCGCCTGCACCTCCTCGAATCCCGCCTGCCCACCACGCAGGCCGTCGGCACCGAAGCCCCCGTGGACAAATTTCCCTCCGGCTGGGTCTGGCAGACGCAGCAGCCCTTTCTCGTCGCCGACTCCGCCGCCGATTCCCGCTATCCGGAATTCATGCAACTCCTCCAGACCCAGGGCGTGCACTCCTGCGCCCTGCTGCCCCTGACCACCGCGCAGCGCCGCCTCGGCGCGCTGGCCTTCGGCCGCCGCGCCGCCCAGCGCATCACCGACGCCGAGCTGCAGTTCATGCAGCGCGTCGCCAGCCAGGTGGCCGTCGCCGTGGACAACGCCCTCAACTCCGAGAGCTCCCAGGCCTACCAGCAGCAGTTGGCCCGCGAACGCGACCGCCTCCAGGTCCTCCTCGAAGTCAACAACCTGCTCGTCGCCCACCGCGACTTCCAGGAGCTTTTCCGCGGCATCGTCACCACTCTCGAGCGCGTCATCCACCACGACTACACCAGCCTCGCCCTCTTCGATCCCGCCAGCGGCCTCCTGCGCCTCCACGCCCTCGATTTCCCCGGCGCCCAGGGCCTCCTCCGCACGGAGATGGTCGTGCCCCTCGACGCCTCGCCCTCCGGCCGCTGTTTCTCCACCGGCCAGCCCTGCCTCCTGCGCGGCCCCGAACTCGACCGCTTCCCCGGCGAGATCATCGGCATCCTGCGCCGCGAAGGCGTCACCTCCATCTGCTGCGTTCCGCTCTTCACCCACGGCCGCACCTTCGGCACTCTCAATCTCGCCAGCCGCCGCCCCGATGCCTTCCCCGACGCCGACGTCGAGCTTCTCCGCCAGGTCGCCGGGCAGGTGGCCATCGCCGTCGAAAACGCCCTGGCCTTCAAGGAGATTGACGCCCTCAAGAACAAGCTCGCCGAGGAAAAGCTCTACCTCGAGGAAGAGATCCGCAGCGAGTTCAATTTCGAGGAGATCATCGGCGAAAGCGCCGCCCTCAAGCGCACCCTCGCCCAGGTCGAGCTGGTCGCCGCCGCCAACACCGCCGTGCTCATCCTCGGCGAAACCGGCACCGGCAAGGAGCTCATCGCCCGCGCCATCCACAACCTCAGCGCCCGCCGCGCCCGCACCTTCGTCAAGGTCAACTGCGCCGCCATTCCCTCCGGCCTCCTCGAATCCGAGCTTTTCGGCCACGAGCGCGGCGCCTTCACCGGCGCCATCGCCCAGAAGATCGGCCGCTTCGAGCTCGCCGACAAAGGCACCCTCTTCCTCGACGAAATCGGCGACATCCCCCTCGACCTGCAGCCCAAACTCCTCCGCGTCCTCCAGGAGCAGGAGTTCGAGCGCCTCGGCAGCCCGCGCACCCTGCGCGTGGACACCCGCGTCGTCGCCGCCACCAACCGCGACCTCGCCAAGCTCGTCGCCGAAAAACAGTTCCGCAGCGACCTCTACTACCGCCTCAACGTCTTCCCCATTCACGTTCCCGCGCTGCGCGAGCGCCGCGAGGACGTGCCCCTCCTGGTCCGCTACTTCGTGCAGCGCTACAGCCGCCAGCTCAACAAAAAAGTCGAGTACATCCCCGCCGAGGTCATGGACACCCTGGCCCGCTACTCCTGGCCCGGCAACATCCGCGAACTCGAAAATCTCATCGAGCGCGCCGTGCTCCTCTCTCCCGGCAACGAACTCCGCGTCCCTCTCGCCGAGCTGAAGCCCGCGCCCGCCGCCGCCTTCGGCGATGCCTTTTCCTTCGTTCCCTCCCGCGCTCCCGCCGAGACCCCCATCTCCACTCTCGAAGAAGCCGAGCGCCAGCACATCCTCCGCGCCCTCCGCCACACCCATTGGCGTATCGCCGGCCCTAACGGCGCCGCCGCCCTCCTCGGCCTCAAGCGCACCACCCTGCAAGCCCGCATGCGCAAACTCGGCCTCCGCCGCCCCATCTGACGCGGCGCCTTCGCGCGCCCCCAACTCCGTCATTCCCAGCGGAGCGAGGAATCTCTCTTCGGCGGTAGCCCAGACTTTGTGACCGAGCAGCTTCGGGGTGCCCCGTCCCACTACTCCTCGATAACTTACGGAAGTGGTATCCTCTCCCCGTGCGCCGCCTGGACGATGGCAAAAATCCGCAGGAGTCGGCCACCCACCAGGGGAAATGAGCATGGCGATTAAGTCTTTAAGCTACAGCGATCTTGAAAAACGCATCCTCGAAGGTTTCCTACAGCTCGCTGCACTGCATCAACAGGAGTTCAGCGATTGGGTGGACTGGGATAAAGAACGCCCAGGGAACTATTTGGTCTTTGCAACGGTGGTAGTTCCCTACCTTCGTGCGCGACTCGATGAACCGGAAGACGAACGAACCCTAACCAAACTCTTCGCATTTTTTGAGGAAATGGCGACCTCGGGTGACCCTGAGGTGGTTAATCTGCTCAAGTCTGAAGTGGTCCAAACGTTGGTCCGAGATCCTGAACGTCTTGCGAAGGCACAGAAACACATGAGGCAACAAGTCCGGGAACTGCTGCTAACCGTTCGATAGGAGAAGAAAGCGGGTGGATCTCACCCGCCGGGCTAGCCTAATCGCCGATTGTCTCCGGTTTTTCAAGGAGAGCATCCGCAGCCCCACTGCCCGGTTGTTCTTCCTTTACATTGCGGCGAAGGGTTGGGATGGCAGCTTGCAGCCAGCCTGCGAGAATTGGCATCTGCTCGGATGGCACGTTCAGAAAAGCTGCCCCCATCGCTTTGGCTTCCAGGCTGTACGCTACGGTTGCTCGCGTCACGAAAAGAATTTCGCCTTTCTTGATTTCCAGCTGGATCAAGCTGCCACGACGCAATGGCTCACGAGTACGGATGCAACATCCGCCTTTACTCAAATCCTCCGTTTCGCCATAGACCTGTTTTCCGGAGGCCAAATCCGTCGCCCGCACTTCGGCAACAAACGGGTACCTCCCTGGACGTCTTCCACGGGAAGACTGTGTTTCCACTGGCCGCTCCTCCGTAGAACGCAGTCTGCGACGATCGTTTCTGACTTTTCAGTATCCGCATCGCTCCCAGGAATTTTTCCGAAATTCAGAATCCTGCTTGGCATGCAGAGCAAGCGGACCGGGGTCTTGATTGAAGAACCGGACGAGGTGCCGATTTGCGCTCAGGACCCTGCCAGGAAGTTGCTCCGATAGCACCCCGCCTCACTGCCTCCGGAATCTGTTCTGGACCGGGCCTCGATGCACGGGCCAATGACACGGCCGTTGGTCGGAATCCGAACCACAGGACTCCATGGCAGGTGGCCCAGGTTTGATGAGCAAGCAGGCTCGGGGTGGTGGGTGGCCTAAGTTTAATCACCGAGCGGGTTCGTGCCACCCCTATCGCCCTGTTCCACGATGAAGCACCCAAACACTGCGCCGCCAGGAAGAAGGGGAAAATCCGGAGGAGCGGGCCACCCGCCCCTGAAATAGAGGGGACTAGGACTATGTAAGTCATTGAGAAGCAAAGACGGGCGAATCGTTCGTTTGGCTCATAAACCAACCGCCCTTACACCAGCACCGCTTGTTGTTGACCTTATGCAAGATGCTGCTATGCTTCTCCCGAATAATACAGAACGAGGAGAAATGGTCCGGGCAGAACTCCGGAACGTCCCTAAGGGGGCAGACTAGTGCGACACGATGCAACACTGTATCTCCACTTTCCCTGCTTTGATGGGGTCATCTCAGGAGTACTCGCATCAGACCTCCTAGAACAGCAAGGATGGTCTTTTAAGCGATTCTGCCCCGTCAACTATGATCTGCGGGCTGGCTGGGCTTCCAATCGCTTAGATACTCCGTCAGCTGTCGTCGATTTTCTTTATCACCCTGACGCACAGTTTTGGGCAGACCACCATTCGACTACCTTTTTGTCCCAGGAACTTCGGCTTGATTACGAACGGCGAAAAGAACCCCGGCTTTTGTACGACAGCGCGGCAGGCTCTTGCGCGCTCTTGCTATGGCGGAACTTTTCAGATTGGTTCAATTCAAAGAGGGCTAGTTATCGGGAGATGGTGGATTGGGCAGATAAAATCGACTCTGCTAATTATGCAGACGTACGCGAGGCGGTTTTCGGAGACACCCCCGCACTTGTAATACACCGCAGTTTAATTATTCGGAGTGACGCGGAATACTGTGGTTTTTTAATTCAAGCTCTGCGAAATGGCAGTTTGGGCGAAGTTGCGAAGCTCCTGGAGGTTCGTGACAGATCGAACGAGTCACGTGCCTTGATTGATGCGGGCTTGGCAAGTTTTCGGGGCTCTGCGCATCTCGAAGGGGGTGAAATTGTTTTTTTTCTGTTGGATGCGAAGCCCAATGAGATTGTTAGCCGATACGCTCCTTTCTATTTCTTCCCTCGGGCCCGATACTCTATAGGCCTCGTTCGCGGCGATAAAAGCGCGAAAATTACCGCAATGAGAAACCCCTGGATTGAGTTTGATAGCGTGCCTCTAGGTCCGATCTTTGAGCGCTATGGGGGCGGCGGGCATCATCGTGTCGCCTCAGTCATTCTGAAGGACGAGCGCTTCGGTGAGGCTGAGGGTATTGTTAGACAACTACTGTCCGAGATTCAAAGGCAGGACACGGCTTATTTCGAACCTCTCCGTCGAGCGCTGGCATGATTGAGAGATTCAACTTTTACGATGTTTACGGGTATTTCTTACCGGGTTTTGGCCTCCTAGGATTGATTTGGCTTCCCTTTGGACTCTTCAAACATTCTTGGCCTTCGAAAGAAGTGGGGTCGGCCCTAATCGCTGTAGTTCTTGCCTACATCGTGGGGCATTTTATCCAAACTCTGGCTACCCAAGCTCTTCCATCTCGAACCAAGGATTCGTTTGGAAACTCGCGATATCCTTCTGATTTTTTCTTGGATCCCGAAAACCCCACATTCTCGAAGCAGTTCAAGGAACAGCTCGCCAGCATTGTCAGGAGCAGCTTTGGCATAGACCTGATGGTCGAAAAGGCGCCAGCGCGAAAAAATGATCCGGAGTTCGCCGCTGTCACGAGGCGGCGGCAAGACGCATTCTTGCTGAGCCGCGGGGTTCTCATACGAGAGAAAATCGCCGCCTACCCGGAGCAATTCGAGGGTATGTATACTTTGATGCGTGGGCTCGCCACTGCTTCTTTTTTTGGATTCGCATACTTCGTTGGCTGGACCTCAGCTATTTCTCAGGCTGAATGTCTCACGAAGCTGGCTATCGGATTCCTCACTTTAGCTTTGGCATGCATTGTGATATTCGCTTTCCTTCCGATTCGTTTCACCGTAAGTCCGGCTATGCGTGCTTGGCTTGAAAAGACCAGTCTTGCCGCATTCTTACTGGCGTTCCTCTGCTCTGGGCATCTGTGTGGACTCGGATTCGTCAATTCAGGGTCCGAAGCTGCACTACTCGCTGGACTCGCGGCTGTTTCACTGATTCTCTTTCTACGGTTTTTCACCGCATATAAGAGCTTCGCGCAAGAATTTGCGAAGGCTGTCTGGCGCGATTATGTGGGTCATAGCAGAGTTGCCGTTCGTCTTAACGACACAGTCGAGTAATGACATACTTTGGCGGGTGGCTCTCGATAAGAGCGAAGGCGCTCCGCCACAACATTCGAATACCCGAAAAATTATATCGAACATGTTTATCGGTTGAGATATAATGTCGTTTGTGTTCGGCGCGGAGGAGACAGGACGACACGCCCTTGTCCGCGCAACCTGCCCGCCCGCAAATCCCTTTTCCCTGCATCCACTTTACGAACTTCCGGCTCGCGGAACCGCTTCCGCAACCCCTGCAGAATCAGCTCTTACCAACCCATCCGCAAGAATATGCAAACAAAGAATTTCAACTCCCTTCGTTTGATACTTTTGTCCATCCCTCCCGTGTAACCCCTTTAGATTCCGCTCTTACAAAAAACACCGGGGGTGGGGGTGGCAAAAAGGCAGGGTCCTGGTACCGGCTACCACAAATGGAAGTGTCCGTCGTGCTGCGCCAGCCGCACCGGCGCCCCGAACAGCTCCGTCAGCCGCTCGGACGTCAGCACGCGCGCCTTCGGCCCGTCCGCCAGGATGCGCCCGGCGCGCAGCAGCACCACCCGCTCGATCTCCGGGATGATCTCCGAGACGTGGTGCGTCACCAGCAGAATCCCCAGCCCGGCCTGCGCCAGCTCGCGCATCGTCGCGCGCAGTTGCATCTGCGCGGCGATGTCCAGCGCGTTGCTCGGCTCGTCGAAGAGCAGCGTCCGCGGATTGTGCACCAGGGCGCGGGCAATCAGCGTGCGCTTGGCCTCCCCGGAGGACATCTCCGCCACCGCGCGCCCCGCCAGATGCGCGATGCCCAGCCGCGCCAGCGCCGCTTCGGCCCGCTCCCGGTGCTCCGGCGCGGGATGGTGATTGGGGAAAATGCGCGTGCTGCTGAAGAATCCCGAGAGCACCACGTCGCGGCACGTGGCGTCGGTCGCGCACATCGCCAGCAGGTCCGGCGAAACGATGCCCAGCAGCGCGCGCAGCTCGAAAATGTCCCAGCGTTCCTTGCCCAGAATGGAGATGGACGAGCCCTCTTGGACCACGGGATAGCATTCCCGGGTAATGGTCTTGATCAGCGTGGATTTCCCGCACCCGTTCGGCCCCAGGATGCACACGTGCTCCCCGTCGCCGATGCGCAGCGAAACGTCGTCCAGCGCCGCGCGCTCCCCGCGCAGCACCGTGACGTGCCGCATCTCCAGCAGCGCCGGCCTCGTCTTGTTCGCCGTCATCACGATGCGATTAACAATACCTCAGAAACGCTTCTCGTCCTTCCGGGTGCAGCGCGGCCGGCCGGAAAGGAACCGTTCGTCATTCCGAGCGCAGCGGGCCGGTTTTATCGGCCCGCGCAGTCGAGGAATCTCTCTTACTCCCTACTTCCTTACCTCTTTACTTCTTTACTTCCCTGCTTCTCCGCCCACAATCCCCCGGGCGGTTATACAATGATAGGGATGCGCATCACCGCCCATTCCGCGAAATCCGGGCTGCTCCTGGTGCTGGGGCTGCTGCTGAGCGGCCTCGCCGCCGCGCAAAGTCCCGCTCCCGCGGACGGCGCGCCCGGCACCGCGGCGGGCAATGTCGCCGCCGCCGGTCCGGTGATCCGCTTCGTGCGCAATCCCGACCCGGCCCCGCCTTTTGCGCTCAAAGATCTCGACGGCAAGCCGCTCGCGCTCGAAGCGCTGCGCGGCAAAGTGGTCCTGCTCAATTTCTGGGCCACCTGGTGCAAGCCCTGCCGCGCGGAAGTTCCCGATCTCATCGAGCTGCAGGCGAAATACGCCGGCAAGCTGCAGATCGTCGGCCTCACCGTGGACGACGATGCGATCGAGGGCGTGCAGAAGTTCGTGCAGGAGTTCGGCATCAACTATCCCGTGGCCATCACCCCGCCGGAGCTGCGCGCGAGTTACGGCGGAATTCCCGCGCTGCCCACGTCGTTCCTGCTGGACACCGAAGGGCGCGTGGTGCAGAAGCACACCGGGCTGCGCGACCCGGCGCTCTACGAAACGGAGATTCGCGCGCTGCTCGGCCTGCCTTTCGGCGCCCGGATCGAAACTTTCGAGGACACCGGCCAGATCTTTCTGCAGCACGCCGACCGCGCCACCGAGCTTCCCGGCGTGGACCTCGCGAAGCTCACTCCGGAACAGAAGCAGGCTGCGCTGCGCCGCTTCAACGCGGAAAGCTGCCCCTGCCCCTGCCAGTTGACGCTGGCGCAGTGCCGCATCAACGATTCCTCCTGCCCGCTGAGCCAGGCCGCCGCCAGAAAGATCGTCGCGGCCCTCCTGGCCCCGGCGCATCGCCGCGCAAAATCCGCCCGGCCCGCCGCCTCGGACAAGAAAAAGCCGTGAAGCGCGCGCACTTCGCGGAAGAAATTCCTGCCGCCGCAGCGCACCGGAAAAGTCCGCGGCCTGCTAAACTAACAGGGATCCTATGAACATAAACACGAAAACGCTATTTTTCCTGGGGCTGATCGTCTCCGCGACGGGTTTGCTCTCTCCGCCCCTGGCGCTGACCGCGGGCCTGCTGTACGGGCTGAGTTTCGCCCATCCCTTTCATACCGACAGCCGCAACCTCGCCAAGTTCCTCCTGCAGTCCTCGGTGGTGGCCCTGGGATTCGGCATGAATCTGCAGGAAGTGCTGAAGGCCGGACGCAGCGGATTTGTGTACACCGCGGTGGGCATCGCGTTTGCCTTGAGCGCGGGATACGCCATCGGGCGGCTGCTGCAGGTGCAGGGCGCGCCGTCCTTTCTGATCAGCACGGGCACGGCCATCTGCGGCGGCAGCGCCATTGCCGCGGTGGGACCGATCATCGAAGCCGGCGAGGAGGAGATGGCCGTCTCGCTGGGCACGGTGTTCATTCTGAATTCCATCGCGCTGCTGATCTTTCCGCTGATCGGCTGGTCGCTGCATCTGACGCAGGGGCAGTTCGGGCTGTGGGCGGCGCTGGCGATTCATGATACGAGCTCGGTGGTGGGAGCGGCGGCGCGCTACGGCGCGGCGGCCCTGGTGGTGGGCACGACGGTGAAACTGGCGCGAGCGCTGTGGATCGTGCCGCTGTCGCTGGGCACGGCGGCGGCGCGGAAGAGCGATTCGCGGGTGCAGATTCCCTGGTTTATTTTTCTGTTTTGCCTGGCCGCGGTGGTCAACACCTACGTGCCGCGGATTTCCGGGGCGACGCACGCCCTGTTCAACCTGGGACGCCTGGGGCTGACGGCCACGCTGTTCCTGATCGGCACGGGCATCTCCCGGGGCACGCTCAAGCAAGTGGGCTGGCGGCCGCTGCTGCAGGGCGTTCTGCTGTGGATGGTGGTGGGCGCCGGGTCGCTGTGGCTCATCCGCGCCGGCTGGATCAGTTTCTAGCTGGCCGCGAAGAAGACGGAACCCGCGTCCGGCCGGGCTGTTATTGCGGCTTCCCCTCGAGCGCGCGCGGCGCATTTTCCTTGCGCTGCGGCGCGGCCTTGTCCAGTATGCCGCGCACTTTGCGCGCCAGATCGGAAGGCCGGTAGGGCTTGGCGAGGAACTCAATTCCCGGATCGAGCACTCCGTGGTGAACGATGGCATCTTGCGTGTAGCCGGAGACGTAGAGCGCCTTGATGCCGGGGCGCAACTCCGTCAATTTCTGAACCAGCTGGGGACCGCTTAGTCCGGGCATGACCACATCGGTAATCACGATCGCAATCGGTCCGGGATGACTTTCCACAATGGGGAGCGCCTCGGCGCTGTTGCTGGCCACGAGGAGGGTGTAGCCCTGCGCGGCGAGATACTCGCGGGCCATGGTGCGCAATTCCTCATCGTCCTCGACCACGAGGACGGTCTCCGTGCCGCGCATCTCTCCTTGCTGGGGCGTGGCGGCCGGCAAGGCCTGCGGTTTTTCGTTTACGCGCGGCAGGTAGATCTTGAAGGATGTGCCTTTGCCCACCTCGCTGTAGACCTCGATGTGCCCGCCGCTCTGCTTGACGATACCGTAGACGGTGGAGAGTCCCAGCCCCGTGCCCTTGCCCGGCTCCTTGGTGGTGAAAAAGGGCTCGAAGATGCGCTGCCGGGTGGCCTCGTCTATACCGGTCCCGGTGTCCGAGATGGCCAGCATGACGTATTCTCCAGGCTCTCCGGTTACATGCTTGCGGCAGTACTCCTCGTCCAGAGTCACATTGGCGGCCTCCAGAGTGAGAATGCCGCCGTGGGGCATGGCGTCTCTGGCGTTGACGGCTAGATTCATGACGACCTGCTCCATCTGTCCGGGGTCGACTCGCACTTGTCCGAGGGAAGGATCGGCATGCCTGCGCAGTTCGATATTTTCTCCGATGAGATGCTGCAGCAGGTGATCCATGTCCTGGAGGAAGCCGTTCAGGTCCAGGACGCGGAGGGCCAGAACCTGTTTTCTGCTGAAGGCCAGCAATTGCTGGATGAGGGAAGCGGCGCGGCGGCCGGCTTTCTCGATGTGTTCGATTTTCTTGCGCTGGGGATCGCCGGGGGCCATGGCTTCCATGACGAGATCGGAGTAGCCCAGAATGGCACTTAACAGATTGTTAAAGTCGTGGGCGATGCCCCCGGCGAGCTGGCCGACGGCTTCCATTTTTTGCGCTTGACGATATTGCTCTTCGAGCTTGCGGAGCTCGGTAATGTCGTTGGCCTGGGAGGCGATTCCGACGACTTGCCCGGCGGCGTCCACCAAGGGAGAGCTGTACCATTCGCAGAGAATGATTTTGCCGTCCTTGGTGATGTTTTCCTGGGTGCCGCGGGCGCCGCCGCAACGCGCGAGGAGGCCGCCGGCGATCTCCCGCAAATGTTCGCGGGCGCTTTCCGGGAAGATGAAATTGAGTTCCCGCCCCAAAGCCTCGGCCCGGGAGTATCCGAAGACTTTCTCGGCGGCGAGATTCCATTCGGTGACCTGCAGAGCGTGGTTCCATTCGATGGCGGCCATGGGCGATTGCCGGACGTAGAGGGAGAGGCGCTGCTGGGATTCGCGCAGCTCTTCCAGCATCCGCAGGTGCTCCTGCATCTTTTCGCGCAGAATGGCGTTGGCCTGGGAGAATTGGGTGGTGCGCTCGCGGACGCGCTGCTCCAATTCTTCCTGGTAGCGGCGCACCTCGTCTTCCATTTTTTTGCGCTCGGTGATGTCCGTCAGGGAGCCCACATAGCCGGTGATTTTTCCATCGTGGGTGACGACGGGGGCGGCCTGGGCGATGACCCACACCACGCCGAAGCTAGGATTCAGGTAGCGATGCTCGGAGTGGAAGCGGGAGCCCTGGCGGATAGCGCGCGCCAGGCCGCTGACGACGAGTTCGCGGTCGCCGGGATGGAGGGCCTGGGTCCATTCTCCGTTGCGCGCCTGTTTGGAGGAAAGACCGGTGATCTCACACCAGCGATGATTGACGTACAGGCTTTGCCCCTGGGCATCGGTGTAGAAGAATCCGACCGGGGAGACCTCCGCCAGATTGCGGAAGCGCTCTTCGCTCTGGCGCAGGGCCTGCTCCATCTGCTTGCGCTCGGTGATGTCCTCGGAGAGACCGAGGAGAAAGGCCGGAGAGCCGGAAGCGTCGCGAATGGAGATTTTCCTGGTATGGAGAATGCGGACGCCCTGGCGCTTGGTATGCAGGGCTTCCTCGGCAATGTCCACCAGCCGGCCGCTGGAGAAGACCTCGCGATCCTTGGAGGTGAAGAAGTCGGCCTCCGGCTTGGGGAACAGATCGTAGACATTGCGGCCCAGGAGCTCCGTGCGGGCAAAGCCCAGGAGCTCTTCGGCGGCTTTGTTGACGCGGACAAAGCGCAGGTCCTGGGCGTCCTTGAGGAAGACCATGTTGGGGATGTTTTCGACGATGGAATCGAGAAAACTGTTGGCTTGGCTGACGATTTCTTCGCCAAACTTGCGCGCGCTGATGTCGGTCAAGGAGCCGGCCATGCGGCAGGGCCTGCCGGCGGCGTCGCGCCGGGAGATCCCCCGCGCGAGGACCCAGCGGTAGCTGCCGTTCTTGTGCAGCAGGCGGTGTTCGACCTCGAAGGCCGGAAGCGAGCCCTGCAGATGGGCCTGCAACGCCGAGTGCACGCTGTTCCGATCGTCGGGATGAATGCGGCTGGCCCAACTCTCATAGACATTGGGCAGCTCGGAGTCCTGAAAGCCCAGAATCTGCTTGAAGCGCGGAGACAAGAAATTTTCGTTGGTGGGGATATGCCAGTCCCACAAGCCGTCGTTGGAACCGCCCACGGCCAGGGCATAGCGTTCCTCGCTCTCGCGCAGGGCCGCGGCAGCGCGGCGGCGATCCTGGATGTCCCGCGCCAGCATGTAGTAGACCGCGCCCAGCAGAAAGAGGAGCGCGGCCACGACCGCGGCAATCAGCGCGAGGGTCCTGCGGGAGAGCAGAGCGAAGGTTTGTTCCCGGGAGTGGTGAAGGTCTTCGGCTGCTTGCTGCATCTCGGCGGCGGTCTGGAAGAACTGGCGCATCTCCGCCGCGCCCCCGCCGGTCTGGACAAAGTCGCGGGAAGCTGCGAAGCCGGCGCGGCGGTGCAGGTCCAGGGCTTGCTGGAGCAGGTCCAGGCGCGCGGCAAGGTGGAACTCCAGGGAGGCGAGACGCTGGCGCTGGCGGGGGTTGTCCGCAACCAGCAGCCGCAGGCGGTCCAGGTGTTGCGGGAGGCGGAGACGCGCGGAATTGTAAAGATCGAGGTAGGAGTTGTCGCCGGTAAGTACAAAGCCGCGGCTGCTGGTTTCAGCCTCGGCGATGGCGGAGCGGGTGGCTGCGATTTCCTGGAGAAGGTCGTGGGAGCGCCAGACCACCCGGTTGTCGTCCGCGGCGGCGCGGATATTGTGGTAGGAAAAGAGAGCGAGGCCCAGGATGACCGCGCCCGCCAGGGCGAGACCCGCCGCCGCCCTTGCTTGCATGGAAAACTTCATGGCGCGACACGCTTCCTTCGTGTCTCCGAACGGGCGAAAGGGGTCCTAGAAACAGGGTGCAGTCGGAGGCTTAACGTTTTTTCGAGCGCACAGGGCAGGAAGGGGGTGGAAAAGAGGCCCTGCAACCACCAACAAACTTACATTATAGCACAAGTATACGCCGGGGTACGGCCTCTATTTTCCGGGAGGGGAGCGCGGCGGGAGCCGTGCGCCGGGCCGGTTCAAGCGCGGGAAGCGGGGCGCGTGGCCAGCATGTTGTGAACTTTCTGGGCCAGATCGAAGAGCTTGTAGGGCTTTTGCAGGAACTCGACGCCGGCATCAATCACGCCGTCCTGGAAGATGACGTTCTGGGTAAAGCCGGAGACGAACAGAAAAATGAAGAATGGAATAATGGAATTTCCGAAATCGCCACGATAACACCAGAGCGCGAAGTCACATGTCGTAATTTGAAACATGCGGCGTTTCGCAAAGAGCGTATTCCCTTTATTTCTGAGAGCGCAAAACGGTCAGCTAATGCTGTGACCGCAAAACGGAAACTGTTGCAGAAATCGTGGGTGAGGTCTGATCCGGGGAGCGAAGGGCAAGCTAGGCGAGGGTGGAGGACAGGAGGAAAGGAAAGGAGAAGGGGCACGGGAGAGAAGGTGAGAGAGTTGGTGACTGACCTTATTTCAGCACTTCAAAAAGACCTAATATAAACCATTGCCCATATATGGTCTTTTTAAAGTCTTCGCGTAGACCGCAAAAGCAGCGTAAGTTATACTTATACAATGTCTTAACTTCCTTGCATCGTTTTCCGCTATTTGTTCGTCTAATTGCAGGAAAGACGGGCGGAACAGCCGACACCTTTATGCGGGTGACGACGAAGCGGTCGCCCATAGGTGGGACCGCAAAGCGGTCAACACTAGGGATGATCGCAGAGCGAACAACATGTTGAAGATTACTACAGAACGGAAGCGCGGGAAGCTGACTCTGAGCGTCGAGGGGCGGCTGGCCGGGCCGTGGGTGGCTACGCTGGAGCAGTGCTGGCGGGAGCTGCACGCGGGGTTCCCGAAACTGAAATTTTCCGTGAATTTGTGCGCGGTGAGTTTTATCGATGCGGCGGGACGGGAGCTGCTGCAGGAGATCCACCGGCGGGGCGCGCAGTTGCTGGCGGAAGGCTGTCTGAACCAGGAGATCATCCGGAAAATTGTGGGCTGCAAGAAGGGCCCGGACGGTGAAAAGAACGGCCCGGGCAAGGGCGGAAACGGGTCGCAGATTATTTTTTACGGGTTTCTGTTGATGGCGCTGCTGCTGCCGGGCCGGCTGGCGGCGCAGCAGAGCGCGGCGCCGGGCGGGAGCGCGCCGAGCGGGGTGCTGCGGCTGACGCTGGACCAGGTGGTGGCGCTGGCGCTGAAGCAGAACACCACGGCGCGGATCGCGGCGCTGACGGCGGCGCAGAGCGAGCAGGAGAAGAACGTGGCGCGGGCGGCGCTGCTGCCGCAGGCGCAGATCACGGTGGACGACGCGGCGCGGCGCTTGAACCTGGAGACGGGATTCGGGCAGCGCTTTCCCGGGTTTCCGCAACACGCGGGTCCGTTCCAGGTGTTCAGCGCGGGGAGTTCGTTCGGGGGGCCGGTGCTAGACCTGACGCTGTGGCGGAAGTATCAGGCGGCGCGGGAGGCGGCGCGGGCGGAGCGCGCGACGAGCCTGGGGGTGCGCGAGGAAGTGGTGCTGGTGGTGGTGTCGCAATACATCGCGACGCTGCGCGCGCAAGCCAGCGTAAAGGCCTCGGAAGCGCGGGTGGCGCTGGGGGAGGCGTTGTTTGAGCTGGCGACGGACCTGCAGAAGGCCGGGGTGGGGACGGGGCTGGACACGCTGCGGGCCAACGTGGAGCTGCAGAACGAGAAGCAGCGGCTCTTGGAAGGGCAGGCGGAGCGCGCGGCGGCGCTCTATGGGCTGAGCCGGCTGCTGAATCTGGATCCGCGGCAGGAGATCGAGCTGGCCGATGCGAGCGAATTTTTCGATGCGTCACAGCCGGAGCTGGACGCGAGCCTGGAACAGGCGCAGGCGGCGCGGCCGGAATGGCAGGCGCTGGAAGCGAAGCTGCGCGCGGCGCGGGAGACGCGGAAGGCGGCCAGCGCGGCGCGGCTGCCGGCGCTGCGCTTCGACGGAAACTGGGCCTATGCGGGGGTCTCCGCGGGGACGGGAATCCCGGTCTACAACTATCAGGCCAGCGTGAATGTGCCGCTGTTCACCGGCGGACGGATACACGCGGAGGTGGCGCGGGCGGGGCTGGAGATCCAGAAGCTGGAGCAGCAGCAAGCGGACCTGCGCAACGAAATCGCGCGGGAGGTGAAGACCGCGCTGGTGAACCTGAACGCGGCGCGCAGCGAAGTGCAGCTGGCGAATCTGAGCGTGCAACTGGCGAACGAGGAGGTGGCGCAGTCGCGCGACCGCTTCCGGGCCGGGGTGAGCAGCAACATCGAAGTGATCACGGCGCAAGCCGCGCTGGAGCGGGCCAACGACAACCAGATCACGGCGGTGTACCGCTGCAATCAGGCGCGGGCGGAACTGGCGCGGGCCACCGGACAGATGGAAAAGCGGTACGCGAAGTGAGGGACTGATGGGCATCGAGATCGAAGTCGGACTGGAAAACGCGCCGCGGATGCCGGCCGCCGCGGAGGAGCCGCCGGCGCAGAAAGCGGAAGCGACGGGGCTGGCGAACCCGAAGCTGCAGCGGGCGCTGCTGGGCGCGGGGATGGGGCTGCTAGCGGTGATCAGCGGGCTGTACTTCTATTACCACCTGCGGGAGAGCACGGATGACGCGCAGGTGGACGGACACGTCACGCCGGTGGCGGCCAAGGTGTACGGGCGCGTGGAGCAGGTGCTGGTGGAGGACAACCAGGCGGTGAAGGCCGGGCAGGTGCTGGTGCGGCTGGACGCGCGGGATTATCAGGCCAACGTGGACCAGGCGCGGGCGGCGGTGACGCTGGCGGAGAGCGAAGCGCGGGCAGCGGGGATCGACGTGCCGCGGACGCGCGAGAGCATGGCCAGCGGAACGTCCAGCGCGGAAGCGCAACTGGCGGGGGCGGAGGCGGAGCTGCAGCGCGCGCAGGGGGCCTACGACCTGGCGCGCACGGCGGACCTGGCGTACGCGCAGGCCAACGTGGCGCGGAGCCAGGCGAATGCGCAATTGGCCAAGGCCGATCTGGAGCGCTTCCTGCCGCTGGCGGCGAAGGACGAAATTTCCAAGCAGCAACTGGACGCGGCGCGGGCCAACGCGGAGGCCGCGGGCAGCACGCTGCACGCGGACCAGGAGCGGCTGGCGCAGGCGGAGCGGAACATCTCGATCACCCAGTCGGCGTATCAGGCGGCGCAGGCGCGGGTGGACCAAGCGCGCGCGGGGATCGGGGCGGCGCGGGCCAACCTGAAGCAGGTGACGATGCGCAGCGCGGAAGCGCAGGCCAAACTGGCGCGGGTGGAGCAGGCGCGGGCGGCGCTGACGTACGCGGAGCTGACGCTGCAGGCGGCGACGGTGGTGGCGCCGGCGGACGGAGTGGTGACGCGCAAGCAGGTGGAACCGGGGCAGGTGGTGCAGGGAGGGCAGGGGCTGCTGGTGCTGGTGCCGCTGCACAACGTGTGGGTGACGGCGAACTTCAAGGAGACGCAACTGCGGCGGATGAAGGCGGGGCAGAAGGCGTACGTGCAGGTGGACACCTACGGGAGCACGTTCACCGGGCACGTGGACTCGATCGCGGGAGCGACGGGGGCGCGGCTGAGCCTGCTGCCGGCGGAAAACGCGACGGGGAATTTCGTGAAGGTGGTGCAGCGCATCCCGGTAAAGATCGTGCTGGACGCGATCCCGGGAGAGAAAGCGGTGCTGCGGCCGGGGATGAACGCGGACGTGACGGTGGTGACGAAGTAAGAGCGGCGAGGGAAGAACAGGTGCATGGGCGAGCGAATCTTAGCGAAGCTGCGGACGGCGGACGGGGGCATCAACCCCTGGGTGATCGCCGTAACGGTGACGCTGGCGACGTTTATGGAGGTGCTGGACACCTCGATCGCCAACGTGGCGCTGCCGCACATCGCGGGAAATCTCTCGGCGGGGATCGACGAATCGACGTGGGTGCTGACGTCGTACCTGGTGTCGAACGCGATCGTGCTGCCGCTGTCGGGGTGGTTTTCGTCGCTGCTGGGGCGCAAGCGGTTCTACATGATGTGCGTGGCGCTGTTCACGGCGAGCTCGTTTCTGTGCGGGCTGGCGCCGAGCCTTGGCGTGCTGGTGTTCTTCCGGATCTTGCAGGGGGCGGGGGGCGGGGGATTGCAGCCAAGCGAGCAGGCGATCCTGAGCGACACGTTTCCGGCGGCGAAGAAGGGCATGGCCTTCGCGGTGTACGGAGTGGCGGTGGTGGTGGCGCCGACGCTGGGGCCGTGGCTGGGCGGGTGGATCACGGACAACTTTTCGTGGCGCTGGATTTTCTACATCAACGTGCCGGTGGGGATCATCTCGCTGCTGCTGACGTCGCTGCTGATCAGCGATCCGCCGTACATGAAGCGCATCAATTTGAAGCAGGGGTTCCGGGTGGACTACATCGGGATCGGGCTGCTGAGCCTGGGGCTGGGCAGCCTGCAGATCATCCTGGACAAGGGGCAGCGCGAGGACTGGCTGCACTCGGACTTCATCCGGGTCTTTTTCGTGTTGATGATCGTGGGGCTGGCGGCGGCGGTGATCTGGGAGCTGCGGGAGAAGGAACCGGTGGTGGATCTGCGGATGCTGAAGAACCGCAACTTCGCGATCGGGACGATGAGCATGTTCTTTCTGGGGTTCGTGCTGTACGCGAGCACGGTGCTGATTCCGCAGTTTCTGCAGCAGCTGATGGGCTACAACGCGGAGCTGGCGGGACTGGCGCTGTCGCCGGGCGGGCTGGTGATCATGCTGATGATGCCGGTGGTGGGGACGCTGGTGTCCAAGGTGGAAGCGCGCTGGCTGGTGATGTTGGGGTGCGTGGTGTGCTCGGCGGCGCTGTTCGTGATGGCCGGGTGGAACCTGGATATTTCCTACGGGATCGCGGTGAAGGCGCGGATGCTGCAGAGCCTGGGGCTGGCGTTTCTGTTCATCCCCATCAACGTGGCGGCGTTTTCCTACGTGGCCAAAGAGAAGACGAACATGGGCACGGGGATCATCAATTTGGCGCGGAACATCGGGGCGAGCGTGGGGATCGCCACGGTGACGACGATGCTGGAACGGCGGGCGCAGTTTCACCAGGCGCACCTGGCGGAGCACGTGAATGCCATGAGCCCGGCGTATCAAGGCTTTATGGCCCAGACGTCGGCGTATTTCGCGGGGCGCGGGGCGGATGCGGCGCAGGCCGCAGGGCAGGCGCACCGGCTGCTGTACAACCTGGTGGGGCGGCAGGCGGCGATGCTGGCGTTCATCGACAACTTCTGGATGCTGGGCGTGATTTTTCTGGGGATGATGCCGCTGCTGGTGTTCCTGAAGAAGGCGGAACCGCCCCAGGGGCCGCTGGCGGGGCACTGAGGGCGCGGCGGGGGCCGGATTTTGCGCTTGGTTTTGCGGGGATTGAGTTTTGAACCATGGGGGGGAAGAGATGGCGACACAGACGATCGGAAAACTGGCGGGCAATGACGCGGAGCTGATCCGCGCGGGACAACGCGGCGACGCGGAAGCAGTCGAGACGCTGTTCCGGCGCTACCAGCGGCCGCTGTTTCAGACCGCGCTGCGGGTGCTGGGGAACGCGGAGGAGGCCGAGGACGCGGTGCAGGACGGGCTGCTCTCGGCGTACCGCAACCTGAAGCGCTTCGAAGGGCGCTCGCAATTCTCGACGTGGCTGACGCGCATCGTGATCAACGCGGCGCTGATGCGGCGGCGCAGCCAGAAGTCGCGGCCGGCGGTTTCGCTGGACGACACGACGCACGAGGACGCGCTGTCGGTCGCGGAGCGCTTCGCGGACGACGCGCCGAACCCGGAACAGGTGTTCGCCGGGACGGAGCTGCGGGAGATGATCCGGGAAAACCTGGACGAGCTGTCGCCGCTGCTGCGCACGGCGTTTGTGCTGCGCGAGGTGGAGGGCTACTCGACGGGGGA
>JAIQEV010000038.1 GCA_020073585.1 Terriglobia bacterium
TTTATATCATCTTAATCCTTACCTTGCATTAACTTACCGATGCTCGCCGCGCCAGACGCCACACCACCCGACCGGACCCTACCAGACCTTAACAAATTCATAATTTTTAGTTTTTCATTTACTCTACGTTGTCTAATTAAGTCTGTACCGGCTTCGTCATTGACCTGCCAGAGCTTGTGCCGCAATACTTCGAACGTGACGGGATCGAGTTGTTTTGTCGTAGCCACTTTAGTCCTGTGCTACTGCACGATAATGTTCCGGTAGCCGTCCAAATACCCCTCGCGCTGCGGCGGAATTACCACCGTAGTCGTGGGACCTTCGATCACCGCCGGACCCGGAACCTTGTTCCCAGGGTTCAGGCGTCCATAGTCATAGACGGGCGTTGGTATAAACCCGGGACCTTGAAAGAAAATGCTTCGCTCGTGTTTGACCGCGCCGGAGGAATCCGTATCCCCACAAACGCGCCGAATCAGCTTCGGTTTGTGCGTTCGTCCATAGGCATCGACGCGGAATGTGACGATTTCTTTCCCCGCCTGTTCGTATGCGGAACCCTTCCCGTACAGTTCCTCATACCGAACCTTGAAAGCTTCATGGATCCGCTCGAGATCTTCGGTGGTAATCGTTCCCTCCGGCAGCGTCAGCCAGACCTCGTTGTGGATCTGCCTCCGGTAACGCATGCTCACGAGCTGAACCACCGTGATCTCGCCTGCGCCGAGTTTTCCGCTCCGCAGGCCATCCACGGCTGTATGCCTGAGGGAGTCCAGTATCTTGTTGACCGTGCCGGCAGCTACCGGCAGAGGCATGGGATCCGAACGAGAGCACGTCTGCAACACGTCGCAGGATGCAATTCCCAACGCGGAAAACGCCGCTGCCATCGCCGGCACAACCATCCCGCGCGCTCCCAGATCGCTTCCAAAGGCCACGCCGTGCACCGGCCCGGCGCCGCCAAACAGAAACAGAGAAAACTGGCTTGGCAGATATCCCTTCTCCACCGTGCTCTTGCGGATCAGATCGGCCATATGCGAGTTGACGATGCGGAAGATCGCCGCCGCCGCTTCCTCTACACTCTGTTTGGTATACGCGCAGATATGCTCTCGAATCGCCTGACGTGCTTTCTCGGGGTAGAGCTTCATGCGCCCGCCCAGGAAAAAATCCGGATTGAGATAACCCAGGACCAGATCGGCATCCGTCACGGTCGGGCGGGCGCCGCCTTTCCCGTAGCAGGCCGGTCCAGGAATCGCGCCGGCGCCGTCCGGGCCGACATGCAAAACGCCATTGTCCGGTTCCACCCAGGCAATGCTTCCTCCCCCGGCGCCGATGGACCGTATATCGATAGTGGGAATCGCCAGATTATATTTATCAATGACGGGTTCGCGGGCATAGAGAGCCTGTCCGCGGGCGATCAGCCCCACATCGAAGCTGGTGCCGCCCATATCAGTGGTAATGACGTTCTCCAGGCCCAGAAGTTCCCCGAGATGTTTGGCGGCGATGACCCCGCCGATGGGCCCGGAATTCAGAGTGCGCACGCTGGTGCGCGCAGCCTGGGTCGAGGTAAGCACACCGCCTGCGCTTTGCATGATCAAGGGCGCGCTGCGCAGTCCCGCGGCCTGCAATTGCCTTGTCAGGCCCTCAAAATAGGTAAGCATGGTGGGCCCGATGTAGCTGTTGATGACGGTTGTGGCGGTCCGCTCATACTCGCCGATCACCGGAACCAGCTCGCTCGACACAGTCACGAAGATTTCCGGGTGCTGCTGCTCGATCAATTTGCGGAGCAGCAGCTCATGCTCCGGCATCTTGAATGACCAGAGCAGGGAGATGGCGATCGCCTGCACTCCTTGCGCAACCAACTGATCAACGGCCCGGCGCGCTTTCTCTTCGGCCAGGGGCACCAGGACCGCGCCCTTGTAATCCACGCGCTCGTTTACTTCCACGATGCGATCCCGGGGGACCAGAGGTTCCGGCTTGCTGAACCGCGCCGGAAACGTGAGCTCGCTTTCCCCCAGGCCCGCCGTCTTCTGATGGGCCCTCCCGATGAGAATCGCATCTCCATGGCCAGCGGTTGTGATGAGACCGGTCTTGGCCCCCCGCCGCGTCAGGAGTGCGTTCAGGCCAACGGTTACCCCGTGGGCCAGAACGGTGACCTGCTGAAGGAAGTCGCCGAGTTTCAATTCCAACTGCTGGGCGACCACCTCCAGCGCGTCCAACACGCTCTGGGAGCTTCCCGTAGAGGAAGGAACCTTGCCGACCGTGACAGTTCCGGCATCGTCGATGGCCACACAGTCTGTAAACGTTCCGCCTGTATCGATGCCTACAATGTAACGCATCCGCTGGGTCCCTTCACTCATCCGTGCGCGTGGCCGCTCCCACTTCGATTTTCTCCATGCCCAGGTCGTGCAGCACGGCATTGGCGGAGTTAATGCCCGGTGCCGTGGTCACACCCCCGCCGGGATGTGTCGCGGCACCTGTCAAGTATAGATTGGCGAACTGCGTGCGATAGTTGGCCAAACCCGGCATCGGCCGGAGTCCGTACATCTGGTCCAGGGTCATATCGATATAGAAATCGCAGCCGCGCGGCAACCCCAGGCGGCGCTCCAGGTCCAGGGGCGTGACCACGTGCCGGCCTTTCGCAATTTTACGGAAGTTCGGCACATACTGGCTCACAACTTCGAAGACGCGCTCGGCATAGGCGTCCTTGACCTGGTCCCAGTGCTGACCATTGGCCAGATCATATGGGGCGTTCTGCACCGCGAGGTGCATCGTGTGTTTGCCAGCCGGCGCCCGTGTGGGATCCAGCACGGAATGGGTGAGCATCATCACCGTTGGGTTGTGGGAGGGTCTCCCCTGCGCCCCGTCCATGTAGGCCTGGTCAACATATTCGGCCGAAGGCGAGATGACCGCGCAGCCATTATGACAGGGTGCGGGCCCCTTGCTGGGATAGCATGCATATTCCGGCAGACCATCGAGAGGAACATGCATGGTCAGCAATACCGCCGTGGACTTCACGCGGTTTACCTTGCGCACGAACTCTTCGTCGAGGTGCTCGCTCCCGATCAAGCGCAGGAATGTGGCTTTGGGATCCAGGCTGGAAATGACGATGTTGCTTTCCAGGACGGTTCCGTCCGACAACTCGACTCCCGCGGCTCTGCCCTTTTCGAGCAGGATGCGCTTGGCGCCATTGTTGGTGAACACCGTCCCGCCGAAATGCTTGACGGCCCGCTCCAGCGCCACCCCCAGCATGCCCGACCCGCCCTTGGGAAAACGGCACCCCACCTTGTGGAAGCGGGCAATCATGCCGGCGTTCAGCCCGGACCCGGGACTGGAAGGAGCTAGCCCAAGCTGGATGGCCCAATACGACAGCGCTCCCTTGACGTAGTCACTCTCAAACCAGTGATCGAAGACTTGCCGCGCGCTCGTCAGCGTGGACCAGACAAACTCCGCGGCGATCTCCGGCGAATCCACGAACTTCATCAGCGACAGCATCTGATCGAGCGGCGGCGGCTCGCTGAAGCTCAACGTGGACATGAGCTCGCGCAGCCCCAAAGCCCACTTGATAAACTTGGGATAAGCCTGCCCGTCGTGCTTGGAAAGCCGGCTGATTTCGGCCGCGGTCTTGTCCAGATCCCGGTAAAACATAAGATACTTTCCGTCCGGATACGGGCAGAACATGAACGGATCCGCCTCGATATACTCCAAGCCGAACCTAGCGAGATCCAGGTCCACCATGGCGGGCGAAAACTGCGTGTAGATGTGCACCGTGCTGTACGGATCGCTGAAGTGTCCGGGAAAAAATTCTTCCGTGGCGGTTGCTCCGCCCACCTTTGCGTTCTTCTCGACGACGGCGACTTTCAGCCCTTTCTTCGAGAGATAGCCTGCGCAGGTCAATCCGTTATGGCCTGCCCCGACGAGGACCACATCATATTTACCGCCGGCTTGCTTGCGATTCGTTTCAGCGTTTCCCATCGTTCCTCCGGAATTTACAACTCAAAGTCCTTTTTTTTCCGCACCGCATGCTGCGTCCCCTACCGTTCTGGACGCCCTATTTTCTTCCGCAGCCTGCATCCGAATGCGCTCTGCCTCACAAATAGATAACTCCTGCGGCTTTCCTGCTTCGGCAGCTCGCTGGATTTGTTCCCGCATGATACCCAGCGGCCGGATCCGGAACGCCGGTGACCGCCGCTACGCGAGGGCGGCTTTGATCGAATCCACCAGAACCTTGATGCTCTGCCTTGCCACCGGCTCCAGCAAATTCGCCGCGGCCGCAGGCAGCTTCATCTTCAGGCTGGATTCACCCACCCAGTTAACCTGCGTCTGGCCGCCTTTCTCTTCCAGGTCGAATGCCGCGGTCACGGCCATCGGTTCGCCCGCCACGGTGCCGCTGCCCTTGTACGTCGCGTGGCTGTGCGGCTGTTCCCCACTCAGCGCCAGCCGGATCTTGGCCGTGGACTTAATGAAGCCCAGACCCACTTTCACTTGCACGGTGAATTCCCGGTCGTCGTGGATCTCCAGATCCTGGAGATTGGGCAACAGCGGCGCGAATTTCTTCGGATCTGTGAGCAGCCCGTAGACGGTTTCGCGATTCTTCAACACTTGGAAATTTCCGTTAAATTTGAAGTCCATTGGATTGACTTGGCCGCTTCTCCCGTAGGGTTAGATCTGTTCTTCGATTGGCGCGCCGCCCCGGGGTGGCGCCCCCAATCACCTTCGCGACTTTTGCAAGGTCCAATTGCCCATCCAGCCCCTCTCATTGCCTCCGCTTGTGACTAACTCAGAAACTGAATCGCAATGAGAATTGCAGTTGGCGCGGGTTGGCCACGGCCGACGGTGTTCCGTAAACGGGATCGGGCGAACCTTGAAAGTGCAGCGGCCCGCTCCCGCAAACGTTTGGCCCTCCAGCCGGGCAGAAGTCCGCGGCACCGTAGACCGTATTGAAGTACACAATGTTCAATGTGTTCAAAACATTGAAGGCCTCGGCACGGAATTGCCCTTTAATCCTTTCAGTCAATTGGAAACTCCGCGATACTCCCACGTCCACAGTCCGTAACGAGTCGCCCTGGAAAGTACTCCGGCCTTCGAGGCCTACCCTGTCGTTCAGATTAAAGACGTCTCCATTGACATCGGATCCAGCATAAATATTGAAGTGGTGCGGCGATTGAAGCGTCGTGATCGTGCTGAAGGTAAAATCGCGCAGCAAAACCGGCCACTTTGAAGGTGTCGTTAGCAGGACATTGAGCACTGCCCGCTGGCGAACGTCATCAGGCGACAGCGCACGCTCGGCCCGGAAATTTCCGGTATCTTGCGGAAAAGCGGCGAACGTTGGATTCGCATCATCGTCGATCGTCTTCGAATACGTGTAACTGAAACCGTAGGACAAGTACTTCGTCGGGCGCTTCTGCACGTTCAAGAGCAAGGCGTCGTACTGCGAATCAAAGCGCGAATTATATTCGAAGTAAATCGCGTAGGCCGGGTTTCGCTCACCGGGAAATAGCGGCGGTCCAGCCGGCGGCGGCGCGGGATAGCCGGGGCACTGAAAACTTCCGCAAACCTGCATCCAGTTCACGAAGTACACGTTCTTGTACCCCGCGTTGCCCTTGGAATCGTGCACCAGAACTTGTCCGCTGGGATCCGGCTGGTTCACATTATAAAAATTCCCTAAATGGACCCCCCGGACGTGCAGGAAGGTGATGTTCAGCACAGTATTCTTGAATGGTTCGAAATCTACGCCCAGGCTGGTTTGTAAACCATACGGCTTCTGGGTATCCGCATTCCACCTCGTCACCGTCACTAGTCCCTGGTATCCGCAACCCGCTAGCACCCCTCCCGGGCAGAACCCCATTGGCGTTCCGTCCGGATACAGGCCTTGCAGCATGGTGCCTAGCGCAATGTTCATGATTTGCGGGGAACTCGCAAAGGCATACAGCTGTGACGGGGCGTTCAGATTGCTTTCTGTGGCCAAGTATTTTGTCTGCCCGCCGCAGCATGTCCCTTGGGGATACAAGCCTTCGGAGAGGATGATGCCGTGATATAGTCCGAAACCTGCGCGAACAACGATCTTTCGCGAAGTCCCGAGATCGTAGGCGAGTCCAATCCGCGGATCAAAGTTCTTGTATTTCGTGTTAAACACTCCCGACGGCCAGGTTTCAAAGTCCCAGCGCACTCCGCCATTCAGCGTCAGTCGCTTCCCCGCTCGCCATTTATCCTGCACATAGAATCCCTCGTAGGTATGGCTGGGATTCCACTGCACCTGGTTCTTGATGCTATCGGGAAAACTGCTCCCCTGAAAAATCGCAGGATTGAAACTCGGCTCTGTGTAATTCGGGGCCTGCAGTCTCATAAAGAACAACACGGATGGCGTCGGCCCCAACCCCGCGTAGGCCCCTGTCCCCAGCAGTGCATTCACGCTCGGGAAGTCCGCTTCGAACGGGTACCACAGCACAAACTTCTCATCCGTCTTCACGAAATTGAAATCGCCTCCGAAACTGACCGTATGGCGCCCTGAAGTCCAAGTTACGTTATCTTGCAACTCAAAGCGCCGCTCTCTGTAAAAGTCGGGATTCCCCCGGTTCACCCCGATTGCAAATTCATTCGCTACCTCAAGATGCGGCTGCGTAGTGGCGGTGGGAAAATCAAATGAGCGCCGCGCAAATTGGCCGCGCAACTCATTTCCCAAGTGTGGCGACAAATTCGTGGCCAGGCTGATAACGAGCGACTGATCCCGGACGAAGTTATGCTTGAACGCCGAGGGAAGATCGAAGCCATTGTTGAGTGGCGATAGGTTCGTCATTCGCGCGTCCGTAACGAAATAGCGCATGAATAGATAGTTTTTTCCAAAATTGTGATCGAAACGAACGAAACCGTTGTCGTTGTTATTCGTGCGCAGCACGTTCAGCCCAGCGGGCTCCGCCGGCAGCCCAAAAACGTTCACCTTCACCTGATTGATTGCGGCGATGTTGGCCAGCACGATCTTGTTATAAAAGGGCGATTCCCCGCGCCGCTGCCCTTCGTAGTTCGCAAAGAAAAATGTCTGATCCTTCCGCAGCGGCCCCCCGATGACTGTACCGAACTGGTTTTGCCGCAACGTGTGCAGTCCAGGCGCATCCAGCAAACCCGTTGCGTCCATAACGTTGTTCCGGAAGTACTCATAGAGCGAACCGTGCCAGTCGTTCGTCCCGCTTTTCGTAATGATGTTCACAATCCCCGCGTTGGAGCGCCCAAATTCTGCGCTATAGTCGGTGTTGATCACCCGAAATTCCTGCACCGCCTCCTGCGACGGCGTGGCCCGCTGGTTTTGTGAGGCAGTGGAAATATTGTCAGCCCCGTCCACGGCCACAAAATTAAAGTGAATGCTCTGCCCCGCAAACGAGATATGCGTGCCGGACTCCACCACGGCGTCCGTGGAACCCGATGTCGAATTGCCGATTTGCACGGCCGGGGACAACAGCGTAAAGCTGATGAAGTCCCGCCCATTGACCGGCAAATCGGCGATCTGTTTTTCCACGATGACCGAACTCACCTGGGTCTTCGTGGTCTCCACCAGCGGTGATTCGCCCGAAACGGCCACGCTTTCTGCCACCGTCCCCGGCCGAACCGTGAAGTTCAGGCTCGCTTCCTGGCCCACTTGCAGAGTCACTTGCGCGTTTTCGACACCAAACCCGGGCTGCTCAGCCCGAATGCGGTACGTACCGGTCGGCAGTCCCGTCAGGACATAATTGCCATCGGCCGTGGTAAGTGCCGCGCGTGTAAAGCCGGTCGCCACGTTCACCACCGTTACCTTTGCTCCCGTAACAGCCCCCCCGCTCATGTCGTATACGTACCCCGCGAGTGTGGCCGTTACCGCTTGCCCATAGCTGCTCGTCGCGAGGGCCAGCAAAACCAGCAAAGCGCAGACTGCACTGAGGAAAATTGGGCGCAACCGCTTCATGAGCCCCTCCTGATTCTCTCGCTCGGAAGTCATGTACAGCGGAAAGCTAATACACCACGACCCAAATTCTTGTCAAGCACTAAAATGTCAGTGACAGGTCAGCTGCGCGTTATCAACATGTTAGAATATAAAGAAAAGAATGCGGAGGAGGCCCGGCGAGAGGAGGTTTACGGGTGTGCCTCGGGCACCGTCTGCCCGTCCAGCGAATAGCATTTGCGGATACTGCCCCCCAGCTCGCGGATGTCCGCCCCGTACACGTGGATCGAAATGGCCGTTTCGCGCGAGGGATTATCCACGGAATGGATATTCGGGCTGTTGGGATCAAAATAACTGACATCTCCCCGGCGATGATGCGTCACCCCGGAAGGAATTAACCCATACTGGCCGTCTGTCCCCCCGGCCAAAAGGTACCGCTGTTCCCGCTCTTCTCCCTGGTACACGCCCACGACCCCCCAGCAGGTATGGTCATGAATGGGGCTGGAATGCCCCGCCTCACGCACTAACGCCAGAATCGAGAACCACCCGTCCGGGTGGCGGTACAAGAGGTACTGGCGGTACGCGTTGGTTGCCGAAGCCACCTGTTCCGCAGTGAGCAGGTTTGGATTCGCCAGCAGCCGGGGCATCTTCTCGGCTACACGGACCGGAGCCTCCATCCCTTTGCCGGCCATGACGATCTGGGCCACCTCCTCCGCAAACTCCCGCAGAGTAATGCTCTCCCACCGCATGCCGCCGCCGAAGTGCACCTGCATCGGTCCGGGGTAGGAAAGAATTGCATTCATGACGATCTTCCGGCCCGTCTCAATCTCTGCCGCTGAAATCCGTGCCGCCGCCTCCCCATCCCCGGCAAGGAGCGCTCCAATCAAGGCATCGTGCCCAAACGGCAACTCTTCCCCCATGCTCCAGGATGACAGTCCCAAGTGGAACAGGCGTTCCAGTTGATCATGCAGCTTTTCCAGTATGCCGGCGAGCCGGTCATTGGCACAGGTCCGCGCCACGGTGACATGAAACAGTCGATTCGCTCGGAGCAGAGCCGCAACATGCGCTTTGCGTGAGCCCGGATGCGCTGTGCACAGGGCATTCAGCCGCTTCAGATGTTCCCCGTCCACGTGTCCGGCCGCAAGCCGGACCGCTGTGGGTTCCAGCAGTTGTCGAAGCTGGAAGATGGCTTGCACATCCCGGACGGTGACCGGAGCAATGAGATATCCTTTGCGCGGGATGGCCCGGACCCATTCCTCCTGGCAGAGCCGCAACAGCGCGGCCCGCACCGGAGCCTTGCCCAGCTTGTAGCGCCGCGCCAGCTCGGCCTCCGTCACCTCGATGCCCGGCTGCAGCGCGGCGCTTACGATGTCCCGCTTGATGCGCTCGAAGGCCACATCGCTCAGGCGCTCCCCGCCATTCGCTTTTCTATATACTGACATATCAGTGACATCCTACTGAAAGGTTCATTGTCATAGATCTGCCGTTTCTTTCCTCTTGTCATCCCCGCGCATTTGCACTAGACTGCGCGCCGCGCTTCGGATTCCATTGTGATTCTAGTGTAAGTTGCAGCCTCGAATCCACTAAAAAGGGGGCGCAGGAAGCTGGCATGTACCCACATCTCTTCTCCTATCACCGTGCCGGATCCCTTAAAGAAGCCGCCACTCTTCTGCAGGAGCTTGGGGAGGAAGCCAAGCTCATCGCGGGGGGGCAGAGCCTGATCCCGCTGATGAAGATGCGGCTGGCGCGACCGGCAGCACTGATTGACATCAACCACATTCCAGGATTGAGCGGGATCGAGCGGCACGACGGGGAGCTGCGCCTGGGGGCGCTGGCGCGGCACGCGGACATTGAAGCGTCGAGCGTGGCCGCGGCGATACCCATCGTGCACGACTGCGCGGCGGAGTCGCCGACATTCAGGTGCGCAACATGGGCACCATCGGGGGGGCGAGCGCCGAAGCCGACCCCAGCGGGGACTGGGGCGCGGTGCTGCTGACGCTGGAGACGCTAGTGCGCTCCTTCGGGCCGCAGGGCGAGCGCACGGTGACGCTGGGGGACAAGGAGACCTGCAAGGACGCGCGGATCGTGCTGGGCTGCGTGGGGCTGATGGCCATACGCGCCCGGGAAGCGACCTTCAACGGCGCCAAGGGCATGGGCGAGGGCGGAGCGGCGCCGGTGCACACCATCTCCGCGGCGCTGCAGGATGCGCTGTATGCGAACGGCGTGATCATCGAAGAGTCGCACAACAACGGCGATTCCATCTACCGCGCGCTGAAACGAGCGCAAATAGGCGAATTCACCACGCTGGTTCGCGTGGAACGCAGCCGCCTCTCTCGCTAGGATTCTGAGGCGTGCCCACGCCGCTCAACCGCGCGGTGTGGCAGTTGATCAAGGGGCTGGAGCATTCCTGGACGGATCCGGCTTAAGCGGGTTTTTGTGCAGCACCGGGCGGAATTTATTCCGACGTAGTCGGGAGCCCGGGATCTTACGTTCTTCACTCATCGAAGGGAGAGGCGGAAACAAATGGGCATGCCATTCAAAATCGGAGTACTGCAACTGAGCATGGAGCCGCTGGACGAAACGGTGCAGATGGCGCAGGCCTGCGACGCCGCGGGTTTCGACGTGTTCTGGCTGGCGGAGGCTTATCCGTGGTGGCGCAAGCACTCATTCGAGGCGCGTTCGTCCACGGCGGAAACGGCGATCATCGCGCGGGAGACGAAGAAGATTGCCATCGGCTGGGGCATCATCTCGCCCTACACGCGGCATCCCGTGCAGATCGCCATGGAAGCGCGGGTGCTGCAGGAGGCCGCCGGCAAGGGGCGTTTCCTGCTGGGGCTGGGCGCGTCGAAGATCTTCATGAAGGAGATCGGCGAAGGCGAAAAAGGCAAGGAGATCGGCCCGGCGACGGTGATGCGCGAGAGCATCGAGATCATCCAGGCGCTGCTTTCCGGCAACGAAGTGAAGTACGAGGGCAAGGCCTTCCAGACCTACGCCCCGCCGATCAAGCCTGATGCGCACGTGCCGCGCTGGCCCGTGCCCATCTACGTGGCCGGCACCGGCCCGGTGATGCAGCGCCTCGCCGGCTCGCACTCCGCCGGGCTGCTTACCGCCAGCATCACCACGCCGAAATTCGCGGCGTATTCGAAGAAGGCGATGGAGGAGGGCGCAATCGCGGCCGGCAAGGACCCCGCGAAGCTGGACCTCGGCTGCGTGGTGGTCGGCAGCATCGGCGAAAATCCGAAAACGGCGCGCGAAGGCGCGCGCGAGATGGCCGCCATGTACCTGGCCAACAAGGTGCAGAACATCCGCGGCTCGGCGGACACGCTGCTCGAGTGCGCCGGGCTGAGCATGGAGGAGATCGCTCCGATCGCCGAAGCCATGGAAAAGGGTGGGCGCAAGGCCGCCGCGAAAGCGGTGAGCGACACGATTCTCGACAAGGTCTGCCCGGTGGCCGGCACACCCGCCCAGTGCATCGAAAAGCTGGAAGAGTACCGCGCGGCGGGCTGCACGCAGATGATGCTCGAGCTGTGGGGCAAGGATCGCCCGGGCCAGGCCAAGCTCTTCGGCAAGAAAGTGCTGCCGCACTTCCGCAAGAAAAAGCGCTAGCTCATTGTGAAAATTAAGCACAACTTGGGAACAAACACTGCCGAATACCGTGCAAAACCGTGATGCAAGACATAGGAAAATGCTAGACGAACCAACTACTTAGCATTTCTGCTCTTACCTTGGGCGCAGGAGGTCTCCGGTTCAAATCCGGGAGCCCCGACCACTTACTTCTTTATTTTCAATGCACTGTTTCTGAACCTGCGGCGCTGGAGACCGAACTTGGGTCCAAGTATGAGCCTCCCAACTCAATAGGTTACGCGGACCTGAGTTCCCTCGGCCGGATCGGGCAGGGTGAAAGTTACGCATTGGCGCTGCTCATCGAACTTCCAGTTGGGAACGGGGCGGTCGCCAACGCGAATCTCCTTCGGCGGGCGGGGCACTCCGTAAACTTCCAGGGAGACGGCGTCCCACCAGGGCTTGTAGCTTCCCGTGCGTGAGGAAACGGTGATGACCATCGAGCCGCTTGACGGCTGGCAGGACAATTCGAGGCGAATGAATTCGCCGTGGGTGAAGTTGTAGGTTTCGCCGTCATCCCAATAGAGAGAACCGTGGCAAGGCGCACCGGGATAGACACGCAGGGTAAGCGGCCCTTGCGGCTTTTCCCCCGTGTGTTGCACAACCGGCTGCTGCGGCACGATAGATCCACCGCGCACATAGAGTGGCACGACGTCGAGCGGTGGATCCACGAACAGTGGCTTGCTTCCGGGATATTGCGCACCCGTCCAGTAGTCGTACCAAGTGCCGGGCGGCAGGCTGATTTCATAGCCACCCAGCATCTCGGTGACTTTGGGAGCGACGAGCAAGCTGGGACCGAAGAGAAATTCCTGGTCATTCCCGTAGAGCGTTTCGGCTTCGGGAAACTCGAGGAAGAGCGGGCGCATCAGGGGAATGCCGGTGTCCGCGGCCTCCTGCGTGGCGGTGTAGATGTACGGGAGCAATTCGTAGCGCAGCTCGATGTAGCGCTTGCGGATGGCCTCGTGCTGCGGGCCATGGACCCAGGGCTCCTGATCGGCGCTGCCCTTCATGGTGTGGTCGCGATCAATGGGATTGAAGGAGCCGAGTTCGATCCAGCGGGTCAGCAGGTCGGGAGCGGGGCTGCCGTTGAAACCGCCGATATCATCGCCAACCAGAGCGTAGCCGGAGAGTCCCAGGCTCAAGAGGGTGGGAATGCTCAAGCGATAGTGATTCCAGGTGCTGGAGTTGTCCCCGGTCCAGGTGGCGGCGTAACGCTGCGCGCCGGCATAGGCCGCGCGCGTGAGAACGAAGGGCCGGACATTGGGGCGAAGCTTTTGCAGGCCTTCGAAGGTGGCGCGGGCGTTCTGCATACCGAATACATTGTGGATGGCGCGATGATCGAGCGCAGCGCCGCCGTCGAGGCGATGGATGACGTCGAGGGGCATGGTCTTGTCGGCGCGCTGGAAAATGGCGGGCTCGTTCATGTCGTTCCAGAAGCCGGCGATGCCCATCCGGGCGAAATCCGTGTAGAGGGCGCCCCACCAGGCGCGCGTGGCGCTGCGCGTGAAGTCCGGGAAGACGCTCTCGCCGGGCCAGACCGCGCCGACGTACACGCTGCCGCCGGGATTCTTGACGAAGTGATCGCCGGCCAGGCCCGAATCGTAGGGAGGGTAACCGGATTCTTTCTTGATATGCAGGTCGGTGATGGCGATGGTATGAATGCCCTGCCGGGAGAGGTCGCGAATCATGCCCTCGAAATCGGGGAAACCCTTGCGGTCGATCGTGAAGGGCCGGTTGCCGTCCTGATAGTCGATATCGAGATAGATGGCGTCGAGGGGGATTTTCTTTTCGCGGAAGGTGCGGGCGATCTCGCGGACGCGCGATTCCGGATAATAGCTGTAGCGGCTCTGCTGGAAGCCGAGAGCCCAGCGCGGAGGCATCGGAGTGCGCCCGACCAGCGCGGAAAACTCCTGGAGCACTTGTTTCGGCTGCGGGCCGTAGAAAAAATAGTAGTTCAATTCCCCGCCCTCGGAGCCAAAGGAATAGAGCGTGGAAGACTCCTTGCCGAAATCGAAACTGCTGCGATAGGTATTGTCGAAGAAGATGCCATAGGCCGCGCCGTGACGCAGCCCCAGGAAGAAAGGAAGAGTCTTGTAGAGGGGATCCGTGGACTCCTGCCAGCCGAAGGCGTCGGTATTCCACATAGTGAAGGACTGGTTGCGGCGATTGAATGCGCCCGCCTTGTCGCCCAGGCCGAAATAAAATTCCTCGAGGGGCATCTCTTTCCAGACACGCACCTCCGCATCTTCCCAGGCCATGCCTCGCGCGGGTGCATCCTGTTCGATCACGTTGCCGTGGAGATCGAGAAAAGAGAGCCGCAAAGGAGACTTGGTGATGCGGACCTGCAGGCGGGCGGTGGACAGCACAATTGCATCGCGCGTCTGGCGGATCTCCACTTGGGGAGCCGCGCCGGCGCGCGGCACGACCGCCCAGGAGAAATCATCCAGAAAGCTGCCCAGGGGCGCGAGACGCACGCGAATGACGGAATCGGTAACCGCCAGCACGCGCAGGGAGGCCTGGCCAGCCCGCACTTCGACGCCGTTTTTCATCTCCCGAACCTGCGTAACATTGCCGACATGCCGCCAATCGGCGAAGGAAGCGCGCACAGGTCCAAAGGCCAGCAACAAAGACGCGCACAGCAGAGAGCGGATCAGTCCCTTCATGTGATGCCCCGCCTTTCCGGAGTCTTCCAACGACGGATTGCCAGCCATGGTAACGAAGGAACGCATCTGCATCCTTCCTCCCGGTCCAGATGCGCCGGAGGCCTATTTCGCGACGTACACGGCGACGCTCTTCGCCGCGATCCGGGCTTCCGCTTGTCCGTGCTGTACGGAGCCGGGCTCGGCAGAGAGCACCGCGGAAAGCGAATGTATCCCGCGAAGCGGGGTATCTTCAAGCGGAACGCTGATAGTGCGCGGGTGATCCGAAGTGTTGGCAATGATCAGCAGGCTCTCCTCCGCGCATTCGCGGGCAAAGGTGTATACGCCGGCGTCCACAGCCAGATGCCACTGTCGCCCACGGCGCAGCGCCACATGCTCCCGCCGCAGCCGCAGCAGCGCCTGGACGTACGCGAAGAGCTCCTCCTCGGCCGGCGTGCGCCCTGCCGCGGCAAACGCGCTCCGCGGGTCCTGCGCCCAACCCCCGGGGAAATCGCGGCGGTTGTCCGGATCGTCTCCTCCCGGCATGCCGATCTCGTCGCCGTAGTAGAGCTGAGGAATCCCGCGCATGGTCAGGAGCAGCCCGTAGGCAAGCTTCAGGATGGCGGGGGAGCTGCCTGGCTCGCTCGCAAAACGCTTTACGTCATGATTCGAGAAAAACGTCACCAGTCGCTCGGGATGGGGATAGAGCGCATCCTGGCGCAGCACCCCGGCCAGACGCCCCACGGGCGCGCCGCGCAAAAGCACGTCGCGCAGCGCAAAGCGCAGGGGATAATCGAAGAGCGTCGAGAGTCCCGAATCAATCCCGTCGTAGCGCGTCTGCCCGCCGGCGAAAAACGACGTCACACTGGCATCCGGATGAAACACTTCCCCAATCGTGGTCAGCGAGGGATAGATCTGGTGCAGCCCCGCATGCCACTCCGCCCACGAGCGCCGCGAACTGTAGGGAAAGGTATCCAGGCGCAGGCCGTCTAACCCGGACGTCTCCACCCACCAGATATTGTTCTGCAGCAGGTATTGCCCCACGAGCGGATTGTCGGTGTTCAGGTCTGGCAGAATTCCCACGAACCAGCCCTCCACCAGATTCCGCCACAGGCGCGGCGGCGCGTGAGGGTCCGCCAGCGCTTCGAACAGATCGTTGCTGACCGGCTGATTCGCGGGCTGGCCGTAGAAATCTCCCCCGACCGCCGCCGAAGAGTTCGTGTGCCGCTCCCGCGTTCCGTGGAACCAGTCCGCCAGCGGTGGATTTGCCACCCAGGGATGGCGCGGACCGACGTGGTTCACCACCACATCGAAGAGCACCTTCATCCCCGCGCGGTGCGCCGCGTCAACCAGCTTGCGGTACTCCTCGAGCGTTCCCAGATGTTCGTCCGTGGCATACAGGTCCACCGCCCCGTAGCCGTGATAATCCTCCGTGGCTCCGTTTTTGACCACCGGCGTCAGCCACAGCGCCGTCACGCCCAACTCCTGCAGATAGGGCAGGTGCTCGCGAATCCCGCGCAGGTCTCCTCCGTGATAGGCATGCGGATTCGCACGGTCGCGGGAACCGGGCGCAGCGGCAGGCTCGTCATTCGCGGGGTCCCCATTCGCGAAGCGGTCCGGCATGATCAGGTAGATCACGTCGTCCGGGGAAAGCCCGGCGAATTTTCCGACCGGCGCGCTGCGCGCCGCCAGCGGCCATGCGAACTTCGCGGCCCCCGCCGGAGTCGTTACCCGGCAATCGGCCGTCCCCGCTTTTGTTCCGGGGCCGATCTTCAGCCAGACAAAGAGGTAGTTTCCGCCGGCGCCCGCCTGCGTGCGCGTCACGCGCAGGCCCGGAAGATTGCAGGCCACGCGCGCCTCTTCCAAACCATGCCCCGAGAGCAGCAGCATCACTTCCGGCGTCAGCCCCACCCACCAGTTTGGCGGATCGAGCTTGGACACGCGCGGTGTGCCTTGGGCGTGTGCGGCAAACGGCGCACTCAATATGCACAGGAGCAGGAGCCCAATGCACTGCCACCTGTGAAGCTTGCGCAGATGGAGTGTTTGGATCTCTTGTTTCATTGATCAGTCTCCACGCCCGGGGGTACGGTACTCGGCGCGTCCCCTCACCAGGAACGCGCCGAAGCCGGCCTGGAACGTGGGCTCAAGATGTTCACGAACCCCGCTCTGGCCCCTGGATGGTGCGCATCACGCCGTGCGGCGCCGTGTTTCTCAATACTGCCAGTTCACATTCACGAAGCCAGTGCCACTGGCGGGCACAGTGTAGGTGTGGTTGGCGCCATTTTCCCAGGTTACGGCGCCATTGGCGGCAATCTTGATGAACTTGAACTGAATCGTCGCCCCAGCGGGCATGGAGGCGTTGAGGAACCAGTTCGGATAGTTGGGAGCGAGCATGGGTCCGACGGCACCGTCCCAGGTTGTACTCCAGTTGCCAAGCTCCACAGTATTTCCGGTCAGGAAGATGTAATCGCCGACATTCGTGGGGGTGGCATTGTTCACGGTGAACGTGACAGGGATCAGTTTCGCCGTCAAAACGGTGAACTGGATCGTGTTGGCGGCCTGGCCCGCACTGTTCTTCAACTGCACGCTGTAGACGCCATTCCCCACGCTGGGGACGGTGAACGTCGCCTGCGAATCGGACCAGGACAGAATTGGCGCCGCGGTCGTGCCGAACCAGACGGTACCCGCGGCAGAACCGAATCCCTTCCCTGCAATGGCCACCTGCATTCCCGGCTGGCCAACGGTCGGACCAATCGAGCCAACTTCCGGAGCCGCGGCGGAGCCCGTGATCTGCCATACGGCTACCGTGTGCGCGGGCAGCGTGAATGCATTGACAGGGTTGTTGCCGATCGTGCCGCTTACAACCGTGACGGCAAAACCTCCCAGCAGGCCACTCAAGTAGTCCGAATAGGTGCCTGCGGGCAGTGCAGTGTTGAGTCCAGTGATGCTGTAGCCGGTTGTGTCGTTCTTGTTGATCGCGACCAGCACGACATCGTTGAAAAACTGGCGCTCAAAGATGTAGACGTCATTGTTGATCCAGCGCTGCAGCGAGGTTCCATAGGCCAGGGCGTCGTTGCTGCTCTGGCGCAGAGCGGCCAGCTTGCCAATCAGCGAGTAGGCGGTCGTGGCGGTGCCCCAGGAATTCATCATGGGCCGGTTGTAAGGATCGCCCCCGCCGTTTGTGTCATTGTGCAGATACTGTTCATCCCCGTAATACAGACTCGGGATCCCGCGACAGGTGAGAATAAAAGCCAATGCCTCATTCAGGCGGTTGGCGTTGTTATTGACGCTGAGAAAACGCGCCATGTCATGATTGTCCACGAAGGTCACCAGATCGTTCTGCCAGGCGAAGTTGGCATTCTCCGTGTTCAGCGTGTTGTCGATCTCCGAAAAACCCGCGTTATTCGCGAACACGTCACGAACCGCCGTGTTCAGCGGGAAATCCAGGAGGGACATGCCGCTCTTATTGGCGAACTTGTAGGAATCGTGAAAGAGCGGGTCGCTGGTGGAACCCTGATACCATTCGCCGAAGACAAAGCTCGGCGCGCTATTGAAGAGCGCATTCGTCAGACTGTATTCCCAGCCCCAGGTGACATGCTTCACCGCATCAATGCGAAAAGCGTCAACGCCGTGCTGGGCGAGCTGCTGGACCGATGCCTTCAAATAGGCATCCATGGCGGAATTTTCCTGGTTAAGGTCGGCCAAACTGTACAGGGTGTAATACTGCAATTGGTAACGGTCGTTCCAATCGCTGATGTTCGCATTGTGGTGAAAATAGCCGCTGGGGTCGTTTGTATAACTGGCCAGGAACGTGCCCGCGTCGTAGAGCGCTCCGTATTCTCCGGCTGAGTTGTTGTTTGTGTGGTTGGGGGCGAAGTCCACGATCACCTTGATGCCGTTTTGGTGCGCCGTGGAGACCACATTGTTAAACGCAGTCCAGGTATTGGAGACGTCTCCAAAATGTTCCTCAATCAGTTTCATGTCCCGTGCCGCATAACCGTGGTAGGAAGCCGTCGGATTTCCCAGACTATCCGGAATGCTGACGTTGATATTGTCCACGGGAGGCGAAATCCAGAGAGCGGTCACCCCCAGCCCCTTGAGGTAGGCCATCTTCTGCTGAATCCCGGCCAAATCGCCGCCCCAATAGAGCTGCCAGTTCGTCTGCGTGGAGTCAAACAGGCCCGCGCTTTGCGCCGGGTTGTCATTGCTCGTGTCTCCGTTGAAAAACCGGTCGGTCACGATTTGATAGATGACTTGCTTCTTGAAATCTTGCCCATACGCAACGCCAGCCAGACCCGCCAGCACAAACACCAGGACGCAGAGACCGCGCAGCCATTTCCGCATCATATTTGCTCTCCTAAGGTGAACTGCTGCCGCACCAGAGTGAAGACGGCGAAGGTTCCGGCCTTACGGCAGGAACCTTCGCCCCAAACCAGTCCGCCTCCTCAACGACTTACATTAGAAGATAATGCGCAGGCCGAGTTCGACCTGGCGGTAGGTGAACGGCACGGTGCCGCTGATCTGGCCGAAGTTCCCCCACGAGAAATTGCTGTTGGGGTTGCCGAAGTGCGGCGTGTTGCTCAGGTTGTAGGCTTGCGCGCGGAACTGCGCCTTGAACCTCTCAGTGAACGCCAGGTTCTTGAAGAGGGCAAAGTCCAGGTTCGAACTCCCCGGCCCGCGCAGAATGTCCCGCCCCGCGGTGCCGGGCCGGTCGTAGACGCCGCCCGTGGACGGAGGTGCTGCAAAAGCCGCGGCGTTGATGTAATTATTGAGATTCCCGGGGTTGACGCTCGGCGCGCCCACGAGATCAGGACGCACCGCGCTCGGCCATGTTCCCGGGTTCCCATCGATGTTGACAGTGAACGGCAGGCCGGACTGCAGGGTATAGATGCCGTTCATCTGCCAGCCCCCGAGGGCCCAGTCCAGCGGACGCGACCAGTCGTGCCCCCAGCGCTTGCCGCGTCCGAACGGCAACTCATACAGGGAGCTCAGCACCAGCCGATAGTTCTGGTCAATGTTCGAAAGGCCCCGCTCGGCGGCGTAGTTGGTGAAGAGCTGGGGCGCGCAACTGTCCAGATTGCCGCAGGCGTCATCGAGGGCCTTCGACCAGGTGAACGCGCCCAGGAACTGCCAGCCGTTCGACAGCCGCCGCTCGTACTGCGCCTGCAGGGAGTTGTAGTCCGACTTGCCGCTGTTGTCCTGGACTTTTACAGTGCCCAATTGCGGGAAGGCCTTGGAAAGAGGACTGGAGAGCGGCACACCGAACGACGGCTGGTTGGCGTTGTAGTTGCGCGTCAGATGCGCGCCGTGGGTGCCCACATAGGCGATGCTGGCCGAGGAGTTGCTGTCGATCTTCCGCTGCACCTGCAGGTTCCACTGCGAAACGTTGGGAACCACGTTCGTCGGAAGAAGGGCAATTACGCCCACGTTCGTCGGAGCGCTTAGGTTCAAATTGGTGAAGTTGCCACTCGGCAGCGGCGCTGTCGCTTGCGTGGAGAGCAATTGCGCCGCGGTGCACGTAGGCTGACAGGGCAGCGCCCCGGAGAGTGTAATCCGATACCCATCCGTGTAGCTGGCCGAGTTCTCCCCACTGAACGGGGGGTTCTGCGCCAACTGGTTGTCGATTCCTCCACGATCCATGAAGTAGAAGATGCCGAAGCCGCCGCGCAGGACGGTCTTGCCGTCATCCGTGAGCTGGTAGGCAAAGCCGAGGCGCGGAGCAAAGTTGTGGTAGTTGTTCGGGATCGCTGTGCGCAACGACCCGTTGCTTCCTGCGACCACCAATGCTCCCGTGCTCAGGTCGAAGTTCGCCTGGCGGTTGCGGATTTCCATGGGCCACGTATACACGTCATAGCGCAGTCCGAGGTTCAGCGTCAGCCGCCGCGTTACCTTCCAGTCGTCCTGGGCAAAGAATCCGTTTTCCCAGGTGCGCGTCCCCACCATGCCGTAATTCGTGCCGTGGTCATAGCGGTCCACGAACCCCGCCAACAGGTCCGACACTTCATACCCGGTGTTGACGTGATTTCCACTGTTGCCATTTCCGCTCAGGAAGAAGTACCCCTTCCCGGCCAGCGGACGGTAGAGGTTCAGTTGGCGCCGGAGGACACTGGCGCCGAACTTGATCGTGTGATTACCCCTGATCCAGGAGAGCGAGTCCGACGCTTGGTACCCGGTCTGGGGAATAAAATAGGAACCGTAGTCGCCGGTGTACTCGATCTGATTGTTCCACCCTCCGATCAAGGCGATGCCGCCCAGAAGCGGGGTGTTGCAATTGACGATGCCGAGCTGCGTGCAGACATTGACGTTATTGAACGGGGGCGCATAGCCGTAGAAGGTGCGCACAAAACCGATGCGCACTTCGTTGATGAGCGTCGAGCGAATGCTGTCCGTCCATCCGATGGCCGCGCCATAGGGATGGTTGAAGTTGGTGCCCGAGCCCCAGCCTGAAGGCAGGGTGGCCAGGCGCGTAGAGTTTGTCTGGTCGGCGCGCCCACGGCTCACACGAAGAAAGAAGGAATTAGTGGAGTTGAAGATATAGTCGCCGCGCACATCGAAATCGTTCCAGTTTTCCCGGATATTCCGTGTGTTGCGGTAATTCTGGTAGATGCTGTGGCAGCGCGAGTCAATCGTCGCGTTGCAGTTGGGCTCCGGAAAGGCATTCAGATAGGCCAGCCCCACCGAATTGATGCGGTTGGCGGGAATGACATTGGGCTGCGCGCCATTGCCCATGAACTGCAGGCCGGTGGTCGGATCCAGAATGGTGATGGGTGCGGATAGGCCCGTGGGATTGCTCACCGGACCCGCTCCCGCGAGGAGTTCCGAGAAATCGCCCGTGCGCATCAGATCCGTCGGGACCGTCGCGGTCTCGCTGCCGGCGGGCTGGCGCAAGCGCAGGAACTGCACATCGCCAAAGATGAACAGCTTGTTCTTGAGGATCGGGCCGCCCAGCGTGGCCCCGAACTGGTTGCGGTTGAACGCCGGGGTTGGCCCGTTATTGAAGAAGTCCCGCGCGTTCAGGTTCGTATTGCGGTTGAACCAAAACACGGTGCCGTGCCAGTCGTTGGTGCCCGCCTTGGTCGAGGTCGTGACGACAGCGCCACCCGCGCGGCCAATTTCGGCCGGAGCCACGCTGGTCTGCACGCGAAATTCCTCGATAACATCCGCTGGGGGAAAGAACACGATGGTGTTGACCAGCGCTTCGTTGTTGTCGATCCCGTCGAGCGTGAAGTTGTTGTTCTGCGGGCGCAGGCCGTTGACCGCCAGCGAGGCGCCGCCCGCCTGTCCGTAACGGAAGGTCTCCGCGTTCCCGCCGGACCCTGTCGCGGAGCCGGTGGGGACGCCGCGCGTCACGCCCGGCACCAGGGTCGCCAGTTGCGTGAAATTGCGGCCGTTCAAAGGCAGTTCCGTCACCTGCCGCCCCACGATCACTTCGCCGAGCGCGGAGTCGGCCAGGTTGATCACCGGCGCGCCGCCCTCCACCGTGATGCTCTCCGACACCGAACCAACCTCCAGGCGGAAATTCTGCTCGATGTGCGCCTGCACGTTGACGATCAGCCCCAGCAGATCCGTCTGCCGGAACCCGGTCTTGCGCACCGTGAGCTGATAGGTGCCGGGCTGCACGCTGGCGAATACATAGATGCCCGCGTCGTTTGTCGTCAGGGTGGTCACGGTTCCGCGCTCGACGCTGCGCAGTTCCACCGCGGCTCCCACCAGCACCGCGCCGGAAGCATCCACTACCCGGCCGGAGATCGTGGCAGTCTCCGCTTGCCCCATCACCTGTGGCACGGAAACCGCAAGCACAAAGAGAAATAGAATGGCGATCTTAAGAAAACGCGTCAGTGGCATAGTGGCACACCCCCCTATCTTCGGTCTGCCCGCCAACTGCCGGAACTTTGCCATCCACGATTCACATTTTTTTGATTCACCGGCGGGCGCCCGCCGGCTCAGGAAAGCCGGCACCCCAAAGGGTACGGAGCAGGAGCACAGAGCGGCAAGTCACTGCCGAACCCCGCAGGAAAAAATAACCAGTCGCTTGTCACCAGGCACTGCTTCACGGATGGTTCGGCTGGCTTCCAAAATAGGCGTACAGGACTTTCTTACCATGCGGTTGAAGGTAGCGCTTGTTGGCGGCTTCGGCGGTAACGAAGACCGAATTGATTTGCTGCAGGACCTTGGGGTCATCGAAGGTCATCGCCCAACGGTCCCGGCTGGCGTCATCGTTGCGCAGGATACCCAGGCTGTGGGTGGTAGCCTTCATGCCGGCCTTCTCGCCCCACACATGGAAGACCACACGGGCATTGAGCCGCCGCGAATCATCGAGGTCGTAGGCATAGAAGACCAGAGACCGGCCCTCGATATAGAACACGCGCCCGAAGGAGCGCTGCCGCTTGCCCTGATTGTCCGCGTCATACACATCGATGATATGCAGGTTTCGCGCGGCCACCAGCTCGCCGATCTCGCTCTTCGCGGATTTCTGATTCAGCTCGCGTTGCAGGTTCGCTTGCGTTTCCGCAAACATGGCCTTCAGCCCGTCGCTCTCCCGCTGCTGCATCGCCAGCCGCGCCTTGGACTCCTCCACCTGCCAGCGCAGTTTCCCCACTTCGTCCTGCAACGAGGCCACCAGGTTCTTGGCCTGCTGGTCCTCCCGCACCAGCCGCTGCTGGTTCTCCCCGCCCTGGCTGGCCAGCGTCGCCACTTGACGGAGGGTATCCGCCAGTTTTTTGCTTAGCTCCCTTTGCTGCGCCGCGGCAGCAGTCAGCTTGATTCGCAATTCGCCCAGCCGCGCTTCCAGGGCGGCCTTTTGCTGTTCCAGTTGCTGCACGCGATCGGCGCCATCGATATGTGTGACCGCGAAGCGGTCAACCGCCGGCGCATTCCCATTCCCGGGCGCAAGCGGCGCGCGGGACGCATCCACCAGCGCTGCGAGTGGAAGTGCGGGCGTGGCCCTGTGCTTTCCCGCATAAAACCCGGTCACGGCGAGCACCACGCCGGCCGCCAGGGCCGCGGCCCGGCGCCACCCCAGCGGAAGCGACTCCGTCCAAATAGCGGACACCCCGCGCGGCTCGCCTTCCGCGGGCTTCTCCGCTGCCATCCCCAGGGGCTTTTGCATCACAAACGGCTGCGGGCGGAGCCCCCCGCCGCTCTCTCCACTCAGTTCCTCCGCGGCCAGCCGCGCCAGGAATCGCGCGCGCATCCCTTCCGGCGGGGCAATGTCAGCGGCCGGCGCACGGCTCTCCGCGAGGAGGGGCATGAGCTGCACGCTGGCCTGGGCAGCGGATTCGAGAAACTTGCGGCAGGCCAGGCAACCGGCGATGTGATCGTTCAATTCGCACATCTGCGCGCCGCCCAGCTGCCCGGTGGAAGCCAGGACACACATCTCCCGGTAACGCCGGTGTGCCACCTGCCAGAACCTGCCAACCCTCTTCATGAGTGCGTATCCCTTAATCATGCGTCTTCGTGAAAACGGTGCGAAGCGCCGCGAGACCCCGGTGCAAATCGTGGCGCACCACGTGCACGGATTCGCACAGCCGCTCCGCAATCTCTTCCGCGGTCAACCCTTCGTAATACGTCATCTCCACCACGGCCCGTTGCCGGGGCTTCAGTTTTCCCAGCATCTCTTCGGCCAAGCGCATGCTATCGAATGCCTGGCCCGGCAGCGTCCGGCTGCTGCCAATCTCGATGGCCGTCTCCAATTCCTCCCAGCGATAAAAGTGATTGGCCACCAGATGCCGCTTGCGGTGCAGAGCCCGGTGGTAAGCGTACTGCAGGATCCACACTTTAGGAATGCCCTTGCGGGGGTCAAACTTCGCCGCAGCCCGGAAGATGTCCAGAAAGACGGTCTGAACGACATCCTCCGCCTCCCCAGGGTCGCGCACAATGCGGAAGGCCACGCTGAAAACAAGCCGGTGATAACGATCAAACAGAATGGTGAGCGAGTCGTGGCGGCCCAGCGCCAGATCCCGCATAAGCTGTTCATCGGAGAGCTTGCAGAGGTTCTCCGAGTGAAGCTCCAATGTCTTGGCAAGGCTCATTTAGATCCAACCGACCCGTCAAGGTGGGGACCGAACCCCAAACTTTAGTGCTAGCTCTATAACACAAATTAAATGCTTTGAAATAATATTTATTTTTTCTAAAGCTGGCCAAAACCATGTTCTTCGCGGGCATACATTAAACGCCTTTCCGAAAGGCTAACCCCGTCCCAATGTAGCTCTTCCCTGGCATCCCAGCGAGCAAGGAAGTCGTATTCCACTTGTCGAAACTTAGGTCCAAAACCATGTACTGTGACGCAGCACAACGCTAGACAGACCAATCAGATAGCGTTTCTACCGCTGCCTTGGGCGCAGGAGGTCCCCGGTTCAAATCCAGGCGCCCCGACCACCTACTTCTTTATTTTCAATGCACTGCTGAGGAACGGGTCGCCAACAGGAATCGGCTCTGACGCAAAAAACGAGCGCATGGTCACCAAGAACAACCCCGCCGCCGCGACTGAAAGTGCTGCGAAGTCCCAGATCGCAGGCCGGGAACTTGCCGCTGAGAACGGAGGAATGATCATGAGGTAGAGGTCGCACACACGGCCTAGCAGAACGATCAGGGAAGCGGCGGCGAGGGTTCGTGGGTTTATCTTATTCGCGCGCGGCAGAAGCAGCAGAAAGGGCAAGGTCCAGTTCAGCAGCAGGTTCACGACAAACAAGCTTCCCCACCCCGAACTTGTCCTGAGCACCATGTACGAGGTTTCTTCGGTGAGATTGGCATACCAGATCAACATGTACTGGCTGAACCAGATGTAAGCCCAAAACGTCGCGAAGGCGACGATCAGGCGGCCCAGATCCAGAAACTGATCGTTGCTAACGCCGTGGCGCAGCGGGCCCGTCGCACGCAGGGCCAGGGCCAAGAGAGCGAGCGTGGCCAAACCCGAAAGAAACATTCCGGAAAAGTGGTAGATACCGAAGATCGTACTGGCCCAGTGGGGCTCGAGGGACATAACCCAGTCCGTGGACGCCAGCCAGAAAGTCACCCCAAAAACCACCATGAAGGCAACCGAGAGACGCGTGTTTTTCCGGCTCAACTCGATGCCGCCTTCCCGGTCCTGACGGCGCGAATTCCTTCGAATCGCCGACGAAAATCCCAGCCAGGCCGCCAGATAGATCACGGCACGAACGAGAAAGAAGGGGTAAGAAAGCCAGGCGTGCTTGAAACCGGCCCATCCTTCCGTGACGATTTCCGAATGGCCGTACCAAGGATAAATCGCCGGATGCAGGAGGAGCACGGCCAGAATTCCAAGGCTTCCCACGGGCAGGACGGCGGCGAGAGCTTCTCCCACGCGCCGCAGAGGAATGCTCCACACCGCTCCGGTCGCATACTGGAGGGCGACAAAAAAGATGCCGGACAAGCCGAGGCACACCATCGCGAAGCTGGCTAACAGCAGATCCGCCCAAGCCCGGGCAGGAGCGATCCTGAGGCCACTGAGGAGAATCACGCCACCGATCGCGGCGACGGCGGCTGCCGGCCTCCGCAGGGCGGCGAGTCGCGCAGGAAACTGGCGGTCATTCATGGCTGGCCTCCCGCCGGAACGGACGAAGCTTGCTTCTGGAGAGAGCGCACGAAAGCAATCACGCGCCAGCGATCCTCTCGGGAAAGCTGGCTGGCATAGGAAGGCATGTTCTTTTGGCCGTAGGTCAAAATGTGGAAGATCTGGCCATCCTTGATTTTCCTGGCGTTGTCCGCATAGAGCGAAGGCGGCGCGGGAAAACCTCGCTGCGCGACGAGGCCGTCACCTTTGCCCGTGGCGCCATGGCACGGCGCACAGAAATTAGAGAAAACGACGGAGCCGCGCCCGATAGCTTGGGCGTCATCGGGCCGCAAGGGGCTCTCCAAAGTGTCTCCCGCGCGAAGCGCATCTTCCGGGGTGGGCGCATAGTGCACTGGGAGAAATCCGCGCGGGATCGTTCCCCCGACCGGAGCCTGCAGAGTCATCCCGTTGGGAAAGTTGGGGTTCGTGGAATAGGCATTGAAGCGCGGGGTTCGCACCATCTCCGGAATAAACTCGCGGTTGGGCCGCCAGGGTTGTGGGCGCACCGCCCAGTTCAGCGCAAGACTCGCCAGGAACGCCGCCAGCAGCGCGACGTTCAGAGTTCGCCGGGACATCCAGCCTCCTCGATCCGTTCTTCAACCGCCACGACGCCAAACTTCTCAAATAGCCTGCGCACCCGCACCAGGTCGAACTGCGCATCGGACTCTTCCAGCATCAGGACGAAGCGGTCGTCGGTGACGCCCGGAAAAAGCATGGCCGGCCGCTTGCCCGGCCGGAGGCGCGCCAGCACAAGGAACGTAAACACGGTCGTCAGCCCGGCGGAAAGCACCATGACTTCAAACGTCACGGGCACGAATGCGGGAAGAGAGTTCCAGGGCTTGCCACCGATGTTGAGCGGCCAGTCCACCATGGTGGTCCAAAATTCAAACCAAAGTTTCAGCGCGGCCCCGGTGATCGCCGCCAGGAAACAGACCCAGGGAAGACGCGAGGCACGCAAGCCCATTGCCGCGTCCAAGCCATGAACGGCATACGGGGTGTAGACGTCGAGAATCTTCAAACCCTCTGCGCGGGCTTCCTGCGTGACCCCGAGCAGATTCGCTTCATCGTCAAACACTCCGACAACGACTCGCCGGCTCATGCCAATCCTCCTTCCCCGGTCCGCACGGCGGCGGTCTGCAATTGCTCCAGTGGCCGTTGTGCGGGGTGCCGCTCGGAACCCGGCACCTGCGCCTGGTGGCCGACGTGCAGCACGCCTTTCACCTCGGCCATGGCAATGACCGGCAAGAACCGGCAGAAGAGGAGAAATAAGGTGAAGAACAGGCCGAAACTCCCGAGCAGCATGGCGATCTCGATGGGCGTGGGGCGGTAACTGGTCCAGCTGGAGGGCAAGAAATCGCGGTGCAGCGAGGTCACGATGATGACGAAGCGTTCAAACCACATGCCGACATTGACCAGAATGGAGACGGGGAAGACCAGCCAGAGATTGCTCCGGACCTTCCGGAACCAGAGCAACTGCGGGGTGAGCACGTTGCAACCCACCATGATCCCATAGGCCCAGCCGAACGGCCCAAAGGCGCGATTCATAAACGCGAATTCTTCATAAGGATTCGTGGAATAGAGAGCGGTGAAAAATTCGGTGGCATAGGCGATGGCGACAATCCCGCTGGTCAGCAAGAGCAGCTTGCACATGACGTCAATGTGACGGAGCGTGATGTAGTTTTCCAGGCGCATGGTCTTGCGCGCCACGAGGACCAGCGTCAAGACCATGGCCACGCCCGAGAAAATCGCGCCGGCGACAAAGTACGGCGGGAAGATGGTGGCGTGCCAGCCGGGAATCACTCCGGTCGCGAAGTCCCAGCTCACGATGGTGTGCACCGAGAGAACCAGCGGCGTCGCAAGTCCCGCGAGCATCAGGTACACCGATTCGTAGCGATGCCAGGTGCGGAAGGAGCCATTCCAGCCGAGGCTCATGACCGACGCCAGGCGATGACGGAAGCCGCCGCGCAAGCGGTCGCGAACCGTCGCCAAATCCGGGATCAGTCCCAAGTACCAGAAGACCAGCGAGATCGTGAAATACGTGCCGACCGCAAAAGCATCCCACACGAGCGGCGAACGAAAATTCACCCACAACGGCCCGCGCGTGTTGGGATACGGAAACAGCCAGTACGCCATCCAGGGCCGGCCGAGGTGAATCACGGGGAAAATGCCCGCGCACATGACCGCGAAGATGGTCATGGCCTCGGCCGAACGATTCACGGAGGTGCGCCAGCGCTGGCGCAGCAAGAAGAGGATCGCCGAAATCAAGGTGCCGGCGTGGCCAATGCCGATCCAGAAAACGAAGGATGTGATGCCCACGGCCCAGCCGACGGTGCGATTCACGCCCCACGTGCCGATTCCGGTGGCTACCTCATAGCTCACGGCCAATGCGCCGAGGAGCAGGAGCGCAAGCGCCACAAGAAAACCGCCCCACCACAGCGGCGTGGGCCGCCCTTCGAGTGCGTGGCAGATATCTCGCGTGACATCCGCCGGTGTCTTGTTGCCGGTGATCAGAGGCTTTTGCGCCGGTAGAAGGAACTCAGCCATGGTTCTGGCCCTCTTTTGAGGTTCTGTCCGCATAATCGCGGTTCCGGACGACGGCGAGGTAATTCACCGCAGGCCGAAAGTTGAACTCCTCGAGTACCCCGAACCTCCGCGGATCGCGCGCCATCCGGGCGATGCGGCTGTTCGGATCGTTCAGGTCCCCGAAAACAATCGCTTGCGATGAACACGACTGCTGGCACGCGGTCTGGATCTGTCCGTCGGCAATCGGCTTGCCGCGCCGCCGGGACTCGATGCGCGCGGCCTCAATGCGCTGCACGCAGAAGGAACACTTTTCCATCACGCCGCGCGAACGGACGGTCACATCGGGATTGAGGGCGAGATTCTGGAGACGATCGTTGCGGACATAGTTGAACCAATTGAACCGGCGCACCTTGTAGGGGCAGTTGTTGGCACAGTAGCGCGTGCCCACGCAACGATTGTAAATCTGCTGGTTCAGTCCTTCGGCGCTGTGCACCGTCGCGACCACCGGGCAAACGGTTTCACACGGCGCGTTGTCGCACTGCTGGCAGACCATTGGCTGCTGCACCACGTCGACGTCCGCATCGCCCGAGTAGTAGCGGTCGATCCGCATCCAGTGCATCTCGCGATGGCGAAGAACCTCATCCTTGCCCACGACGGGAATGTTGTTCTCGGCCTGGCAAGCGACGACACAGCCGGAACAGCCCGTGCACGCCGTCAGATCAATGGCCATCGCCCAGCGATGGCCATTGTAGGGGTGGTCCGCCGGCCACAGGCCGTTCTTGCCGGGCGGGGCGGGTGAAGGTTTCCCGGCTTCCGCGAGCAACGCGGAGACGGTCGTCTCGCGCACGATTTCGCGATGTTCGCCGCCGACCAGCGGCACGTTCTGCGGCATCGTCAAGCTGTGATGGGTCTGCGTGGAGGCCAGCGCGTGCCGCCTGCCGGTCTTCGTCAGGCGGACCCCGTCATGAACGTATTGCAGGCTTCCGCCGGCCAGGATGAGCATCGGTGCGGCATTCTTGCCGATCCGGCCGTCTTCGCCCACGTCCGGCCCGCCGAAGAGCCATTTCGGCCCGGCGCTGGCGAAGCGCTCCGTCGCTTTGCGGCCGTAGCCGAGTGCTACGGCGATCACCTGGTCGTGCTGTCCCGGCTGGACATAAACCGGCAGTTCCAGCGCGGCAGCGCTTCCCTTCCCGGAATCCGCTTCGAGGCGAACCACGTCCCCGTCTTTCAGTCCGAGCCGCTGAGCCGCCGCAGGAGAAACGCATGCGTAGTTATCCCAAGTCACCTTGCTGATGGGGTCCGGCAGTTCCTGCAACCAGGGATTTTCCGCGTGGCGGCCGTCCAGCATCGCGACCTTAGGATAGAGAACCACGGAGAACTCGCCGCCAGCGCGAGCCGGCTTCGGCACAGCCTGAAGTGTCGCAGCGCGGAAATGGCCGGGCTTGGGCGCCGCGGAAGGCGCTTCCGCATACCCGGCTTCGACGGCACGATCCCAGAACGTTTGGAAATCCGTATCGCTTTTGCGCTGCGGGAATACATTCTCGCGCCAGTAGTCCCGAAGGATGTCGTAGGCCGCTTTAGGCTGGCCTCCCCAAATCGCGAGACTCTCCAGGACAGCGCGCGTATTGCTCAGAGGATGTATCGCCGGCTGGAACAAACTGATGGTGCCGCGCACCGGTTCGGCGTCGCCCCAGGATTCCAGGGAATGGTGGTCCGGGCAAACAAACCGCGCGAGCGCCGACGTTTCATCCAAACGGCCGGCGAAGCTCACTACCAGCGGCACTTTTCGAATCTGCTCGGCCAGCGCATCTCCGTTGGGCAGGTCGTAGACGGGATTAACTCCGTGGAGAAAGAGCGCCGCGATCTTTCCGTCACGCAACTCTTCCAGGAGCGCCTGCAGTTCGCGGTCGTTGCCGGCCTTCTGCTGCGAAGGACGCTCCAGATCCAGCGACGATCCGTAATTTCCGAGCACATCGTTGATGAAATTGACGAGCACCTGCAGGCGGATATCCTGCGAACCGCACAGGACCAGGCTCCGGCCACGCGCCTGCCAGAGCCGGTGCGCGAGGTCGTCGAGCGATGCATCCAGCGGTTGATCCGTCGCGCCGACGCTGAGAGGAAACGCCGCGCCCGCGAGATGCGCAAGCCGCCCGGCAAGCCGCACCATCACATCGCCGAGCTCTTGCGGCGACACGCGAATGCGTCGGTCGGCTTTGGCGCCGGTCACCGACATCCGCGACTCGAATTGTGCGTGATACGACATCCGCGGCGGATAGGCATCGAGCCGGCGCCCGGCGGCGTAGTCGCGGCTGAACTCCACCGGGGATATCCACGTTCCCAGAAAATCGGCGTCGAAACTCACAATCACATCGGCGTGATCGAACCGGTAGTGCGGCAGCAGGCGCTCCCCGTGCGTGTCCTTGTGCGCATCGAGGATCGCCGAGCTGGACAGTCCGTCATACACGATGTGGCGCGCATCGCGGAATTGCGCCAGGAACTTCCGGATCTCCGCGTTCAGCGTGGGACTCGATATCGTTCCGGAAAGGAAGCGGACGGGACTCCCCGCATTGCGGTACAGGGCAAGTTGCGCGGTGATTTGCCGGTCCACTTCTTCCCAGGTGGCGGGCTTGCCCTCCCGCTGAGGCTCTTTGCATCGGTGCGAATCGTAGAGTTCCAGCAGCGAAGCTTGTCCCACGGCGCAGAGCCCGCCGCGCGAAACCGGATGTTGCGGATTGCCTTCCAGCTTGATGGGCCGGCCATCGCGGTTCTTTGCCAGAACCCCGCAAGCGGCCGGGCAACCTCCGCAAGTGGTCGCGTAGAAATAGGAAACTCCGGGAACGATCTCTTCGGGCTGAATCAGATAAGGGATCGCTTTCTCGACGGGGGCCCGAGAACAGCCGATCCCGGCCGCCGCTACGGCGGCCGTAAAGCCTGCGGCCTTCAAGAAGGAGCGCCGGCTGAATTGCTCGGCCGGACGATCCAGGGGTTCAGGAAACTCGTCCGTGCTGATTTGTACGAGATCCGCTGCGCCGGGGCCTTCCTCCCAGCTCTTCCAGTATTGCGGTGTTTTCCCCGAATCCATGCGCACTCCTCAGTAGTGACACGTCGAGCAGTCAATCGAAGGCTGCACCGGTTTGCTCGCTACGCCCGATGCGCTTGCCGTGCGGTGACAGTTCACGCACCAACCCATCGTCAAGTCCGGCACCTGGCGCACGCGGTCCATGGTTTCGACCGGGCCATGACACTGCTGGCACGCCACGCCAACGCTGACGTGCGCGCTGTGGTTGAAATAGACGAAATCCGGCAACCGGTAGATGCGCGTCCAGACAATCGCCTGCTCTGTCTTTTGCGGATCGCGCACCAAGTGTCCGTCGAGCGCCAGCGCATCGTAGATCTTCTGAATTTCCGGCGACACGACCTGCCGCGGCTTGCGGTTTTCCCGCTTCGCCAGCTCGTCTTCCGCGCGCAGCGCACCGAGCGGCGCGGAAACGAATTTGTGGCAATTCATGCACGTGCCGGCGGGCGGAATCCCGGCATGGCGGCTCGCCTCCGCGCCCGAATGGCAGTACAGGCAGGCAATCTGCATCTCCCCCGCGTGCAAGCGATGAGAGAAAGCGATGGGCTGAGCCGGCTCATACCCCTGCTGATTGCCGGGCAGGTGCCACGAGCTCGCCTGCACAGCGAGCACGGCAAGGCTGAACAACAACCCCACAATCAGCACGATGGTGACGACTTTCTCGTTCATCCGAGGCCCCCCTAGCGGCGGACTCCCGCGGGCTCTGCCTGCTCCGTGGGCTGTGTCGCACTCTCGCGCGCATATTTGAGAATCCAAGCCATCGAGAGCGAAAAGAGGGACAGGAAAACAAAGGTCACAAATCCGATCGCGTATCCCGAAGTGCCGAGGTTGCGCACAGCAAAGGCCATCACCGGCGGGATTACGAAACCGCCGAACGCTCCCAAGCCTCCCACCCAGCCGGCTGCGCCCCCCACGGCTTGCGGCACAGCCTGAGGCACAATCTTGAACACCGCCGCATTGCAGATGCCCATGCCAATGGCCATCAAGATCTCGCCCGGGACCGAGAGCTCGAACTGGTGCGAGCTGGTCATCACCAGTGCGCCAACCAGCGTGATCAGCAGCGCAAGAATCGCCGTGTTTTCTCCACCCTCGCGCAACTGGTCCGAGAGCACGCCGCCCGCAACTCGAATCAGCGAGGCCAGGATCGAGAAGACAGCCGTCAGCATCCCGGCCTTCAACAAGCTAACGCCGTAAAAAGAGGTCCAGTAGACCGGGAGCCAGGCAGTCAGCGCGATGAAACCGCCGAAAGTTGTAAAGTAGATCCAGACAAGCGCCCAGGTCCGCCACACGCGGGCAGACGCTTGCAGGGTTTCTTTCAAACTCCCCGCCGGGAACAAGTCCTGGCCGAGTCCCTGCGCACGCGCGCGTGCCTCCGCGGGAGCAAGACCCCGCTTCAATAGCTGGAAATACGGGCTGTTCTTCCCGGAGATGGCGTAGAAAAGCGTGCCGGCGGCGAGAATGCTCAGCCAAAGTACGTAGGATCCCGCAAGGCGAAACCGGGCCAACGCAAAGGGTAGAATCAGCGTGAAGATGCCCGGGGCCAGATTGCCCACGCCGGCAAAGATGGCCAGAGCGCGCCCCTGTTGTTTCTGCGGAAACCAATAGGCAACTTGACTGATACCGACGGAAAAAGTTGCGATACCGCAACCGCACAGCACCCCCAAAACCATCAGCAGCGGGTAGCTTGCTGCGGAGAGGTGTGCCGGATAAAGAAACCGGGCAACAAGAGTCAGGCCGGTCATGCCTGCCAGGGAAAGACTCAGCAGCAACAGAAACGGCTTGCGGCCTCCGGTGGTGTCCACCCACGCCGAAAACGGAATTCGTAACAGGGAACCGGACAGCGCCGGTATGGCCACCAGGAACCCCATGGCCAGCGGGCCGAGTCCCATCACCTGCTGAAAAAGTTTGGCGGACGGTCCAAAGAGAGCTACCGCCGCGAAGCCCACGAAGAAACCGAGCGTCGCGCTCCACAATGCCTGCTTCGGTGTTCCTTCAATGCCCTTCATGGCGTTTCTCCCTCTCTGCTTGATTCAAAAATGAATCGCGGTACTCACGCCGCTTCCTTCGGTGCGCGATACCACCGCACCACCTGCGTCCTGCGCCAGAGATAGGGATTGGGAACAACCAGGATGTGCACGAGGCGCGTGAACGGAGTGACCCCAATGATGGCGTACGCCAGAACGATATGCGCCTTGACCGCGACCGGCAGCATCGCCACGTAGCCAAGATCCGGACTGAACCGCACCAGGGACCACAGATACGGGGAAATCGCCGCGGCGAACCATGCCGATCCCCAAGGGTGAAAGATGGCCACGAAAACGCCGAGCAACACCTGGGCCAGCAACATCGCCAGCACCACCCAGTCAAAACCGTTGGTCACCGCGCGCACCTTGGAAACCGTCAGCCGCCGCGCAATCGCTCCGAGCAATCCCACGACCGTGAGCAGGCCGAAAACCAGCGCTGTCGTTTCCAGGACGTACAGGCGCAACGGCCGGCTATTCCAGGCCAGTATCTGTTGGGGCAGAAAAAAAGCGACGACGTGGCCAGTGAGCACAAAGACGATTCCGTAGTGGAAGGGCACGAGCGCCCAAAAGTGGCGCTGATTTTCCAGAAACTGCGAGGAGAGGCTCGAGTAGGAGTAGGGCGCCAGGCGATAGCGCAAGATGGTGGCCAGAAAAAAGATGAACATCGCCAAATAGGGGACAACGGCGAACAGCAGCTGATTGACGAATGGATTAGTCATCTTCTTTTCCTCTTACTGCAATACATGCAATTCCGGCACGCGCCTTGGAGTCAGCGCGGGATCATACGGGTACCGGTTCCTCAGTAAAGCGAATGCCGACTCCAGCAGGAGCGCAAACGCATTGCGGTTTTCTTTCCAGGCGCCGCGCATTTTATCGAGTGCCGGCAGCACATAGCGGCTGGCGAACTCGGCGGCTTCCTCCGCCTCCAGCTTTCCGAGCAGCAGGAGGGCATGGGAGAGATGATCGGGAAGTTCGCCGGACTCCGGCACCTCATATTCGCGGAGCTGCTCGCGCATCCTCACGAGGAATTCGCCGCGCTGGTAATCCTCGCCGTAGAGCTGCCAGCCGGTCTCCAGCGTGCACATCGGATTCAGGTCAAACGTGCGGGTGAAAAGCTCCTGCACCTCCTCCGTGTCCAGTCCCTCGATGCCTGCATAGAATTCCCGGAAAGCCGCGGCGACTTCGCCCGGCTCGCCGGCCATCGCGCCCAGACAATCGCCGGCCTGCCGGCGATAGCCGTCCGCCGGGTAGCTGAAGAGCACGGCCAGCCGCTCGTAAATAGTTACGCCGCTCATCACGTCCCCCTGCGCGGTCCGGAGACAAACCCAAATCCGGCGCCCTGCTTGTGCTCCAGTGGGTCTTCCAGCATCTGGATGGCCTCCTCCCGGTGCATCGGCGGAATCACGAAACGATCGTCGAAGGTGCACAGGGAAGTCAGCCGGTAGATCGCTTCGGCTTCCGCCGGCGAGCAATCGGCCTCCCGCAGCATCCGTTCGGCGGTGGCCATCTCCACATCGCCTACGGTCAGCGCGCGGCGATACCAGCGGACGGCTTTTTGCTTGCGTAGCGCGTAGCGCACGAAGCCTTCATGCCCCGCGCCGAACAAATTGGCGAGAAATTGCAACGGGACGCGCGATTCGTCGATATCGTGGAAGAGGTCCTCGGAATTATGATGAATCGTTCCCTCCGCCTGGTTCGACATCACCGGAGACATCGGCGGCACGTAGAACAGCATGGGCATGGTCCGGTACTCGATATGCGGCGGCAGGGCGATCTTCCACACCTTCACGAATTGATAGACCGGAGAGCGTTGCGCGGACTCGAGGACCGATTCGTGAATGCCGTTCTTCCGCGCTCCGGCGATGACTTCGGGATCGTGGGGATCGAGAATCAGCGTGCGTTGCGCCTCGACCAGCTTCTCATCCGTACTCGAGGCGACCGCTTCGATCCGTGATGCGTCGTACAGCACCACGCCAAGATAACGGATGCGGCCCACGCAGGAATGGAAGCAGGCGGGAGCCTGCCCGGTTTCCAGCCGCGGGTAGCAGAGAATGCACTTCTCCGATTTTCCCGTGTTCCAGTTGTAAAACATTTTCTTGTACGGGCACGCCGCCACGCACATGCGCCAGCCGCGGCAGCGCTGCTGGTCCACGAGAACGATGCCGTCCTCCCCGCGCTTGTACAGTGCGCCCGACGGGCAGGAAGCGACGCACGACGGATTCAGACAGTGATTGCAAATGCGCGGAAAGTAGAAAAAGACCAGCCGCTCGACCGCGGAAAGCTGCGCGCGCTGTTCCGCGCTCAGCCCTTTCAGGTTCGGATCGTTTTCCGCATAGACCGGCGAGCCGCCCAGGTCGTCATCCCAGTTCGGGCCGGCTTCGATGTGGATTAATTCCCCGGTGACCATCGAGATGGGCCGGGCCGTTGGCTGGTCCGGCCCTTCGGGAGCGTTGAAGAGATGCTGGTAGTCGTAGGTCCACGGTTCGTAGTAGTCGTCCATCGTGGGCATGCTGGGGTTGTGGTAGATGTTGAAAATCGTCTTTGTCTTGCTCGTGGAACGCAGCTGGAGTTGCCCGTCATGCACTTCCCAGCCGCCGTGGTATTTCTCCTGATCCTCCCAGCGGGTGGGAAAGCCCGTGCCGGGCTTGGTCTCCACGTTGTTCCACCACATGTATTCGGTGCCGCGGCGGTCGGTCCAGATGTTCTTGCACGCGATGCTGCACGTGTGGCAGCCGATGCACTTGTCCAGATGAAAGACCATCGCTACTTGCGAACGGACGTCCATAGCAGCGCTCCTCACCACTTCAGTTCGGGCAGCTTCCGCACGAAGACGTGCGTGTCCCGGTTGCAGCCCACCGGGCCCCAGTAGTTGAAATGGAACGTGAATTGTCCGTAGCCGCCGACCATCAGATTCGGCTTCAGCCGCGTGCGCGTGAGCGAATTGTGCCCGCCCGCGCGGCGGTTCTTGCGCAGCGGCGAAGTGGGAACGGAAAACGTTCTTTCCGGCGAGTGATACTGGATGCAGATGCCGCGCGGGATGCGCGCGCTCACCACTGCCCGCGTGACCACCACGCCGTTGTCGTTGTGCACTTCCACCCAGTCGTTGTCGTTTACGCCGATGTCCACCGCGTCCTTATCGTTCATCCACAGCGGTTCGATGCCGCGCGAAAGCGTGGTCATGCGGTGGTTGTCACCGTAGGTCGAGTGGATGTGCCATTTCCCGTGCGGCGTCAGGTAGTTCAGCGTCTTGGTCGGCCCGACCTGCTCGCTCAGCCGGAGATCGGAGTATTGCACCGGCAGCGGCTTCGGCTTATACGTCGGCAGGTGCTCGCCGAACTGGATGTACCCGGGATGGTCGAGATAGAAGTGCTGCCGGCCGGTCAGCGTTCGCCAGGGCACCAGGCACTCCACGTTATAGGTGAAGGGAGCGTATGCCCGGCCGTTTTCCGTCAGCCCGGACCACATGGGGCTGTTCAACAGGCGATGCGGCCTGCTTTGCAGTTCCTTATACGAGATGCGCGATCCGCGATTGCGCTCTGCCAGGTGCGCGAGCGGCAAACCCACCTTGGCTTCCATTTCGCGATACGACCGGTAGGCCAGTTCTCCGTTGGTGACCGACGCGAATCGCAGAATCAGATTGCAGGCGTCTTCATCAGCGGCCATCGAGGGATAGCGCTGGCCGTTCCACACGCTCACCGGCAGAATGCGCGTGGCCTCATCGTAGAGATCCTCGCAGTTGTAATGCGTGCCGTGGGCCCCCAGGCCTTGCGCGCGTACCTGCGGCCCAAAGGAAATGTACTGGTTATAGAGATTGCTGTAGTCCCGCGCGACCAGCTTCAGCCCCGGCATCGTTTTGCCGGGAATCGCTTCCACTTCGCCGCTCTTCCAATCCAGCATTTGCGGCTGCGCGATCTCCGCCGCCGTGTCGTGCGCCAGCGGTGTCGCCACCAGGTCCCACACGGGCTTGGGGAAATGCCGGGCGGCCAATTCCGAAAACTTCTTCGCCAGGGAGCCGAAGATCTGCCAGTCGCTCTTGGATTCCCAGCAGGGAGGCACCGCCGCGGAGAGCGGATGGATGAAGCTGTGCATGTCGGTCGAATTCAGATCGG
>JAIQEV010000039.1 GCA_020073585.1 Terriglobia bacterium
AGCCAAGTCCCCAAAGGGTTTCGCGTTGTTCCCGGCGCGGCGCCCCGGCCTGCGGCCCCCAAGGTCCCGGTTACACGATTCCTACTTTCCTCTTCCGAGGTGTGAAATGGCAGACGAGAAATCGAAAATGCTGGACGCGGCGATCGCGCAGATCGAAAAGTCCTTCGGCAAGGGCTCGATCATGCGCCTTGGCAGCCGCGATGTACTGGTGCCCGTGAGCGTCATCCCCACCGGATGCCTCTCGCTGGACGCCGCGCTGGGCGTGGGCGGCTTTCCCCGCGGCCGGGTCATCGAGGTCTACGGCCCGGAATCCGGCGGTAAGACCACCATGACCCTGCACGTCATCGCCGAAGCGCAGCGCCTCGGCGGGCAGGCGGCCTTCATCGACGCCGAGCACGCGCTGGACCCGGTGTATGCCCGCAAGCTGGGCGTGGACGTGGACAACCTGCTGGTGTCCCAGCCGGATAACGGCGAGCAGGCCCTGGAAATCGCCGAGACCTTGATCCGCTCCGGCGGCGTGGATGTCGTCGTCGTGGACTCCGTCGCCGCGCTCGTTCCCAAGGCCGAACTCGAAGGCGAAATGGGCGATCCGCAGATGGGCTTGCAGGCCCGCCTGATGTCCCAGGCCCTGCGCAAGCTCACCGGCATCGTTTCCAAGTCCAAGACCTGCCTGATCTTCATCAACCAGATCCGCGAAAAGATCGGCGTCATGTTCGGCAATCCGGAAACCACCACCGGCGGCCGCGCGCTCAAATTTTACGCCTCCATCCGTCTGGATATTCGCCGCATCCAGGCCATCAAGGAAGGGGACAAGGTCGTCGGCTCGCGCACCCGCGGCAAGGTGGTGAAGAACAAGGTCGCCGCGCCGTTCCGCGAAGCCGAATTCGACATCCTCTACGGCGAAGGCATCTCCCGCGAGGGCGACTTGCTCGACCTCGGCGTGGATAAGGGCCTCGTCGAGAAGAGCGGCACGTGGCTCAGCTACGGCAGCGAGCGCATGGGACAGGGCCGCGAGAATGCCCGCATCTTCCTCAAGGAAAATCCGGACATTCGCGGCAAGCTGGAAAGCGCCCTGCGCAAGAAGATGGAAATCCCCACCCCGGGCCTCGTGAACGGGGCTGCGGCTCCCGCGGCAACTCCGGCCGCAACGCCGGCGCCCAACGATCGGGCCATGGGCGCGGTGGCGGCCGCGGCGAAGGGCCGGCCGGTGAACGGGCCAACGCGCTAAGTGGAGACGTTGAAAAGGTAAAGAGTTGAAAGGCCGGGGGAGAGCCGCGCGGCGGTGCCTCGGACCCTTTCCCCTTTCAACTCTCTGCTTTTTACTCTTTTCAGCGCTTCCACCTTTCCACCCTTGAACTTTCTTCGCCTCTGCGTACCTGCCCCTTTGGACAGAGTTGATTTCACAGCACATGTCCTCGTACTAGAATCTGCGGGCTATTGCCTATCCCCGTCCGCTTCCCTACAATCGCTGTTGCCTTGGTCGCGGGCATGCCATGCGGCAGGGGCCTTTCCGGGGGCGTGGAAGTGGGGACTATGAAGCGGGCAGCCAGGATGTCGCGAAACGTGTTGGCCATTGTGCTGGCCTGGGCCTGTGCTGTTCCGGCAGTCGCCGCCCCGCCGGCGGCCGGCGGCAAGGCCAGCATGCGCGCGTCGCGGCATGGCAAGGGCCATGCGCCGTCGCGGTTCCGCGGCGTGCCCACCTTTGCCGATTCCACCAGCGAAGACAACGCCGCATTCGACGAGCCGGTCATCCGCGAGGCGGCCGTCGAGGCCCTGGGCCGCTACAACGGCACGGTCGTGGCCGTGGATCCCAATACCGGGCGCATCCTGAGCATCGTCAACCAGAAGCTGGCCTTCTCCAATGGCACCATTCCGTGCTCGACCATCAAGCCCACGATTGCCGTCGCCGCCCTCGAAGAGGACGTCATCACCCGCGACACCATGCTCAAGGTCGGGCGCCGCAAGTACATGAACCTCACCGAGGCCATGGCCCATTCCAATAACCAATTTTTCGAAGAGCTGGGCCGGCGCATGGGCTTCGCGACCGTCTCGCGCTACGCCAAGCTGCTGGGACTCGGCGAGCTCTCCGGCTACAACTTGCCCGAGGAGCATCCCGGACTTTTCCCGGCGATCGCGCCGGCGCGCGGCGGCGTGGCGCGCATGTCCAGCTTCGGCGAAGGCATCCAGATGACGCCCCTGCAACTGGCCTCGCTGGCCTCCGCGGTGGCCAACGGCGGAACGCTCTACTATCTGCAGTATCCCCGCACGGCGGAAGAACGCGCGAATTTCGCGCCCCGCGTGAAGCGCCAGCTCGATATCGCCCCGCTGCTGCCCCCGGTCCGCGAAGGCATGCTCGCGGCGGTCCTCTACGGTACCGGCAAAGCCAGCTTCGACCAGGGCGGCGACGAACTGGCCCTGGGCAAGACCGGCACCTGCTCGGACGACAAGTCCCGCGTGGGCTGGTTTGTTTCCTACGCCGACGAAGCCCGCCCCAAGATCGCCCTGGTGGTTCTCCTGCGCGGTAGCAGTCACCGCGTCATGGGCCCCACGGCCGCCGTGGTCGCCGGCCGCATCTACCGCAAGCTGCGCGAGCAGAACTATTTTGCCGAGGTGCCGCACCGCAGCGAATGGATTGGCGCGTCCGGCAACTGAGCCGGCTTTCCTTGCCGCTTTCCCTCCCGGGCCTCTTTCTCGCGGCTTCTCTGGCGTATCTTTCTCCGCACCGGCCCCGCGATCTTTCTTTGACTGCCGCTTCTGCTTGAGACAAAAGAGGTGTGCGGAGTAAGCTAGGAGGCTCTTTGTCCGGGGGCTCTCCGCGGGAAGCATCGGGGATCGGGCAAATGCCGAAGTGATGCGGAAAATTTCCGGGGGCGGAGTGTGACTTGGGGACCATCGTGAATCGTCGTTTTGCCGTGGTGCTTCTGGCGCTCTTCTGCGCCGGGGCGGGGGTGCTCGGCTACGTGTTCCGCTCGCGGCTGGCGGCCACCGAGGCCTTTCAGCACGAAGTCCAGTTGGCGCAGGAAGAAGCCGCGTGGGCCCGGCAGCAGAGCGTGCTGCCGGCGGAGAAGAAAATTCCCGCGGGTGAGAATTTCATGGCCGCGCTCGAGAAGTTCGGGCTGAGCGCCGAAGAGGCGGCTGGCGCTTCGGCGGCCGCGCAGCGGGCCTTCAACCTGCGCCAGATACGCGCGGGCAACATGCTCACCGTCGGCCGTTCCGTGGACGGCGGCCTGCGCACCATCGAATATCGCATCGACCCCGAGCGGCTGCTGCGCATCGTGCCCGCGCCGGCGGACGGCAGCTTTTCCGCGGAAGTGCGCACGCTCGCCGCCAAGACCGAGATCGTCGTGGTGAGCGGGCAGGTGGACGATTCGCTGTTCAACGCCGTCGAGCGTGCCGGCGAATCCGCGGAGCTGGCCATGCGCCTCGCGGAAATCTTCGGTTACGACCTCGATTTCTACACCGACCCCCGGCGCGGCGACACCTTCCGCGTGGTCCTCGAGAAAAAGAAATACGCCGGGGGGCAGGGCGCGAGCTACGGAAAGATTTTCGTGGCCGAATACAACAACGGCGGCCATCCCTACCAGGCCTTGCTGTTCCACGACTCCGGCGGCCGGCCCGCGTATTACGCGGCCAACGGCAACTCCCTGCAGAAGGCCTTTCTGCGCTCCCCGCTGAAGTTCGGCGCGCGCATCACCTCGCATTTCAGCAACGCGCGCCTGCATCCCATCCTGAAGACCCGCCGCCCGCACCTGGGCGTGGACTACGGCGCGCCGGTGGGCACCCCCGTGCAGACCATCGGCAGCGGGCGCGTGCTCTTTGCCGGGCGCAAGGGCGGCGAAGGCAACCTGGTGCAGATCGCCCACGCCAACGGCTACGAAACCATGTACCTGCACCTCTCGCGCATGTTCGTGCGCCCCGGCGAGCACGTGGACATCGGCAAGGTCATCGGCCTGGTCGGCAGCACCGGCCTTTCCACCGGGCCGCATCTCGATTTCCGCTTTCTGCAGCGCGGCAAATACAAAAACTTCGAGCACCTCGGCCTGCCGCCCGCCGACCCCGTCTCCAAGCGCGACCGGCCCGAATTTGAGACCGTCCGCGACAAATGGCTGCCCTTGCTGAAAAATCCCGCGCTGCTCCAGGCCAGTGCGCTCCCGGCTGGCCCGCCGCCGGCCTCCCGCGGCAAATAACCGGGACAGTTAAGAACGGGCCGTCGAAAGTCTGGGCAACAAATAAAACGGGCGCCGAAACCTTTATGGTCGCGGCGCCCGCAGTATTCTCGGATGCCGGGCAAAAGCCCGGCTCTGCACGGTCTGCCCTACTTCACTTCCCAGGTGTCGCCCGCGCGGAAGAGCTTCGCGAGGTCGCCGCGGCCCTTCTTGGCCGTGACTTCCTTGAGTTGGTCGTTCATCACGTCTTCATAGCGCGGCAGGTCGTCCCAGGCGCGCAGCACCCCGATGGGCGTGGGGAAGCCGGGGCGGTGCTCCATGTGCGAGAGCAGGAAGGCGTAGGACGCGCGGGGATGATGGGCATCGTGGACGATGAGGTCCTTCTCCGTGTACTTGTCCCCCAGCGGCACGACTTCGATGTCCCCGTCGGCCAGGCGCCGGATGCCCTTGTCGCGGTTCTTGCCGAAGACCAGCGGCTTGCCGTGCTCCAACTGGATGACGTGCTCGCTGCGCGCATCCTTCTCGGTGATGCCTTCCCAGGCCCCGTTATTGAAGATGTTGCAGTTCTGCAGGATCTCGATGAACGCCGACCCGCGATGCACCGCCGCGTGCTTCAGGGTGTCCTTCAGGTGCGCCTGGAAAACGTCCACGGAGCGCGCCACGAACGTGGCTTCCGAGCCGATGGCCAGCGAAATCGGATTGAAGGGCCGGTCGGGCGAGCCGTAGGGCGTGGACTTGGTCACCTTGTGGTATTCCGAGGTCGGCGAATACTGGCCTTTGGTCAGGCCGTAGATGCGGTTGTTGAAGAGCAGCACCTTGATGCCCACGTTGCGCCGCAGCATGTGGATCGTGTGATTGCCGCCGATGGCCAGCGCGTCGCCGTCCCCCGTGGCCACCCACACGTCCAGGTCCGGGCGCACGGCCTTGATCCCCGTGGCCACCGCCGGCGCGCGCCCGTGGATCGAATGGAACCCGTAGGTGTTCATGTAGTACGGGAATCGGCTGGAGCAGCCGATGCCGCTCACCACCACGAACTTTTCCCGCGGGATGCCCAGCTCCGGGAACACCGACTGCACCGCGGAAAGTATCGCGTAATCCCCGCAGCCGGGGCACCAGCGCACTTCCTGGTCGGTCTGAAAATCTTTTTTCGTGAGTTGCGGTAGCGCGGCCGTGGTCATGTTCGACTCTCCCTGATTCCTTCCGGTTGCTGCTGCCATTCCCGGGCGAAGAGCGATTCCTCGCGGAGTTTACCCCGCCCCTGACGGGGCCCGGAATGACGAAACTGTTTTCAGACGCCCAGCAGTTCTTCGATTTTCACTTCCAGCTCGTTCTGCTTGAACGGCCGCCCCTGAATCTTGTTCAGCCCGATGGCGTCCACCAGATACTTGGCGCGCAGCACCCACAGCAGCTGGCCCATGTTCAGCTCGGGGACGAGCACTTTCTTGTAGCGCTTCATCACCTCCCCGAGGTTCTTCGGCAGCGGGTTCAGGTGCCGCAGATGCACGTGCCCGATGCGCCGCCCCTTGGCCCGCTGCGGCTTCACCGCCGCGGTGATCGAGCCGCAGGTCGAGCCCCAGCCGATGATCAGCAGGTCGCCCTCCGCGTCGCCCTCGGGCACCGCGTCCGGAATGTCCTGCGCGATGCCCGCGACTTTGGCGGCGCGGATGCGCACCATGTTTTCGTGGTTCAGCGGCTCGTAGTTGATGTTCCCGCTGCCGTCCTTCTTCTCCAGGCCCCCGATGCGATGCTCCAGCCCGGGCGTCCCGGGCACGGCCCAGGGCCGCGCCAGCGTTTGCGGGTCGCGCTTGTAAGGTTCATACGTTGCGGGATCCGTGGCGAAGCTCACCGGAATGGCCGGAATGTCCTCGATCTCCGGGATGCGCCAGGGCCCGGAGCCGTTGGCCAGGTAGCCGTCGGTGAGCACAATCACCGGCACCATGTATTTGAGCGCGATGCGGCACGCTTCCACCGCGACCCAGAAGCAGTCCGCCGGCGTGGACGCCGCCAGAACCGGGATGGGCGCCTCGGAATTGCGTCCGAACAGCGCCTGCAGCAGGTCCGCCTGCTCGGTCTTGGTCGGCAGCCCGGTGGACGGCCCGCCGCGCTGCACGTCCACGATGACCATGGGCAGTTCGGTCATCACTGCCAGCCCCATCGCTTCGGTCTTGAGCGCCATGCCCGGGCCCGAAGTCGTGGTGAGGGCCAGCGCGCCGGCGTACGACGCGCCGATCGTCGAAGTCATGGCCGCGATTTCGTCTTCCGCCTGGAACGTCATCACCCCGAAATTCTTGTACTGCGAAAGCTCGTGCAGGATATCCGACGCCGGGGTGATCGGATAGGAGCCCAGAAACAGCGTCAGCCCGGATTTTTGCGCCGCGGTGACGAAGCCCAGCGCCAGCGCCTGGTTGCCGCTCAGGCTGCGGTAGAAGCCCTTTTCCAGCTTGGCCGGGGGAATTTCGTAGCTCACCTGGAACGCTTCGGTGGCTTCGCAGTAGCTGTAGCCCGCCTTCAGCGCCAGCTTGTTGGCTTCCGCCACCAGCGGCTTCTTGCTGAACTTCTCGTCGATCCACCGGAAAGTGGGGTCCATCGAGCGGTTGTAGAGCCAGTAGCACATGCCCAGCGCGAAGAAGTTCTTGCAGCGGTCCATGGCCTTGGCGTCGATGCCCAGGTGCTGCAGCGCGGCGCGCGTCAGCCGCTGCGCCTCCACCGAGAACAGCCGGTACTTGTCCAGGGAATGGTCCTCCAGCGGATTGCTGGTCATCTGCGCCTTGCGCAGGTCCCCTTCCTTGAAGGCGTCGCTGTTCACGATCAGGATGCCGTTGGCCTTCAGGTCCGCCAGGTTCATCTTCAGCGCCGCCGGATTCATGGCGATCAACACGTCCACCGCGTCGCCCGGCGTGTACACCTCGCTCGAGGAAAAATGCAGTTGGTAGCCGCTGACCCCGGGCAGCGTGCCCGCGGGCGCGCGGATCTCCGCGGGGTAGTCCGGAAAGGTGGCGATGTCGTTGCCGTACAGCGCGACGGTGTTGGTGAACTGGCTGCCGGTAATCTGCATGCCGTCGCCGGAGTCCCCGGCGAAGCGGATGACCGCCTGTTCGATGACTTCGCGCTTGCTTTTTGCGAGAGGTGTTTCCGCGAGAGTGGACATGGTGACGCGTGACCCCGATGGTTGCTGATGTCTCCCCGCATACGGCGCGAGGAGTTGCGGCGCCCGGGCTTCGCGGCGAGCAGGTTCTTCGAGGACGAAGTACCGGGAGCCCGCAAACAGAAATATTAGCACAACCGGGCGCCGTGGCGCGGCGCTGTGTCCAAAACGGGAAGCCGCGCGAAAAAAACGGACCCGCGAACGGCCCGCAAACTCTTTGCTTGACGTTCGCTTTGTGTTCGCCTAGAGTAAAAGGCGAAACTGTGCCGCGCCCTGTTTCCGCAGCGGGCGCCCCGGCACAGAGGAGGCGCGCGATGGCTCTGACCAAGCGGCAGAAGGAAGTCCTCGATTTTCTGGTGTCCTTCGAAACCAAGCACGGCTACGCGCCGAGTTTCGAGGAGATCGGCAAGGGCCTGAAGCTGACCTCCCTCGCCACCGTGCACAAGCACATCACCACTCTCGAGAAGAAGGGCTTCATCCGCCGCGGCTACAACCAGAGCCGCTCCATCGAGATCGTGCAGCTCCCCAAGCCCGTGAAGGAGCAGGTGCTGGACCGCCGCGTCCAAGAACTGCCCCTGGTCGGGCGCATCGCCGCTGGCCGGCCGCTGGAAGCGGTCGAGGATCGCGAGACCATCTCCCTCGGCGATTTTGCGCGCGGCGCCACCACCTTTGTGCTGCAGGTCAAGGGCAGCTCCATGATCGAGGACCACATCCTGGACGGCGATTACGTGGTCTGCGAGCAGACCCAGGTGGCCAATGCCGGCGATATCGTGGTGGCCCTGGTGGGCGGGGAAGAGGCCACGCTGAAGCGCTTCTACCGCGAAGGCGCGGGGAAGATCCGCCTGCAGCCGGCGAATTCGGAGATGGCCCCGATCGTGGTGCCGGCCGGCGACGTCAAGATTCAGGGCCGCGTCGTCAGCGTGCTGCGTAAGTACTGAAGAAAGTAAAAAAGTTAAAAACTTTCCTCCTTTCCTGGAATCACTCTCCGTATTCTCCTGTCTGGATTCTTCTGCTTTCTTTCCTCCTGCCGCCATGCCGGATTGAATTTCCTGCTGCATTGGATTGAAAAAACTGCATTGGGCGCGCCGGGCATTCGTGAAACAATGTAGAATTCTGCGCCAAGCCGTTTTTCTCGCCGGGGTCATGCGAATGAAGAAGACCAAGCCGATCCATAAACTCCTGGCTGCCAACCGCAGCGAAATCGCCATCCGCATCTTCCGCGCCGCCAACGAGCTGGGGCTGCGCACCGTGGGCATCTATTCGCAGGAAGACCGCCTGGGCCTGCACCGCATGAAGGCCGACGAGGCCTACCAGGTGGGCGCTGGCAAGGGCCCCGTGGAAGCCTACCTGGACATCGCCGGGATCGTGGCCCTGGCCAAGGACAAGGGCGTTGACGCCATTCATCCGGGCTACGGATTTCTGGCCGAGAACCCGGCCTTCGCGCGCGCCTGCGAAAAGGCCGGCATCACCTTCATCGGGCCCACGCCGCAGCTCTTGGAGCTGCTGGGGGACAAGACCGCGGCGCGGCGCCTGGCGATTTCCGCCGGCGTGCCGGTGCTGCCGGGAACGGAAAAGCCCGTGGAATCGGGCGCCGAGGCGCTGCGCATCGCCGCGGAGATCGGCTACCCGGTGATCGTCAAGGCGGCCATGGGCGGCGGCGGGCGCGGAATGCGCGTGGTGCACGACGCGGCGCAGTTGGAAGCCCGCTTGGAGGAAGCGCGGTTGGAAGCGCGCTCGGCGTTCGGCGATGCCTCGGTGTTCCTGGAAAAATATCTGCCCCGGGCGCGCCACATCGAAGTGCAGATCCTGGCGGACCACCACGGAAACCTCTTGCATCTCTACGAGCGCGACTGCTCCGTGCAGCGCCGCCACCAGAAGGTCGTGGAAGTGGCCCCGGCGCCCAACCTCCCGGCGCGCGTGCGCGCGGAACTTTGCGCGGCGGCGGTGCGCCTGGCGCGCAAGGCCCAATACCGCAACGCCGGCACGGTCGAGTTCCTCTACGACGTGGACTCCGGCAAGTGGTACTTCATCGAGGTCAATCCGCGCATCCAGGTCGAGCATACGGTGACGGAGATGGTCACCGGCATCGACTTGGTCCGCGCCCAGATCCTGGTGGCCCAGGGTCATGCCCTCCACGAAGCCCCGCTCTCCCTGCCCAAGCAGGAGCACGTGCCCTTGCACGGTTCGGCGCTGCAATGCCGCGTGACCACCGAAGACCCGGAAAAAAATTTCGCGCCCGACTACGGCAAAATTTCCACCTACCGTTCCCCCGCGGGCTTCGGCATTCGCCTCGACGGCGGCACGGCCTATGCCGGAGCGGTCCTCGCCGCGCATTATGACTCCCTGCTGGTGAAGGTCACCGCCTGGGGCTCGAATCTCCCGGAAGCCTGCCAGCGCATGGACCGCGCCCTGCGCGAATTCCGCATTCGCGGGGTGAAGACCAACATCCTGTTCGTGGAAAACGTGGTCAACCATCCCCGCTTCCGCGCCGGCGAGGTCACCACTTCCTTTCTGGACGAATCCCCGGAACTCTTCCGCCTGCCCAACCGCGGCGACCGCGCCACCAAGCTCCTGCTCTATCTCGGCGACGTCATTCTCAACGGCAATCCCGAAGTGAAGGGCAAGAAGCCCGCCGAACTATTGGAAACCGCGGTGCTCCCCGCGGTGCCGGGAATCGCTCCGCCGCCCGGGACGCGCCAGCTCCTGCTCAAGCTGGGCCCGGAAAAATTCGCGGCCTGGGCGCGCAAGGAAAAGCGCCTGCTCGTGACGGACACCACCCTTCGCGACGCCCACCAGTCGCTGCTGGCCACCCGCGTGCGCACCTACGACCTGCTGGCCACCGCCGGCGCCGTGGCCCAGCGCCTCCCCAATCTTTTCAGCCTGGAGATGTGGGGGGGGGCGACCTTCGACACTTCGCTGCGCTTCCTGCACGAGGATCCCTGGCAGCGTCTGCGCGAGTTGCGCCGCCGCGTCCCCAACATCTGCTTTCAGATGCTGCTGCGCGGCGCCAACGCCGTGGGCTACGCCTCCTACCCCGACAACCTGATCGTCGAGTTCGTGCGCGAGGCTCACGCCCAGGGCATCGACATCTTCCGCATCTTCGATTCCCTCAACTCCATCGACAACATGCGCGTGGCCATCGACGCCGTGCTGGAGACCGGCGCGGTCTGCGAGCCCGCCATCTGCTACACCGGCGACATCCTGGACGCCGCGCGCCCCAAGTATTCCCTGAAGTATTACGTGACCATGGCCAAGCAGCTCGAAAAGCTCGGCGCCCATTTCCTGGCCATCAAGGACATGGCCGGCCTGTGCAAGCCCTATGCCGCCTTTCAACTGGTGAAGGCCCTGCGCGAAGAGACCGGCCTGCCCGTGCATTTCCACACCCACGACACCAGCGGCCTGAACGCCGCCTCGGTGCTCAAAGCCGCGGAGGGCGGCGTGGACGTGGCGGACGCCGCGCTGGCCGCGGTCAGCGGCGGCACCAGCCAGCCCAATCTCAATTCCATCGCGGAAGCTCTGCGCCACACCCCGCGCGACACCCGCCTGGACATGGAGACGCTGAACGAGTGCTCGGACTTCTGGGAAACGGTGCGCACCTACTACGCGCCGTTCGACTCCGGCCCCAAGGCCGGCTCGGCGCGCCTCTATCAGCACGAAATTCCCGGCGGCCAGTACACCAACCTGCGCGAGCAGGCCGTGGCCATGGGCCTCGGGCACCGCTGGCGCGAAGTCGAGAAGACCTACGCGGAAGTGAACCAGCTTTTCGGGGACATCGTGAAGGTCACCCCCTCGAGCAAGGTCGTGGGCGACATGACCCTCTTTCTCATGGCCAAGGAGATGCGCCCCCAGGACGTCCTGCGCCTCGAGGAGAAGCACGACCTGGCCCTGCCCAACTCCGTGGTCGAGATGTTCTCCGGCGTGCTGGGCGTGCCGCCGGGCGGCTGGCCCAAAAAATTGCAGAAGATCATCCTGCGCGGCGCGCCGCCCATTGCCGGGCGGCCCAGCGCCAGCTTGCCGGCGCTGCAACTGGACGCGGAGCAGAGCGCCCTGGTGAAAAAGACCGGCCACGCCGTCCGCCGCGACGACCTCCTGAGCTATCTCCTGTATCCCGAAGTCTTTCTCAAGTACGACAAATTTCGCGAGACCTACGCGGACGTCAGCGTCCTGCCCACACCGGCGTTTTTCTACGGCCTGCAGCCCGGCCAGGAAATCACCGTGGAGATCGAGCCGGGGAAGACGCTCATCGTGAAATACCTGACCGCCGGCGACGCCCATCCCGACGGCACGCGCACCCTCTTCTTCGAGATGAACGGGCAGCCCCGCGAGGTGCAGGTCCGCGACCGCGCCCTGCGCGTGGCCGAGCGCGCGCACCCCAAGGCCGACCCCGCCGAGCCCGGCCAGGTGGCCGCGCCCACCGCCGGGGTCATCAGCGGGATCGTGGTGCAGGCCAATCAGACCGTCGAGCGCGGCGCCAAGCTGCTCACCCTGGAAGCCATGAAAATGCAATCCAACCTCTATGCCCCCATCGCCGGGCGCATCGTGAAGCTGCTGGTCGCTCCGGGGCAGCAGGTCGAAGCCAAGGATCTTCTGCTGATCATCGCCCCCTGAGAACCGTGCTCCGCGCAACGTCCTGGTCGGGGGACAGCGCCAGAACTGGCCCTTTGGGTAGTAACTCACAGGAACGTCGCGTGATAACCTCCTTTGCGGTGCGCCCTTCGGGGGCATAGAGTTCATTACGCCCCAGCCGGAATCCTGTTTGGGGCGTGCTATCTCTGGGAGGATCGATGTGGGGCAATAAGAAGCCGGATACGCCGCACGCGGCGCAGCCGGCGGCACGAATTCCGCAGACTCAACAGACACCGCCGAAACCCGACCCGGCGGCTTGGGAGGATACAAAGGCGATGAGTACAGATGCGATGCGTCCAACGGGCGCGACTCCGGACCGTGCCACCGCGCGGCTCGGCGCCGGCCTGCACGTGAAAGGTGAAATCAGCGGTAACGAGGATCTGCATATCGACGGCACGGTGGAAGGTTTGATCCATCTCGAGGAGCGCAAGCTCACCGTGGGGGCTTCCGCCAAGCTGACCGCCGACATTATTGCCCGCGAGGTGGTGGTCTACGGCAGCGTCAAGGGCAATCTGCAGGCCAAGGACCGCATCGAGATCAAGAAGGACGGCTCGGTGAACGGCGACCTGACCACCGCGCGCATCATGATCGAGGATGGCGCCTACTTCAAAGGCTCGATCGAAATCGACAAGAGCGCGGACAAAGAAGCGGACAAGAACGTTTTCTCCCGTGCGGTCGCAGCTCCTTCCGCGGCCATCGCGCCGAAGAGCCTCTAACCTTTTCCGGGAACGGCGCGGAGATCCTCTCCGCGCCGTTTTTCTTTTCGCTTTGCTTTCTCTCTTGACCGATATGTTACCCATCTTGACAAGTGCTTCTATTTCCGCTATTTCTCCTGTCGCTTTCCTCTCGGATTAGAGTTCGTTGCGCGGCTGGCCGGGCGTCCTCTTCCGGCGCAGCGTCGCCAGCAGGCGCGGGGTTGTCCCATGGGGCGTGTTCGGAGTTGCGTCCCAATATTTTTCTTCCTGGTTACCTTCGGCGGAAGCATGGGCTGCGGCGGTGGGAGTAGCTCGCCCGGCCAGCGTATTGTGCCTCCCCCTCCTCCGGATTTCTCGCTGACCATCTCGCCAGGTTCTCTGACCCTGACCGCCGGCACCACCAGTGCTCCCGCCACACTATCCCTCAGTGCGCTCAACGGCTTTTCCGGAAACGTGCAGGTGACGCTGAGCGGCTTGCCGGCGGGGCTGCCCTCGAATCCGGTCAGCCCCTTCAGCGTGCCTGGCGGGGGCTCGCAATCCGTGGTCTTCGGTGCCGTGCCCTCCCTGGCTGCGGGGAACTACACCGTGACCGCGCAGGCCTCCAATGGTTCGCTCTCCCATTCCGCCACCCTCAGCATTTCCGTGCAGGCCGCTCCTCCGCCCCCCTCGCTGCCGCGCACCAACTTTGCGCGCACCGACTCTGTTCCTTCCGCCGACGATCCCCCGGGGGAGCCGCACCGCCGGCGCATCGTCTACGACGCCGCCCGCCAGCACATTTTTGTCGCCAATCCCGCCATGAATCGCGTGGAAATTCTCTCCAGCACGGACGCCTCGCGGCTCGCCCAGATCGCCGTGCCGCAGGCGAGCAGCGTGGACCTCTCCGCCGACGGCGCCACCCTCTGGGCCGGCGCCCGCGTGCAGCAAATCACCGCGCTGGATGCCGCCACGCTGGCGGTGACCGCGCGCTACCCGGTGCCCGGCCTGGCCGGAGCCTCCAATGCCATTTTCAATCTCCCGGTGGAAGTCGTGGCCCTGGCCGGCGGCAAGGGGTGGGTGCGCTTGCGCCGTTCGGACGGCCCGGCAACGCTGCCGGCCCTGTGGGATCCGGCCTCCAACAGCTTTACCGATTTGACCAGCCGCGCCCCGGCGCTTTTTCAGAATGGCGTCGGCGTGCTGGCGCGCACCGGGGATCACTCCAGGGTGCTGGCCGCGGCCAACGACAGCAGCGGCCTGGTGGCGCTCTTCGATGCCAGCGCCAATCTGCTTGTGGCGCCCGTGACCCTGGGGACCGGCAACATCCCGCTGGCCGCTGCCAATGGCAACGGTACTGGCTTTGCCGTCGTCCTGGCCTCGCCAAACGCGGCCCAGGTTTTCCTTTTGAACGCCGCGCTCTCGATCGTGGCCTCGCGCAACGTCGCCAATCCCCACGGCCTGCTTTTTTCCCGCGACGGCAGCGCCCTCTACCTCAGCGAGAACGCCGATCTCCCGCCGGTGATCACCGTGCTCTCCAGCCAGGACCTGCACGTGCTCGGGCAGGTACCGGACATCCGCATCGGCGGCGAACGTTCGGAGATCGAAGAGGCGGACGAGACGGCGCAGCTCTTTGGCGTCGCCAGCCGCGGCGTCAGCTTTCTCGATGCCGCCAGCCCCGCGACGCTCCCCACTACCGCGCCGGTCCTTGCCGCGGTGCCCTCTCTCTCTCCCGCCGAAGGGCCGGCGGCGGGCGGCACGGCAACCGCTCTCGCCGGGCAAAACTTCGAGGCCTCCGCGCAGATGCGTTTCGCCGCGCAGGCCGTGTCCAGCGTGAGCGTCACCGCCGCGACGCAGATCCAGGCCACTTCGCCGCCCAGCGCGGCAAGCGGCCCGGTAAACGTCACCGCCTATTTTCCGAGCGGCTGGCTGGCGCTGGCCCCCGCGGCGTTCAGCTACGGCCCGCAGATTCTCGAGGTGCTGCCCAACGCCGGAAAAAAGCAGGGCGGCGACCCCGTGCAGCTCTACGGCCACGGATTTGGCCGCGATGCCGCCGCCATCAGCGTGACCTTCGGAGGAGCGATCGCCGCGGTGCAGAAGGTCGAGGACGTCACCGCCCTTATCTCGTCCGGCAGCGTGGGCGCGGACTACGCGTTTCCCATCGAGCGCCTCACCGTGACCACCCCGGCGGGAACGCCGGGGAAAGCCGACGTGGTGGTGCGCGCGCCGGCGGGCAACGTAACCGCGGCCAAGGCCTGGCAGTTTCTGCAGGACGTGCAGATCTATGCCAAGGGCGGCCTGTACAAGTTCCTTCTCTACGACCGCCCGCGGCAATTCGTCTATCTCAGCAATAACGACCATGTGGACGTCTTCGATCTGGCGGCCAAGCAGTTTCGCGCCGCCGCGCTCGCGCCGTCGTGCGGGCCGCCGCCCACGGCGGTCCTGCGCGGTCTGGCGCTCACCCCCGACGGCGCGAAACTCGTGGTCGCCGATTTCGGCTCCCAGGCCGTGGATCTCCTGAATATCGATGCCCCGGGCAGTTGCGCCCAGGTGACCAGCACGGTGGTTCCTGTCGGCGGCGTCGCGGGATTTTCCAGTGGCCCAGCGCGCGTGGCGGCGACGAGCGCGCAGACCGTGTTTGTGGGCTCCAGCGTGGAAGGAGGATTCTCGGGGGCCTGCACGGCCTGCTTGAAGATGATCGATCTGACCGCCAACCCGCCGGCGGTCCTGGCGGCGCCGCAGCCGGCGGCCAGCATCCCGCCCGGGGCCCCGCTAGTGCAGGCCGCGAAGAACGGCGACCGCGTCCTTCTCGCGTTCGGTGCGCTGCCCGGCGGGCCGGTGGCGTTGTGGGACGCCGCCGCCCCCGGCCAGTTTACGGCCGCGCCGGGAAATGAGCTGGCCGTGGATCTGGCCGCCGCCTCGGACGGCACGCTCTTCGCCACGCGCGCCGCCGCCGCAGCGGAAATTCGCGCCGCGGATCTCGCCGTGCGCGCCGTTCCTTCCGCTGCGGAACTCCAACAGTTGCCGGGGCGCCTGCTGGTGCCCGGCCTGGCCCTGCATCCCAGCGGCGCGCTCCTCTACCAGCCTTTTCTCACCGGCGCGGCGGGCAGCGCGGGCGTGCGCGGGGGCGTGGACATCTTCGACGCACACAGCGGACAGCTCCGCCTGCGCGTCTTCCTTCCCAACCCTTTGCTGACGGATAGCGATGGATTGCACGGCGAATTTTTTACCACCGACGAGAACGGGCAGAGACTCTTTGCCCTCACCTCGCTGGACAACACCGCGCAGAACGCCGGCTTAACCGTGGTCCAGCTTGCCAGCGTGCCCCTGGGGATCGGTTCGCTGGCGCCCGTGGCGGGTCCCGCAGCGGGCGGGACCCAGATCACGCTGCGCGGCAGCGGCTTTCAGAACGGGGTGAAAGTAACCATCGGCGGCGTAACGGCCAGCGTCACCCTGGTGGACATGAACACGCTCACCGTGACCGCCCCCGCGCTGCATCCCGGTCCGCGGCAGCTCGTGGTCACCAATGCCGACGGCGAAAGCGCATCGCTCGACGCGGCCTTCACCGCCAATTGACACCCTTCTCCAACTCTCCCGTTCAGGCTCTCAGGTGGTCGGCCTTCCAGCTCTTGATGAGCCGCTTGATGCTCTTGCGGTCGCTCAGTTTTTCGTCAAGCACCTTGCGCGCCAGCCCGGGAAGCTCGCCGTCGCTGGCAAAGCGCAGGGACACGTACTGGTCGCGCGTGAATTCGCCGATGCGCCCCTGCAGATCGGCGGGAGCAGCCGCTCGTAGCGCAGCCGCTCCTCCAGCCGGATCACGCGGTCCTGCACCGTAAGGGCGAACAGCCGCGCGCAGAAGAACAGCACCACGAGCGCCGCGGCTACCAGCACTCGCATCACGCTCTCGAAGGAGATGCCGCTCTTCACCAGGTGATGGACGGCCCACCCCAGATTCACCGTGAAAACGGGCATCGCAAAATAGTGGAACGCCGGAACCATCTTGGCGTGATTGGCGAAATTCTGTTCGCTCATGAACTCTCCTCTCGAATTTGAAATTCTCTCTATTTCCCGAAATCGTTCTTGAACACTTCGCCGTTCTTCATCACGAACCCTACTTTTTGCAGCTCCCCGATCTCCCGCAGCGGGTCCCCGGACACGGCGATGACGTCGGCGTACGCCCCGGCGGCCAGCACCCCGAGCTCCCCCTTGCTGTCCAGCATTTCCGCCGCCCGCGACGTGGCCGCTTTGATCGCCTCCATGGGGGACATCCCCAGCTTCACCATGTACTCGAATTCCCGGGCCATGGGCTCGCTCCACGCCAGCCCGCCCATGTCCGTGCCGAAGACGATCTTCAGATTGGCCTTCAGCGCCTTGCGGAAGGATATTTCGTGCAGCGCCACGCGCGCGCGGTCGCGCACCCCGGCGGCGCTATTCGCCGCGGCCCACTCGGTGTAGTAGACCCACAGCGTGGGGCAATACCACGTGCCCTGGCGGGCCATCTGCGCGATCTGCGCGTCGCTGATTTCCAGTCCGTGTTCCAGCGAATCGCAGCCGCCATCCAGCGCGCGCTGCAGCCCGATGCCGTTGTACGCGTGGCAGGCCACTTTCTTGCCCCAGCCGTGCGTTTCCTCCACGATCGCCTTCAGTTCCTCGAGCGTCAGCGTGGGCTGCGCCACCAGATGCCCCTCCTTGTCCGCCCACGAGCGGTGCGTCATGTACACCTTGATCCAGTCGGCGCCGTGCTCCAGTTGCTGCCGCGCGGCCTTGCGCGCCTCCACGGGGCCGTCGATGAGCTGCGCGCCCTTGGGCATCTCCAGCTCCGGCGCATAGCCTTCCAGGTTGTAGCCCCCGGTGGTCGAGATGGCGCGCGTCGAGACGAACAGCCGCGGCCCCGGAATGTACCCCGCTTCGATGGCCTGCTTGATGCCCACGTCGCCGTAGCCCGCGCCTTCCGTTTCCACGTCGCGCAGCGCCGTAAAGCCCTGCTCCAGCGCGCGCCGCACGGAGACCGTGGCCCGCGCGGCGCGCAGTGCCAGGCCCTGGCGGAGGATGTTGGCGTCGTAGCCGCCCTGCGCGGGATCTTCCCCCTGCAGGAAAATGTGCGTGTGCGCATCGATCATCCCCGGGAGAACGGTGGCCGCGGAAAGGTCGATGATTTTCGCGCCCGGCGGAATGCCCGCGCCGCCGTCCGTGATTTTTTCGATGCGCTGGCCGCGCACGAACACCAGCTGGTTCTTGCGCGGCGCGTCGCTCGTGCCGTCAATCAGCGTGCCCGCGCGGATGATGATCAGCGGCGGCGCCGCGCTGGACTGGGCCCGGGCCAGGCTGGCCCAGCAGAGCATGGCGGTGAGCAGAAGTGTGTAGCGTGTGCGAGACATGCGATCCTCCGCGAGGGGCAATTGCGTGTGAGCACACTTGTACCGTGTGTGCTTAAGGATTGCAAGGCAGGACGCCCGCCCCTGCCCGCGCGCCAGCCTCGCGACTCGCTAGATCAGATTTATGCGCTTGGCGTGCGCGGTCAGCTCCTCGCGGAAGTTGGGGTGCGCGACGCTGATGAGCGCCAGCGCGCGGTCCCGCGTCGAGCGCCCGCGCAGGTTCACGCAGCCGTATTCGGTGACGATGTGCTCCACGTCCATGCGCGTGTCGGTGGCCATCTGCACGTGCGGCACGATGCACGAAATCGTCCCGTTCTTGGCCGCGGACTTCAGCGCGATGAACGATTTGCCCCCGCGCGACAGCGAAGCCCCCTTCACGAAATCGAACTGGCCCCCGGCCCCGCTGTACTGGTGCCCCTTGATGAATTCCGCGTTGACCTGCCCGTAGAGGTCGATCTCGATGGCCGTGTTGACGGAGATCAGATTGTCGTGCGCGGCGATGATCCGCAGATCGTTCACGTAGGACACCGCGTAGCTCTCCATCGCCGGGTTGTCGTTCATGAACTCGTACATCTCGGCATTGCCCAGGGCGATGGTGAAGACGTGCTTGCGCGGATGCAGCGTCTTTTTCCGCCCGTTGATCACCCCGCGCCGGATCAGCTCCACGAACGGCGGGCTGAACAGCTCGCTGTGGATGCCCAGATCGTTGTGGTTGCCGAGGAAGTGCGCCACGGCCGTGGGCAGATTGCCGATGCCGAACTGCAGCGTGCCGCCGTTGGGGATCATGGCGGCGATGCTCTTGCCGATGGTCAGGGAATCTTCGTCGGGCGCGCGCAGCGGAAAGTCCGGCAGCGGCACGTGGTTCTCGACGATGGCCTGAACCTCGGAGACGTGCACCGCGGAATCCCCGAACACCCGCGGCATGAAGCGGTTGACCTCCACAATCACGCGGTCGCAGTGCCGGATGACCGTCGAGGCGTAGTCGTTGTTGGTCCCCAGGCTGAAATGCCCGGAGGCGTCCATGGGCGAGACGGTGATGACGAACGTGTTCACGTGGATGGCTTCGGTGAGCGCCCGCGGAATCTGGCTGAAGTTGCACGGAATGTAGGAGATGTACTTGCGGCCTTCGGCGATGCCGCGATTGATGATTTCCCGGTCGGGCTCCCCGATGAAGAAGTTGCGGGCGTCGACTTTGTCCAGGATGTCGGGCTGGATCAGCGTGTCCGCCAGCGGCTTCAGGGCCTGCTGGTAGACCAGGTGCAGCTCCTTCAGCGCGCCGCAGCGCACGCGGTCGGCGACCGCGCGCGCCATGGCCGCCGGCGCGCCGATGCCCAGGGCCACGCACAACACGCTGCCGTCGGCGATCAACGCGGCCGCGGCTTCCGGGCTGGTGAGTTTATGAACGTATTGCGACTGCGGGGTTGCGGCGGACATGCGGCACCTTCTCTCTCTCTTTGCGGCCGGAGTTTCTCAAGCCGCGGCGGACTGCACGCCCTGGTCGTCGCTCAGGGCGTGTGCGGCGCGGTAACGAACCAGGAGAAGGGTCAGGTCGTCGGCTTGCCGCGCGCCCCGCGAGAAATTTTCCACGGATTCCAGAACGGCCTTTTGCATCTGCTCCAGCGGAGCATCCTGCTGGCCGGCGAGAACTTCCTGGAGGCGCGGGACGCCGTACATGTTGTCCTCGGGATCCATGGCCTCGGTTACGCCGTCGCTGAAGAGCACCAGCGTGTCGTTGGGCTCGAGCTTGACGCGGGCGGTGAAATATTCGGCTTCGGGTATCAGGCCCACGGGGAAGGATCCTTCGGTGAACGGGGCTTCCGCGCGGCCCTCGCGGATGAGGATGGGGGAGGGGTGGCCCGCGTTGATGAATTCGAGATTGCCCTCGTGGTCCAGGATGGCGAAGAACAGCGTGGCGTAGCGGCCGACCTCCGCGTGTTCGCAGAGGAACCGGTTGAGGTGATTGAAAACGCGCGCCGGATCGGTGCCCAGACTCATGCCGCACAGCGCGCCCTGCAGCATGGTGGTGAGCAGCGCCGCGCCGAGCCCTTTGCCGGAAACGTCGGCGATGAGAAAGGCGGTGCGCTCCTCGCCGAGGGGAAAAACGTCGAAGTAGTCGCCGCCCACCGCGAGGCATGGAAAATTGCAGCCGGTGACCGCGAAATGCGGATGATGCGGGAAGTTGCGCGGCAGCAGCGCCTGCTGGATGTCGCGGGCGATGTTGATCTCCTGCTCCATGCGCTGGCGTTCCCGCTCGCGCTCCACCAGCCGCGCGTTGTCCAGTATGCTGGCGGCCTCCAGCGAGAGCGCATCCAGGATCTGGCGGTCGAGTTTGGAGAACGCCGCGGGGCGCCGGGAGTCCAGATAGAGCACGCCGAGAAAGGTGTCGTGGCGCGGCGTGACCCCGGATTCCGCGCCATTGCGGCGGATCGCGGCGTACAGCGGGATGACTACGACGGAGCGCAGGCCCTGCGCCACGATGCTCTGCGCCGCCTGCAGATCGATGGTGGCCTGGGCCAGATCCTCGGTGATCACCGCCGCCCGCTGCTCTAACGCCATGTGCAACGCGGTCTGGCTGGGCGTGATGCCCTCCGGAGAAAGCCGGCTGCCGCCGTTGCGGCGGGCCAGCCGCACGCGCAGCGCGCCGCCTTCCTCGGCCATCAGGAGCACGCCGCGGTCGGCCTTGGTGATGGAGACGGCGTGATCCACCATGCTGCCCAGTACGGAATCCAGGGGCAGTTGCGAGTGCAGCAGGGAAGTCGCTTCCAGAAGCAGATTGAGCTTGCGCAGCCCGCCGCCGGACGTGTCGCTCGAGGAGATCCGTTCGATGCGCGTCAGCAGCGCGGGCAGCTCTTCCTCGCCCGCGGAAGAGCGGAAGAAAAGCTGGTAGGAGTCGTCGAGACCGAAGGTGATCGCGTCCCCGGCGGTCAGCGGGCGGCTCTCGATTTTTTTCCCGTTGACGAACAAGCCGCGGCGCTGTCCGCGATCCTCGAGGTGGAAGCGTCCGCCTTCGAAGACGATCGCCGCGCACTGCCGCGAAATGCGCCGGTCGGAAAGCTGCAGATGATTTCCGGTTTCGCCGCCGCGCCCGATGAGGAAGGGCGACTGGGTGACGCGCACGAAACGCCGCGCCCCGTCCGGGGAAATCACCTCCAGAGCCGCTTCGGGAATAATCTGCGTGTCGGCCATGAGCGCGCCTAACGGGTGGAGTTTAGCATGCGCGGGGAGGGCAGGTCTCGGGGTTGCCTGCGAAAAGAAGAGGAAAATGTCTTGACTTCAAAAAGACGCGATGTTTATCATCGTGCCACTGTGGGTTGGGCCTAACGAAATCCGCACAACTGTGAAGTTCGGTAGCGGCAAGGGGTTTTTCCTGTGTCGCGAACGATTTTTTGGATCAAGGGGGAATCATGCGTACGATGCGAATCCTGGCATTTTTGGGCTTTCTTGCCGCTGGTCTGTTTGCGGGCGCGGCAAGCCGCGCCCAGAGCGTGAACGCCACGATTTCGGGAGTGGTGCAGGACGCCAAGGGCGGAGCGGTGGCCAAGGCCTCCGTGGCGCTGCAGGATACCGACAAGAATATCGTGGTCCGAACGGTGGAGACCGATGAGGGCGGGCGTTATGTGCTGCCCCTGCTGCCCATCGGCCACTACGTCCTGTCCGTGGAGAGCGCTGGTTTCCGCAAGGCCGTGCGCACCAACATTGTCCTCAACGTGAACGACAATATCGCCGTGAACTTCACGCTCGAGGTGGGCGCGGCCAAGGAGACCGTGTCGGTCACCGCCAACCTCCTGGACGTCGAAACGCAAACGGCGGCCTCCGCGGGATTGATCACCGGCGAGGAAGTGCGCGAAATCCCCCTCAGTAGCCGCAATTACGAGCAGCTCGTTTCCCTGATGCCCGGGGTCTCCTCCAACACCGCGGACCAGGTCTACCTGGGGACGACGAATCCCTCGGGGCAGACCAACGTCGTGAGCTTTGCCATCGGCGGGCAGCGCAACAGCGCCAACAACTGGACCGTGGACGGTGCGGACAACGTGGACCGCGGCTCCAACCTCACCCTGCTGACCTATCCCAGCGTGGACGCCATCGCCGAGTTCAAGGTTCTGCGCGGCCTCTACGACGCGGAATTCGGCCGTGGCGCGGGCGGGCAGATCAACGTCGTCACCAAGTCCGGGAGCAGCGGTTTCCACGGCGACGCTTACGAATTTTTCCGCAACGACGTCCTCGCCGCGAATACCTTCTTTAACAACGCCGCCGGCATCAAAAAGCCGCCCTTGCGCTACAACGATTTCGGCTATACCTTCGGCGGGCCGCTCTTCATTCCCAATCACTACAATTCCAATAGGGACAAGACCTTTTTCTTCTTTTCCCAGGAATTCCGCCGCGTCATCACCTACGGCACCGTCAACGGCACGGTGCCCACCCCGCAAATGCTGCAGGGCACATTTGCGCATACTGTCTGCGTCAACCGGAACTCCTCCGGCGGCTGTCTGGCCACCTCGACCCAGGTCAGCGCCATCGACCCGGTTGCCCAGGAGTACATCAATGATATCTTCTCGAAGTTGCCCGCTGCGAATTTCGGCACTTACACGCTGATCAGTGCGTTACGCAACGTGTTCAACGCCCGCCAGGAATTTTTCCGCGTGGATCAGGTCTTCGGCCCCAAGCTGAATCTGACCGTCCGCTACATCCATGACGCCATCCCCACCACCGAGCCCGGCGGCCTCTTCACAGGGGCCTTGCTGCCCGGCGTTTCTATCACCAACACCAACTCTCCCGGCTATAGCTGGCTGGCGCGGGCCACCTCCTCGTTTTCCTCCACCCTGCTCAACGAGGGCGGCTTCATCTTTTCCTACGGCGCCATCGTCAGCAGCCCCGCGGGAAGCATCCTGGCCGCGAACTCGCCGGACATCCAGGTGACACTGCCCTACGCCTCTACGCTGGGCCGCGTTCCCGCGCTGGTCTTCAACCAGGGCTCCTCGGTCACCGGCTTTGGTCCGTACCTGGACTACAACCGCAACTATAACGTCTTCGACAACCTGACCAAGATCGCGGGACGCCACACTTTCAAGGTCGGATTCGTCTACAACTACTACCAGAAGACGGAAAACGCGGGTGGCCTCAACGCCGGGCAGTTCAGCTTCGCTTACACTCCCCCGGCGGGCACGTCCGCGTTCGAGCAGGCCTGGGCGGACTTCCTGACCGGCCATGCCTCCAGTTTCACCCAGGCCAAGGCGGATCTCACGCCCGACATGCGCCAGCAGCAGTTCGACGTCTATGGACAGGATCAATTCCGCGTGCGCAAGAACCTGACCCTGATGCTGGGCCTGCGCTATTCCCGCTACAACCAGCCGGTGGACAATAACCACTACCTGAGCAACTTCGATCCCGCCTTGTACAGTCCGTTCAAGGCCCCGACCATGAATGCCAATGGCACCATCTGCACCGTCGCGCCGTGTTCGGGCGGGTTCATGCCCAATCCCAACTACGATCCCCTCAACGGCATCATCATCGCCGGGCAGACCTCGCCCTATGGCAATCAGGTGTCCAACGGCCAGCTCAAGAATTTTGCCCCGCGCGTCGGTGTGGCCTGGGATCCCTTCGGCGACGGCAAAACCTCCGTGCGCGCCGGCTACGGTATCTTCTACGACTCGACCCTGGTCGGCATCTACGAGCAGAACATTTTCACGAATCCCCCGTTCGCGCCCAACGTCCTCATCAGCAACACCAGGCTGGGTAATCCGGCTGGCGGCACTCTGAATGTCTCCGCGTCGCCGCTGGCCCTGCGCGGCACGGCGCTTCCCAACCGTACCCCCTATTCCCAGCAGTGGAGTCTGGGCGTGCAGCGCCAGCTCACCTCCTCCCTCCTGCTGGATGTCAGCTATGTGGGCGGGAATGGCGTGCACCTCCTGGGAATCGTGGACATCAATCAAGTGAAGCCGGGGCTGGGCTATTCCCTGGGCCTGACGGCTCCCGGACTAACCTATTTCACCTCTTCCACCGAGCCCCGCCTCAATGTGCTGCGCCCGTACAAGGGGTACAACGCGATCAACGTCGTGGAAAGCGCTTTCAACTCCAACTACAACTCGCTGCAGGTCGCGGTGCGCAAGCGTTTCAGCGGCAACTCGCTGCTCAACGCCTACTACACCTTTTCGCACAACCTCACCAACAACCAGAGCGACCGCTCCACGGCTCCCCAGAGTACTTACAACATCGCCGGCGATTACGGACCGACGCAATTCGACCGCCGCCACATCTTTACCCTCGACTACGTCTATCACCTGCCCTTCTACAAGAACCAGGAAGGGCTGCTCGGCCACGTGCTCGGCGGCTGGCAGCTCTCCGGTATCGTCAACTACTCTTCCGGCGCTCCGCTCACCGTCACCGAATCCGGTTACGATCCCGCGGGCCTGGGCTTCCTGGGGCCCAGCGCGGCGGGCGGACGGCCCAACATCACCGGCAACCCCAACACCAACGCGCCGCACACCGTGGCCCAGTATTTCAATACCAGCGTGTTCGTCGTGGCCGGCCCCGATGGCGTCGTGGCCCCGGGAAGTTCCGGACGCGGCGTGGTCACCGGCCCCGGAATCGAGCGCTGGGACATCGCCGGAGTCAAGAACATCAAGCTTCACGGCGAGCATCTGCGGGCGCAGTTCCGCGGCGAGCTCTTCAATGTGTTCAACCATACCAACTTCAATAATATTAACACATCGGTAACGTCTTCCACGTTCGGAGCCGTGACCAGCGCCCACGACGCGCGCATCGTGCAACTGGGTCTGAAGCTGTATTTCTAGGCCGGAGAAAAATCGAAGAGCCGAGAAGCCGGAGAGCCGTTCCCCCTTGCCGGGGGGTGCTCTTCGGTTTTTTGCTTTTTGGATTTGTAAATTTTCGGCGCTTTCTCCTTTTAGCGGGCGGCGGAGGCGATGCGGCGGTTGACGTATTCCGCGACGTAGTCGTCGAAGGCCTCGCGCAGGCGGTGGGTAACCGGGCCGGGCGCGGCGGCGATGGCGTGCCCGGCGATTTCGCCGGCACCGATGAGATTGCGGTTGGTCGAGGAGATGAAAACTTCCTCGGCGGAGTAGAGATCCTCGGGGAGCAGGGCCTGCTCGACAATGGGGATGCCGGCTTCCGGCGCGATTTCAAAGAGGATGGCGCGGGTGATGCCTTCCAGGCAGCCGGAGTTCAACGGGGGCGTATAGACCTTGCCGTTGCGGACGGCGAAGATGTTGGCCGCGGTGCATTCGGCGACTTCGCCGCGCTCGTTGAGCAGCACCACTTCGTCGAAGCCTTCGCGCTGCGCTTCGGCGACGGCCCAGACGTTGTTGAGCCAGGAGATGCTCTTGACGCCGGCGAGGGGCGCGGCGGCGTGGCGGCCATGCGGGCGCAGCGCCAGGCGCACCGGCTCGCGGTATTCGGGGAGCGGCGCGGTGTAGATGATCAGGTCCACCTGGGGGGCCTTTTCGTCGCTCCGCCAGAAGCCGACTTCGTTGTAGACGAGATAGATGCGCGCGCAGCCTTCGCTGACCTTGTTGGCGCGGATCACGTCCTGGAGATGCAGGCGGACCTTGATGGAGGGGTAGGGCATGGGCAGGCGGATGAGGGCGGCGTCCTTTTCCAGGCGGCGCCAGTGGCGCTCGTAGGCGAAGGCTTCGCCGCGCACGATGCGCAGGGTGGTGAAGATGCCCCAGCCGCAGATGAGCCCCGCCTGTCCCGGCGAGAGCCGGACTTTTTCGATGGGCAGCAGGCTTTCGTTATGAAAGATGTGGCGATGAATCACGCGGACCTCGCTGAAAGAACGTCGGTTGCGCTCCATTGTATCCGAAAAGCGGGGCGGGGGAAGAAGAGGTAAGGAGATAGCGGGGTAAAGAGGTAATGAGGTAAGGAGGAACGGAAGCGGCGAGCGGGGAGTTCTGAAGGGGGAACGTACCCCCCACCCCCCGTGTTTTTAGCAAAGAGTGCGCAAAGGATTGATTTATTGGGAGTTGCGTTGCGCTGTGTGCGAAAGAGTGCAAAAGAGTGCGCATGAGTATGAAACGAAAGGATTTTAAGTCGTGTAGATTTCCGTTGGTACGGAAGAGTGCGGAAGTGTTGATTCTGGAGGTGTTGCGGGAAGGGGAAGGAGTGTTGCGGGGCGAGCGGTGGCACGGACAAGGGGCGAGGTCCTATCTCCTCCGCGCCAGAGACGAATGAAAGTATAACCCATCCGGTAAACATGGTCAATATAGTTTACTGGTATTCGAATGGTGCGGCGAAGCGGATTGGAGGGATGGGGAGGGCAGCTAAGAGAAAAACCTCACTCCTGCCCCGTAAACCCAACCGGGGCGCAAGAAACGCGCTTCGCAGGAATGGGGCACCCCGACCTTGCCGGTCATTAAGTTTGCGCTACTCGTCTTCCCACCCTTCCGTCCAAGCTCGACGGTTGCGGGATCTTTCTTCTTAGGGAAAATTCAGGTGATCTAGCTCCAACTCCAACAGCAATATGCATGAACCTCGATATGACACCAAGGCCTTGTAGTACCGGCCCGATCACCTATACTGAGACCGGTTTGGTCCGACAGATTCCAACCATATCGCATGAATGACAGGCATCGCACCATTTTGCGTGTTTTGGGAGATTCAGATCACGAATCTGCTTACCAGCATCAACGACGCGGCTCAACGTGCTTTGAATAACAGACTCCTTTACTTGCTCACGGTGAATATGTCCCACCTCAAGATTATGTATTTCAACTAAGTCCGCATCTTTTCCGGTTGCCTTCTGATAACCCGCGGCGTAAACCTGAAGCTGGAGACGCGTCATCTCCTGCGGCTGCGTGTCCTCTCCGGATTTAAAGTCAACGATCGCTATCTCATTGGTATCAGTCCTTCTAATCAAATCAATTCGGCCGCTGACCACAATGCCTTCAGCTAACTTTAGTTCAATTGTTTTTTCTGCATGTTCAAGACGCGTAAGGTGTTCACCGTGTTTTTTGAGGTACTGCCTCAGGGCCTTTTCCGCACCTCGAACTGAGTTTTTCCTGACCTCCTCGTTGGCGAAAGGGAGGTGCAGATGATTCTGTACAAGGTTGGGTACGTCAGCGATCGACGGCACATTGCCGCGGATGGACTCGGCGTGAATCTCGCAAAGGGCGTCGTGCAGGGATTTCCCAAAGCCCAACGCGCGGTTCACTGGTGAATCGAAGCCGTAGAGAAACCGTAATTTGAAATCGTAGGGGCACTGAAAGAAGTAACGGAGCTCGCTGAAGGTGATCGGAAGAGGTGAATCAGCGACTCTTGCCTGAGGCTTCAACCGGGGCGGTAATCTTGATGGATCAGTACCGAGCACGAACTCGCTCTGAGTGAGATCCGTAAAGAACTCCGAAACCCTCCTCTGCTGCTGGTTGTCTGGAATGGGTGCCCAAGAACAGAACAGATACTTTTCCGCCCGCGTCAATGCAACGTAGAACAGTCGGCGTTCATCTTCCTTCGTGCCCTTGTATCGGTCCGCGTTTGGAACAGCCTTCTCGGGAATGATGTTCCAGATAGTTCGGCCCCCTTGCCGGCGCGAGGGGAACCGATTTGCCCGTAGGCAAGGTACAAAGACAGCTGGCCACTGCATGCCTTTTGCTTGGTGGACCGTCATAACCATGACAGCGTCAGGCCGAGCGTGTGCTGTCTCTTCGGTTTCTTCGGGGTAGTAGTCAGCAGCCTGATGCTCCAGAAATCCTGCAAAATTCGGATAGAGGCTGTCCGGGCTACTGTGGAAGTGGATACGCTCAAAGTCGGAGATCAGCTGACTGAATTTTCCGAGATTAAAGAAGATTACCTCACCAGTTCGCCCTTTAGTTCCGACTCGTTCCTCCCTGACCGAAAGTGCTTCGAGAAGATCAAGGTAGACCCGCTGCAGGAAAAGTTGGTTATCATTGCCCAGCGGTATGCGCTTCCGGATACCTTGAAGGAATTTGAGGCCGGCGCTAATGTCCTCCTTCCTCAGCCCTGGAAATCCTTCTCCGAGTGACTTGCGGAGAGATACCGCTGAAGTCGCTGAACAGCCACTTGGAGTGTGGCTTGCCAGAAAGTAGAACACCTCGCGAATAGCCTGCACTTCAGCGGTATCAAATAGTGACTTCATGCCGCCGCCAAGATAAGGAACTTCCGCATCCCGGAGGGCCTCTACTATCGGCGCGGCATCCTTCCATGCGCGAACCAGAATAGCCATGTCTGAATATGTCAAGCCACGCGCGGGCTTGTCTTGTTGATCTCGGTACTTGGCCCCCTTGAGCCACTCAATTTTCCTTGCGATCCAGCGGGCCTCCTTATGGATATCAGCAAACTGGAGGGCCAGAATGTCGCCTCGCTCAAAGGGCTGGGCGTCAGTGCTCTCCATTTTCTTCGAGAGCCGGTCCGGGTTCTGCTCAACAACCTGGCGTGCCGTGAAAACGATCCCCTTGCTGCTCCGAAAGTTCTCATTCAACCGTTCTGTCTTAACGCGGGGATAGCGATCAGCAAACGTAATGATGTTCTGCACGTCGCTTCCGCGCCATTGATAAATTGTCTGATCGTCGTCCCCAACGACGCACAAGTTTGCGCCGAGGTCCGCAATTTCTCGGATTAACGCCTCCTGAAGTGGATTTACATCCTGATACTCATCCACGACAAGATACCGCACTGAATTCTTGATCTTTTCTCGCAACTTACGATTAGATTTCACTTCGGCAACGGCGCGGCTCAGCATTCCCGAATAGTCGAGATATCTCTTTTCGTCCAGTAGCCCTCGATATTTCTCCGCGGCCTCCCGGACTGCGGTTGGGACCGTCCGAGCTTTGACTCCACCCTCCTCCAGCACGCTGAGCAAAGTCTGATACACACGGGAATCCACCCAACGAGTGAGAGTTCTCCCGTCCAACAAAGGCGTCTCAGTCAGGCCACTCTTCTTGCTATTGCGGTCAATTAGCAATCTCTGCTGCACCTCGGTCAGGACAGAATATTTTAAATAGTGGTAGACCGGTGGTTGCTGCAATAGGTTCAGGCAATATGCATGGATGGTTCCGACATATAGTTCCGCAAGTCCTTCGTCCGTGCCAAGATGTTCGAAACAGAGTCGCTGAATTCGATCCTTCAGTTCACCTGCGGCTTTCTCCGTAAACGTGAATGCCACAATATTGGCGGGCTTTATTCCAGAGTCTTTCTTCGATTCAAGAATCTTCACGATGCGTCGTGAGATTACCTGGGTCTTGCCGGAGCCTGCACACGCGATTATTTGAAGGTTCCGATCTATCGTCGCGATGGCTCGCGCTTGAGATTGAGTGTAGTCCACATCAGCCTCCGATTCGTATTACAGCAGTTGCGAGTTCTGCGTCGAAGCAATCCGGTTCCGATCGACGAGGGCTCATTTCGCACCATTCCTCAGTGCAGACGGCCAGGCTCCTACCACGAATGGAAAAACGGCCAAGTGTCGAGGCACGCCAGTTAGTGCCGCCTCCTTCTATACATGGGGGTTTATCTACGGTCAATTAGCTGAATACTGACCTGCCGTGTAGAAGTTAGCTTTTCTAATGCCCTTCCTGCTGAAAATCTGCGCCTGGACGGCCCGCTTTTTCTGTCAAGGGTCTCCCGCTTCGCTCCGATAAACGCGAAAACCACGCGCCCTTGACAGCGCGGACGGCCAGGCGCCTCGTACCCGCAAAAAGAGCATTTGCTTTTTATGCACCGCTAGAATCCCCCCTATGGGCAAGTGCGTAGGGAAGTCTGGGGACATCGTAACCCCCTGAGTCATTGGTGTAGTAATCGAGGAATGCGGGTGGAAGCAAGCAGAGTTCGAGCGGGGAGCGAGCCGCTCGATGATTTGCCAGGGGCTCTGATTCTCTTTGTGCGAGTTGGGTCGCACGAGGTTGAAGTAGAGTTGATAGGTGTGGACGTTGGCAAGAAAATCGCCGCGGCTTCGGAACTCTTCCATGTTGAAGAACTCGTCCTGCTCGATGCGTTGGGCGGTTTGCGTCGAGGAAGAGAGATTTCTCACGTTCGTTCGGTCCCGCAAAACCGTCCGGGATGCAAGAAGCGCAAATGACGGGCAAAGGCAAAAGACGAAACGGGGAGCCGGGCTTCCCGGCTAAGAGCGCCGGGACGCAGATGAGAGTCTAAGAGAAAAGCAGATTCCTCACTTCGTTCGGAATGACATGGGTGCCTTGCTGTCCGCCGTGCTGTCGCCCTTGCTGTCCGGGTTGAGGATGAGCTGGTCGATGAATTTGATGGCCATAAGAGTCTAAGAGAAAAGCAGATTCCTCACTTCGTTCGGTCCCGCAAAACCGTCCGGGATGCAAAAAACGCAAATGACGGGCGTAGGGAAGACGCATCTTTCCCAGTCCGCACGGGCTGGGCTAACGTCTGGCGCGGCCCGCGACAGCATCCGGGATGCAGAAGGCGCACCTAGGGCGCTGGGCGGAGGTGGCTGTGCCACAGAGGCGAGGAGGGCGGATGACAGGCAAAGGCAAAAGACGAGACCGGGAGCCGGGCTTCCCGGTTAAGAGCGCCGGGACGCAGATGAGAGTCTAAGAGAAAAGCAGATTCCTCACTTCGTTCGGAATGACAGGGGTGCCTTGCTGTCCGCCGTGCTGTCGCCTTTGCTGTCCGGGTTGCCGTGCGCGGTGTGACGCGCGATGCTGTCCGCCGTGCTGTCGCCCTTGCTGTCCGGGTTGAGGATGAGCTGGTCGATGGATTTGGTGGCCAGGAGAGTCTAAGAGAAAAGCAGATTCCTCACTTCGTTCGGAATGACACGTGCGTTTTGTCACGGAACGACACGTGTGGGTTGTTATCCCGAACATGGTCGCCGGACTTTGGCGAGCGTGGAGGGATCTGATTTTGGTGTTGAAATGATTGATAGTGGTGTGGGAGGCGTGCGGCTAGGTCCTCCCATGTGGGATTGTGCTGTTCGATCAGATGGATTTTCTTTTCGCGGCGCCAGCCTTTGATTTCCTTCTCGCGGGCGATGGCGTCATTGATGTGACCGAAAAGTTCGACGTGAACAAGCCGGAAGACGCGATAACGGGTGGTGAAGCCTGGGATAACGCCTTGGCGGTGTTCGGTCATTCGGCGCTCGAGGTCGTTGGTTACGCCGGTGTAGAGCGAGCGGGAGCGGCTGGCGAGGATGTAGACGGAAAAGGTGTGCTCCATGTTAAAGCCTCAAAAGCAGATCCCTCACGTTCGTTCGGGATGACAAACGCCGGAGGGGTGTTCGGGATGGCAAACGCCGGAAGAGTGTTTGGGATGGCAAACGCCGGAGGGGTGTTTCCCGGATTTTGCGCCGGTGCGTGCTTTTGGTCGTTTGTGTTTGGCCACGAAGCGCTCCCGCGAAAGGACGGAAGTTCCGCCCGGCGAGATTCTACCCGAGCGTTATCTCCAATGCCAGTTGGCACTTGCTAAAGGGCGTCGCAGAGACAGGAGGGCCGGGTGGCGAAGGTGAGAAGGGGAAGAGAAGAGCACAAACTGAAGTCTGTGCTACTGGTGGCGAAGATGGCGGCGTCCCGGGCGGGGCGGGATAAATGGCGCTGCCGCTAGCAGAGCAGCTACTCGCGCGAAAGCGCGGGCGAATGTCTGCGCGGAATGCAAGTGCGTTGACAGGAAGGGGTTGATACACTAAGATTGCTGTTTGTCTCTACTGGGAAAGGTGTGACTGAGCGCAATGAGGACGTACGTAGCCAAGGGAGCAGAGGCGGAAGCGCTGAAAGTGGGCGCGAACTGGTTTGTGGTGGACGCCACGAACGTGGTGCTGGGGCGGCTGGCGACGAAGGTGGCGCGGCTGCTGATCGGGAAGGATAAGGCGAGCTTTACGCCGTATCTGGACTCGGGCGACCACGTGGTGGTGATCAACGCGGACAAGATCCGCATGACCGGGAACAAGGTCGAGCAGAAGATGTATTACAGCCACAGCGGGTATCCGGGAGGGCTGAAGGAAGTGCCGGCGAAGAGGCTGCGTCCGGTGAAGGCCGACTGGATGGTGCGCGAAGCGATTCTGGGCATGCTGCCGAAGAACAAGCTGCGGGCGCGGCGGGCCAAGAAGCTGCGCGTGTACCGCGACGCGAGCGGGCTGGCGAAGCACGCCGGGCAGAAGCCGCAGCCGCTGGCGGTATAAAGGGGCCGCAAGGGGCCCGCGAATTTTTCCGCACGTAGTGGTTTTCTTCCCGAGAAGGAAATCCCGCGAGCGCGTTGACCGCTGTGTGGTCACGGATAAAGTTGGCCGCTGTGCGGCCGCAGATTAAAGATGTCGTGAGGAGGAGTGGTGAGTGCAATGGCAGCGCCCCTTGGGGGCGTGAAATGGTTTCTGGGCACGGGCCGCCGCAAGGAATCGGTGGCGCGCGTGTTCCTGCGTCCGGGCACCGGGAAGTTCACGGTGAACGGGAAGACGCCGGAAGTGTATTTTCCGAATCACGCGTGGAAGCACGCGGCGACGGAACCGCTGAAGTTCACCAGCCTGCAGGACCAGGTGGACGTGGTGGTGACGGCGAACGGGGGAGGCGTGGGCGGGCAGTCCGGAGCGGTGCGCATGGGGCTGTCGCGCGCGCTGATCAAGTTCAATCCGGAGCTGCAGCCGGCGCTGCGCAAGAACGGATTTTTGACGCGCGACTCGCGGATGAAGGAGCGCAAGAAGTACGGGCAGAAGGGCGCGCGCAAGCGCTTCCAGTTCACCAAGCGCTAAGCGGATTTTGACGAGCTCTGGCGGGGCGGCGCAAGCGGCCCCGCCAAGATCACGGCCGGCAAGGAGCCGGCAAGAGGCCGTTCGAGCGCGGCGGAATTTGCGCCGCGGGGCAAACGGCTATCCACCAAGGAGGAACATTGGCAGTTGAAATTACGATGAAAGAGTTGCTGGAGGCCGGAGTCCATTTCGGTCACCAGACCCGGCGCTGGAACCCGAAGATGAAGGAATTCATATTCGGCGAGCGCAACGGCATCCACATCATTGACCTGCAGAAAACCCTCAAGATGTTCCGCGAAGCGAGCCGCTTCGTGAGCGAAATGACCGGGCAAGGCCGGACCATTCTATTCGTAGGCACCAAGCGCCAGGCCCAGGAAGCGGTCGCCGAAGAGGCGAAGCGCTGCGGAGCGTTCTTCGTGAACCACCGCTGGCTGGGCGGGACGCTGACCAACTGGGCGACGCTGCAGAAGTCCATCAAGCGGCTGAAGCTGCTGAAGGCCATGATCGAAGACGGGCGCATGGACCAGCTGTCGAAGAAAGAGCGGGCCCGGCTGGAGCGGGAGATGAAGAGCCTGTTCCAGAATCTCGAAGGCATCGAAAACATGATGCAGATCCCCGACGCCATGTTCGTGATCGATTCCAACGCGGAAGAGATCGCGGTGAAGGAAGCGCGGCGGATGGGCGTGGCGGTGGTGTCCGTGGTGGACACCAACTGCGACCCCGACCTGGTGGACTGGATCATCCCGGGGAACGACGACGCGCTGCGCGCGATTCGGCTGTTCACCTCGAAGATTTCCGAGTCGGTGATCGAAGGCCACGCCGCCTACCAGCAGACGCAGGTGGCGGAGCAGAAAGCCGCGGAAGACCAGGCGCTGGCGGAGCAGGTGGAATACGTGGACACGAGCGCCTACGAGGTCTACGAGAAGCAGGAAGGCGACTTCGTGGAGGGCGCCCCCGTGGAAGGGGCCGGCACAGGAGCCGCGGCGGAAGCGCCGGCGGCTGCGGAAGCCGAAGCGCCCGCCGCGGTTCCGGCCAGCGAAGAAGTAAAGAGCTAGCGGACCGCTGCGCGGTCACGCAGACAGAGGTTCCGCGTTTTTCCCGGAAAAACCGCGAGGCCCGGCGGCGTTGCAGCGTAAAACGCGCCGGGCCGTTTGTATCCATCAGAATTGCGGGGCAGGAATGCCGGGCGTGAAGGCCGGGCGAACGGGCCGGCGCCCGCGGCAGGAAGTTTTCAACTCCAGAGATAAAGAGAAGAAGAGGAATGAGCACTCAACCGGAAGCGACACAAATATCGGCACAACTGGTGAAAGAGCTGCGCGAGCGCACCAGCGCGGGATTCAGCGATTGCCGGGCGGCCCTGGTGGAAGCCGGGGGAGACCTCGAGAAGGCCATCAGCGTGCTGCGCAAGAAGGGGCAGGCGGCGGCGGCGAAAAAGGCGCAGCGCGAGGCCAGCGAGGGCTTGGTGGGGAGCTACATCCACGCGGGCGGGAAGATCGGCGTGCTGGTGGAAGTGAACTGCGAATCGGATTTCGTGGCGCGCACGGAAGCGTTCCAGCACCTGTGCCACGAAGTGGCCATGCACATCGCGGCGCTCGACCCGCGCTACGTGCGGCGCGAGGAAGTGACGCCGGAGATGCTCGAGAAGGAGCGCGAGATCTACCGCGAGCAGGCGCGGGCCACGGGCAAGCCGGAGGCCATCATCGAGAAAATCGTGTCCGGGAAGATGGAGAAGTTCTACGAAGAGAACTGCCTGTACGAGCAGCACTTCATCAAGGACGAGTCGGTGAGCATCACGGAGATGATCAACCAGGCGATCGCCAAGCTGGGGGAGAATATTTCGGTGCGGCGGTTCGTGCGCTTCAAGGTGGGCGAGGGCCCGGGGGCGGCGGCGGGCGCGGCGTAGTTCCGGGCTGATCATCAGAAACCATTTGCGAGCGCTCCGGCGAGGCCGGGGCGCTCGTTTTGTTTTTGGCGGGGGAGCGAAGAAAGAAAGAACTAACGCAGAGACGCAGAGGGCGCAGAGACGCGCAGAGAGAAGAGAGAAGAGAGAAGAGAGAAGAGAGAAGAAGATGGCGGCATAACGAGCGGGCGGGCGGGGATAAATGCTGCCGCCACAGCGGAGCCGCAGGTGGGAAGACAGCGGGTTCGTGCGGGCGGGGAGAATCTTTGTTACAATCAACGGGATTTTGCGCGGTGCGGCCGGTCCGGGATGGGAAAAATCATGAAAACAGCGACGACAGCGGCGCGCAAGGGCGCGCAGAAGGCGGCGCCGATGTACGAGCGGATCGTGCTGAAGCTCTCGGGCGAGTCGCTGCAAGGGCCGCAGGGCTACGGCATTCATGGGGAGACGGTGGCGGCGCTGGCCGGAGAGATCCGCGACGTGGTGGCGCTGGGCGTGCAGGTGGCGATCATGGTGGGCGGGGGAAATATCTTCCGCGGGGGAAGGCAGAAGTCCGTGGAGATCGACCGGGCGACGGGCGATTACATGGGGATGCTGGCGACGGTAATCAACGGGCTGGCGCTGCAGGACGCGCTGGAGAAAAAGGGCGTGGTGACACGGCTGATGAGCGCGATCGAGATGCGCCAGGTGGCCGAGCCGTTCATCCGGCGGCGCGCGGCGCGGCACCTGGAGAAGGGCCGGGTGGTGATCTTCGCGGGGGGCACGGGGAACCCGTATTTTTCGACGGACACGGCGGCGGCGCTGCGGGCCATGGAGATCAAGGCGCAGGTGATCCTGAAGGCCACGCGGGTGGACGGGATCTACGACGCGGATCCCGAGAAGGTGCGCGGGGCGAAATTCTTTCCAAAGATCAGCTACCGGGAAGTGCTGACGAAAGGTTTGCAGGTGATGGACTCGACGGCGATTTCGCTGTGCATGGACAACCGCATGCCCATCGTGGTGTTCAACATGAACACGCACGGAAACATCAAGCGGGTGGTGCTGGGGGAGCGGGTAGGCTCGACGGTGACGCCGGAATAGGCCGGGGAAGGTTGCGAGGACAGCGGAGAAGGCGATGAGCACAATAGCCAGCACGAAAGAAGCGATGGCGCAGGCGCGCACGCGGATGGAGAAGGCGATCGAGGACTTCCGGCATGAGCTGGCCTCGATCCGCACGGGGCGCGCGAACGCGGCGCTGCTGGACAGCGTGCGGGTGGACTATCACGGCACGCCGATGCCCATCAACCAACTGGGCACGCTGACGGCGCCGGACGCGACGATGCTGGTGATCTCGCCGTGGGACCCGGGCGCGGTACCGCTGATCGACAAGGCCATCCGCACCTCGGACTTGGGGCTGAATCCCACCAACGACGGCAAAGTGGTGCGGGTGCCGATTCCCTCGCTGACCGAAGAGCGGCGCAGGGAGTTCGTGAAGCACCTGCACAAGGTGCTGGAGAATCACCGCACGGCGGTGCGCAACATCCGGCGCGACGTCAAGGAAGCGATCGAGAAGCTGGAGAAGGACAAGAAGATCAGCGAAGACGAGAAGAAGCGCGCGCTGGACGAGCTGGAGAAGCTCTCGCACGCGGAAAC
>JAIQEV010000040.1 GCA_020073585.1 Terriglobia bacterium
ATAGCCGCTGTGTCCAGGAGTGACCTTTGCCCTCATCTCGTCTGTACTCTCGTACGTGTCGTATACGACATTGATTCCGGTATTCATCTTGAAGACATCGATTAGATACTCGGCGATGTACTCGCTCCAAGTGTAGACTCTGACCTCGCCCTCTGGCTGGACAGGGAGCTTCTTCTTCAGACTTTCTGCAGGGCTTCCGATTTTCTGGAGCGTTGCCATGAGCTATCGCCTCGCCGTGGATGTGGGCGGCACGTTTACCGACCTGCTGCTGTTCAATGAAAAGGCGGGCGAACTGATCCTCGCCAAGACGCCCTCGACTCCCGCGGATCCCTCGGTGGGGGTGCTCACGGGGATCCATAAGATCGCGGCGAAGGCCGGGATCGACCCCAACGAAATCTCGCTGATCCTGCACGGCACCACGGTGGCCACCAACGCGGTCCTGGAAGGCAAGGGCGCGCGCGTGGGCCTGCTCACCAACAAAGGCTTCGAGCAGATCCTGCACGTGGCGCGCGGGCAGACGCCCGGGCCGCTGGCCGGGTGGATCATCATGATCAAGCCGGAGCCGCTGGCGCCGCTGGAGCTGACGCGGGGCATCAGCGCGCGGATGAGCGCGCGGGGCGAGGCGCAGGCGCCGGTGGACGAGAAGGAAGTGCGCGCCCACATCCGCGAGCTGCACCAGGCGGGAATCGAGGCGCTGACCGTTTCGCTGATCAACTCCTACGCCAACCACGCGCACGAGCAGCAGGTGAAGAAGATCATTCAGGAGATGTACCCGAACCTGCCGGTGACGGCTTCGACGGACATCCTGCCGGAATTCCGGGAATACGAACGGACGCTGACGACGGTGATGAACTCCTATCTGCGTCCGAAGATGCGCGTGTATCTCGACGGCATGAAGCAGAAGCTGAAAGAAAGCAAGCTGAAGGCGCCGATGCACATCGTGCGCTCTGACGGCGGGGTGATGAGCATCGAAGCGGCCGCCGAGCGTCCGGCGAACACGCTGCTCTCGGGACCCTCGGGCGGAGGCGTGGCTTCGGCGTATATCGGGGCGCTGGCCGGGTTTTCGAACGTGCTGTCGTTCGACATGGGGGGCACGTCCACGGACGTGGCGCTCTCGCGCGGCGGCAAACCCAACGTGGTGCGCGACACGCGGGTCGGGCAGTACCCGATCAAGGTGCCCAGCCTGGACGTGCACACGGTAGGCGCGGGGGGCGGTTCGATCGCCCACGTGCCGCTCACCGGGGCGTTGCGCGTGGGCCCGCAATCGGCGGGAGCGGAGCCGGGGCCGGCGGCCTACGGCAAGGGCGGCACGGAACCCGCGGTGACCGACGCCAACATCGTTTTGGGATATCTCCCGCCGACGCTGCTGGGCGGGGAAATGACGCTGGACGAAAACCTCTCGGCCAAGGCGGTGCAGAAGGTCGCCGACGCCCTGGGGCTTTCGCTGCATGTGGCGGCGGAAGGCATCTACAACATCGTCAACGAGAACATGTTCGGGGCGCTGCGGCTGGTGAGCGTGCAGCGCGGCTACGACCCGCGGGAATTCGCCCTCGTGGCCCTCGGAGGCGCGGGTCCGCTGCACGCCAACGCGCTGTCGATTCTGATCGGGTCGTGGCCATCCATCATTCCGCCCATGCCCGGGGTGCTTTCCGCGCAGGGCTTCCTGCACTCGGACATCAAGAGCGAGTTTTCGCGGACGGTGATCCGTCCGGTGAGCCAGATCGACCTGAAAGAGATGCGCGCGACGCTGGACACGCTCGGGGAGCAGGCGCGGGAATGGCTGGTTTCCGAGCATATCGCCGCGAAACACCAGAAGATCCAGTTTCAGATCGACATGCGCTACTACCGGCAGGGCTACGAATTCTCGATTGACGTCGAGCCGGGCTGGCTGGATTCCCCCGCCGGGGTGCAGAGAATGATCGAGAAGTTCCGCCAGATTCACTACCAGAACTACTCCTTCAACATCGAGCACGAAGTGGAAGTGGTGAACCTGCGGGCGGTGGCGATCGGGGTGGTGCCCAAGGTGGAGATCCGCAAGCACAAGAAGTCAGGGCAGACGGCAGCCAAAGCGCGCAGCGGGTCGCGGAAGATCTACTTCCGGGGCAAGTGGATCACGGCGGCGATGTACGACCGCGCGGGTCTCGGCGCGGGCTGCAAGATCGAAGGGCCGGCGATCGTCACGCAGAGCGACACCACGACACTGATCCTCCCGGGGCATACCGGAGAGGTGGACGAGTACCTCAACATCCTGATCTGGCCGAAGGGCAAGCGCACAGCTTCCCGCGGGAAACGCTAAACGAATTTGGTGCGCAGGAGCGAGCCATGGCGAAGAGCATGAAGAAGAAGGCGGGCGAGACGGGCAAGCGCAAGCTTGTGCCGGTGGACAAGATCACGCTGGACATCGTGGAGAACGCGCTGCGCAACGCGCGCTTCGAGATGGACACGGTGCTGTTCCGCTCGGCGATGTCCCCGGTGATCCGCGAGCAGCACGACGGGTTCCCGATGATCTGCACGCCGGACGGGCGGATGGTGGTGGGGCAGTTCGGGTCGTACATCAGCGGATTCATCAAGGAATGGAAGCGCGGGATATTCGACGGCGACGTCTTCCTGATGAGCGACCCGTACCAGTGCAAGGGCGCGATCTCGCACATCAACGACTGGATGGTGCTCATTCCCATCTTCTACAAGGGAGAGCAGGTGGGGTGGAGCTCGCAGTTCGGGCACACCATTGACGTGGGCGGGCCGGTTTCGGGGAGTTTGCCGACGGACGCGACGACGATCTTCGGCGAAGGGATGCGCATACCGGCGGTGAAGCTGTTCGAGCGGGGCAAGCTGAACGAGGACGTGCTGGACCTGCTGCTGAACAATTCGCGCATGCCGACGATGAATTATTTCGACCTGATGGCCATCGTGGCGGCGTGCCGCACGGCGGACAAGCGGGTGAAGGAGCTGTGCGAGCGCTTCGGGACCACGCTGTATCTGTCGGCGTGCGAGGCGCTGCTGGAGCGCACGCACCGGGCGATGGCGCAGCTGATCGTCAAGAACCTGCCGGAGAAGAAGATCAGCTTCGAGGATTACATCGACGACGACGGCCGGGGCAACGGGCCGTACAAGATGAAGCTGACGATCTGGCGGGAGGGCGAACACGGGCACTTCGACTGGACGGGCACGGACCCGCAGGCGCCCGGGCCGATCAACTTCTTCCTGAACGAAGAGATGTTCAAGATGTTCATCGGCGTGTACCTGATCATGGTGTTCGACCCGCAGATTCTGTTCAACGACGGGTTCTACCCGCTGCTGCACGTGACGCAGCCCGCGGGCAGCCTGATCCAGCCGAAGTTTCCGGCGGCGCTGGGCTGCCGCACGCACGCGCTGACGCGGCTGTTCGACGTGCTGGGCGGGGCGCTGGGGCAGCAGGCTCCGGACCTGACCACGGCGGCGGGGTACGGCACGTCGCCGTACCTGCTCTATAACGGCACGGACGAACGCGGAGAATTCTTCCACCTCATGGAGATCAGCTTCGGGGGCATCCCGGGGCGTCCGTTTGGGGACGGGATGGATGCGCACTCGTGGTGGCCGCTGTTTGAAAACATTCCCAGCGAGTATCTGGAGACCTATTACCCGATCACGGTCCTGGAGTACGGCTCGCTCGAGGATTCCGGCGGAGCGGGTTTTTACCGCGGGGGCAATGGGGTGCACAAGATTTACCGCTTCGAGGCCGACGGGGAGATCGCGATCCACGATGACCGCGAGCGCTCGCAGCCGTGGGGGATTCTCGGAGGGCGGCCGGGGCAGACGAGCACGAAGCTGCTGCTGCGGAAGAACGGAGAAGAGGTCAAGCTGCCGTCGAAGATCAGCGGGGTGAAGGTTGCGAAGGGCGACCGGTTGATCTACCGCACGGCGGGCGGCGGCGGGTGGAAGGATCCGCTGGACCGGCCGGCGGAGCGGGTGCAGGCGGATGTGCAGCGGCGGCTGGTGTCGAGCGAAAAGGCGCGCAGCGATTACGGGGTGATCCTGGAGGCGAAAACGCTGGCGCTGGATGCCAGCGGAACGAAGGAGCTCCGCGAAAGGATGCGCAGGGAGCGCGGAGCGGTCGAGAAGTTCACGTTCGGGCCGGTGCCCGAGGCGATCGGGGTGCGCAAGGCCGGAGCCGGGAATCAGGCGGCGAAGTAAGAGACCGACAGAGCGGGAAAGGCGAGCAGGCGCGAGCGAATGGACGATACGACAAGCAATCCGAAAAGCGGGAGCACGGACGCGGGTCACAAGGCGAAGCCGCTGGAAGGCCTGAAAGTGCTGGAGATGGGCCAACTGCTGGCGGGGCCGTTCGCCTCGGTGATGCTGGCGTGGTTCGGGGCCGAGGTGATCAAGATCGAGCCGCCGGGCATCGGAGACCCGCTGCGCACGTGGCGGGCGATGTACAAGGGCACGGCGCTGTGGTGGTACATCCTGGGGCGCAACAAGAAGTGCGTGACGCTGAACCTGCGCGCGCCCAAGGGGCACGACATCGTGCGCGAACTGGTGAAGGACGTGGACGTGGTCCTGGAGAATTTCAAGCCGGGAACAATGGAGAAGTGGGGCCTGGGCTACGAGGACCTGAAGAAGATCAACCCCAAGCTGATCATGGCGCGGATTTCCGGGTGGGGACAGACGGGGCCGTATTCGCACAAGCCGGGATTCGCATCGGTGGCGGAAGGGGTGGGCGGGCTGCGGTACGTGAACGGATTTCCGGACCGGCCGCCAGTGCGGCCGAATCTGAGCCTGGGGGATTCGCTGGCGGGGCTGCACGCGGCGCTGGGGATCCTGATGGCGGTGTATCACCGGGACGTGAAGGGCACGGGACAGGGGCAGATGGTGGACGTGGCCATCTACGAGGCCGTGTACAACATGATGGAAGGGATCGTGCCGGAGTACGACAAGGCCGGGGTGATCCGGCAGCGCGAGGGGACGCGGCTGAGCGGGATCGTGCCGACGGGGACGTATCCCTGCAAGGACAACATCTACATCATCATCGGCGGGAACAGCGACAGCATCTTCAAGCGCATGATGCTGGCCATGGGGCGGCCGGACATGGCCGCGGACCCGCGCTTCGAGCACAACAACGACCGGGCGCAGCACGTGGACGAGATCGATCAGGCCATCGAGGACTGGACGCGGCAGCATCCTTCGGAAGAGGTGGTGCGCATCCTGGAGGGAGCCACGGTGCCGGTGGGGCCGATCTATTCCGTGGCGGACATGCTGAAGGATCCGCACTTCCAGGCGCGCGAGATGTTCGAGGACGTGGACCTGGGCGGCGGGGACATGGTGAAGCTACCGACGCTGGTGCCCAAACTGAGCGAAACGCCCGGAGGCATGGACTGGGTGGGGCCGGCGCTGGGGGCGCACAACCGCGAGGTGTACGGCGGGATGCTGGGGTATACGGACGAGCAGTTGAAGCAGTTGAAGGACGAAGGGGTCATCTAAGGGCGCGGCGGAGGGTCAGAGCACCACGCCGGCGCGGATGCGGGCGCTTTCGAGCGAGGCCAGGTCCATGTCCATCAAGGGGCGGGTGACGCGGGGGAGTTTCTTGACCTTGTCGGGGACCTGATTCCAGATGCGGTTGCTGAAGATGACCAACTGGTATTTTCCGGAGCGCACGAATTTTTCCAGATTGGGGATTTCGCTTTTGCGGATGGCGACCATCTTCACCGCGGAATCCACGAGGATCTTGCGGTAGCTCTCGAGGATGAGGGTGAGGGAAGGGTGGTCGCGGTCGTCCACGACCAGGACGACATTGGCGTTGGCGGGGAGCTTGCGGAACTGCTCGCGCATCTCCGGGGTGAAGACCAGGCTGAGGGGAATGACGCCGGCGCGGTCGCGGCCGACGATCTGGCGGACCTGATCGAGGCGCAGGTAGTTGGTCAGGATGGTGCGGATGCCCTTGAGGCCGGAGGATTGCAGGGCGGCCAGTTCGTCCATGGAGAGGCCGGGGACGTTGACGTGCCAGTAGGACGAGATCTTGGCGGCGCGCTGGCGGGCGGTGAATTCGGAAGCGTCGACGAAGACCAGCGAGGGCTGGATGCGCTCGCGCTCGCGGGCCTGCTGATAGAGATAGCGGGCGAAGGCCGAGGGAGTGATGCCCAGGCGCTCGACGCGGGAGAGAATCTCCGCGGAGAGGCTTTCACACTGCTCCATGATGCTGCCGCGCTGGCTGTAACTGAGGTCCTTTTCGACGAGGACGCCCTTGCCGTGGCGCAGGCTGAGGATGCCGGAGCGCTGCAGGCCGAGATAGGCCTTGCGGACGATGTTGCGGCTGAGGCGGGTCTGCTGTTCGACGTCGCGGATGGAGGGCAGGGTATCGCCGGGGCGCAGGCGGCCGAGGAGCAAGGCGAGCTTGATCTGCTCCTGGAGCTGGAGATGAGGGGGCAGGGTGCTGTGGGCATCAAGAATAAATTCCATGGGAACTCCAGCCGGGGAATGGAAGCCGCAAGGCATTGTGCCCGAAGAGGGCGTGGGAGCGCAGGGAAAAAGCTTGACAGCGGGTGGGCTGTGACATATATACACACCAATTGTCACGATTTTCAAACAGTAGTCAAGAACAACCTGCGGGGTGCCGCGGGGCCTGGCGCCGCCAGGGAACGGGGTGGAATTAACATGACCGCAGCATCCAGCCGCAGGGCTCAACCCACGGAGTGTTTCTTCCCCCGGGCATGAGCGAACCCACACGAGTCACGATTGTGGAAGTCGGGCCGCGCGACGGCCTGCAACTGGAGAAATCCTTTGTGCCCACGGCGCGGAAGATCGAGCTGATCAACGCGCTGACGCGGGCGGGGATCCGGCGGATGGAAGCGACCTCGTTCGTGAGCCCCAAGGTGATGCCGCAGTTGAGCGACGCCGCGGAGGTGATGGCGGGGATGGAGCGCGCGGCGGGCGGCGTGTACGTGGCGCTGGTGCCGAATTTGAAGGGGACGCAACGCGCGCTGGCCTGCGGCGCGGACTCCGTGAAGATCGTCATCTGCACGAGCGACACCTACAACCGGCGCAACGTGGGGATGCCGCTGGAGGATTCGCTGAAGAGCTGCACGGAGGTGCTGGCGGCGGCGCGGCAGGCGGGAAAGATCGCGGAAGTGGTGATCGGGTTGTCGTTCGGCTGCCCCCTGGAGGGGCCGGTGCCGGAGGATAAGGTGATCGCGCTGGTAAACCGCGTGGCGGAGATGGGCTACGCGGAAATTTCGATTGCCGATTCCATGGGACTGGCGAATCCCCGGCAGGTGCGGAGCATGATGCGGCGGCTGCGGCGGGAGTTTCCGCGGGCCCATTTTTCGCTGCATCTGCACGACACGCGCGGGCTGGGGCTGGCCAACGTGCTGGCGGCCTGGGAAGAGGGCATCGACATGTTCGATGCCTCGATAGGCGGGCTGGGGGGATCGGCGGTGGTGGTGGCGGGAGCCACGGGAAACATCACCACGGAAGACTTGGTGAACATGTTCCACGAGATGGGCGTGGAGACGGGCGTGGACATGGGCAAGCTGCAGGGAGCGGCGCGGCTGGCGCAGGAGATCATCGGGCGTCCGCTGCCGAGCCACGTCCTGAACAACGGCACGCCGGCGCAGTTTTATCAGAAGGTGCGGGAAGACGAGGCGCGGAAGGCCGCGCAGCGGAGCTGAAGCGGGAAACGCATGAGCGGAAGCGGCTACAAGGAGATGCGCAGCTTCTACGAGAAGCGCGGGCTGGCGGGCCGGGTGGGTTTCGGCAGCGCGCCGGCGGTGCTGGTGGTGGATTTTTACCGCGGCTCGCTGGATGCGCAGTCGCCGCTGGGGTGCGATCTGGAGAAGCCGCTGGCGGAGACGGTGCGGATTCTGGAAGCGGCGCGGCAGGCGCGGGCGCCGGTGCTGTTCACGGTGGTGGAGTACAGCGCGGATTTGCACGAAGGCGGGCATTTTTTCGCGAAGGTGCCGAGTCTGAAGATCCTGGTGGCGGGGTCGCGGTGGGTGGAGCTGGATGCGCGGCTGGGGCGGCGGGCGGAGGAGCCGGTGATCAAGAAGCATTTCGCCTCGGCGTTTTTCGGGACGGACCTGGCGGAGCGGCTGCGGGCGCTGGGAGTGGATACGGTGATCGTGACGGGGTGCACGACGAGCGGCTGCGTGCGGGCCACTGTGGTGGACGCGCTGCAGAACGGATTCCGGGCGATCGTGCCGGAAGAGGCCGTGGGGGACCGCGCGGAAGCGGCGCATGCGGCCAATCTTTTTGACATGGATGCGAAATACGGCGACGTGGTGACGGTGGCGGCGGTGCTGGAGTACCTGGGGCGGCTGGGGAAAAAAGAGGGGCAAAAGATTCGTCCGGGCGCGCAGTAAGGTTCAGGCAGGAAACCGAGTTTGACGGAAGAGCGAGAAATTTTTCCCCGCAAGGGGCAGCGGAGGGGTGGCAATGCAGGAAAACGCGAAACGGTGGCTTGGGTTTGCGGCGATGCTGGTGGCGGTGGTGCTGGCGGCGGCGCCGGTGCAGGCGCAGAAAACGACGGGCACGATTTTGGGCACGGTGGCCGACGCGCAGGGCGGGGCGGTCAGCGGAGCGAACGTGGTGGCGAAAAACGCGGCCACCAACCTGGAGCGCGCGGCGACGAGCGACAGTTCCGGCTATTACCGGCTGGAGCTGCTGCCGGCGGGCAGCTACACGGTGACGGTGGAGAAAACGGGTTTCCGGCGGCAAGTGCTGACGGGGATCGTGCTGCAGATCGACCAGGAGGCGCGCATTGACGTGACCATGCAGATCGGCGAGGTCAGCCAGCAGATCGAAGTGACGAGCGCGCCGCCGCTGGCCGATACGACGACGGCCACGATCGGCGACGTGATCGAGAACAAGCGCATCGTGACGCTGCCGCTCAACGGGCGGAACTTCCAGCAGTTGGCGCTGCTGACGGCGGGCACGGCGTCCGGGCAGCAGGGCGGCACGCAGGACTTCTTCGGAACGGCCGCGGGGAGCATCGGCTTCGTGGTGAACGGCGGGCGCGACGACCAGAACAACTTTCTGGTGGACGGCATCAACGTCATCGACCACTACTTCAACTCGCTGACGATTACGCCGTCGATTGACGCCATCGAGGAGTTCAAGGTGCTGCAGAACTCGTACTCGGCGGAATCCGGGATGTTCGGCTCGGGGCAGGTCAACATCAGCACCAAGTCCGGCAGCAACGGGATTCACGGCTCGGCCTTCGAATTTCTGCGCAACGACCATCTGGATGCCAAGAACTTCTTCGACCTGAAGGATCGCAACAAGCCGGCCTTCCACCAGAACAGCTTCGGCTTCAGCCTGGGCGGCCCGGTAAAGAAGGACAAGACTTTCTGGTTCGTGGCCTATGAGGGGCTGCGCGTGCGCCAGGCGCAGACCATGCTGTCCTCGCTGCCCACGGCCGACCAGCGCAACGGTCTCTTCACCGGGCTGAATGCCTGTCTGACCGATCCCAATCCGGCGGATCCCGCCGGGCCGTTCGTCTGCACGGGCGGGCCTGGCCCCGGCACTTTTCAGACCCAGATTCCCCTCGGGCGCTTCGGTCCGGTGGCCAATGCCATCATTGCCAAAGCCTTCCCCGTTCCCAATCTCTTGCCCAATACTCCCGGGCTCAACAACGTCAGCGTGGACAAGCGCCTGGAAGACCGCGACCAGGTGGTGGCGCGCTTCGATCATCGCCTCAACGACAAGCATTCTCTCTTTGCCCGCTACATCTGGGCGCGCTCCGATCAGTCGTTCCCCTTCGGCAAAAACATCCTGACCTTCGATCCCGCGCCGCCTCCGGGCTTCCCTACTCCGGTGCCGGACAAGAGCCAGAACATCGCGCTGGGGCTCACGTCCACCTTGCGCACCAGTCTCTTGAATGAGCTGCACCTCGGGTGGAACTACTACGACGGCAAACGCCTGGCGGGAAACAACGTAAACTTCCCGCAGACGGTCCTCGGCCTGCCCGCTGGACCGACCACCAACATCGCGCCGACGGACCTAGGTTTCCCGGCTTTCCACGTTGCCGGGCTCTCGCAATTCGGCGATTCCGACGTCTTTAACCCGCTGTTCCGCAAGGACCGCGTGCTGCAGGTCAGCGACAACCTGATCTGGATCAAGGGCCGCCACTCGATGAAGTTCGGCGGGGACATCCGGGACGTGCGCTTCGATACCCTGAGCAACTTCTTCACCCGCGGCTTCCCCAACTTCGATGGCGTCTCCCTGACCGGAAGCTTCATTGCGGACTTTCTGCTGGACCGCCCGTTCTTTAACGTGCGGACCATCGGGGACACGACCGGCAATTTCGTGACGCACCTGTGGGGCATGTACGCCAACGACGAATGGCGGGTGAATTCCCGGCTGACCATGACCCTGGGCGTGCGTTACGAGATCTTCCCCCCGATCTATGAGAAGCACGACCGCATCGCGGTCTTCGATGCCGCGACGAATTCCATCATCGTCGCCGGCAGCACGCTGCCGGCGTCAGTCACCGATCCGAACGGGCTGGCGCAGCAGTACAACAACGCCCTGCTCGCTGTTTTCGGCATACCGCCGGTGAACTATGTCACGGCGGCCTCCCGCGGTCTGGGGCGTTCGGTAACCAAGACGGATTTCAAGCGCATCGCTCCGCGCATCGGACTGGCCTATGACCTCACCGGGCACGGGAAGACCGTGATCCGCGCCGCCTTCGGCATCTTCAACGCCCTGCGCGACTACTCCGCTTCGAGCGATTCGCGCAACATGCTGCCGTTCACCCAACAGATGCTCCTGGTGGACCTCAACCGCTTCGGCCTTCCCGTGCCGGCGCTCGGCTACGACACCATGTATCACGGGTATTGGAATCCGGCCGGGCTGCCCGTCGGGAACGTGCAGGGCGGCGGGATTGGTCCGCAGGTGAATATGCCCATCGGGTACACCGAGCAATACACGCTGAACATCCAGCACCAGATCGGGCAGAACTTCTCGATCGAGGCGGCCTACGTCGGCGTTACCGGCATCAATCTGAACCGGCTGACCTCCTCTAACCAGATCCATCTAAGCGGTCCGATGATCGGCCAGCACGACAGCCCGCAATTCGGCACCTTCATTCAGGAGGCCAGCGGGGCCACCAGCAGCTATCACGGCGGCTTCATCCGCGCCGAGAAGCGCCTGAGCCAGGGCCTGACCTTCGTTACCTCCTACACCTTCTCGAAGTCCATCGACACCGTTTCCTCGGCGCGCGAGAACGGCGGCGCTCCCACGCGTGAGCAGGACGCCTTCTGCCTGAAGTGCGACCGGGGCCTTTCCAACTTCGACATCCGCAACCGCTTCGTGGGCAGCTTCACCTACGACCTGCCGTTCGGTCCGGGCCGCAGCTTTGCCCACGATGTGACGGGGGCGATGGCCAAGCTGCTCGGGGGCTGGCAGACGGGCGGCATCGTCACCCTGCAGGGCGGCCAGCCGTTCACGCCGCAGTTTCCGGGGGGTTCCGCCAGCATCCGCTTCCCGCGGCCCAGCCAGGATGGCAACGGCAACCTGCCTGCGGGCCAGCGGGACCCGGCGCAGTGGTTCAATACCAGCGTGTACTATGCGCCGGCGTTCATCGGGTTCACCGGAGAGGCGCTGCCCGGAAATTCCGGGCGCAACAGCCTCATCGGCCCCGGCTACAAGGACGTGGACTTTACTCTGCAGAAGGACACGGCCATCGGCGAACGCTACAAGGTGCAGTTCCGCGCCGAACTCTTCAATCTCTTCAACCATCCGAATTTCAACCTGCCAGACCGCGTTTTTGTGCCCGGGCCGACCGGCCGCAACGTCAACCCCAACTTCGGCAAAATCACGAGCGCGCGTTTGCCGCGCGTGCTGCAGTTCGGGCTGAAGTTCATCTTCTAGGGACGGGCAGATTCGGGGAGAGGGCGCTCGGATGAGCGCCCTCTTCTTATTGGAAAGAGGAAAAATGGCCATGAAGCATGCGCGGGAGTGGTACGTGGAGCTGGCGGTGAAGAAGTACTTCGCCAACGTGGACCGCAAGAATCTGCAGGGGGTTCTGGACTGCTTCAACGAGGATGCGGTGTTCACCATCCAGTCCCATTTCTCCGTGCATACCGGCCGCGACACCGGGATCCGCAAGATGTTCGAGGAGCTTTTCCAGTACCGGACCATTCTGCACACGGATTTCGAAAACATAGTGGACGTGGAAAGCGAAGCCATCTCCTCGCGCTTCCGCGTGGAGCTCGACCCGGTCAGCGGGCCGCACGTGCACCTGATGAACGTCAACCACTGGTACGTGAAGAACGACAAGTTCCAGCGGGTCTACGTGTGGATGAGCGGGGAAAACGTACTGAAGTAAGCCGGTCGCCTACCTTGCATTGATCTTCCTAAAAAGAAGCGGCCGCCGCGAACCTTCCGCGGGCGGCCGCCTTCTCGGGTGGAACCCGTCGTGCTCTCTGCCGTGCTTATGCCACGGTCACATCCGGACTGAGATAGACGTCCTGAATCGCGTTGAGCAGGGAGACGCCTTCCTTCATGGGGCGCTGGAAGGCCTTGCGGCCGGAGATGAGGCCCATGCCGCCGGCGCGCTTGTTGATGACCGCGGTGAGGACGGCTTCGGCGAAGTCGTTGGCGCCGGAAGCGCCGCCGCTGTTGATGAGGCCGGCGCGGCCCATGTAGCAGTTGGCCACCTGGTAGCGGCAGAGGTCGATGGGGTGGTCGCTGCACAAGTCGGTGTAGATGCGCTTGTCGAACTTGCCGTAGCTGGACTCGCCCATGTTAAGGGCCTGGAAGCCGCCGTTATTTTCGGGAAGCTTCTGCTTGATGATGTCGGCCTCGATGGTGACGCCGAGGTGATTGGCCTGACCGGTGAGATCGGCGGAGACGTGGTAGTCCTTGTCCTTCTTGAAGGCGCTGTTGCGCAGGTAGCACCACAGAACGGTGGCCATGCCCAGCTCATGGGCGTGGGCGAAGGCCTGGCTGACTTCGACGATCTGCCGGGCGCTTTCCGGGGAGCCGAAGTAGATGGTGGCGCCGACGGCGGCGGCGCCCATGTCGTGGGCCTGCTTGACGGTGCCGAACATGATCTGGTCGAACTTGTTGGGATAGGTGAGCAGCTCGTTGTGGTTGATCTTCACGATGAAGGGAATCTTGTGGGCGTACTTGCGGGCCACGGAGCCGAGCACGCCGTAGGTGGAGGCCACGGCGTTGCAGCCGCCCTCGATGGCCAGCTTGACGATGTTCTCGGAGTCGAAGTAGTCGGGGTTCTTGGCGAAGCTGGCGCCGCCGGAGTGCTCGATGCCCTGGTCCACGGGGAGGATGGAGAGATAGCCGCTGCCGCGCAGCCGCCCGGTGTGGTACATGCGGTGCAGGTTGGCGAGGACGCGGTTGTTGCGGTCCGAGAGCGAACAGACGCGATCCACGAAGTCCGGCCCGGGAAGGTGCAGGCGCTCCTTGGCGATTTTCGGCGTTTTGAAAGCGAGCAGGTAGTCCGCTTTATCGCCGAGATACTGGGTGATCTGACTGTTGCTGAGCGAGGTTGCCATGACTCGTTTTTCTCCTAGGATGCGGCGGTGGAAAGTAGGCGGGCCGCCGCTGGGTGCATCGTCCCTAGCAATTTACCACTTTTTGAGGAAATGGGCTGCGCGGGACGCGGCGGCGGGGCTACATGGCCGGATAGGGGTAGCCGCGGGCCAGCACCTGTTCCAGGGCGGCGTCGTAGCCGTAGAGGTCGTCGAAGAAGCGGGCTTCGCCGGTTTCCGTGACGATGGCGGTGGCATAGAAGATGAGCACCGGGATGGGCGCGGCTACGCGCACGTGCTGGTTATCTTTGGTTTGTGTGGCCGCTCCGCGGTCAATTGTTTGTGTGACCGCTAAGCGGTCAACGCCGCTGCGCATGGCGGCTTGCACCTTCTCCAGGTCCCAGCCGGGATTGTGGCGCAGGACCCAGGCGGCGAGCAGCGCGGGGTTTTCCACGCGGATGCAGCCGTGGCTGAAGTCGCGGCGCGCTTTGGAGAAAAGTTCCGTCTCCGGCGTGCCGTGCAGGTAGACGTCGTAGGAATTGGGGAAGAGGATCTTGACCCCGTCGAGAGCGTTCTTGGGGCCGGGGCGCTGGCGAACCTCGAGGGTGCCGGCCCGCAACTGGCGCAGAATGTCTGGGGTCAGCTCGCCGGTGAGGATCTCGCCGGCGTGGGTGATGACTTCGAAATCGTTCTTGGCGAAGTAGGCGGGATCTTTTTCGAGGGCGGGAAGGATCTCGTCGCGCTGCAGGGAAAACGGCACATTCCAGTAAGGGCGGAAGACAACCTCTTCGATGGTGTCGGCGAAGGCTGGGGTTTCATAGCCGTAGGCTTTGCCTACGACGACGTTCATGGAGAAGGCCACGCCGAGGTTTTCATCGAAAGCGCGCAGGCGATATTCGGGAATGTTGACGACGATGGGGGGCTGGGCGAATTCGTGCGGGAGCCAGCGCAGGCGCTCGAGAGTGAGCTGGAACTGGCGGATGCGGCGCGCCAGCGGGGTATTGAGCTGGGCCAGGGTGTCTGGGCCGAGAAGGCCGTCGGGCTCCAGGCCATGGCGTTCCTGAAAGCGCTTGACGGCGTCCACCAGCGCGCCGCGGTAGATGCGGGTGAGCAGCGGGACGTTCGCTTCCAGGGGGAGATCGCCGAGCAGGCGCAGGAGCTGGGCCAGGCGCGGGAGGCCGGGATAGCGTGCACCGGGGCGCACGGCGCGCGCGGGAAGGGGCAGGAGTTCGCCGCTATCGTTCCGGGCCAGGGCGAGGTAGTGCTGCAGGGCCTGCTGGATGCGGCGATAGACGGGGAAGGGCGGCTCGACGCCGGCAAGGACCGCTTTCACATCGGCGGCGCGCACGACACGCTCGCGGACGAACTCGGAGAGGTCGTATTTCTTGTGCTCGATGTCGAAGCCGAAATGGAAATAGCGCGGATTGACCTTGCCGATGTGCAGGTCGGAGATGTAGCGCATGAGGCAGACGGTGACGGCGGCGTCGAAGCGTTCGAGATTGCCGGGGGTGGGCGACTGGCGCAGTTGCGCGATGCGCGCGGTCCAGCGCGGGCCGTCGTAGTCCTCGATGTTCAGCCCTTTGTCATCGGCGGAACGGAAGACGTCGAAGAGGGCCAGCGCCTGGGGAGTAGGCGCGGCGTTGGCGGACCAGGCGAGGGCGTAATTTGTGGGGAGGTAGAAATCGCGGAGATTGGAGCGATAGCCGGAAAAATCGGGCCAGCGGAGATCGTCGAGCCGCCCCGTGGCGACGATGGCGCGCAGGGTTGCGCCGGGCCCGGCGAGTTGCGGCGGGGGTTCCTGCGGAGCGGGCGCGGCTGCGCGTAAGGAGACGGGAGCCAGGCACGCCAGCAGGAGCAGGAAGAGCGACGGCGCCCGCGAGCGATTGCGCATTCGTCCTGCGAGGCTCACGCGTTACCCGCGCACGGCCTCTTCGAAGGATTTGATTCCGGAGGCGGCGTCGCGGCCGAGCTGCACGCGGAGGATGCGGCGGCCGCGCTGCGCCAGGGCCTGGAAATCGCCGAGGGCCTGCGCCTGGAGGAGCTGAGCGAAGGTGTAGTCGGTTTCCGGGACGGGCAGCGGCTCGGAGGGTTCGTCGAGGAACTGTACGAAGAGGCCGGAGTTGGGGCCGCCTTTGTGAAGCTGTCCGGTGGAGTGCAGAAAGCGCGGGCCATAGCCGAGGGTGGTGGCCAGGCGCGTGGTGTCGCGCAGGGTTCTCTGGAGCGAGGCCAGCGCACTGTCGGTGGAGTCGTTGGAAGCGAGATAGGCCTGCAGCGCAATGTAGTCGCCGGGCTGGGCTTTGCTGAGCCAGTCGGCGACGGCTTTCCGCAGCGCGGCGCGGTCGGAGGCGAGGACCGGTGCGCCGGCGGCAGGGCCCTGCGCCGCGCCGGCCATGGCCTGGCGCGCCAGCGTTTTTGCCAGTTCGACGTCCGGCTGGTCGAAGGGCTGAATACCGAGGGCGGCGCCGGCGGCGGCGACGGCCACTTCCCAGCGGAAAAATTCCTGGCCGAGGTTGATGGTGTCCCCGGCTTCGATGCGGATCACCGGGTGGCCTGCGGCTTCGAGGGCCATCAGGCGGGCCTCCTGGGCGGCATCGGAATCCCGCGCCGCGCGCAGCGAGACGAAGACGCGATCCGGGGCGTATTGCTGCGGAGCGCCGAGGGGTTCGCCGGCGACGGGGACGATGCCCTTACCGTTCTTGCCGGTGCTTTCGGCGATGAGCTGCTCGAGCCAGGCGGGGAGCAGGGCCAAAGAGGGCGAAGTGACAAACGTGAGTTTGTCGCGGCCGGCGCGGGCCAGTTCGGCGAGCGCGGCGCCCAGGACCAGGCCGGGGTTGCGGGCTGCGGGCACGGAGCCGGAGCAGGCCCGGGCCATGCGGCTGGCCGCCTGCAGGAAGCGCGCGACGTCCACACCGAGGAGCGCCGCGGGGACCAGACCGAAATGGGTGAGCGCGGAGTAGCGGCCGCCGACATCGGGGACGGCTTCGAAGACGCGGCGGAAATTGCGCGCCGCGGCGTGCTTACCCAGAAGCGTGCCGGGATCGGTGATGGCGACGAAGTGGCTACCGGGAGTTTTGGTTTTTTCGGCGACGCGGGCCCAGAAATAGTTGAGGAAAGAGTTGGGCTCGATGGTCGTGCCGGATTTGCTGGAGACGATGAAAAGCGTGCGCTCGAGGGGCACGCTCTTTTCCACGGCGCGGACGGCGCCGGGGTGGGTGCTGTCGAGGACGGTGAGTTGGGGATAGCCGGGGGTGTGGCCGAAGGTCCTGGCGAAGAGTTCGGGAGCGAGGCTGGAGCCACCCATGCCGAGGAGGACGACGTGCTGGAATCCGGCGGAGCGGACTTCCTGTACGAAGGCGGCGATGGCGGGGACGTGGGCCTGCATGGCTTCGGGGAGCGCGAGCCAGCCGAGGCGGTTGGCGATTTCGGCGGGCTCCTTGGCCCACAGAGTGTGATCTTTGGCCCAGAGGCGGCGCGCAAAACCCGCGGCATCCCAATCGGCGAGGCGCTGGTCGGTGGCGCGCTGCGCGGGGCCGAGGCTCATGCGCAGGGGATTTACGGGGCTATCGAGCATCTGCGATCTTCTTGCGCTTGGCGTCGAGGGCGGTGAGGAGCTGCTTGTAGGAGTCCGCGAAGAGGGTGACGCCCTGGCTTTGCAGGGTTTCGGTGATGGCGGCGAGGTCAATGCCGGCTTTGGGCAGCCCGGCGAGAACCTGGCGGGCTTCCTCCAAGCGGCCGGTGAGGGTCAGCTTGACGGCACCGTGATCGCGGAAGGCCTCGAGCGTGGCGGGGGGCAGGGTGTTGACGGTGTGCGGGCCGATCAGTTCGTCCACGTAGAGGACATCGGAATAGACGGGATTCTTGGTGCCGGTGCTGGCCCACAGGGGGCGCTGCACCTGCGCGCCTCTTTCCTGGAGTTTCTTGAAACGGGGACTTTCAAAAAGTTCCTGGAAGCGGTGGTAGACGATGCGGGAGTTGGCGATGGCGGCTTTGCCGCGCAGGGCCAGAGCGTCGGGGGAGCCGTTGCGCTCGAGCTCCTTGTCCACCATGGTGTCCACGCGGCTGACGAAGAAAGAGGCGACGGAGGCGACGCCCTGCGGATTCTTGTTCTTCTCGATGCCGCGGATGTAAGCCTGGGCCACGGCTTCGTAGTGCGCCAGGGAGAACATCAGGGTGACGTTGACGTTGATGCCCTCGGCGATGAGCGTTTCGACGGCGACGATGCCTTCCCTGGTGGCGGGAACCTTGATCATGAGGTTGGGGCGGGCGATGACTTTCCACAGGCGGCGGGCTTCGCTGAGGGTGACCTGGGTGTTGTAGGCGAGGTCCGGGGCCACCTCGAAGCTGACGAAGCCGTCGGCGCCGCTGGTGGAGTCGTAGACGGGGCGCAGGACGCCGGCGGCCATCTGGATGTCCTCGATGGCCAGGCGCTCGTAGAGCGTGACCGTGTCTATGACGGGATCGGCGGCGAGGGCCTTGCGCAGAGCCTCGTCGTAGTCGCTGCTGCCGGCGATGGCTTTTTCGAAGATGGTGGGATTGCTGGTCATGCCGCGGAGGCCGGCGTCCACGAGCTGCTGCAGCTCGCCGCTGGTGACCAGGGTGCGGCGGATGAAATCGAGCCAGATGGACTGGCCGAGTTTCCGCAGCTCCTGCAGGGTGTTGCCCGGAGCCATCTTAGTCCCGCCCATACTTGACCTCCAAAGCCTGAACTTTCGCGAGACGCCGCACGTGCCGCTCCTTGTGGGAAAACTTCGCGTTGACGAAGGCGGTGACCAGCTCCTCGGCAAGTTTCGCGCCGATGACGCGTGCGCCGAGGACCAGTACGTTCATATCGTCGTCCTCCACGCCCTGGTGGGCGGAGTAGGTGTCGTGACACAGGCCGGCGCGGATGCCCGGCAGAATGTTGGCGGCAACGCTGGCGCCGACGCCGCTGCCGCAGATGAACACGCCGCGCTCGGAACGCCCCTCGATCACGGCCTTGCCCAGGGTTTCGGCAAAATCCGGGTAATCCGAGGGCTGGTCGTTGTAGGCGCCCACGTCCAGAGTTTCGTGGCCCAGGCCGCGCAGGAATTCCCCGATGGCGTTCTTCAGCACGAATCCGGCGTGGTCGGAGGCGATGGCGATTTTCATCTGGTCCTATTTTGCCAGAACTGAGCGGACCGCGGCCATCACGCTTTCGGGAACGAAGCCGAACTTCCGCAGCAGGTCCTTGAGCGGGGCGGAGGCGCCGAAGGAGGTCATGCCAAGTGTACGGCCTTGTGCGCCGACGTACTTCTCCCAGCCCTGGGTCACGCCCATTTCGACGGAGACGCGCGCGGTGACATCGGGAGGAAGGACGGCGTCGCGGTAGGCTTGCGGCTGGCGCTCGAAGAGCTCCCAGGAGGGCATGCTCACCAGACGCACGCGGAGGCCTTCGGCGGAAAGTTTTTCGTAGGCCTCGAGGCAGAGCGGCACTTCGCTGCCGGTGGCGATGAGGATGGCTTCGGGCTGGCCGCCCTGGGCTTCGGCGAGAACGTAGGCGCCTTGCGCGACGCCGGAGGCGGAGGCGTATTTCGCGCGGTCCAGGGTGGGGACGGCCTGGCGGGTGAGGATGAGGGCGACGGGTTCATGGCGCAATTGCAGGATGACGCGCCAGGCTTCGGCGACCTCGTTGGCGTCGCCGGGACGCAGGACGAGGAGGCCGGGAATGGCGCGCAGCGAGGCGATCTGCTCGATGGGCTGGTGCGTGGGGCCGTCTTCGCCGACGGCGATGGAGTCGTGCGTGAAGATGTAGATGACAGGCAGCTCCATGAGGGCGCTGAGGCGGATGGGAGCGCGCATGTAATCGCTGAAGACGAGGAAGGTGGAGCCGTAGGGGCGGAGCTTGGAAACGGAGAGGCCGTTGGCGATGGCCCCCATGACGTGTTCGCGGATGCCGAAGTGCAGATTGCGGCCGCCGCGGGTGGCAGCCTGGAAATGGCCGGCGCCTTCGAAGTTGAGCAGAGTCTTGGTGGAGGGAGCGAGGTCCGCGGAGCCGCCGAGGAGCCAGGGGATATTCTTGGCGGCGGCGTTGAGCACTTTTCCGGAGGAGTCCCGTGTGGCCAGACCCTTGGGGTCGGCGGGGAAGACGGGGAGGTCCTGGTCCCAGCCGTCGGGAAGCTGGCGGCGCTGCATCTGGGAGAGCTGCGCGGCGAGGCCGGGGTACTGCTTGCTGTAGTCCGCGAATTTCGCGGTCCAAGCGGCGCGGGCTGCGGCGCCGCGGGCGCCGACGCCGCTCTGGAAATGATTGTAGACGCCGCCGGGGACGAGGAATTTGGCGTCCTCGGGCCAGCCGTAGTTGCGCTTGGTGAGGCGGATCTCTTCTTCGCCCAGGGGCTCGCCGTGGGCGCTGTGGGTGTCCTGTTTATGGGGGGAACCGAAGGCGATGTGGCTGTCCACGATGATCAGGGTGGGGCGGCCGGTGGTCTGCTGGAAAGTTTTCAGGGCGCGCTCGAGCATTCCGAGGTCGTTGGCGTCGGTGATGTGGACGACGTTCCAGCCGTAGCCGGCGAAGCGCGCGGCCAGATCCTCGCTGAAGGCCAGATCGGTGCGGCCCTCGATGGTGATCTTGTTGTTGTCGTAGAGCCAGCAGAGATTGGAGAGCTGGAGGTGCCCGGCGACGGAGGCGGCTTCGCCGGCGAGGCCCTCCATCATGTCGCCGTCGCCGCAGATGGCGTAGACGTTGAAATCGAAGAGGTCGAAGCCGGGGCGGTTGAAGGTTTGCGCCAGCCAGAAGCGGGCGATGGCCATGCCCACGGAGTTCGCGAGGCCCTGGCCGAGAGGGCCGGTGGTGGTCTCGACGCCGGAGGTCCAGCGGTATTCGGGGTGCCCGGGGCACTTGCTGCCGAGCTGGCGGAAGTGCCGGATCTCCTCGAGGGAGACCGCGGGATCGGCGAGGGGCTGATAGGCGGAGCTGACGGCTTTGACCTGCGCGAGATGCAGCAGGGAATAGAGGAGCATGGAGGCGTGGCCGCCGGAGAGCACGAAGCGGTCGCGGTTGGGCCAGATGGGATCGCCGGGATCGAAGCGCAAGAAGCGCTGCCACAGGCAATAGGCCACGGGAGCGAGGCCCATGGGCGCGCCGGGATGGCCGGAGTTGGCCTGCTGCACGGCGTCCATGGAGAGCGTGCGGATGGTGTTGATGCAGAGTTGGTCCAACTGGGCCTGGCTGGGATCTGACTGGCTCACGTTCGCTCCCTGAGGGCAGGGCGTGGTCGCCGCTGCCGGACCGTCCTGCGCCGCAGTGCAGAACGGAATGTATAACGGATTTCTGGAGAAAAGGAAAACGGTTCGTTGTTCCGGAACCGGCACAGAATCCGCCAGAGATTCTACCTTGTGCGAGGGCACCTTTGCTCGCCAGATGGCGGAGTCTCACGGCGGGCGCAGGCGGCTACCGCGGAGGCCAGCGCGTTCCCGGTTGTTGGCGGCCTGCCGGCCTCACACAATCGCGGACTGCGCTTGGGAAGCTGCAGCCCCTTGAGGAGTGCTGTCGAGAACTTCACGCACCTTGTTGCGCAGGGCGGCGGTCGAGAATGGCTTTGCGAGCAGGCTCGATTCGCCGCGCACCCGGCCATCCGCAGCAAGGAGCACATCGCTGTAGCCTGACATATAGATGACCTTGACGTTTGGCCGCAGGGCCAGCAAACGCTCGGCTAACATCGTCCCGTCCATGCCGGTGGGCAGGATGACGTCGCTGAGCAAAAGGTCAATCTGCCCTGAATGGCTCTCCGCGACGTGCAGGGCCTCCTCGCCGCTTCCCGCCTGCAGGACCTTGTAGCCGCTGCCCTCCAGCACTGCGCACGCCATCTCCGCCAGGCTGGGTTCATCCTCGACCAGCAGGATGGTTTCGGTAGCCTGCTTCGTCGTTACTGCGGGATGCGCTTCCGGTACCCGGGCTTCGGCAGGCTCGCTGACGCTCGGCAGATAAATCTTGAACGTCGTTCCCTTGTCCAGCTCGCTGTATACCCAGATGTAGCCGCCGCTCTGTTTCACGATCCCGTAGATGATGGATAGCCCGAGGCCCGTGCCTTTTCCCAGTCCTTTCGTCGTGAAGAAAGGCTCGAAGAGGTGCGCCTGGGTCTCCTTACTCATGCCCACACCGGTGTCGGAGACCGAGAGTTGCACGTAACTCCCCGGCACCACAGAAGGATGATTCCGGGCGTATTCCTCATCGAGTTCGGCGTTGGCGGTGGCGATGATCAGTTTCCCGCCTTTGGGCATGGCATCGTGGGCGTTCACCGCCAGGTTCATCAGAACCTGCTCGATCTGCATGGGATCGGCTTTCACGGCGGCGAGGTTTGCGGCGGGCCGCAGGATGAGTTCGATGTTCTCGCCGATGAGGCGGGTCAGCATCTTGGCAACCTCGGCGACCACATCGTTGAGATTGAGCACAATCGGTTGCATGACCTGCTTGCGGCTGAACGCCAGGAGCTGCTGCGTCAAGGTTGCCGCACGCTGGGCCGCATTCCGGATGCCCGCGAGCTGTTTCGCCAGCGGATCCTCCGCGGGTAGTTTCTCCTGCGCGAGTTCCGCATATCCCAGGATGATGCCCAGAATGTTGTTGAAATCGTGCGCCATGCCCCCGGCCAAACGCCCCACGGCCTCCAGTTTCTGGGCCTGGAGCAACTGCTGCTCCAGTTGCTTGCGCTCGGTGATGTCCCGGGCAACGGAGCACGCCCCCGTCACGCGTCCCCCCTCTTTGATCGGGGAAAGAGTGAGCGAGACGGCGATCCGCTGGCCATCCTTGCGCACCCGCTCGGTCTCATGATGCTCGACGCATTCTCCGCGCTTGACCCTTTCCCGCATCTCAAAAAATTCCTTGGTGAGTTCCGGAGGCAGCAGCATCGAGACTGGGCGGCCAATGGCCTCCTCGGCCGGGTAGCCGTAGAGTGTTTCCGCGCCGCGGTTCCAACTGACGATCGTGCCGTCCAAATCCTCCCCGGTAATGGCGTCCGGGGAAGACTCCACGATGGAAGCCAGGTACGCGCGCGCCTCCTCCGCCCGCGCGCGCTCGATCCCGTAGCGCACCACCCGCGCCAGCGCACTTCCCGTTAAATCCCCCTTCGTCAGGTAATCCTGGGCCCCGGCCCCCACCGCCTGCAGCGCCGCTTCCGTGTCCTCCAGGCCGGTCAGTATGACGATGGGCAGATGCGGGAGCTCGGCATGCAGCCGGGAGAAAGTGCTCAGGCCTTGGCTGTCGGGAAGGTTGAGATCCAGGATCACCGCGTCGAAAGATTTCGCGCTCAGCTCTTGCAAGCCCGCGGACAGCCGATCCGCGCGGCACACCGCAAACTGCCCGGCCCCGGCATGCTTGAGCAGCTCGCAGATGAGCCGGGCGTCACCGGCATTGTCTTCGATCAGCAGCAATTGGTGCATCCTCATATCCCTCGAATCCCCGGGCTAGGCCATCCGGGCGTTTCCCCTCCGGCTGGGGACTATGCGGGAGGCAGCTTCACGATGGTCAGCCAGAAATCCTCGATGGATTTCACCACCTGGACAAAGCGGTTCAGGTCCACGGGCTTCGTGATGTAGCAATTGGCGTGCAAGTTGTAACTCTTCAGGATGTCTTCTTCCGCCTGCGAACTGGTGATCACCACGACCGGGATGCGCCGGAGATCCGGATCGGACTTGATCTCCGCCAGCACCTCGCGCCCGTCCTTGCGCGGCAGGTTCAAGTCCAGCAGGATGAGATCTGGCCGGCTGACGCGCGCAAAACTTCCTTCCTTGCGCAAGTAGGCCAGCGCCTCTCGGCCGTCCGTCACGGTGGACATCTGGTTGATCACTTTTCCGTCATGAAGCGACTCCCGCACAAGCCTCACGTCACCGGGGTTGTCCTCCACCAGCAGGATGTCAACCGGCCGCGCTTGCCCTGCGTTGTTCGGTACCATAGGTCACCTCTCTCATCGGCAGACTGAAATAAAAGGTCGAGCCCTTGCCCGGTTGCGACTCCACCCAGATGCGTCCCCCGTGCCGTTCCACGATCTTCTTGGCGATCGCCAGCCCCAAGCCGGTCCCGGGGTATTCAGCTCGCGAATGCAGGCGCTGAAAGATCACGAAGATGCGCTGGGCTTGCTGGGGGTCGATCCCGATGCCGTTATCGCGCACCGAAAATCGCCATTCGCCGCGGATGTCCTGCGCGGAGACGTGCACGCGGGGCGCGTCGGGGCCGTGAAACTTCAGCGCATTCCCCAGCAGGTTCTGAAACACCTGGCACAACTGGATTTCGTCGGCTTGCACCTGGGGCAAGGGGTCGTGGGTGATAACCGCCTTGGTCTCCTCGATGGTCATCCGTAAGTTGTTCAGGGCGGTCTCCAGAACTCTCTCGCAGTCGGTATCCGCGAATTCGCCGCCGCGCGTGCCCACCCGCGAATAGGCCAGCAGATCGTTGACGAGTATTTGCATCCGGTGCGCCCCGTCCACCGCGTAGCCGATGAACTCCTTGGCATCGGCATCGAGTTTCCCGGCGTAGCGCTGGGCCAGAAGTTGCGTGAAGCTCGCCACCATGCGCAGCGGCTCCTGCAGGTCATGGGAGGCCACATAGGCGAACTGCTGGAGATCGGCATTCGAGCGCGCCAGTTCTTGGGCGCGGCGTGCCAGCTCCTCCTCCGCCCGTTTCTTTTCGGTGACGTCCCGGGCCGCGGCAAACACGCCCTCGATTTCCCCGGCCTCGTTCTTGAAGACCGTGGCGTTGTACAGAACGTCGGTGATGCGGCCCGAAGAGTGCCTTAGGGCCAGCGGATAATCCTGCACCGAGCCCTGGGCAAACACCTGTTGGTAGCCCTCCCGGGCCTTTTCCGGCTCGGTGAAGTAGTCGCAAAAGTCGCTGCCGATCAAGCGCTCGCGAGGCACTCCGGTCGCTCGCTCCGTGGCTTCGTTGACGTCGGTGATTTGGCCTTCGCGATTAATCGTAACCAGGGGGTCCAGGCTGGCTTCAATGAGACTACGTGTGTAATTGGACGCCTTGCGGAGTGCTTCCTCCGCTCGCTTGCGCTCGGTGATGTCCTGGACCGTGCCGTGCAGACGTGCGATCTGGCCGCTGGCATCGCGCACCGCTTTGGCGCGGATCGCGCCCCATCTCTTGCTGCCGTCCGGGCGGACAATTTCCACGTCCACCTCGCAAGGTGCGCCCGTCTGCCGGATGCTTTTTGCGGCAGCATCCATTTCTGCCCAGCTTTCGGGTGTGAACAGCCGCTTGAGCCCCTCGTAAGTGAGCGGGGGCAACGCCGGATCAAGACCCAGGATGCGGTAAACCTCCGCGGACCACGTGAGTTTCCCCGTGGGGAGGTGCGCCGCCCAATTCCCCACGCGGGCTAACCGCTGCGCTTCGTCCCTCGAGCGCAGGGCCTCCTCCGCCCGTCGGTGGCTTCCCTGCGCGGCCCCGACCAGGGCGTTAATGCCTAGCCCCATGATCGTAAACAACACGAACCCGAAAATTTCAGCAGGATCCCAGATGGCGGCTGCCCCGGAAAGTTCAGCGGCGGTATAGCCCACCCAAAGAACCGAAAGCAACGTCGCGAGAATGCCCGGTCCTATGCCGCCAAGCATAGCGGCCAGAATCACCGCAGGGTAGAACGTGATGTAGGGATGGGTGTCCGCAAAGGCCTTTCCCGGCATACTCCGCAGGATCGCTGCCACCGTCACGACGAGCACTGCAAATCCGTAGCGCAACAACCAGTGGCGCGTCCACCCAAAGGCATACAGGCTGGACGTGGATTCAGTTACTGTCCTAAGGCTTGGCTTGGTTTGAGGATTGGCAGATTCTGGCGCCGGCTCAATGCGATTGCCCTCGCTCATAGAACCCCCCTTCACTTCGGGGCCCGTGTATATCCTGATTTGGGGGGATCGCGGTTTTGCGGAAACCGTGCGGGGCGTGTCGGCTGGGCCTGCTATGGCAGGGCCCGGATCATGGACCCAAGTGTTTTCAGGCTAACACACTGCGGTGGGGCATGCAATTCATTGCGGAGCATGAGGTTCCTCCGCCACACTAGATCCGTTTGGCATCCGGGGCGTCCTGCGGTTGACCTGCCCCTGCGGAAATCAATACACTGACGCAAGCTGTCGGAAGTGGCGCACGCTAACTCATTTGTTTTCTGCCTTGCCCGGGTGGCGGAATGGCAGACGCTGAGGACTTAAAATCCTCCGGGGATTTTTCCTCATGTGGGTTCGACTCCCACCCCGGGCACCAGTTTTCCAGGCAATCGCGATCCATTCATGCGGCCGCTGGGTTGCAGCAAAATTTTTGATTTGCCGGCAGCCGGTGCTCGTGATACTAATATGCCTCGCACATGACTCGGCACTTCCACTTCGTCGTGGTTTCCCTTCAACGAATGCGTTTCTGTTGTTGTTGCCTCTAGTTCTTTCCGCGTGGTCTGGCCGCAAGAATCACTCATCTGTTTTTGATTTTTAGCAGCTCCCGGCCGCGCTGAATCTCCCCACACATCCGTCGATCCGTACATTCTTGAAGTCCAACCGGAAACCCTAAAGATTTTTCGACATCCGAAGAAATCATTTTGACAAGGAGCATTACGCACATGAGGTCTACTTTCAGAAGTTACTTAGCGGCTTTACTCTTCACCGTGGTTCTGGCCGTCCCGGCACTGGCGACCGACGGCTATCTGGCAACCGGCTATGGCGTGAAGCAGCAGGGGCAAGGGGGCGCCGGGGTGGCCCTGCCGGAAGACAGTCTGGCGGCCGCCACGAATCCGGCCGGCATGGTTTTTGTGGGGAACCGCTTCGACTTCGGCGTGAGTTTTTTCCGCCCCATTCGCAGTGGCGCGATTTCCGGCAACCAACTGCCGCCGGGCTACCCGAACGTGAATGGCAGCTACGACGCCAACGGCCGCAAGAATTTCTTCATCCCCGAACTGGGCTACAACCGCTTGATTCGGCCGCGTATTTCCCTGAGCATATCGGTATACGGCAATGGCGGGATGAATACGGTTTTTCTTGCGCCGATCCCGCTGCTCGGCACCGGCCGAGCCGGCGTGAACCTGGTGCAACTGTTTGTGGCGCCAACCCTGGCGTTCAAAGTGAGCAAGCGCAATGCCTTCGGCATCTCCTTGAACCTGGCCTATCAGCGGTTTCAAGCCGAAGGCTTGCAGAACTTCGCTTCTCCGGCCTATTCAAGCGATCCCGCGAACGTCACCAATCGCGGCTACGACTCTTCGGTGGGCGCGGGAGTGCGCGTGGGCTGGCTCGGCGAAGTCTTGCGGAACGTCACCCTGGGCGCAACCTTTCAGAGCAAGACGTACATGGGGAAGTTCAACCGCTATCGGGGGCTGTTTGCCGAGCAAGGGGGATTCGACATCCCCGCGAACTTTGCCGGCGGCATCGCCGTGAAGGTGCATCCCCGAGCGACCGTGGCTTTCGACGTGGAGCGCATTCTGTATGGACAGGTAAAGTCCATCGCCAATTTGGGCTCGAATCCGGCGCTGCTGGGTGCGGCGAATGGCCCCGGCTTCGGGTGGCACGACATTACCGCGTACAAGCTCGGAGCCAATTACAAGGCCAATTCCGCTTTGACCTTGCGCGCGGGCTATAACCATTCTGGTCTCCCGTTCGCCAATACGCAGACATTCTTCAACCTCGTGGCGCCGGGCATCGTGCAGAATCACGTGAGCGCCGGAGCGACCTGGAGACTGCGCGGAGGCAAGGAGATCAATTTCGCCTATTTCCATGCCTTCCAAAGGACCCTGAATGGAGTCTCCTCGATTCCGCCGAGCGCGGGTGGCGGAAATGCCAACCTCCGCATGCATCAAAATTCGGCGGGAATCAGCTTCGGTTGGCGGCGGGAGTAGCCCGCAAGGCCTGCGTGCCGGGGATTTTCCTGGACTCGGCGTTGCATCGCCGGGCATCAAGGTTCTACGTGGTGCGGGCGGAGCCGCGTTTACGCGGCGCTTTCCGGGCCGCTCTGCCGGGTCCAGCAGGCCGCCAGAACGCGCGGGATGCCCTCCAGCCGGTGCTTTTCCACGAACGCGGAAACGCCGAAGTTCTCGTAGCGCCGCAAGTTTCCGGGCTTGGGGGTGATGCGCATGACGATGATCCGCGGGCGATGCGCGAGCTGCGACACCCGCCGCAGAAGGTCGCCCGTGTGCAGGTCGGCAACGTAATCCTCCAGGAGCAGGGCATCGAACGATCCGGCTTCCATCTGGCGGAGCGCTTCCAGGCCGCTCCAGGTGGCCAGGGTTTCGTAGCCGGCGCCGGCGAGGAGTGTTTCCAGACGGGCCAGGACCTCTTCGCTGTTGTCCAGAACCAGAATGCGCTTGCTCTTGCTGCTCGGCATCGCACACTCACGGGGGGCGGGGAATCTTGCGCAAAAGAGTGCGCCGCCGGGCGGTTTCCGGCAGTGACGCACGTCACTGCGCCGGGTGATGCCTCGCACAGAAAATGCCAAAAGCCGGGCTATGCCCCGATGGGCCGCACAGGAGGACCCCATGCAAGTGCCGTATGGACTCCACCCCATTGAAGATTGCGAAACCTGTTTTCGCCACGCCGAAAACTGCTTCTGCGAACTTCCCGCTCCCGCCCGCAAGCTCCTGCAAGAGATCAAGTACACCAGTTATTACCCGGCGGGCTCCTTGCTCTTTGTGGAAGGGCAGGCGCCGCGCGGCGTTTACCTGCTCTGCGAAGGCCGCGTAAAACTCCAGATGGCCTCTCCGGAAGGGAAAACGCTTATTCTGCGCATCGCCGGGCCCGGCGAAGTGCTGGGCATGCATGCGGCGATTCCCGGCAAGCCCTTCGAGCACACCGCCGAGACCCTGCAGCCGAGCCAGGTGAGTTTTCTCAAGACCGAAGATTTCGTGCGCCTCTTGCAGCAGTTTCCGCAGGCCTCCGCCAAGGTGCTGGGACTGCTCAGCGACCATTACCGCGCCGCCTGCTACCAGGTGCGCTGTCTGGGGCTGTCGCGCAGCGCCGGCGAAAAAATCGCCCGCTTTCTCCTGGCCTCTTCGGAGCAGGGCCAGGAAACGCGCAAGGGAACCCGCTTTCATCTCGCGCTGACGCACGAAGAGATCGCCCAGCTCCTCGGCGTCTCCCGCGAAACCGTCACGCGCACCTTGACGGAATTCCGGAAAGAGCTGTTGATTTCCATTCGCGGCTCCGCCGTGACCATCCGCAACAAAACCGGCCTGAAAGGGCTGCTGGCCGCCTGAGGGTTCGAACGCCGTCCCCTCCTTCGGCATCTGGAGCATGGTATGGAATGTGCGGGGATCTGTTCTTCTGCGGGATGCGGGGAGAAAAGAACAGGGCGGCACACGCCCTTCTAGCTAATGTGCCGCCCCGTTTTCCCACCCGAGGTGGAAACTCGTTTCAACTCTTCACAGTCAACACCGGGCACGCAGCTTCGCAAACCACCCGGTAGGTTGTGGCGAAGGGATTGTGCGTTCCCAGGCCGCCACCGCCGGCCCGGGCGCCCATCACGATCAAATCCATATTCCGGGCCCGGGCCATGTTCATGATCTCTTCCGGGGCCGAGCCGAAGCTCACGGCCATCTCCGGATCGCACCACAGCGCCGATCCAGGGGGTATGAGTCCCTGCAGGCGCTGCAGGACCGCTTCGCGCTTGGCCGCCAGTTCGCGCTCCGACGCCGTGCCGTGACGCGTGGCGACGTGCAGCAGGGTCAGGCGCGCCTGATACTCCTGCGCCAGAGAGAAGGCATAGGCGGCGGCGCGGTCCGGGGTCTGCTCCAGGTCCGTGGCGAACAGAATGTTCTTCCATTCCGCGGTGCGCGCCGGTTCCCCCGCAAAGCGCGGCCCCACGGTCATCACCGGGCACGCCGCCCGCCGAAAGATTTCTTCCGCGCCGGAGCCCAGCAGCAGCTTCTCGATTTTCTTGGCGCCATGCGTGCCGACCACAATCAGGTCAATCTCGTACTTCTTGATGAGCTTTTCGATCGTGGGCCACAGGAAGCCTTCCTCCAGCACCACCTCGTGCGGCGCCTCGCGCAGCCGCCCGGAGATGAGGATGTCGGCGAGCTTCTGCTCGGCGGCCTGGCGCAGCGCTCCGTGCGTTACCGTGGCTGCTTCCGGGGGCACAAAGGCGTAGGCGTCCGGGGTCAGGACATGCGTCAGGTAGATACGCGAGTCAAAGCGGCGGGCGATGATAAGGGCATAGTCCAGGGCGTTCTCCGCGCAGGGGGAAAAATCGGTGGCAACGAGAATGTTCGCCAGGGAGACCCGGGTGACCGGCGGCTGTTTGATTTGCGGGTATTCCTTGGTCTCTTTCATAACTCCCTCCCGGATTGCAGATTGGGGAGTGCAAACGTAACAGGCAACGCCTCTGACAAAGCACATGGCTTGCCACCTTCTATCTTCATTGCCCATTGAAAATAAAGCACTTAAAACCGGTCCCCGGTACTCGCGGAGGTTCTTGTGTGTGTTTACACAGGGCCTTGCGCCAAGTCCCTCACATGGAATTCCCCTGGATTCCGAGTTAACCGCTTAGTGCTCAGGTTGAAAAAAAAGCGAGTGGTGAAGCCAGAAAAGGAAGAAGGTAGCGGCCGGTGCGGTTTCACCCTGTTTTGGGTCGGAATGTCGCGATTGCGGCGTTCCTGCTTTCCACCGCGCACGGCCGCTACCTAGCTTGCGGGACATAGACCCATTTGAGCAGTTTCCTTGCAGCGAATGCTTGCGCTTGCCGGTGCAACCCCTCCGTCTAAGAAGTTGCGGCCGGGGCATCCGCCTGGGCCCAATCCATTTTTTCTCTCCGCGTGTGCCACAGGGTATGGGAGCAACGAAAGTGCCATTCCGGCATCTCCTGTGCGGCCCGCTAACCCCATTTTCTTCCTCTGCTTATGGGATTTGCTGGCGCTTGCCCAGCACGGATTGCGCGAGCCAGTGCGGCATTTCGCGCTCGGTCGGGCCATCTGACGCAGTGGAAACCCCGCGCTGTGGCGGCGGGAAGAGCCGTTCAAGCTCCGGCGGAAGCCGCCGGTTCGTCTTCTTCGGTGTGCGAGAGTCCGAACTTTTTCATCTTGTAGCGCAGGGCATCGCGGCTGATGTCCAGGAGCTTCGCCGCGCGCATCTGATTTCCGCTGGCCTGGCGCAAGGCCAGCTCCACCAGCGCGTGTTCCACGTCTTCCAGCGAAGTACCGCCCTCCGGGATGGTCAGGGGAGGAAGGCGGCGCTTGCCCGGAGCCACGGGGTCGCCGGGAGGCTCGTGGGTGGGGAAGGCCACCGCATTGCGGCCGCCATGTCCTCCGGAGACGGAGATCGGCAGGTAATCCGGACGCAGGAGCGGCTCTTCCTCGAGGATCATGGCGCGCTCGATGGCGTTTTTCAACTCGCGGATGTTGCCCGGCCAGTCGTAATGCAGCAGCAGGCGCCGCGTATCTTCGTTGACGCCGCGGATGGATTTGCGGAACTTGCGGTTGTAATGCTCCAGGAAAAAATCCACCAGCGGCAGGATGTCTTCCTTGCGCTCGCGCAGCGGCGGGATGTAGATGGAAATGATCGCCAGGCGGTAGTAGAGATCCTGGCGGAAGTGCCCTTCGCGGACGGCGCGTTCCAGGTCGCGGTTGGAGGCGGCGATGACGCGCACCTCGACCTGGATGTCGCGCACCCCGCCGACGCGCCGGATCATCTGGTCCTCGAGGACGCGCAGCAGCTTGGCCTGCAGCAGCGGCGAGAGTTCGCCGATTTCGTCGAGGAACAGCGTGCCCCCGTCGGCCACTTCGAACAGCCCCTTCTTCATGGCCTTGGCGTCGGTGAACGCGCCCTTCTCGTGGCCGAAGAGCTCGGCTTCCATGAGCGTTTCGGGGATCGCCGAACAGTTGATGGCCACGAAGGGGCGGTCCTTGCGCGAGCTGTCGTAGTGAATGGCCTTGGCGATGAGGTCCTTGCCGGTGCCGCTCTCGCCTTGGATCAGGATGGTGGAGGCTTCGCTGGCGGCGATCTTGCCCACGAACTTCATCAGCTCGGTCATCTTGCGGGAGACGCCGATGACGTCGTGGTAGCCGGCGCGGCGGCGCATTTCCGAGCGCAGCGATTCCACTTCGGTGCGCAGAGAACTGGCCTCCGCGGCGTTCTGCACGGTGACCGCCAGCTCGTCGAACTGGATGGGCTTGGTGATGAAATCGTAGGCCCCCAGACGCAGTGCGGCTTTGACCTCGTCGAGTTGCGGATCCGCGGTCATCATGATGACCGTGTGCGTGTAGCCCGCCTGCTTGAGCTGATCGAGCACTTCGATGCCGCTGTGCCCGGGGAGATGCACATCCAGGAGGATCACGTCCGGCGATTCCGCCTGGGTCAAGCGCAGGGCCTCCTCGCCGTCGGCCGCCTCCACGCTCTCCATCCCGTATTCCGCGCACTTCTGGGCCAGCGACCAGCGGACCAGTTTTTCGTCGTCCACGATCAGGATTTTCTTCTTGGCCATCGTCTTTACTGTACCACTCCGGCCTTCGCCGCGACACCCTCGCTCGCCCGGCGCTCCAGCGGCAGCCAGATTTCGAATTGCGTGCCCCGCCCGGGTTCGCTGCTCACCGCAATGCGCCCCCCGTGCGATTCCACGATGCCCCGGGCCAGCGGCAGGCCCAGCCCCGTGCCTTCCTTGCGCGTCGTGAAGAAGGGCCGGAAAATTTTCGGCAGCACGTCGCGGGAAATTCCGCGGCCGGTGTCACTGACGCGGATCAGGGCCCGCCCGCTCTTCTTTTCCAGGACCACCTCGACGCGCCCTTCCTCGCGGATGGCCTGGATGCCGTTGAGGAGCAGATTGAGCACCACCTGCTGCATCTGTACGGGGTCGTGGACCACGGCGGTGAGGTCCGGCGAGGACGCAAAGAGCACCTCGATGGGCCGCGTGCGCACCTGCTGGCGCGCCAGCAGGACCGCCTGTTCGACCGTGGCGTTGAGGTCCGCGGAGTGAAATTGCGGAGGCCGCGGCCGCGCGTAAATCAGCAGGTCATTGAGGATGCTCTGGATCTGGCGGATCTCCGCGTGGACCTCGGCCAGGACCTCGCGGCTGGAGCTGTTGGGAGGCAGGTCCTTGCCGATCACTTCGATGACTCCGGCAATGCCCGCGAGGGGATTGCGGATTTCATGCGCCAGGCCGGCGGCCAGCTCGCCGATAGTGGCCAGGTGCTCGGCGCGGGACATCTCCTGCCGGTGCAGGCGCTCGATTTCCTCCTTGCTTTCGCGCAGTTGCCGCACCATTTCGTTGAAGTGCTGCCCCAGCTCCCCCACGTCGTCGTTGCGCACCGCGAATTGGACTTCGGCTTGCAAATCGCCGGTGCGCACCAGCGCGATGGTCTTCTTCAGCTCGCGCAAGGGCCGCTCCACCAGAACGGCCAGCACCGCCAGCAGCACCCCGCAGATCACCACCGCGCCTGAGGCCGCCACGGTCAGGATCCAGCGCCCATTGGGGGTTTCCTGCACCAGCAGGACGATTTGAAAGGCAAAGAGACCGAGCAGGAGGACGCCGACGACGGGCAGAATGGCCTTCAGCCGCCAGTGCAGGCGCGGTGCGGACCGGAAGATGTTGCCGAGGTCCATACTCATATCTGACCAGAGAGGCCCGCACAAGGCAAGTGCCCCTGCTCCGGAACGCGGCGCGGCCGGTCTTGCCGGGCCGTTCGCCGGGCCCCGCGCCGCGCATCTCGTTCGCTGCTAACCATTTACCACTTCTCCGCATCCCATGAAAAGATCACCGGGCGTTTACGCAATTGCGCATGCCAATGATTAAAATAATGCGTGAGCGCATCTCCGCTTCCGCGGGTATCGTGAATGGCATGGCGATCACCGCTGGCACAACGGCGGCGCCGGTTACCAAGGAGCTCTTCGATGGCGGGGCAGTACCTGTTGGCGAGCGATTTTGACCAGACGCTGAGCTTCAACGATTCGGGCGTCGTTCTCAGCGAACTTATCGGTTTCCACGGCTTCCGCGAAAAGGTCGCCGGACTTTCCTACACCCATCTGGTGCAGCAGGGCGCCGAGCTCGCCTATCTCATCCTGCACGACCCGGATTTCCGCCGCGTGCGCCGCGAACACCTGGTGGAGACCGGGAAGCGCATGCGCCTGAAGCACGACGTCGCACTTTTCGCGCGCGCCCTGGATACCCTGGCCGAGGGCTACAAGTTTTCCTTTTACGTGATTTCCGCCGCGCCGCAGGAGATCATCCAATCGGCGCTGGAGGGTGTTGTGCCGCCGGAGCATATTTTCGGCACACGCTTCCGCTATGTTGACCCCTTAGCGGTCACCGCTACCGGCGGCGCGACCGGGGAAGTGCAGTCCATCGAGCGGGCCTCGGCCGGCTGGGGCAAAGTTACTGCGCTCGAGGAGATTCGCGCGGCGCTGGGCATCAGCCATGACCACATCATCTACCTGGGCGACGGCAGCTCCGACCTGCCGGTGATGATGCACGTCAACCAGCACGACGGGCTGACCATCGCCGTCTCCGAGGCCCAATACATCACGCGCATCGCGCGCCGCACCGTGCTCAGCGACAACGCGATGAGCGTCCTCGTCCCCGTGCTCGAGGACGTGCTGCGCTGGGATTCCGCGCAGATCCGCCGGGTCTTCGCCGGCTTTGGCTTCACTCTCCGCGAATGGGACAAGACCCGCACGGACATGCTCACCATCGAGGACGCCACCCCGCCCGCCGCTTCACCCTGAGAATAATCGCAGGCTGCACCCCGAGCGCAGCGCGGATTCTCTCTTCGTGTCGAGCGCTCGGGAACGCAGCCGGGAGGCAAGCTCGCAGGTTTCTTCAAAGTGCACGGCCGCGGCCGAGACCCAGCGGGCAACCAGGCGATTCGCAAATCCGGGAACGACGTTGGGTTCGAAGGCGAGCGTCGGAATACGGCGGCGAATTGCCGCCAGCATCGCAGGACCGGAAGCATAGCCCCCCACGCCAATCACCACGTCGGGATTGAAATCGGAAAGCACACGGCCCGAGGTCCAGAGAGCGCGTGGCAAGTCGAACATCGTTTTTGCGCGGGTCAGGAGGCTGACATTCTTTAGCGCGCCAACCTTGATCAGTTCGAGCGGGAATCCGGCTTGCGGGACGAGCCGTGTCTCAATGCCGCGGGCCGTGCCGATGAAGAGCACCTCGGCGGCGAACTGCTTTTTGAGTTGCTGAGCGATGGCGAGGGCGGGGATGACATGTCCACCAGTACCGCCGCCTGCGATGACGATGCGCATGAATGTCAGCGCCTAAGGGCGCAAGCAGAGTGTCGCACAGCGGCATCGCTAAAGCGATGCCATGATACGATTCCCAGCGCGACGATTGCCGGCGAGGCGCCGGCGCTACAACTACTCCGCCTGTTTTGTAATGTTCAGCAGGACCCCCACGCATGCCAGCGCTACAAACAGCGACGAACCGCCGTAAGAGACAAACGGCAGCGGGATGCCCTTCGTCGGCAGCATCCCCAGCACCACCGCGAAATTGATGAGCGACTGGCAGAGCACCATGGCGGTTACGCCGAGGGCCAGCATGCGCCCGAATCCGTCCGGAGCGTTAAATGCGGCGCGCAAACCCCGCCATGCATAAACTGCGAATAGAGTAATGACAACCACAGCGCCGATGAAGCCGAGTTCCTCGCAGATGACGGCGTAAATAAAATCTGTGTGCGCTTCGGGAAGGTAAAAAAGCTTCTGTTTGCTCTCCATCAGGCCGACGCCTGTGAAACCGCCGGAGCC